>NZ_JADYVD010000018.1 GCF_020193575.1 Ensifer sp. IC4062
ATCCTGGAAGGCGCCGACGAGCATGCTGCCGACCGGATAGAAGACGAATACGGCAACGAGAAAGACGAGGAGGGAAATCGCGCCGACGACGAAAGCATCGCCCTTCATCGCGCCGCGCTCGGCAAGGCCGAAGGAAAAGATGAGAACGAAGACGAGCGCTGAAAGCACAGCGCCGGCGCCCATGGAGGGCTGCCCGTCGGCAAGCGCGCCGAAGAGCGTTTCGCTGATCGTCCAGGTCCAGCCGGTAAAGCCGATCGCCAGGCCCTGCAGCGCGAGACATGCAATTGCGAGCGCGCCAATCCAAGCGAGGAGAGTGCCGCGTCGCTGTGCATTGCCGACAAAACGGCAGGCGCCGGCGAGGAGGAGCAACAGCGCTGGAGCCGCAAGCCACCACCGACCGTTCGCGATCTGCATCAGGCCGGGCGAAACGGACGGGTTGCCCGGAAAATCCGCGAGCCATCCGAAGCCGAAGAAGCCGCCCTCGATGCGGTACCAGGGCAGGACGAGCAAGGCCGCCAGCCCAAGCGCGAGGACGATATCCAGTCTGCGATTGCGGTGTTCCATCGATCGCGTTTGCCTAGAGCCTTAGGGGTCGCCAGAACCGCGCTTGGGTCAATCCAGGCATCAGTGCGACCGATTGCAAGTTGGTTAAGCGACATGCGCCGTGAGGTCTCCCACCGCATCGTCGAGAGCGCGGTGTGAAGGGTTCGACCGGCCGACGGGGTGCCGCCGGCCGCAATCCGCCAGAATGCCCACAGCTGCAGCACTTCGAACCGCTGCTCTTTCTTCCTTAAACCGGCGACGATCTAAGGGAACATGCAGCGATCAGTTGGCGTGGGCGCCGATCTCCCGGTCCCAGCGCTCCAGCAGCGCCTTGCGCTTGGCCGGATCGCCATATGTCTTGAAGTCGTAGTCGATCAGCTTGATGTCCTCGAACTTCGGCGCTTCCTTCGGAACTTCTGCCGTCTTGTTCGACGGGAGCTGGAAGGATTTCGCCTCCTTCATTTTCGACTGTACCGCGGCCGAGAGCGCCCAGTCGTACCACTTCTTGGCATTGTCGAGATTCTTCGCACCCTTGATGATCGACATGGAGCCGATCTCGTAGCCGGTGCCCTCGCAGGGTGCCACCGACTTAACCGGGAAGCCCTCGACCGTCTGGGCCACCGCGTCATGCATGAAGACGATGCCGATCGCGGTCTCGCCGCGGGCCGCCGCCTTGACCGGCGCCGAACCGGATTTGGTATATTGCGAGACGTTGCCGTTCAGCTTCTTCAGGTAGTCGAATGCCTGGTCCTCGCCCATGATCTGAACGAGCGTGGCCAGCGCGGTATAGGCGGTGCCGGACGAGTTCGGATTGGCGATCTGGACCTCGCCCTTGTACGACGCATCGAGCAAATCCGCCCAGCACTTGGGCTCCTTGAGTTTCTTCTGCTTGAGGATCTCGGTGTTGTAGCCCCAGCCGAGCGCGCCGGCATAGACGCCAACCGTTCGGTAGCCGGCACTCTCGGCCTGCTTGACAGCCCAGTCCTGCAGTTCGGCGAGCATCGGCGACTTGTATTCGAGCGTCAGCCCCTCGGAGGCCGCCTGCAGGTGCGGGTCGCCGGTGCCCGCCCACCAGATATCGGTCTTTGGATTGCGTGCCTCGGCGCGGATCTTCGCATAGGTTTCACCGGACGAAAGGCGAACCATGTTGACCGAAACGCCGGTCTCCTTCTCGAAGGCGCCCTCCATCTGTTCGCAGATCACCACATCCGCCGAGCAGATGAGATTGAGACTTCCATCGGCATGCGCGGAAAAGGCAAAGAAAGTCACACCCGCGGCAAGTGTTGCCGCGGCCATTTTCATCGAACCCATGATTTCCTCCCAGATTGTGCCGGCGCCTCCATGCCGGGCGCTGTTGCAAGCGCGTGCAAATGCTGCATGAGCCGATTTTTACTGTCAACATTTTTCTTTGGCTCTGCAGTGGTTATGGCCATCGTCACGACTTGCACGCAATTGCAAAGTTGTGCAAACTCCGTGCACAGATCACAACAGATCCGGGCCATCGTGTCGCAAAAGCCTTTCGTCAGTGCTCAGGAGGTCGCCGAACGGGCGGGTGTTTCCCGTTCCGCCGTTTCGCGCACCTTCACGCCGGGCGCCAGCGTCTCGCCGGAGACGCGGCGAAAGGTGGTGGAGGCGGCCGACGCGCTTGGCTATCATGTCAATCATCTCGCCCGCGGGCTGATGCTGAACGAAAGCGGGATCGTCTGCCTCATCGTCTCGGACATGGGCACGCCCTACCGATCGAGCCTGATCCGGGCGGTGACACAGCAATTGCAGGATGCCGGCAAGATCGCCATGCTGGTCAATACAGACCGATCCGACGGCAGCGTCGATCTCGCGCTCAGGCAGGCAATCCGATATCGCGCCGACGCCTCGATCATTCTGTCGGGCATGCCGGACAAGTCGATCACCCAGCTCTGTCTCAAGAACGGGCAGAGATTGGTGCTGATCAACCGTGATGACGATCAGGAGGGACCGTTCAGGATCAACCTTGATGACGCCGCCGCGGCGGGCAGGCTTGTCACCGCCTTCCTGCGCGCCGGCTGCCGCCGCCTTGCCTTTGCCAATTCCGAAGCCGGAACGCCAAGCCTGATGGCGCGTGAGCGCGGTTTCGTTGCGGCCGCGAAGGCGATCGGCCTCGAGGTCGTCGTCGAACGCTACGGACCGACCGGCTATGAAAGCGGCCGCGTGCTGGCACAAAGGCTGCTGACGCAGAGCGAGCGGCCCGATGCCGTTTTCTGCGCAACCGACCTCATCGCCTGCGGCTTCATGGACGCCGCCCGACACCAGTTCTCGATTTCAATTCCACCCCAGCTTTGCGTCGCCGGCTTCGACGACATTGAGCAGGCCGCCTGGTCGTCCTACGAATTGACGACGTTTGCCCAACCGGTCGAGGCGATCGCCCGGGAGGCGGTTGCGTGGCTCGGCAAGGACAGCTCGGAAAATCCTGCCGAACGCAATCATTCGGTCAGACTGAACGCCGATCTCGTCTGGCGTTCCTCCATCCGCGGCGGGTAACCGGCGAACGATCACTGCTCAAATCGGAATCGATTTGGGCGCAACTCATCCGGCGATTCAAAGTGCTACAGCGATCCTTGCGCGTCTCAAGATGCGTGGCGCTGTGGCTTGCAATTTCCGCATGCGCCGGCTGGCAATCGCGATCCAACGGGCGCATGCTGGCTGCATCGTCCTCGATGGTCGGTGGTGCGCACGCCGTCGCACGGTTCGCTGCCCGAGGGCGATGATCGGACGACTGCATGTTTCCCTAAATCGGAGCCGACTTAAGGACAAGACATGCAGCAAGTCAGAGTGCTACAGCGACCTTTCTGCGTCCGAAGAGACGCATGGCGCTGCAGGATCAATCAGAACCCGAGGAGGTTACTGTGAGCGGGCACGTCTACAAGAAGATAGAGTTGATCGGAAGTTCAACGGCCTCGGTTACCGACGCCATCGAAGCGGCGATTTCGCGCGCCTCGAAAACCATGCGCAATCTCGACTGGTTCGAGGTCGATCAGATACGGGGGCAGATCGTCAACGGGGAGGTCGCGCATTATCAGGTCGTTATGAAGGTGGGTTTCCGCCTCGACGATTGATGCGCGCGGCCGATGGCATCCGGTGCCGGCGACCTTCCTTAAAGGAGGCCTCTCGCCAAACCCTCCCCACAAGGGGGAGGGGCTTACGATGCAGCGCCTGCTCCGTCTCGGCCCCGACGCTTCCATGGTTTGAGGGTGTTGGAATTGGCACCTGCGTTGGCCGCGGGTGCCAAGCCCCTCCCCCTTGTGGGGAGGGGTCTTGATTTCGGGAGTACCGTAGCCGGTCCCTTCCTTTACATTTCGGCTTCCCGTGCGCACACTCGCGCCCCAGGAAGCGGTCCGTTGGGAGGCGGTCATGTTTTCACATTCCGACCATATCCGCGAAATCGAGCGCGTCGGCCGTGGCCTTCCGAGCAGCCGCGACGATATGGTCGTCAAATCCTGGCGGCGCTGCCTGGAACATCACCGTCTTGATCCGGCGCAGGCTTGCGAGGCCTATATCGTGCCGGAGACGCGGCTCAAGGAGCATCGCCAGCAATCTGAGGACCTGATCACCATCGCCCGCTCCGGGCTCGAGCATCTGTTCCGGCAGGTGGCGGGGCAGAACTATGTGCTGCTGCTCTCCGACCGGCAGGGCGTGACCGTCGAGTTCCTTGGTGATCCGCTCTTCAACAACAGCCTTCGCAAGGCGGGGCTTTATCTCGGTTCCGAATGGTCCGAATGGCGCGCCGGGACCTGTGCCGTCGGCGCCTGCATCGAGACAGGCGAGGCGCTGACGATCCACCAGACCGACCACTTCGACAACACGCACACGCCGCTCTCCTGCACGGCGGCACCGATCTACGACATTCACGGCGAACTTTCGGCCGTCCTCGACGTCTCGCTGTTGAGTTCACCGATCCTGAAGGCAAGCCAGAACCTGGCGCTTCATCTGGTCACCGCCAGCGCAAGGCGGATCGAGCTCGCCAATCTCATGGCCCAGGCGCGGCATCAATGGGTGCTGCGGTTCTCGCGCTCGCCGGAATTCCTCGACGTTGATCCGGAGGCGGCGATCTCGATCGACGGTCTCGGGCGGATCGCCGGCATGACCCATGGCGGGGCGAAGATCCTCGCTCGCTCGACCGGGCTTGACTGGCGTGACCCGCGCCTGCTCATCGGCGAGCCGGTTTCACGCTTCCTCGACCTGGACGTCGACGACCTCCCCGAGCTCACGCGCCGCCGGCCGACGCAGGAACGGCTCGTTTTCGCCCGCGACGGCAATGCGCTCTTTGCCCATGCCATCGAGCCGCATTCCGGCATTCGTGCGCCGGGCGTCTCACGCGCGCAAATCCCGCCGCCGCTGCGCCGGCTCGGCGGCGACGCGCCCGAAATCGTCGCGTTGCAGGCAAAGGCCGCCAAACTCGCCCGCACGGGGCTGCCGATCCTCATCCAGGGGGAGACCGGGACGGGCAAGGAACACCTGGCGCGCGCGATCCACGAAGGCAGCGGCCTTGCGGGTCGCTTCGTCGCCATCAACTGCGCGGCGATCCCCGAGCAACTGATCGAGAGCGAGCTCTTCGGCTATCTGCCGGGCGCTTTCACCGGCGCGTCGGCCAAAGGCCGCAAGGGCCTGATCGAACAGGCGGACGGCGGCACGCTGTTTCTCGACGAGATCGGCGACATGCCCCTTGCGCTGCAAAGCCGACTGCTGAGGGTGCTGGCCGAACGCGAGGTACTTCCGGTCGGAGGCACGGTGCCGCGCCCGGTCCAGATCAGGATCGTCTCGGCCTCGCATCGGCCTTTACAGACGCTGGTCTCCCAAGGCACCTTCCGCGAGGATCTTTATTACCGGCTCAACGCCGCAACGCTCTCGCTGCCGGCGCTCAGAGACAGACGGGATTTCGATTGGGTGCTGGAGCAGATCCTTACTCGGCATTCCCCTGCGCCGGGCGAGCTCACTCTCTCTGCGGCCGCGCGCATCGCGTTGAAGGCGCATACCTGGCCGGGAAACATTCGCGAACTCGATAACGCCGTCGCGGTTGCGGCCGCGCTCGCCGAAGGCTCCGCCATCGAGGTTTGCGATCTGCCGGACTATCTTGTCGCGAAAGTCGAGCCGGACGAGGCGGGCGACGCCGGCGCGGCGTTGAGCCTGATGCTCGACGCCTGCAACTGGAACATTTCCGAGGCTGCTCGAAGGCTGGGCATCGATCGCTCGACCGTGCATCGGCAGATCAGGCGTTACCACCTCGAGCAGAAGCACAGAACGTCCTGACGCTGCAACAGGCTGGCTGCCACACCTGTGGCGATGCGTTGTTCGGCGCAACAGGCCCGCCCACCAATCGTCTTTGAAATCATTGGATTTTCTTCGCCCGCAAACGGCTTGGCACGGCCATTGCAGATCGCTGCTCAACCATAACGGCATCGATCAGGAGGAAACATGCGAGCGCTCAGATTTCATGCGGCCAAGGATCTCAGGATCGAGGATATCCCGACACCGGAGAAGCCGGCGGCCGGGCAGGTGCTGATCCGCAATCGCTTCGTCGGCATCTGCGGCACCGACCTGCACGAATATGCCTACGGCCCGATCTTCATTCCGAAGGAGCCGCACCCCTTTACTGGCGCATATGGTCCTCAAGTCTTAGGACATGAGTTCGGAGGCGTGGTCGAGGCGGTCGGCGACGGAGTGATCTCGGTTCGCGCCGGCGACCGTGTTTCCGTGCAGCCGTTGATCATGCCGCGGTCCGGCGACTACTTCGCCGATCGCGGCCTCTTCCACCTGAGCCCGGAGTTGGCGCTGGCGGGCTTGAGCTGGGCATCGGGGGGCATGGCCGAATACGCTCTTCTCAACGAATACAATGTCGAGAAGATTCCCGACGAGATGACGGACGAGGAGGCAGCACTCGTCGAGCCGACCGCCGTTGCGGTCTATGCCTGCGACCGCGGCGGGGTGACGGCCGGCAGCAGCGTGCTCGTGACCGGCGCCGGGCCGATCGGCGTGCTGGCTCTGCTTGCCGCGCGTGCGGCCGGTGCAGCGCAGCTTTTCGTCTCCGATATCAACGACGCTCGCCTCGAATTCGCGGCATCGATCTTGCCGGATCTGGTTACCATCAACCCTCAGCGAAGAAGACTGGGTGAGGTCGTGCGCGCTTTGACCGAAGGCAACGTCGGCTGCGACGTCGCGATCGAATGTGTCGGAAACGAGCACGCGCTCAAGGCCTGTGTCGATGCAGTACGCAAGCAGGGCGTCGCCGTGCAGACGGGGCTACACCCGCACGAGAACCCGCTCGATTGGTTCCAGGTCACCTTCAAGGATATCGATCTGCGCGGCTCCTGGGCCTATCCAACCCACTACTGGCCGCGGGTCATCCGCCTGATCGCGTCCGGCCTCCTGCCGGCAAAGCGGATCGTCACGAGGCGCATCGCCCTCGATGAAGCGGTGGCCAACGGCTTCGACGCGCTTCTCGATCCGTCCGGCAAGCACCTGAAGATCCTGATCGATCTCATGAAGTGACACCGATGTTCACGCGCCGGCGGATGAGGAGCCGCCCAGCGACCACCCAAGCAAAACGGAGGAGATCTCATGCTTGAAGAAAGTCCCAGCACCCGCATCGACAGCGCGCTCGCCAAGCTCGGCAGGGCGCTCGAACAGGGCGATATCGAGGCCGCCGTCAACCTGTTCCAGGCGGATTGCTACTGGCGCGATCTCGTCGCGTTTACCTGGAATATCAGGACGATGGAGGGGCGGGACCAAATCCGCGACATGCTGACGAGCCAGCTCGCGCTGGTGAGGCCGGCGCAGTTCCGGCAGGACGCGAACGAACAGGCGAGCGGCACAGACGGCGTGACCGACGGGTGGTTCGAATTCGAGACTGACGTGGCGCGGGGCTACGGCCATATCCGATTGAAGAACGGCCTCATCTGGACGCTTCTCACGACGATGACCGAGCTTAAAGGGCACGAGGAGCCGAAAGGCTTCAAGCGGCCACTCGGCGCCGAGCATGGCCACGACCCCAATCGCCGGACGTGGAAGGAAAAGCGCGAGCGGGAGGCGGCCGAGCTCGGCTACGCGACGCAACCCTATGTCGTCATCATCGGCGGCGGTCAGGGCGGCATCGCGCTCGGCGCGCGCCTGCGTCAGTTGAACGTGCCGGCGATCATCATCGAGAAGAACGAACGCCCGGGCGATAGCTGGCGCAAGCGCTACAAGTCGCTCTGCTTGCACGACCCGGTCTGGTACGACCATCTGCCTTATATTCCCTTCCCGGAGAATTGGCCGGTCTTCGCGCCCAAGGACAAGATCGGCGACTGGCTGGAGATGTATACCAAGGTGATGGAGCTCAACTACTGGGGCTCGACCACCTGCAGGTCGGCTAAGTACGACGAGGAGGCGAAGGAGTGGACGGTCGTCGTCGAGCGCAACGGCGAGGAAGTCGTGCTCAGGCCGAAGCAACTCGTGCTCGCGACCGGGATGTCGGGCAAGCCGAACATCCCGAAACTCGCGGGGCAGGACGTCTTCAAGGGCGAACAGCAGCATTCGTCTGAACATCCGGGCCCGGACGCCTATCGCGACAAGAAGGTAGTCGTCATTGGCTCCAACAATTCGGCGCATGATATCTGCGCAGCGCTTTGGCAAGGCGGTGCCGACGTGACGATGGTGCAGCGTTCGTCGACGCACATCGTGCGCTCGGACACGCTGATGGACATCGGCCTCGGGGATCTTTATTCCGAGCGGGCGGTCGCCGCCGGCATGACGACGCGCAAGGCGGACCTGATCTTCGCGTCGCTGCCCTACCGGATCATGCACGAGTTCCAGATTCCGCTTTACGAGAAGATGCGCGAGCGCGACGCCAAGTTCTACGCGGATCTGGAAAAGGCCGGCTTCATGCTCGACTGGGGCGCCGATGGTTCCGGCCTGTTCATGAAATATCTGCGCCGCGGGTCCGGCTACTACATCGATGTCGGCGCCTGCGATCTCGTCATCGACGGCAGCATCAAGCTGAAATCCGGCTCCGACGTCAGCCACCTGACGGAAGATGCCGTCGTCTTGAAGGACGGCACCGAGCTTCCGGCCGATCTCATCGTCTACGCCACCGGTTATGGCTCAATGAACGGCTGGGCGGCCGATCTCATCTCGAAGGAGGTCGCCGACAAGGTCGGCAAGGTCTGGGGCCTAGGTTCAGCTACGCCGAAGGATCCCGGTCCGTGGGAGGGCGAGCAGCGCAACATGTGGAAGCCGACGCAGCAGGAGGCGCTCTGGTTCCACGGCGGCAACCTGCATCAGTCGCGGCACTATTCGCAGTATCTTTCATTGCAGCTGAAGGCTCGCTGCGAAGGCATTCCCACGCCGGTCTATGGTCTTCAGGAGCGTCATCACCTCGGCTGAGCGACAATAAAATGCGCCAGCCGGCTCATCTTCCGGCTGGCGTCTTAAGAATGATAGCGGAAGAGCTCACTCTGCCGCGATCGGCGTAGGATAGCGCGCTTCCTCAGCATCATCTTCCGTGCGCTGATCGGCGGCTTCCGGCTCCGCTTTCCGCGCCTTCGGCTCGCGGCCGAAGAACAGCGCGTAGCCGGCGGGCAGCACCAGGATCGTCAGCACCGTCGCAACCAGAATGCCGCCCATCATGGCATAGGCGAGCGGACCCCAGAACACGCCGCGCGAGATCGGGATCAGCGCCAGCACGGCGGTCAGCGCCGTTAGCATGATCGGCCGGAAGCGGCGAACCGCCGCGCCGATGATCGCTTCGGCGCGCTCCATGCCGGCCGCGATGTCCTGATCGATCTGGTCGACGAGGATGATCGAGTTGCGGATGATGATGCCGAGGAGCGCGATGACGCCGAGGATCGCGACGAAGCCGAAGGGCGCGCCGCTGATGAGCAGCGCGGCGGCAGCACCGATGATACCGAGCGGGCCGGTCGCGAGCACGAGCATCGCCTTGCCGAAGTGCTGAAGCTGCGCCATCAGCAGTATGACGATGACGACCAGCATGATCGGCGCCTTGGCGGCGATCGAAGCCTGGCTTTCGGCGCTGTCTTCGGCGCCGCCCTGGATCTCGACCTTGTAGCCGGGTGCAAGGCCCTCACGCAGGTCCTTGAGCTCATCATAGAGCTTCATCGTCACGTCGTTCGACTGCACGCCGTCCGGCAGCGTGCCACGCACGGTGATCGTCGGCAGACGATCGCGGCGCCATTCGATGCCCTGCTCCATGACCGGCACGACCTTGGCCACCTGTGAGACGGGCACGAAGCCGCCGAAATCGGTCGGGACATAGACCGAGTTGACGGCCGAAAGCAGTTGGCGATTGCCGTCCGGCTCCCGCGCGACGATCGAGACGGTTTCCTCGCCGTCGCGGAAATTGTCGAGCGGCACGCCAGACATCGATGCCTGCAGCATCTGGCGGATGCGCTGCGAGGTGACGCCCAGCGCCCGGGCGCGATCCTGGTCGATCACCAGCTTCATCGCCGGCACCGGCTCCAACCAGTCGTCGTGGACGGCGCCGAGCAGCGGGTTTTCATTGAACTTGGCCTTCACCTCATCGGCGATGCGGCGCACTTCGGCACGGTCCGGGCCCATCACGCGCAACTGCACCGGCCAGCCGGTCGGCGGGCCGAGGAACAGCCGGTCGACCTTGGCGCGGATCGACGGGAAGTCTTCCGCGAGAATCGTGCGAAGCTTCGTGATCAGCCGTTCGCGGGCCGGCTCGTCCTTGGCCATGACGAGGAGCTGCGCAAAGTTCGGATTGCGGAGCTGCTGGTCGAGCGGCAGGAAGAAACGCGGCGCGCCTTCGCCGATATAGGTGGCGATGAAGCGCTTGTCCTCGTCGTCCATCATCCGGGCTTCGAGCGCCTTGGCCTGCTTCTCGACCTCCTTGATGCTGGTTCCCTCCGGCAGCCATAGATCGACCAGAATTTCCGGCCGCGAGGACTGCGGGAAGAAGTTCTTCGGGATGAACTGGAACGCCCAGAGGCTTGCCATGAAGGTCGCGAGCGTCATGACGAGCACGATGACCCGATGGCGCACGGCCCACGCGACAGTGCTCCTCAAGCGCCGGTAGAAACGGGTATCGAAGACATCGTGGTGGGTGCCCGCATGATGGCGCTGCTTCAAAATCATGTAGCCGAGCCAGGGCGTGAAATAGACGGCGACGAACCAGGAGACCACCAGGGCAATGCCGACGACATAAAAGAGCGAGCGGACATATTCGCCAGCGGTCGATTCCGCAAAGCCGACTGGAATGAAGCCCGCGGTCGTGATCAGCGTGCCGGTCAACATCGGGAAGGCGGTCGAGGAATAGGCGAAGCTCGCCGCCTCGATTTTCACGAGACCTTCCTCGAGCTTGCGCTCCATCATTTCGACCACGATCATCGCGTCATCGACGAGCAGGCCGAGCGCGATGATCAGCGCCCCGAGCGAGATGCGCTGCAGGTCGATGCCGAGCTCGTACATGATCGCGAAGGTGGCAGCGAGTACCAGCGGGATGGCGATCGCGATCACCAGACCGGAGCGCCATCCGATCGACAGGAAGGAGACGACGAGAACGATGATCAATGCCTCGACGAGTGCATGCATGAATTCGCTGATCGCGTCGGTCACCACTTCCGGCTGGTTGGCGATCTGGTCGACCGACACGCCGTAGGGAAGTGAGGATTCGAAACGTTCATAGGTCGCTTCCACCGCCTTGCCGACGTCGGTGACATTGAAGCCTTTCGCCATAACCACGCCGATCTGGACGCCGTCGTGGCCGTTGAAGCGGAACTTGCGCGAGTAGGGGTCCTCCAGGCCTGAGGTGACGCTGGCGATGTCGCCGAGCCGTATGACCTGGTTACCGGCGCGCAATCTCAGCTGACGGATATCCTCGGCGCGATCGACTCCGCCTTCGACGGAAATGCGGACGGAGCGCGTGCCGGTATCGACGGAGCCGGCGAGATCGACATTGTTCTGGCCGACAATCGCACTGCGCAGATCGTTGAGCGTTAGTCCGCGTTCCGCGAGCGCCTTGGACGAGACGTCGATATAGATCTTCTCCGGCTGGTCGCCGATGATCGAAACCTTTTCGACGCCGGGCGTCGTCAAGAGCATGTCGCGGCCCTGGATCGCGAACTTCTTGAGTTCGGGATAACTGTAGCCGTCGCCGCTGATCGAATGAAGCGTGATGAAGGTGTCGCCGAACTCGTCGTTGAAATAGGGGCCGAGCAGGCCTTCCGGCAGTTCGTTGTCGATATCGCCGACTTTCTTGCGTACCTGGTAGAAGGCGTCGGCCACCTCTTCGGCATTGGTGTCGCCTTCGACCTGCAGCGTGATGATGGCGCTGCCGGCGCGCGTGTAGGAGCGCACGAAATCGAGATGCGGCGTTTCCTGCAGCTTGCGCTCGATCTTGTTGACGACCTGGTCTTGCATCTCTTCGATCGATGCACCCGGCCAGACGGCCTGAATAACCATGATGCGGAATGTGAATTCCGGATCTTCGCGCTGGCCCATGCGCACGAGGCCGAGGGCGCCGGTGATGATGATCAGCGCGAAGAGGAAGCGCGCGATGCTCGGGTGACCGATCGCCCAGCGCGAGAGGTTGAACGGTTTCCTGTCCTCAGTGGAGGCATGCATGGGCGTCGTTCCGTTCTATCGATAAATGGGGGTTAGCGAAGCACTTCGCCGGTTTCGGCAAGCGATGCCTGTTGGTCGGCTGCGGGCAGCTTCACCTTCAGATCTTCGGTCATGAATTGCGTGCCGGCGGCAACGACGAGATCGCCCTGCTTAAGACCTTCTGCGACGCGAACGCCATCGCCGGTGAACTCGGCGAGCTTGACGTCGCGCGCATGCACGGTCGAACTGTCACGATCAACCACCCAGACGAGCTTCCGGCCGTCCTTTTCGGCAAGTGCGCTCAGCGGGATGGAGACTGACGGCTCAGCGTTGGCGGCGACCGCCTCGATCGTGGCCGTCATGCCGAGCAGCACGCGTGGGTCGGTCGGTAGGCTGACGCGCACGGAAAAAGTCCGCGACTGCTGGTCCGCGCTGCCGGAAACCTCGCGCACCCGGCCGTCGAGCACGAGTGCTTCGTCCGACCAGAAGCGCGCCTTGACGGTGTTGCCCGGCTTGAATTCAGATATATCCATCTCGGGCACGGCGATCTGCACTTCTTTCTCACCATCGACGGCGACGGTCACCACAGGCGTGCCGGTGCCGACAACCTGGCCGATATCGGCACCGATCGCCGTGACGATGCCGTTCTGGTCGGACTTCAGATCCGTGTAGGTGACCTGGTTCTTCGCTTGATCGAGCGAGGAGGCAGCGGCATCCCGCGTGGAGACTGCCTGATCGTAAAGAAGCGTCGCCTGATCGAGCTCAGCCTTGGACGAGAATTCGCGGGTGAAGAGCTGTTCCGCCCGCATCTTGGTGAGTGCTGTCGTTTCCACCTGCTTTTCGGCAGCGGCGAGGTTTGCCTCGGCGCTTTTCACGGCGAGCTCATAATCGGTCGGATCGATGCGGGCGAGCAGGTCGCCCGGCTTCACCCGATCGCCGATATTGACCAGCCTTTCGGTGACTTTGCCGCCGACGCGGAAGCCGAGATTCATTTCCGTGCGCGCCTTCACCGAACCGGAGTAGTCGAGTTCGCGCTGATTGCCTGCCGCGGCGATCTCGACGACCTTGACCGGCCGGATGACCTCCTTGGTCTCCACCTTCTCTTCCGAGCAGGCGGAGAGGGCGACGGTGATAGCAAGCGCGGCCGCGAGCTTGGCGACGACCGGGGTTCTCTTTTCGAGGGCCTTTGGTGAAAACATCTCTGGCACTCCTGATCCTGTCTGCCGCCATGCGGCTCGAAAATTTCTGGGTAGATTATTTTTTCAGTGCTCTGATCGCGAATTCGACCAGTTCGTCGGGAGTCGCGCGGTTTTGCTTCGCGAGACACTGGGCCACAATCTGCGGGTGACAGAGGGTTATGAGGCTGGCGTCGAAGCATCGCGCGGCGACCTCCGGGTCCTGCTCGGCGAATTCTCCGGCCGCGATGCCCTCGCGGATGATCTCGGCCAGGAGGTGGTCGATGCGATCGATGTGCTTTTCGATGACGTGCCATTCCCGCTCGATGGCCACGACGACCATTTCGTGAACCTTCTCTTGGTCGAGCATGGTCTCGACCGTCATCTTGTGCTGCGCATGCGCATAGCGCCGGAGGCGCTCCGAAGCGCTTAACGGGAGGTGGGCAATCGCATGGGCCTGCTGGTAGCTCGCGGCCAGCATACGCGCACAAAGCGCCTGGTGAATCTCCGTCTTCGAAGCGAAGAAACGATAGATATTGGCGGGCGACATTTCGAGGTCGCGGGCAATATCGGCGACATTCGTCTTGCTGTAGCCGTAATGCCGGAACAGCCGCTCGGCGGAATCGAGGATCCGCGTCACGTTTTCCTGCCTGGTCGCGTCTACGCCGGTGTCTGCGAGTTCGCTCATTTCATTCCACGAATTACGAGTGACGATTTTTGAATTTCGTCAGTCTTAATCCGACAAGCGTAACCTGTCAACGATCCGCGACGGCTGAACTGCCGTCGAAATTGCGTGGGCGGTTCAAATGTCGGAGCGGAGGGCCAGCGATCCCGTCGCCGATCGCGGCTCGTGCTGCGGCAATCGGTTGTCATGTTGTGCGCCATTTAATGCGCGTCAAAGCTGAGAGATCGGTATCGGCCTATTTCCGGGGCGACCCCGCGGGCACGGGCCAGGTGGTTGAACGGAGAAGATGAAATGCTGACAATGATGAAGAAGGGCTTTGGCCTCGCGACGGTGGCAATGCTGATCGCCCCCCCCCCGCTTGCGGCGGCGCCGACGTCTCGACGCGCTGGCGTTGTCGAATGTGCGTTTTTTGAAAATGCGAAATGCTGCGGGCGCTCACTCCGAAGAAAAACCCCAAATTTGCCGGGGTAATAATATCCTATTGAATTGACAGATGTTATTTTTGTTCTTGAGACAACAGTTTAGTTTATTTTCCTTTCTTTCCCGTCAAGGATTGTTACTATGCTGGCGAGTGCATCAACGGGAGACGTTAGCGTGTCAGAGTTATCTCGACAGCAGGTGACGGCGCCGCCGTCCCGACGACGCGAGTTTCTGACATTTCTGGTGCTGGCCTTCGGCATCTGGCCGCTGCTCGCCGTCGCTGTCGTTGGCGGCTATGGCTTTCTCGTCTGGATGTTTCAGGTCGTTTTCGGACCGCCCGGTCCGCCGCCGGCGCCGCATTGAGGTGCGTCATGGCGGTTGCAACGATTTCCAGACGAGACCTGCTCTTCGGACGTGGCGCGCCTGAGCCCGAACGGATCTATCCGCCGGGTGTCACGCCCGAGGGCCTCGCCGCCTGCACCGGTTGCGGCCGCTGCGTGGAGGCGTGTCCGGCGCATATCATCAGCCTTTCCGACAACCGGCCGTCGCTCGATTTTTCCGTCGGCGAGTGCACTTTCTGCGGTGAGTGCCGGAGCGCCTGCCCGGAGCCGGTCTTTCAGCTTGCCGACGCAGCGTGCTTTCCGCACGTGGCGGCGATCGCCGGTCATTGCCTGGCGAAGAACAATGTCGCCTGTCAGGCCTGCCGCGACAGCTGTCCGGAACTGGCGATCCGCTTCCCGCCGCGGGTCGGCGGGCCTTTCCTGCCGATCGTCGATGAAGACGCCTGCAGCGGTTGCGGCGCCTGCGTCGGCATCTGTCCGGTCGGCGCCGTTCACGTCTCTGCACGACATCAGGAGGGCGCCAATGCCTGACAAACCAAGCGAATATCATATCTCGAGCGCCGTTGTCGTGACCGTTCCGGCGATGGAGGACAAGGTTCTGGCGGCGCTTTCCCGAATGAACAATGTCGAAGTGCACGGACACCAGGGCGGCAAGATCGTCGTGGTCATCGAAGGAACGGGCACGGGCATGCTCGGCGAATGCCTGTCGCAGATTTCCGCGCTCGAGGGCGTGGTCGCGGCCAACATGGTGTTCGAGCATGTCGAGAAAGAGGAGGCGATCGGCGATGACCGGCGAACTGACGCGGCGTGACATCCTCAAGGCCCATGCGGCAGGCATAGCGGCGGCAACCGCGGGCATCGCGCTTCCCGCCGCGGCACAGCCGGTGCCGGGCGGTGTCGAAGCGCTGCAGATAAAATGGTCGAAGGCGCCATGCCGCTTCTGCGGCACCGGCTGCGGCGTCATGGTAGGCGTCAAGGAGGGCCAGGTCGTCGCTACCCATGGCGACATGCAGGCGGAGGTCAACCGCGGCCTCAACTGCATCAAGGGCTATTTCCTCTCGAAGATCATGTACGGCGCCGACCGGCTGAAGACGCCGCTTATGCGCAAGCGCAACGGCGCCTTTGCCAAAGACGGCGAGTTCGAACCGGTAAGCTGGGACGAAGCCTTCGACGTGATGGCCGCGCAGGCGAAAAGGGTCCTGAAGGAAAAGGGGCCGACGGCCGTCGGCATGTTCGGCTCCGGGCAGTGGACGATCTTCGAGGGCTATGCGGCGACGAAACTGATGCGCGCCGGCTTCCGCTCCAACAATCTCGATCCCAATGCCCGCCACTGCATGGCGTCCGCCGCCTATGCCTTCATGCGCACCTTCGGCATGGACGAGCCGATGGGCGTCTATGACGATTTCGAGCATGCCGACGCCTTTGTCCTCTGGGGCTCGAACATGGCGGAGATGCACCCGATCCTATGGACGCGGCTTGCGGATCGCCGGCTGGGGCAGGAGCATGTCAAGGTGGCGGTGCTGTCGACCTTCACCCACCGCAGCATGGACCTCGCCGACATCCCGATCGTCTTCAAGCCGGGCACCGACCTCGCGATCCTCAATTATATCGCCAACCACATCATTCAGACGGGGCGCATCAATCAGGAGTTTGTCGACAAGCACACGACCTTCATGGTCGGCTCGACCGACATTGGCTACGGTCTGAGGCCCGACAATCCGCTAGAGGTCAAGGCGGTGAACGCCAAGGACGCCGCCAAGATGACCCCGAGCACTTTCGACGACTTCAAGAAGTTCGTTTCGGAGTACACGCTGGACAAGACAGTGGAACTTACCGGGGTCGAGGCCGGCTTCCTCGAACAACTGGCCGATCTTTACGCCGATCCCAACCGCAAGGTGATGTCTCTCTGGACCATGGGGTTCAACCAGCATGTGCGCGGTGTCTGGGTCAACCACATGGTCTACAATCTCCATCTCCTGACGGGGAAGATCTCGGAGCCCGGCAACAGCCCGTTCTCGCTGACCGGGCAGCCTTCTGCCTGCGGCACGGCGCGCGAGGTCGGCACTTTCGCCCATCGCCTGCCGGCGGACATGACCGTTACCAATCCCGAGCACCGCAAGCGTGTCGAGGAAACCTGGCGCGTGCCGCACGGCATCATCCCGGAGAAGCCGGGATACCATGCCGTCGAGCAGGACCGCATGCTGAAGGACGGCAAGCTCAATTTCTATTGGGTGCAGGTCAACAACAATATCCAGGCAGCGCCCAACACCAGCAACGAGACCTATCAGGGCTACCGCAACCCCGACAATTTCATCGTCGTCTCCGATGTCTATCCGACGATCACGGCAATGAGCGCCGACCTCATTCTGCCGGCCGCCATGTGGGTGGAAAAGGAGGGTGCCTACGGCAACGCCGAGCGGCGCACCCATGTCTGGCACCAACTTGTCGATGCGCCCGGCGAGGCCCGTTCCGATCTCTGGCAGATGGTGGAGTTCTCCAAGCGCTTCACGACCGACGAGGTGTGGTCCGCGGAGATCCTCGACGCCAATCCGGGCTATCGCGGCAAGACGCTCTACGACGTGCTCTTCAAGAACGGCAATGTCGATCGTTTCCCCGCAAACGAGATCAACAAGGACTATGCGAACTGGGAGGCCGAGGCCTTCGGCTTCTACATCCAGAAGGGCCTGTTCGAGGAATACGCGTCCTTCGGCCGTGGCCATGGACACGATCTCGCGCACTATGACCGCTACCACGAGGTGCGCGGCCTGCGCTGGCCCGTCGTTGACGGCAAGGAGACTCTCTGGCGCTACCGCGAGGGCTACGACCCGTACGTAAAACCGGGCGAGGGCGTAAAATTCTACGGCCGCCCGGACGGCAGGGCGGTCATCCTCGCCGTTCCCTATGAACCTCCGGCCGAGTCGCCGGACGAGGAATTCGATATCTGGCTGGTCACCGGTCGCGTGCTCGAACATTGGCATTCCGGATCGATGACGATGCGGGTGCCGGAATTGTACCGGGCCTTCCCGGGCGCTGTCTGTTTCGTGAACGCTGACGACGCACGCAAGCGCAATCTCAACCAGGGTGCCGAGGTCAGGATCGTTTCCCGGCGCGGCGAGATCCGTGCCCGCGTCGAGACGCGCGGCCGCAACCGCATGCCGCCGGGCGTCATCTTCGTCCCCTGGTTCGACGCCAGCAAGCTCATTAACAAGGTAACGCTCGACGCTACCGATCCCATCTCCAAACAGACGGATTTCAAAAAATGCGCGGTCAAGCTCGTTTCTGTCGCGTGATGAGAAGCCCAGGATGGATGCTCGGAGCGCTGCTGACAGTGCTGTTCGTCAGCAGCGCAGCCATCGCTCAAATGGCGCCCGGAAATAGAGTGCCGGAACTCTCGGGCCCGCCGCAGGAGATGACCGAGCCGGGGGCGCCCCCGATGCCGAAATGGGTGGTCGACGACGTCCGCAAGAAGCGTAACTATCCCGACCAGCCGCCGGTGATTCCACATTCGATCGAGGGATATCAGCTCTCCGTCAACACCAACCGCTGCCTCTCCTGCCACAAGCGCGAGCTCACCGAGGAGTCGGGCGCGCCGATGATCAGCGTCACGCACTACATGACGCGCGACGGCCAGATGCTCGCGGACGTGTCGCCGCGGCGCTATTTCTGCACCGCCTGCCACGTACCGCAGGCAAACGTCAGACCGCTCGTCGGCAACACGTTCAAGGATATGAGCGAGCTGGGCGTCAAGCCGGCGGGGAGCGAGTGACGCCATGGCATGGATCAGGAAACTCGTCCTTTGGGCGTGGCGCGTCGTCAGCACGCCGGCCGGAACACTGAGCCTCGGTTTCCTGACGCTCGGCGGCTTCGTCGGCGGCGTGATGTTCTGGGGTGCCTTCAACACCGCGCTCGAACTCACCAACACCGAGACCTTCTGCACCTCCTGCCACGAGATGCGGGACAACGTCTATCAGGAGCTGACGCGGACGATCCATTTCACCAACCGCTCCGGCGTCAGGGCCACCTGTCCGGACTGCCACGTTCCGCACAACTGGACGGACAAGATCGCCCGCAAGATGCAGGCGTCGAAGGAGGTCTGGGGCAAGATCTTCGGAACGATCAATACCCGCCCGAAATTTCTCGAGCACCGGCTGGAACTCGCCCAGCATGAATGGGCGCGGCTGAAGGCAAACGACAGTCTCGAATGCCGCAACTGCCATTCGTCGGTGGCTATGGACCTGCAGAAGCAGACGGAACGGGCGGCGACGATCCACACCCGCTATCTGCTGCCCGGCCGGGCGACCTGCATCGATTGCCACAAGGGCATCGCGCACGAACTGCCGAACATGCAGGGCATCGATCCGGGCTGGAAGGTACCGCCAGAACTGGAAGGCGAAACCACCACGAGCTCAACCCCGATCGACGAACTCCGGCAGGCGATGAAGGAACTGCACGCAAGCAGCTTCTGAACGTTACGGCGCCGCGCGTCCAACTAGCGTTCACAGTCATCAACGTACCGCAGCATCGTTGGTTGCTGTGCGGCAAGGATCCCCTCGACCCTCATTCCTGTGCTTGTCACAGGAATCCAGTCAGCCCGAGTCCTTGGGCTGAAAAGAATCTTCCGCGCCGCCGACGGCGCCGCTGGATCCCTGTCACAAGCACAGGCACCCGCCAAATCCGTTACGCAACCGTCGTGTATGGTGGTTTGACGCGCAAAAGGTCGGTGTAGACCTCGAATTTCTGCAGTGGATCGGCGCGTCAATTGCTCGGGCGCGTCAGGATGAAGGCGACTGGGAGCGCCATCCCGGCCGCGACGATGGCCGCAAGCATCGCGTCCGGCTTGCTGAAAAGAAAGAGGCCGAAGCTTGCGGCGATTAGGGCGACGGCGGTGAACTTCGCTCTCGCCCCGATCGCACCCTTTTCCCGCCAGAGGCGCAGCGAAGGGCCGAATATGGGATGCTCGACGAGCCAGCGCTCAAGCCGGGGAGACGCCCGTGCGAACAGGCCCGCCGCCAGGAGCAGGAAAGGTGTGGTGGGCAGGATCGGCAGGAACACGCCCGCGATGGCGAACCCGACCATCAGCCAGCCAAGGCACAGGCAAAGGATACGCAACGGAAGGTTCATTCACCGTCTCCAGATCGCGCCCGACGACAGCGCCACGCGCGTGATCAGACGCGCAAAGACACTTTGAGTTGCCGCATGTCCTATCCTCAAATCGGCTACGAAGAATACACGCAGTAATCGCCAGCGCTTCACCAAACCCGCCAATTCCGCCTAGCGCCGCGGGTTCAAATGAACGCCCTAGGACGCTTTAAAGGATGAAGTAACCCTTCTGCATGGCAACGGCATCGTCGAGGTGTATGGCAAAGTCGGCCTTCCTGTCGCCGTTGACGTCACCATAAACATAGGTGTCGGAAGCCGCGCGATCGTAGCGCAGCTCGCCTTTGCCGCCAGAAAACGCGCCCGTTCCCACGAAGACGAATGCCTGGTTGCCCGCGGCCGCCGTGTTGGCGTCGATCGCCGAAAGGTCGATCCTGTCCAGTTGCGAGGCGACAAAATCGTAGATTGTGTCACGGCCGGTGGTCGCGACGGTCGTTTCCGCGAGCGACTTGAAGAGAAACCTGTCCGCGCCGGTCCCGCCGGTCAGTCGGTCTGCTCCGGCGCCGCCAAAAAGGATATCGTTGCCGACACCGCCGTCGAGCAAGTCGTTGCCGCGGTCACCGCTCAGCACGTCGTTGCCGGCATACCCGCGCAGTGTGTTGGCGGCCTGGTTGCCCATGATCGAATCGCTCGCCGATCCGCCCAGAACGTTTTCGATCAGCGAGCGCGTGTCGCCGTGGTAGAGCAGGGCATTGAAGATATTGCCGCGCGCGAAGCCGCCGTTCGGGCCCCCACCGAGATAGGCGAGCTGGTCGGCGCTGAAGGTCGAGGCCTGCCCTGGCCGTAAGTCGATCTTGAGCCCGGTTCCATAGGCCGAGAGATCGTAGGTATCATTGCCCCCGCCATCCCAGACGGTTGCGAAAATTCGGTTGGCGCCCGGTGCGATGGCGGTCACGCCATTGACCAGCGTCGCGCCGCTGCCCGGTGTCCATTTGTAGACGGTGTTGCCGCTGTTGGTCGTGAAGTCGGCGCCATACATCTCCTGCAGCGCGGCGATGTCCGCCATCATGAAGCTTTGCGGAGCACCGAAACGCTCGTACCAATAGGTGTTGCCGGAGCCGATGAAGCCGCTGTAGGTCATGACCGAAAATTCGATCGAATTGTATTGCGCAGGCAGGGCCCCGAAGTCGTCGGCATCATGCCCGTGCGAAAGGCCGAGTGCGTGACCGAGCTCGTGCAGCAGCGTATGCCAGGCATAGTTCCCGGCGACGGGCGTGCGGTAGTCGTTGACGGTGCCGGCATAGCGGGTGCCGAACCAGATGTCGCCGGCTTCAGCATTGGTCCCCGGGTAAAAGGCGTAGGCCGTGCTGGGCAGGCTCGATTGCGCAAACCGGACCGCTGCGGTGTTGGCGCTGCCGAGGGCGAAGCTCGCGTTGGTGAAGCCTTCGACCGAAAAGCCGTCATTGGCGGCGGAACCGAAGGATTGCTCCATCGCGAAGAGTGCGGCGTTTTGCTGCGCGGCCGATACGGCGGCAAAGCCGCTGTTCTTTTCCCCGCTGTAGCTGTAGCTGCCGGCCGCTGTGGAAAAGACATAGGTGATCGTGCCGCCCCAGGCCATATTCGAGAGCACCCCATCAATCAGGCCGTTCCCGGTTGGCTTCACAATTTTGATGGATTTGCCCGTTCCGCTCATGCAAATTCCCGATCTTGACGTGATGGCGCCTGCTGCATGTTTCCTTAAATCGTCGCCGATTTAAGGAAATATGCAGCAATTCAAAGTGCTACAGCGTCCTTTGCGCGTCTGAAATGACGCGTGGCGCTGTAGAGCCTGGAAGCTCGCGTCCGGGACAATAGCCGCCGCGAGATACGATTCTCGTAAGCCGATCGTTAAAATTGGAGACATTTTTGTGGCCATGCGCGGATTATTGAAATCGGTTGGTCTCGCCATGCTGGTGATGGGCCTGTCGACCTCTGTGCAAGGCGCACCGAAAACAGGTGGGGTAGAGATGCAGGAGCCTCCGGATCCTGAAGTCGCCGTCCGGTCCGAGTTCGCACGGGTGAAGGCGGAGAACACGGTGGAGGCCTATGAACGTTTCATTCGCCGCCACCCGGACCACGCCCTCGCTGAGGAAGCGCGCAAGGCTCTCTTGCGACTGAAGCAATAGGGCCTGGCCGAGTGGCCCGCCGGCCAGGCTCGGATAGCGGCGTGGAGCGGATCTGAAACCGCGCCTCGCGCTGAACCGATTTCGATGGAACGATGCTTCAGCTCGACGGCTTACTGGCGCGGATCGCGTAGCGGTGCTGGCTCCGGCGTGCCAGCGCCTTGAAAAAATTCCAGTTTCTCGCCTGCGTCCGATGGATTTCGCTGAGATCGGTGTCGATCTCGACGTCGACGAATCCCACCTTGCGCAGGAGATCGGCCACCTCTTCGGCTCGCGCGCCTTGCGAGAAGTGAACACGGGAGAGGATACTCCTGTGGGTCTCCATCATCTCGCGCGAACCGGATGGGGTGTCCGCCTTGAGAAGCCCAGCGCGCTGGCCCCAGACACTGAGCTTTGAGAACAGGCGCTCCAGCGCATTCGCGTTGACGAAGTCACCATCGACAATGAGCAGCCTGCCGCCCGGTTTCAGCACGCGCAACCACTCTGCGAACGCTGCGGCCGGATCGACCAGCGTCCAGACCAGATGCCGGTTGACCACCGCGTCATAGTGCTCGTCCGGCTCCATCGTGTTTTCGGCGTCGCCCATGCGGAACGAAATCTTGCGCCGGCGCTCGCGTGCCTTGGTGCGCGCCCGCTCGAGCATGGGCTCGGCCCAGTCGAGGCCGGTCACCCCGAAGCCGAGATCGTCAAGCAGGTGCGAGACGACGCCGGTGCCGCTCGCGAGATCCAGCGCCATGCGGCCTTCGCCCTCGCCGAGATGGCGCCGGATCAGCCGGTGCCACGCCGCGCGCTCTTCCTCGGAGAAAATCTCGTGCCCCGGAGAAAGATCGAAGGTTGCCGCACGCTCCGACCAATAGGCCTTGATTTCGTCGCGAAGATTGTAGTTCCGCCGCTCTGCCACGTCGCTCATATCGATCTCATCCGCCAAAGCGCTTCACAGGCATGCGACGCGCTTTATCTACTTGTTCTTGTGCATGTCGTTGCCCCCTAGACCGCTGCACACTTTCGGGCGACATGCACTGTGTTTGGAAGCGTTCTAAAAGATAAATGTTGACGGATAAAGTCATGAAATATTAGATCGCCGCAATTTATTAGCGGAGCGAAGAACAATGAGGCTTTTCAACAGGGTGGCCGCCGCCGCCATGGTTTCTTGCGTCCTTTTATCGGCCCCGGCGTTGGCTGAAACGGTCAAGATCAAGGACGTCACGGGCCGTGACGTCGAGGTCGACGTGCCGGTCGAGCACGTGATCCTCGGCGAAGGGCGCCAGATCTATTTCCTCGCTGCGCTCGACCGGGAAGAGCCTTTCAAGCGTGTCGTCGGCTGGCGCGACGACCTGGCCAAGGCCGACCCCGAAAGCTATGCCGCCTATCTCGCCAAATATCCCGACATTGCCAAGCTGCCGGCCTTCGGCGGCATGAAGGACGGAACCTTCGACATCGAGCAGGCCGTGGCGTTGAAGCCGGACGTCATCCTGATGAATGTCGACGCCAAGACGGCGACAGAGGAAGCCGGTTACATCGAAAAGCTCGGCAAGGTCGGCATTCCGCTCGTCTACGTCGATTTCCGCGAGAAGCCGATGGAAAACACCGAGCCGAGCATGCGCATCATGGGCAAGCTCATCGGCAAGGAGGAAAAGGCGGAGGAGTTCGTCAAGTTCCGCGCCGACAACATCGCCAAGGTGACCGACGTGCTCGCCAAGGCTGACGCGACAAAACCGCTCGTCTTCGTCGAACGCGCCGGCGGTTACTCCGACGATTGCTGCATGTCCTTCGGCAATGAGAATTTCGGCAAGATGGTCGAACTCGCCGGCGGCGTGAACATGGCGAAGGATATCATCCCGGGGACGTTCGGCGCGGTCAACCCGGAGCAGATCATCGCCGCAAACCCGGATCAGATCATCATCACCGGCGGCAACTGGCAGGGCTACGTGCCGGGCGGCGCCTGGGTCGGTGTCGGCTACGGTGCCGACGAGACGGAAGCGCGCCGAAAGCTTGAGAACCTCACCAAGCGTCCGGCCTTCACCGGCGTCAAGGCCGTCAAGGACGGCAATGTCCATGCTATCTGGCACCAGTTCTACAACAACCCCTATCAGTTCGTCGCCATACAGCAGATCGCCAAATGGCTGCATCCGGACCTCTTCAAGGATCTCGATCCCGAGGCGACGTTCAAGGAACTGCATGAGCGCTTCCTGCCGCTTCCCTACAAGGGCGGCTACTTCGTTTCGCTGAACGTCGGTCAATAAAGGATCGGGCGCCGGAGGAAAGGGACCTCCGGCGTGCCTGCTACAAGGTTTGCATATGTCGCTCTTCAAGAAACTACTCCCGGCGCTGGTCGCCGTGGCGGCGTTCATCGCTGCGCCGGCCATGGCCGCGGAAATCACCGACGTCACCGGTCGCCAGGTCGAGCTCGAACTCCCGGCCAGGCGGTTGCTGCTTGGCGAGGCGCGGCAGATACATGTGGCGGCGGCACTGAAGGGCGAGCACGTCTTCGACACGATCGTGGGCTGGCGCGATGACCTGATCAAGAAGGATCCGGATTCCTACGCGGCCTATCGCGAGCGCTTTCCCGCGATCGCGGACCTGCCGTTGTTCGGCTACATCCCGAGCGGCGATTTCAGCCTCGAAGCGGCGATCGCGCTGAAGCCGGATGTACTGACGCTAAATCTCGAGGCGCAGCAGGCGGTCGAGGAATCCGGCTTCATCGAAAAGGCAGCTGCGGCCGGTATCGCCGTCGTCTTTCTTGACTTCCGTGTCGATCCGGCGAAGAACAGCGTAAAATCCGTTGAAATTCTCGGCGAGCTTTTTGGCGCGAAGCAACGCGCGCAGGAATTCATCGCGTGGCGTCAGGCCCAGATCGCGCTCGTAACCGACCGTCTGGCGGCAGCCGGTGCTGTTGCGCGTCCGAAGGTCTTCATCGAACGCTCGCCCGGCATCACCGGCGAAACCGTCTGCTGCAGGACGTTCGGGCCCGCCAATTTCGGCGAGATGGTGGAAAAGGCCGGCGGCCACAATATCGGCTCGGATGTGACCACAACAACCTTCGTTGATCTCAACCCCGAACAACTCGTCGTCGCCGATCCGGACCATGTGATTGTTACCGGCAGTAACTGGGCGGCCGAGTCAGACATCAACCAGTTCGTCAGCGTCGGCCGCGGCGCCGATCCGGCGGCGGCCCGGCAAAGGTTGGCAGCCCTGATGCAGCGTCCGGGCTTCGGGACGCTCAAGGCGGTGAAAGAGGGCAGGGTGCATGCCGTCTGGCACCAGTTCTACGGTGCGCCCTACGAATTCGTGCCGATCCAGCAATTTGCCAAGTGGTTCCACCCCAAGCTTTTTGCCGACATCGATCCGGATCGGACGTTCCGCGAGTTCCACGAGAAATTCCTGCCGGTCGCCTATCGGCCAGGCTATTTCGTGTCGCTTCCGCAGGGGGGTGAATGATGGTTGCGGCAGTTGGGGAATTTTCTGGTGTCGAGGGGCGCGGACGCTACCGCGCCCTCGTGCTACGCCGGTTGCTGCTGATCTCCTGTCTCGTCACGGCGCTCTTCATCTCGGTCGCGGTCGACATGGCGCTCGGGCCTGCCAATTATCCGCTCACCGAAGTGCTTGCGGCCCTGTTCCGGCCGGAGACGGTCGGCGACCAGCTTCGCGTGGTGATCTGGGACATCCGCATGCCGATCGCGCTGATGGCGATCACCGTCGGTGCGTCGCTCTCTGTGGCGGGTGCGCAGATGCAGACGATCCTCGCCAATCCGCTGGCGAGCCCTTTCACGCTCGGCATTTCAGCAGCCGCCGGTTTCGGCGCGGCGCTGGGTCTCGTTGCCGGTGTCGCGGTCTTTCCCGTCGCCGTTCAATACATGGTGCCGATCAATGCCTTCCTGATGGCGATGGTGGCGGCACTCTTCATCCATTTCGCCTCGACCATGCGCGGCGTGACGGTCGAGACGATCGTGCTCCTTGGCATCGCCCTCGTCTTCACCTTTAACGCGGCCCTGTCGCTGCTTGAATATCTGGCATCCGAGCAGGCGCTCGCCGCTGTCGTGTTCTGGACCATGGGGAGCCTCACCAAGGCGACCTGGCCGAAGGTTTGGATCACCGGCGCGGTGCTCCTCGTCGCCATGCCGCTCTTTGCACGCCACGCCTGGGCGCTGACGGCGCTGAGACTTGGCGATGACAAGGCAGCGAGCTTCGGCATCAATGTGCGCCGCCTGCGGCTTGAAACCATGCTGACGGTCAGCCTGCTTGCGGCAATCCCCGTCTCCTTCGTCGGCACCATCGGTTTTGTCGGTCTCGTGGGGCCGCATATCGCGCGCATGCTGGTCGGCGAGGATCAGCGCTTCTTCCTGCCGGCTTCCGTTCTCTGTGGTGCGCTTCTGCTTTCGGTGACCTCCGTCGTCAGCAAGATGCTTATCCCCGGCGCGGTGCTGCCGATCGGCATCATCACTGCGCTGGTCGGTGTACCCTTCTTCTTCGTCCTGATTTTCACCAACAGGAGACGTTCATGGTAGCCCTGACGCTGGAAAAGCTTGGCGCGACATACGGCCGGCGTGTGGTGCTCTCCGACGTCAATACGGGCATGCTGCGGGGTGGTGGCCTGACCGCCGTCATCGGTCCGAATGCCGCCGGCAAATCGACGCTCTTCAAGCGCATCGCCGGGCTCGCCGCCGGCCCTGGCCTCGTCCATCTCTCCGATACGGTGAAGGGGCCAGAGGCGATCTGTTATATGCCGCAGGACACCGGGGCAAATGCAGTGCTGACCGTCTACGAGTCAGTGCTGCTTTCTGCCAAGCAGGGGTCCGGCTGGAAGGTCAAGGACGGGGAGCTCGCGGAAATCGATCGTGTGCTTGCGGCGCTCAGGATCGATGATCTTGCCTTCCGCGGTCTCGGCGAACTTTCCGGCGGGCAGCGCCAGCTCGTGTCGATCGCGCAGGCGCTGGTGCGCAAGCCGGAAGTCCTGCTGATGGACGAGCCGACGTCGGCTCTCGATCTCTTCCGCCAGATCGAGGTGCTCGGCTTCATGAAATGGTTGTCGGCGCAATCCGGGATGGCGGTGCTGATCGCCTTGCACGACCTCAACCACGCGCTGCGCTATTGCGAAGACACTATCGTGATCAGCAACGGATCGGTGGTCGCCAGCGGCCCGACGCCGGACGTGATCACGACCGAGATGCTGAAAACCGTCTATCGCGTCGAAGCCCGTGTCGAGGTCTGTTCCATGGGCCGCCCGGTCGTCATCGTCGACGATTCCATCCAAGCCGCGTGACCGCCGGGTCGCCGTTGTCCGCGCCTTCGGCGCGTGCGGCTGGCAAGAGGTGGAGCCAGCGCTGGTGTTTCACTGCTCTCGTTGAGACGGTAAAATTCTGTAACCTTCTGAAACATCGCAGTTGCGGACGGGACGTCGTTACACATGTTCCAAGCTTCTCTCCCTCGCCTGAATAGCGGGTGGAAGCGCCTGTCGCGCCCCGCTCGGGCGGTTCTCCGTCCATCCGGAGCACCATCGCCGCCACTGTCGTTGGGAGCTGATCAGCGGTCTTACGACCACGGTGAGCTTCACAGTAAATCTATCTGCGAACTGAATGATTTCTTGCCGCCGTAATGCGGCTGATCTATATAACGTATGTCTAACATGCCCCGTAAACATGTGAGCCGGCGCGACGCCCGGTGTTCTGGGCGGCCGTCGGCAAAATCTTTGCCGAAGGCGATGTCTCATGCTGACAAAAAAAGGAAAGTACGGTCTGAAGGCAATGGTTGATCTTGCCCAGCTTCAGCCCGGGGAAACGGCTTTCATCACCGATATCGCCGTGCGAAACAATTTACCGAAGAAATTCCTCGACACGATCATGCTGGAACTCCGGAACGCCGGGCTTCTTCGTTCCAAGAAGGGCCCCGGGGGCGGTTATTCGCTGGCACGTCCGGCGGCCGAGATCCGCGTCGGCCAGGTGATCCGCACCCTCGACGGCCCGCTTGCGCCGATCCGCTGTGCCAGCCGCACGGCCTTCGAGGCCTGCGACGACTGTCGGGATCCGGAAACCTGTCATGTGCGGCGCTCTATGGTGGTCGTGCGCGATGCCATGGCAAGCATCCTCGACAACATGACGCTCGAACAGTTCGCCGCCGGCGAGAAGGAAGAGGGTGAGACGGACGAGCCCGTAGCGCCACTTCGCAGCGAAGCCGGCTGAAGCTTTTTACCGCTCTGCGCCAATCGGACGCGTAAAGGTGGCTGTAGCACCATGAATTGCTGCACCTTGCACTTGCTTCGAAGTCCCCAACTCCTCCCCCTTGTGGGGAGGGGAATTCTCAGACCCGAAACCCGCCACCTCAACCAATCTCAAAGCGAGCCATTTCGCGGCGGTTTGACGCCGTTGAGATGATAGTTGCCGACGACGTGATATTTCCAGCGCACCGGATCGTGCAGCGTGTGGGTGCGCGCATTGCGCCAGTAGCGGTCGAGATTGAGCGCGACCTTCGTCGAGGCGGTACCGGCAAGCTCGAAGAGCGTGTTGCTGGCCTCAAGCGCCACCTCGGTCGTCAGGACCTTGGCGGTGGCGACGGCGAGGCTCGCTTCGGTTGCGTGTTGCTCGGTCGGATCGATTTGGGCGACGTCGACTTTTTTTCCCGCATGCTCGACCACCGCCGCGGCCGCTTCCAGGCGGATGGCGATCTCGCCGATCCGGGCGATCGTCAGAGGATCCTCCGACGCCTTTTCGACGCCGCTGTCGATCCAGGGCCGGGCCTTGTTGCGGACGAAAGCGACGGTTTCCCGGAAGGCGGCGCGTGCGATGCCGAGATCAACGCCGGCATGGATGATCTGGCCGACGGAACCGATGGTGCCGGGCCGTTCGAAGCCGCGATCGTGCCTGACGACGGATTCGGCGTTTACATAGACGTTCTGGAAAACGGTCGTGCCGCTGCCGGTGACGCGCTGCCCGAAACTGTCCCAGTCGTCGATGATCTCAACACCGTCGGTGCCGCGCGGGATGAAGGACATGGTAAGCTGGTCGGCCGGATCGAGCGCGAAAACGGCGATCCAATCGGCAAAGAGAACACCGGTCGAATAATATTTGCGGCCGTTTATGCGATAGCCGGCACCATCGTCGCTAAGGCGCGTGTTGTGATGGCCGCGGGTCTGCGTTCCGATTTCGAAAAGCGCATTGCCGAACCGGTCGCCGGCAAGCGCACGGCCGAAAAAGAACTTCCTCTGCTCCTCGGTCCCATCATGACGGAGTGCCTCCAGGACATAGAAATGGTTCAGCGGAATCTGGCCGATCGAACTGTCGGCCTCGGAAAGGATCGCTGCAACCTCGGCAAGCACGGCGTTCGAAACATCGATGCCGTCATAGTCGGATGGAACGCTGATCGCCAGCAGGCCGGATTGCGCAAGCTGATCGACTTCCTCATAGGGAAGAACGCGTTCCAGGTCGCGTTCGCTGGCGCGTTCCGCAAACCGGCTTGCCAGCTCTCTTGCCACCGACAAGGCCTCTTCCTCGCTCTCGATGCGCTGCGCGGGCGGCCTCGTCTTCTCGGCAAACTGCGAGATGGTTCCCATATCGTCCTCCGTGGCTCGCAAATAGGTCCTGGATCGCATCAATCCAGGACCACCGCGATCAATTCCAAGAACTCCGCTGCGGGCGGAAGCCGTGTCTCACTTTCCGCGAGGTTCTCCGACATCGGCCGGTATCACTGAACGATCACCTTACACCTTGGTAAGAAAGCTTGTTCTATAGAATTTGTAGATATTGAACTTTCTTTGCTTCGCGCGCATCGATCCCTTTTCATAGTATGAAGCATGGACCGTATTCTTTCATCCGCCAAATATCGGCCCGGTTGCGAGAAAGGAGACCTATCTTCCCACGGCGGCTGACGTCGTTTGGCGCACCGAGGGCGAGGGGAAATCGTGGTTAATTTCAATCGGAAAGAGAGCGCCGCGCTCTCCCGCGGTAGCCACCTGAGACGAGCGCCTGACAAAAATGCTTGATGATCGGCCCCTTTGTCATAAAATACTAAGTTGATAGACTATGCCGTATAACGATGGCCAAGAGCCAAAGTGCCAGGCCAGCCAAAGGAGCGGAGACTTCGCGGGAGGCGTGCGGCAACTGCATGTTTCCTCAAATCGTAGCCGATTTAAGGATAAAAACATGCGGCAATTCAAAGTGCTACAGCGTCCTTTGCGCGTCTGATAGGGCGCGCGGTGCTGTAGTCGAGACATCCCTGAAAATTCAAACGGCAGCTATTTGTGTGTCTCAAGGTCCTGCGTAGGGTTGCCCATTACTGGTCCGGCTGCGGCCGGGGCGCAAAGGAGCTCACATGACTGTGCACGGATTGTTTGCAGCGAAGCCGTCCGAGGCGGCCGACCTGTCGTCGAAGCCCGAGATTGCCATCATCGGGCGTGGGTTTTCGGGCATCATGATGGCGATCGCCCTAATGAAATCGATCCGGGTCTCCTTCCATTTGACCATGTACGATCCGCATCCGTCGATCAGCGGTGGCCAGGCCCTGTCTTCGGCGCAGAGCATGGAGATCCTCAACAGCCGAGTGCGTGACCTGTCGGTTGCCGCCGGCCAGCCCGACGACTTCAACGATTGGCTTTGCACCAACGGCGAATTCCGTGCGGCGGTGCCGGCGGCGATCCCCGGCTTCCAGCAGATTTTCGTGCCCAAGGGCATTTTCAGCGACTATGTCCATCAGCGCTTTTCCGAGGCGCTTGCGCGCCGTTCCGATATCACCGTGAAGTTTTCCCACGAGCCGGTCCGCGCCCTGCGCAAGCTCGCGACGGGCCGCTTCACGCTCGTTCACGATGGCGGAACAGACGAAAGCGATGTCGTCGTGCTCGCGACCGGCTTCGGCGTCAGGGCTCGCAACATCGAGCTTCCCGATGAGGAGCGGCCGGTCGTCAGGGCCCGCCGGCTCGTGGATCCGCGCCACGCCGTTCTGCTCGGCAGCGGCATTCGCGTCGTGGATCAGCTGTTCCAGATGCGCGACAGCGGCTATGCAGGCACGATCACGCTGCTCTCGCGACATGGCTTCCTGCCGCAGACGCATACGCGCCTGTCGGCGGCGCCGAGCTTCCCGGTCGATCCGATGCCGTCGTCCCTCAGGGAGATCGTCCGGTTCGTCCGCAAGGCCTGCGCCGATGCCGAGGCCAAAGGGCAGAGCTGGCAATCGGCGATGAACGGGCTTCGCCGACGCGCCCGTTCGCTCTGGCAAGCGCTTCCCGCGCGGGAGAAGCGCCAGTTTAACCGGCATCTCCGCGCCATCTACGACAGCCATAGAAACCGCCTGCCGGCGGCTGTTCACGCTCGTCTCCAGCAGGAGCTTGCCGAAGGGCGGACCATACTTCGCCGCGGATGGGCCGGGCGACGGGTGCCGGAAGGACTGATGGTCCGCTGGTCCGGCCAGCCGGCGGAGGAATTGCTGCGGGCGGACCAGGTGATCGACTGCCGATGCTCTGCGCCGGACCTGCAGGCCCCGCTGTTCCAAAGCCTTTTTGCCGGCGGATTGGCCATGCCGGACGAGCTCGAACTCGGCATTGCCGTCAGCCCCACCGGAGAAGTGCTCAGCAGCGGCGGCCGCAGCCCGAACCTCTTTGCGATCGGGCCGCTCGGCGTGGGCAGCCTCCCCGACATCGACCTCGTCCCGGAGATCGTCACCCAGACCTATGCGGCCGCACGCCTGATCTCCGCCGGCAAACGTCTGGCGTTGAAGGCGGGATAGATCGAAGCGGCGGTTCCATGCCGCGATATTGCCAGCTCGAGCAGCCGCGCCTTGAGCGATCGCCTTGGCCGACTTGCGGAGCAGTTTTTCACTGCTGAAAAACCTCTTGCGGAATCGAAGCTTCTTTTCGCCGCTCAACCAGTGGCATAGTCGCCTGCATTGCTCCACCATCGGAAAGGAATGCCATGCTCGCCAGCGACATATCTGCGGTCAGCCGCAGGCCTCTGGGCCGCTCCGGCCTCTCGGCTGCTCCCATCGGGCTAGGCGGCTGGGCGATCGGAGGCCATTTCACTCTCGGCGGGAAACCGGACGGCTGGGGAGAGATTGATGACGAACAGTCGATCCGCGCCATTCATCTCGGGCTCGAGATGGGCGTGTCGCTGATCGACACGGCCGATGCCTATGGAACCGGACACAGCGAGGAGGTGATCGGCCGGGCGCTGAAGGGGCGACGGGCTGACACAATCATCGCAACCAAGTTCGGATACACCTATGATCGCGCCGCACGCGCGCTAGTCAGCACCGATGTCAGCCCCGCCTATATTGAACGGGCCTGCGCGGTATCGCGTGGGCGCCTGGGCACGGACTATATCGACCTTTATCAAATCCATGTCGGAGAGCTTCCGGACGATCAGGCGGATGCGGCCGGCGAGGCGCTCGAAAGGCTGGCGGAACTGGGTGCCATCCGCTTCTGGGGCTGGAGCACCGACAATGCCGCTGCGGCGGAGCGCATGGTGAAGTTCCCGCATTTCGTCGCGGTTCAGCAGGAACTGAACGTCTTCACGGATGGACCGGCCATGCTGGCGACGTGCGAGGACAACAATCTCGCCAGCCTCAATCGATCGCCGCTCGCGATGGGGTTCCTGACCGGCAAGTTTGGTCCGCAAACGCAGTTGCCCCCAAGCGACGTGCGCGCCGCCGGCCATAGCTGGGTGCGGTTCTTCGAGGACGGACGGCCGCGTGCCGACCATCTCCTCCGCCTCGCTCGAGTGCGGGAATTGCTAGAGAGCGGAGGCAGAACCCTGGCGCAAGGCGCGCTCGGCTGGATCCTTGCCCGTTCGCCCAACACCTTTCCGATCCCCGGCTTCAAAACCGAGGCGCAGGTGCGTGAAAATCTGGCGGCGCTGGAGAAGGGGCCGCTACCGGAAGCGACAGTTGCGGAAATCAATGCGCTTCTTGCGGACGACACTGATCACGGATGATTTCTCCGCGGAGGGCAGCGCTTCGGCCACGAGAACGCGGTGAGCGGCCGACGACTCGCTGACGACATCGCGCCGGAGCCGGGAGATCAGGCCGCCGGCGTCGGCAGAGTACCCGCTACTGCATGTTCCTTAAATCGTAGCCGACTTAAGGACCAAACATGCAGCAATTTGAAATGCTGCAGCCTCCTTTGCGCGTCGGATAAGACGCGCGGCGGTGGAAATAAACTGTTGCATTCTCGCAACGGACCCGACGTGATTTCTGCAATCCGAAATTGTGACTTTGCAGATCGGCCGGTCTCGTGTATGGTCACGTTACTCGCAATTCAAATCAGAGGAGGCGTGAAATGAATCCTGTTCTCGTGATTATGCGCCTCTCTGGCGGGACGGCTGACAGCACCAAGATGTATCGCACATCAAGCGTGAGCCGATTTTGCTTCCAGGGTCTCTAAACCCCGGATTTCTGCCGATTGGCGCTTTCCATTTGACCTGACGTGACCGGCTGACGGAGCGATTGTTCGCATTTCCGCGTCCGCATCCGCACGTCGATTTGACCTTCGAGAGGACCTGGCCGCGTTGGCCGTGCCGGGACGGAAAAATCATGCGTGAAGCACAATTTCTAGTTGTTGATACCCTTGCCGCGGCGACCGATGACCTGTGCCGGAAATTCGGCGTCTGGAAGACCGCGCGTGCGCTGATCCAGGCCGCCTGGAGACATCGTCAGACGACGAACCAGGTTTCCCATCTGTCGAATCGCATGCGCCGCGATATCGGGCTTCCGGACGGTGAGCCCGGGCTCCTGGAAGCCAGATTTTCCCTTTGGGATCTTCGGCTTTGAGGTGCGCCCTAAACAGGGCAAGCGACTGGGGGTGGAGGGGCGTCCTTCTGCGTGTATCCTTACATCGTAGCCGACTTAAGGATAAAGCACATGCAGCAATTCAAAGCGCTACAGCGTCCTTTGCGCGTCTGACTGGACGCGGGGCGCTGTAGGCGCTCCTCCACTGCGTCAGTGCGCTGGTGATCTGACTTCCACAATCATCGCAAACATCACACCAGACCAAGAATGCGCACTGGCATCCCAGCGCTCACGCAAACCTCATTTCACCATTGGGGAAATGATCGGCCGGGGAACTGATAGGCAGGTGCGGCGTTTCCCACTGTCGGCGGAGATCTGCGATGTGGGCCTTCCGGGTGGTGATCGTTTTCGCGGCGGCCATAATACTGGCCGCAGGGGCGTTCTTTTTTCTGGCGTGGCGTTCCGAAATTCCCGAGGAGGCCGCGGCGGCAGAGGCGGCGTTCGCTCCGGAACTCGTCGCGAAGGGAGCGCAACTGGCGGCTCTTGGCAATTGTATCGCCTGCCACACCGTCCCCGGAAAGCCCGCATTTTCTGGCGGCCTTGCCTTACCGACGCCATTTGGGACGATTTACTCCACCAACATCACGCCCGATCGTGAGACCGGCATTGGCGGCTGGAGTGAAGAGGCGTTCCAGCGCGCCATGAACGAAGGCGTCGATCGGGAGGGCGACCACCTCTATCCGGCGTTCCCCTACGACCATTTCACGCGGGTCTCGGCAGAGGACAATCGCGCCCTCTATGCCTTCCTGATGACGCGCGCCGCGGTAAAGGCTGAGGCGCCTCAGAACGATCTCCAGTTTCCTCTCACTTACCGGCCTCTGCTAGCCGCCTGGAAGCTCGCCTTCTTCGACAGGGGTGCGCTCGAACCGGATACCAGCCAGAGCGAGGCATGGACGCGCGGACGCTATCTTGTCGAGGGTCTTGGACACTGCGGCGCCTGCCACACTCCCCGGAACGCCTTCGGCGCCGAAGATCGCGACCAGTATTTTGGCGGTGGTGAGGCCGAAGGCTGGCAGGCTTACGCCATCAACAAGGATTCGAAGGCGCCGATACCATGGGACGAGCAAAGCCTTGCCTTTTATCTTCGCAACGGCTGGCATGAATTCCACGGCGTTTCTCGTGGGCCGATGGCCGAGGTCACGGGCAATCTCTCCGGCCTTCCTGACAGCGACATCATGGCGATCGCCACCTATATCACGTCGATCATGGGCGACCCCACGCCGGAACGCGGGCAAAGAGCGGCGCAACTGCGCGAGACGTTCGAAGGAGACTACCTGGAACAGGCGGCCGATAGCCAGAGTTCTCCCGTGAGCGCTTCCGGCGGCAGCCCCGGCGAAGCTATCTATCTTGCCGCCTGCGCCAGCTGCCACGAAGGCCAGCGGCGCCAGCCCTTCGGAGGCCTGAACTTCAATCTGAGCACCGCTGTCAACGCGCCGAATCCGCAAAACATCGTCAACGTCGTCCTGTTCGGCCTTCCGCCGGCCGACGGCGAGGCAAGCGCAGTGATGCCGGCCTTCCGGCATCTGCTCAGCGACCAGCAAGTGGCAGACGTACTGGCCTACATGCGCGAGCGGTTCTCCGAGGAGCAGCCTTGGGCCGGGCTCGTGGAGCTGATCGCGAATACCCGTTCCGGCGCGCACAAGGTCACCATCCGGCCGTCGGACGGCATTGAAAGGGCGCCGCACAATGTCGGCGCCGAGGAGGGATGATGAGCATTTCGCTGATAGTCAACGGCAGCCCGCATCAGGTCGACGCCGATCCGGCGACGCCTTTGCTTTACGTCCTTCGCGACGACCTGGCCTTGAACGGCGCCAAATATGGCTGCGGGCTCGGTCAGTGCGGTTCGTGCACAGTGGTAGTGGATGGGGAGGCGGTGCTTTCGTGTATGGTGCCGGTGATGCTGCTGGAAGGTCGCGAAATCACCACCATCGAGGGATTGGGCACGATCGACGAGCCGGGACCGCTACAGCAGGCATTCATCGAGCTGCAGGCGGCGCAATGCGGCTACTGCATTCCAGGCATGATGATGAGCGCGCATGCGCTCTTGCGCCGGAATGCGCGGCCCAGCGATGCGGAGATCCGTGAGGCGCTGGCGACGAATCTCTGTCGTTGCGGCACGCATATGCGGATTCTGGCAGCAATCCGGCGGGCAGGCGAATTGATGCAGGCTGCGTCGCTGCCCGAACCTGAGGAAGGGAGGGCAGGCTGATGGGTATTCTCCAGCACGAAATCACCCGCCGCACCGTGATCGCCGGCGCCGGCGGGCTTGTCGTCAGTTTTTCGCTCGGCCGCGCATTTGCCCAGGCGCCCGCGCCGACGCCACCGCCGGCGACGCCACCAGCACCGCCCGCGTCCTTACCCGGCAGCCTTGACGACGATCGTTTCCTGGATTCCTGGATCCGGATCGATCCTGACAATTCGGTCACGGTCTTCACCGGCAAGGCGGAGCTCGGCCAAGGCATCCGTACCGCCCTTCTGCAGGTTGCCGCCGAGGAGCTTGAGGTCGACCCTCAGGAGATCGAGTTTGTCACGGCAGATACCGGTCGCACGCCGAATGAAGGCTTCACGGCCGGCAGCCAGTCGATGCAAAACAGCGGCACTGCCATCAGGAACGCCGCGGCACAGGTGCGCGCGCTGCTTCTGGCCGAAGCCGCCAAGCGCTTCGGGGTAGCGGCGGCGGAACTCAGGGCCGAAAACAAATCCGTGCTGGCAAAGGATGGGAGAAGCGCGAGCTATGGCGAGCTTGTTTCCGGCCAGATACTGCATGTGGAAGCGCAGCCGCAGTCGGCCTTGAAGCAGCCCGGAACGTTCCGCGTGATGGGCAAGGCGCTCCCGCGTGTTGATATCCCCGCGAAGGTGACGGGCCGGCCCGCCTATGTGCACGATCTGCGCCTGGACGGCATGCTGCACGCGCGCGTCGTGCGTCCGCCGAGCCCGGCAGCCACGCTGGCGGAACTCGATCAAGGCGCGGCCGAGGGGATGCCGGGTGTCGTTTCCGTCGTGCGGGACGGCAACTTTCTCGCCGTCGTCGCAGAAAAAGAGTTCCAGGCGGTGAGCGCCATGAGGACTCTGGCGGCAGCAGCCCGGTGGCAGGAACGCGATACCCTGCCGGACCAGACCACCCTGCCGGCAGTCCTTCAAGGGCTTGAACGCGAGATAGGCACCGTCGCGGAGGCGGGCGTGCTCTCGTCAAACGGCAAGGTGTTCGAGGCGACCTACACGCGGCCCTATCAGATCCATGGCTCGATCGGTCCGTCCTGCGCCGTCGCGCATATGAAAGCGGACGGGACATTGGACGTCTGGTCGCACACGCAAGGGGTCTTTCCGGATCGCGGCGCGATCGCTGAGATGCTGGCGATGCCCGAAGAAAAGGTTCATGTCATCCATATGGAAGGGTCGGGATGTTATGGGCACAATGGTGCCGACGACGCGGCTGCCGATGCCGCGCTCATCGCCAGCGAAATTCCCGGCAAGCCGGTGCGCGTTCAGTGGATGCGCGAGCAGGAGCATAGCTGGGAGCCTTACGGCCCTGCGATGCTGATGAAAGTCAGCGCCACACTCGACGATCAAGGCAAGATAGCGAGCTGGGCCTATGATCTTTGGAGCAACACGCACTCCACGCGTCCCGGCGGGGCTGGTGCGCTGCTCGCAGCGCGCCATAAGGCTCAAGCTTTCCAGCCGGAGCCGGCCGAGCTCAGAATCAGTCCCTCCGGTAACGGCGACCGAAACGCCAATCCGCTCTACACGATTCCGAACAAGCGCGTGCTCTGGCACTTCCTGCCCGACATGCCGCTGCGGGTCTCGGCGCTGCGGGCGCTGGGCGGCTATGCCAATGTCTTTGCGATCGAAAGCACGATCGACGAACTGGCGCTGATGGCCGAAGCCGATCCTGTCGAATTCCGGCTCAGCCACATGGAGGATCCGCGGGCGCGCGCCGTCATCGAACTGGCTGCGGAGCGCTTCGGCTGGGATAAGGCGCAAATGCCGAGGAATCGCGGACGCGGCTTCGCCTTTGCCCGCTACAAGAATTCGGCCGCCTATCTGGCGGTTGCGATGGAAGCGGAAGTCGAGCCGGAGACCGGCCGCGTACGCGTAGTGCGCGTCGTGTCCGCCATCGACAGCGGTGAGATCGTCAACCCGGACGGTATCCGTAACCAGACGGAAGGCGGCATCCTGCAATCGATCAGCTGGACGCTCTACGAGGCCGTGGCATTCGACAGGACGAGGATCACCAGCACCGATTGGTCGAGCTATCCGATCCTTCGTTTTGCAAGCGTCCCGGACAGTGTCGAGGTGCATATTGTCGAGCGCCCCGGCGAGCCCTTCCTCGGAACCGGCGAGGCGGCCCAGGGACCTGCGGCGGCGGCTGTCGCCAACGCGATCAGAAACGCCACGGGCAAGCGTCTCTACGATTTGCCCTTTACCAGAGATCGAATACGAAACGCCGTCGGACGCGCCTGATTGATCAGGCAATTTAAAGTGTGCAGTGACGTTTGTGCGTCCGATTGGACGCGCGGCGCTGTAACGCGCGGGTCCCGCCCGGTTACTGTCGCCTTTCGGCTTGACGGAGTAACCAGTCTCGAAGCCTCCTTACCTGATCCGGCTTCCGCGGTGCTCTGGGATACACGATGTAGAAGCCGAGATTGTCACGCAATGTCATGTCGAGCGGACTTGAGAGCCGTCCGGCGGCGATGTCGTCGTGGACCAGGGCATCGCTTGCAAGGGCTACGCCCTGGCCGGCTATCGCCGCGTCGATGGCGAGCGACGTATGGGAGAATTTGAGTGATTTGATACTCCTCGCATCAGCGTGTACGCCGGCGCGCTCCAGGAAAACCGGCCACATGCCATGTGCATCATGAAGCAAGACGTGGCGGGTCAAGTCTTCTGCAGTTCGGATCGGAATGGCGTCCACGAGAGTTGGCTTGCATACGGCAATGAGCGTGGTCGGAAAGAGCAGTTCCCCACGAAGTCCCGGTCCCAGAGGTGGCTTCGTATGGCGCACGGCAATGTCCACGCCATCGCTCTGGAAGTTCGCGAAGGCATTGGCCGCCAGAACCTGGACTTCCAGGTCCTCGTTGGGCTTCGAGAATCCATTCAGACGCGGGATCAGCCATTTGGTCGCGAAGGAGGGCGTCACGCTTACCGTAAGCGTCGTCTCCGAAGGCCGCAGCTCTTCGGTCGCATCAGAGATCAGGGACAATGCCCGCTGAACCGGCTTCAGATAGCGCCGGCCAGATTCAGTGAGGTCAAGTCCTCGCGGCAGCCGGTCGAAGAGCCTGGTTTCCAGATGCTCCTCCAGCGCCCGGACCTGTTGCGCAACCGCGCCCTGAGTGACGCCGATTTCTTCCGCCGCGAGCCGGAAATTCAGGTGACGGGCAGAGCTTTCGAACATCCTGAGCGCGTTAAGCGGCGGAAATTTGTACGGGCTCTTTCCACCGGTCATCCGATAGTTTTCCTACAGGCTCATGCGTGTATTTCTGTTTAGTCGCCGCCCACCCTTTATGTCAAAATTCGCGCGACTCTTGAACGAACTTCCTGAAAGGAAATGACATGGCTATGGAGAAGGTCGCGCTGGTTACCGCAGGCGGGAGCGGCATGGGGGCGGAGGCTGCACGCCGGCTCTCGGCCGATGGTTACAAGGTTGCAATCCTCTCTTCCTCGGGCAAGGGCGAAGCCCTGGCAAGGGAGCTCGGCGGCGTGGGTGTCACGGGCTCGAACCAATCGAATGAAGACCTGAAGCGGCTTGTCGACCTTGCCGTTGCAACGTGGGGCCGTATCGACGTGCTGGTCAACAGCGCCGGGCACGGCCCGCGCGCCCCGATCCTAGAAATCACCGACGAAGACTGGCACCGCGGGATGGACACGTATCTGATGAACGTGATCCGGCCGACGCGTCTTGTCACCCCCGTAATGCAGAAGCAGAAGTCCGGCGCGATCATCAATATTTCCACGGCATGGGCGTTCGAACCAAGCGCCATGTTCCCGACATCGGCGGTGTTCCGCGCGGGGCTTGCCGCGTATACGAAGATTTTTGCCGATACCTACGCGGGCGAGAATATCCGGATGAACAACGTTCTTCCCGGCTGGATCGACAGCCTGCCCGCGACCGAAGAGCGTCGCGATAGTGTGCCGATGAAGCGCTATGGAACGAGCGCGGAGATTGCCGCCACGGTTGCTTTCCTTGCTTCTGAGGGCGCGGCCTACATCACCGGCCAGAATATTCGGGTCGACGGCGGGCTCATGCGCTCCGTCTAGAGAGCAGGGACGTGACTATGTTTATAGGCGGGTGTTGACACCCCGTCTGCCCTGCCGGGCATCTCCCCCACAAGGGGGGAGATTGGCCAGAAGCAAGCCGCTGGCCGACATCGCAAATACCGAAGTCTCCCAGTACAAGCTCGCGCGCACAGGGTCATGAGATCACAAACCGTGATCGAGCGGGATGCGGGCGGGAAGCCGCATATATTTTCCCATGCCGCTCTAACCGCCGCGCAAACGGTCATCAGCTGAGCGGGATGCCCGGCAGGGCAGAGGGGGGTGCCAGCCGTCGCAGCCCAGGAGGCGGCCAGCTTCGTACTCGGTGGTCACGACGATTCACTCGGATCGGGTCTTGTCCAAGCCGAGCCATTCCGCTTCTGAGACCGGCCGGCGCAGCGATCGTTGCGCTGGCAAAGCTGGTTTGTGGGCACACGACGGCATAGGAGGTCATGCACCTGCCGCCAAGCTGGCCGCAGACAGGCGCCACATCAGGGCAAACTCTTCCCCTTTGGCGATGCGGAATAGAACCGCGTTGCTATAATTCATAAAAATTATAGATTTAGATAATAACGTCTGAAGCGGCTTCGACGGAGGTCAACGATGCCGGATAAAAGAGTGGTCGGAATCTCGGGAAACATCACGCGCCCATCCAAGACCCGGACTTTCGTCGATCATATCGTCCATCGGCTTGCAGTGAGCGTCGGAGCCTCGGCACAGACATTCGACATCGAGGACTTCGGGGCTTCTCTGCCGAAAGCCAGACGGTTGGACGATCTCGCTCCCGAAGCGCGATATATCGTCAATCAGGCGATCACGGCTGATGTGCTGGTCGTCGGCTCGCCGACGTTCAAAGGCAGCTACACCGGGCTGTTCAAGCACTGCTTCGACCTCTTCGATCCGTTATCACTGCGCGGCAAGCCTGTTGTCCTTGCGGCAACCGGCGGCGGCGAGCGTCACTCGCTGATCGTCGAGCACCAGCTGCGCCCGCTGTTCGGCTTCTTTGAAGCGCTCGCAATGCCGACGGCTATCTACGCGTCGGACAGGGACTTCGCGGACGGCGCCCTGATCTCGGAAGCGATCCATGCTCGGGTCGGCCAGGCGGTCGACGAAGCAACGCGAGTCCTGGGACACTCCGACCGGCGGAGCATCGCCGCTTAACGCGCCGAGCCGATACCAAACATCCTGAAGCAGCACCCACTCATGGCCGATCGGCCGAAAACTCTCGGAGGGTTCAATGACCAGAAAGATCAAGCTCGGCGCCTTTCTGCCCGGCGGCGGGCAGCATATCGCCGCCTGGAGACACCCGGAGGCTCCGGCCGACGGGGCCACAAGTTTCGAGTTCCACAGGAAGCTCGCGCAGACGGCTGAACGCGGCTTATTCGACGCCTATTTTCTGGCGGACAATCTCTCCGTCGGGCTCGGGGGGCGCGAGGGCGGCAACGCCAAGATCGCAGGGTTCGAACCCGTCACGCTGTTTGCTGCACTCGCACCGCTGACGACGCATCTCGGCTTCATCGCAACCGCGTCGACCACCTACGAAGAGCCCTATACGCTCGCCCGCAAATTCGCATCGCTGGACCTTCTGTCCAACGGCCGGGCCGGGTGGAACGTGGTGACTTCGGCGGGCGACGAGACGGCTCGCAACTTCAACAGGAAGACGCAGCCGACCCATGCCGAGCGCTATGAGCGCGCCCATGAGCATGTCGAAACGGTGAAGGCCCTCTGGGACAGCTGGGAGGACGATGCGTTCATCCGTGACAAGGCGACCGGCCGCTTCTTCGACGCCGGACGCGTTCACGACATCAATCATCGGGGCAAGCATTTCTCTGTGAAGGGGCCGCTCAACGTGCCGCGCCCGATACAGGGCCACCCGGTCGTCGTCCAGGCGGGGCAATCGGAGGACGGACGCGGGCTCGCCGCCGCGACGGCGGAGGTGATCTTCACCGCCCATCAGAATCTCAGCTCCGCCCAGGAGTTCTACCGGGACATCAAGGCACGCGTCGGACGCGCAGGGCGCAATCCCGAACACGTGCTGATCATGCCCGGAGTCGCCCCCTTTGTCGGCCGTACGGAGGAGGAAGCGCGCAGCAAGTACGAGCGGTTGAATGACCTCATAGTTCCTGAAGACGGCGTCGCCCTGCTCAACGGATTGACCGGCGGAACGCTCGATCTCACGGGATATCCGCTCGACGGCCCGCTGCCCGTCAGCCAAGAGACCGAAGGTATGAAGAGCCGCCAGGCGCTGATCCGCGCGATTGCCGACGAGCACGGTTTCACGATCCGGCAGCTCTACCAATGGATTGCAACGGCGAGAGGCCACTACACCGTCGTCGGCAGCGTCGAACAGGTCGCCGACCAGCTCGAGGAGTGGTTCCGCAACGAAGCCGCGGACGGGTTCAACATCCTGCCGCCGTGGCTCCCCGGAGCGCTCGACGACTTTGTTGACCTGGTGATCCCCGAATTGCAGCGCCGGGGGCTGTTCCGGACCGCATACGAAGGCCGCACGCTACGTGAAAACCTCGGCCTGCCAAGACCGGAAAATCCCTGGACGCAATCGCGCGAGACCGTTCAGGCCGCCGAATGAAACGCCAAGAGGAGGGCCAAGCAGATGAGCTTGCAAGATGTCGATAGATCAATCCTCGCTAACGGCGGCTCCGATGGCGTGAAAGCCGAAGAATATCTTCAGCGGGCCGGCGCAAGACTTCGCCATTGGCTGTCGCGCTACGGGCTTCTGGCTGCCTTTCTCGTCTTCTGGCAGGCTGCCAGCAGCGGCGGTTGGATCAATTCGGCCGTTTTCCCGCCGATCGACGCGATCCTTTCTTCCATGTGGAGAGGCGTTTTCGGCGGGGCCTTGCTCGACGATATCGCCATCAGCCTTCAAAGATCGGGCCTGGCGTTCGTGGCTGCGGTGCTGGTGGCGATACCGCTCGGCCTGTTCATGGGGCAGGTGCGCCCGATCGAACAGGCACTTGACCCGATCCTTCAGCTCTTCAGGCAGACATCGGCGCTCGCGCTTTATCCGGTTTTCATCCTGCTGCTTGGACTCGGTGAGGCATCGAAGGTTTTCGTGATCTTCTGGGCGACACTGTTCCCGCTGCTTCTGAACACGATCAGCGGGGTCAAGGAAGTCGATTCGAAGCTGATCGAAATGGCGCGCGTCTACGGAGCATCCCGCCCGACCGTGTTTCGGCGCGTCGTCCTGCCCGGCGCCATCCCCTCTATCTTCGTCGGCCTGCGCTTGAGCGCCACGACCGCGCTTCTGTTGCTAATCGCCTCCGAGATGATCGGCGCCAACAAGGGGGTCGGCTTCCAGGTCATGAACGCCCAGTACAATTTCCAGATACCGCTGATGTTCGCGGCAATCTTCATCCTCGCCGGGCTCGGGCTCATCGCCAACTACGCGCTTGTCTTCGCGCAGCGCCGCCTGTGCCGTTGGAGCGATGTTTCAATCTAGCGGTGCGCATCAACCTCTCCAACCAGGAAAGACGACCCTATGACCATCTCCATTCGCTCCCTCGGTCTCGGCACCTTGCTTGCCATCGGCCTCTCAGGAAACGCGGCAGCGCAGTCGCCCAACCAAGTGACCCTGCGCTATCTGGCGAGCCACGGCAGCATATCGGCGCACGAACTCGCGTCCGAACTTGGCTACTTCGACGGCACGGGCATCAAGCTCGAGAACGTTGGCTATGCCAGCGGCGGTCCGGAATCGCTCTTCGGACTCGCCTCCGGCAGCGTCGACATAGGCTCCGCGGCAACCTCGGCCGTCATCAACTCGATCGCCAGCGGCAACGATTTCGTCGTCGCCTATCCGACAAACGGCATCAATGAACAGGTGAAGAGCATCTTCTACGTGCTCGAAGACAGCCCGATCAAATCCGTCGAGGATATCGTCGGCAAGACCATTGCGGTGAATACGCTCGGCGCCCACCTCGACTATGCGATACGGGAAGCGCTGCACAGCAAGGGCTTGCCGCAGAATGCCGCCAACCTCGTCACAGTGCCCGGCCCGCAACTGGAGCAGACGCTGCGCTCGAAGCAGGTCGACATTGCGGCCGTCGGCTACTGGCAAGCAACGTTCAACGGCCAGATACTGGACAATGGCGGCGTACGCGCAGTCTTCGATGACACCGACGTCCTTGGAGAGATCGCTGGCGGCTTTGCCGTTCTCCGTCGCGACTTTGTCGAGGAACATCCGGAAGCGGCCAGGAATTTTGTCGAGCAGTCTGCCCGCGCGGCCGACTGGTCGAGAGAGAATCCCGAAGAAGCGCGGGCGCTGCTTGAAAAAATACTCGAAAAACGCGGCGAGAATGGCGCACTCGCCAAGCACTGGACCGGCTTCGGCTTGCGGCCGGGCGCGCGTGCGACCGAAAGAGATCTGGACTTCTGGATCGGCGTCCTCGAGCGCGAGGGGAGCCTGCCCCAGGGCAAGTACAGGGCGTCCGATCTTCTGCTCCAGACCATCGCCAGCACTGCTGCAAACTGAGGTTGAGCCATGGGAGATGTCGAGACTTTCCGAAAAGGGGAGATCGCGCTCCGCGATCTCTCGAAATCCTTCCAGATCGGCGGACGTTCGCTCAGAGTTCTGAGGAACCTGAATCTGGATATCCGCTCCGGCGAATGCCTGGCAATCGTCGGGGCCAGCGGATCGGGCAAGACGACATTGCTACGCATCCTGGCAGGCCTAGAGGCCGCAGATGCCGGAAAAGTGGTCATCGACGACCAGCCGGTGAGGGGCGTTGGAAACGAGCGCGCCGTTATCTTCCAGGAGCCACGCCTGCTTCCCTGGCAGACGGTGCTCGAGAACGTCGCGTTCGGGTTGGAGGTGAGGGGCGGCCATGCCCGTCACGCCAACGAGCGTGCACGCCACTACCTATCGCTGGTGGGGCTGGCCGATTTTGCGGACGCCTATCCCAAGCAGCTCTCGGGCGGCATGGCGCAAAGGGTCGGCATTGCGCGGGCGCTGACGGTCCAGCCGGAGATCCTGCTGCTTGACGAGCCATTTGGCGCGCTCGACGCGATGACCAAACTGACGATGCAGGAGGAGCTGGAGCGTATATGGCGGGATGAGAACGTCACGATGGTTCTCGTCACGCACGATCTCGAGGAAGCGGTCTACCTCGCAGATCGAGTCCTGGTTCTTCCCAAGAACAGGGACGGCAATCCGAAGATCATCGAGATTGATCTCGCCCGACCACGCGATCGAAGCGAGGCGGGTTTCGTCCAGTACCGCAAGGACCTGCTGCGCGAGTTCGGGCTGCACTGACGAACCGGTCTCGCGTGGCCTTTCCACGTAGCGTGGCTGCGCCCATACCGAGAGCGTTTCACAGCTCGTTGGAACTGTGAAACGCCTTTCTCGAGGTGACAGAGTTCGCCGTCGCTGGGGCGTCATCGATACTCGGTGGCGCTACAGCGCCGCGCGTCCGATCGGACGCGCAAAGATCGCTGTAGGCTTTGAATTGCTGCATGATTTTGTCCGTAAGCCGATCCGGATCGAAGGGATCCTGCAGCGGTTCATGAGTGGGGATAGACGGCGTACGATCCATCCCGAGACTAAGTAACTCGGGACGGATGCAAAACCCATTTGAAGACGACCCGCCTAATAAGAAATTCGAATGCTACCTGTTTCGGTCGCGGTGAAGTCAGGCTCCGGATAGGGGCCCTGCCATTGCGCATAGGTCGTGTTGACGTCACCTGTACCGGTACTTGCGCATCCGGAAAGTGCCAGAAGCGCTATCACAGCAATCAGAAGTTTTAGAGGCATGGTATTCTCCTATCACCGGAGATGGCCCAGGCCTCAAGGGCCAGCTCTAAATTTTCCCTCAAATCATCTCCGATGGCAAGCGGGTCCGTGCACGTTCAGGCAGTCGTCCTGACTGCTTTTCAGCTTTTCCGAGCGGCTGGGCGGCAACGCAGTACGACCCCCGCCAAGGCGCCAGCGATAGCGCCCTGAGGACCTGATACGGCCTCTCCTGAACGGTGAAGCTGGCCTCCCTTTAGGCGGTGCTACTGGTGCCCGGCCAGCCGGTGGCTGCGCGCACCATTGACAAATACTTGGCACAAGGCGAGCCTCCCGAGGCACGTGGCGAAGAGGATCGCCGACGTGTTACCGAAGCGGAGGGACGCGAGGTGACTATCGTGAGCGGGGGGTGCCCCACGGTCGTTATCATTGGCGGCGGTTTTACCGGGGCGGTCGTCGCCGCAACTCTCGCACGCGACAAGAGCATGGAAGGATGGCAGATCGCCGTCTTCGAGCCGCGCGAACGTCTCGGCTGCGGCCTTGCTTACGACACCGACGATCCGGCGCATCGGGTCAATGTGCCGGCCGGACGTATGAGCCTCGATCCGGACGACCCCGACCATTTCGTCCGCTGGATGGAGCTTCGGGGAGAGCCGCGCGACGACGGGGCACTGGCGCCGGACGGCCATCTCTATCCGCGCCGCGGCCTTTTCGGCCGCTATGTCGCCGATGCCGTGGCGCCGCACCTCGGCAACGGCCGCATCGTCCATCACCGTCAGCGGGTGATCAGCGTGGAGCGGCGTGGCGGAGAATGGGAAATCCGGGGTGACGTCGGCACAACGCGGCGCGCCGACGTGCTGATCATCGCAACCACGCATCCGGCCCCGGCGGTCCCGGCGGGCATTGATGAGGTATTGCGGGGGCACCCGCGCTATGTATCGGATACTACTGTGCCCGGCGCTCTTTCGGCCATCCGCCCCGACGACCACGTACTGATCATTGGCACCGGCCTCACCGCGGCGGACGTCATCGCGTCCTTGCGAACGACCGGGCGGACGGGGCCGATCACCGCCTATTCCAGGCGCGGTCTCCGCTCGCGCGGGCACCCGGCCCAAGCCCAAGACCCATACGGAAACTTCACGGCGGCGCCGTCGCGAACCGCGACAGAACTGCTCGTGCGCGTGCGGCGGGCGGTCGCCGATGCTGAAGCGGATGGTTTTTCCTGGCATGCGGTGTTCGATGCGCTGCGCAGCCAAGGCGGAGAGATCTGGCGCAGCCTGCCAGTCGCGGAACGGCGGCGGCTGATCCGCCATCTGCGCCCCTTCTGGGACGTTCACCGCTTTCGCATCGCGCCGCAGATCGATGCCATCGTCACAGTCGGGCTGCAGTCGGGCGACATCCGCATTCTGGCGGGTCGGATCGACAGGCTCGAGAGAAACGGCGACGAGATCGCCGCGACGTTCCGGCGGCGCCACGGAGCCGGGATCGAGCACTGGAGTGTCGATGCCGTGGTGATCACCACCGGACCGGCACACAAATCCGTCTTGAAAAGCCAGCCTTGGCTCGAAACGCTTTCAGCCGGCGGCTACCTGCAGCCGGATGCCGTCGGGCTCGGCCTTGCCTGTAGCGAGGCAAGCCGGGCGCTCGACAGAGAGGGCCGGGAGACGGAGACGCTTTTCATCGCCGGACCGCTTGCCCGCGGAACCTTCGGGGAGTTGATGGGTCTGCCGCAGGTCAACGATCACGCCATTTTCGTGGCGGAGCAGGTGGCCGCGCTCGTCCGCGGGCGAGGAGCGGCGAAAGCCGCTCAATCGCGAGACGGCGGATCGGAGGCTTTGCGGTCTGCGAACAGTATCAGTTGACGCGCGTTCCCGACGCTGAAAACAGATGAAGCTTCGACAAATCCGGAGCGACGGCGATCTGTTGGCCGGGTTCGAGATCGATCCGGTCGCGCAGCACGAGGCTGGTATCGGCCGATCCGATTTTCACAACGACATGCGTTTCCGAACCGGTCGGCTCCACCACGACAACGGTCGCCGGCACACCGTTTTCGCTTAACGCAAGATGCTCCGGCCGGACACCATAGGTCCTGACTGCATGCACCGAATAGCCGGCCGGCAGCGGCAACCGGGCGCCGCCATCGGTGACGAACTGACCATCCCCGATCGACCCTTCGAAAAGGTTCATGGCGGGCGAGCCAATGAAGGTGGCGACGAAGGTGTTGGCGGGGCGATCGTAAAGTTCGAGCGGCTTGCCGATCTGCTCGACGGCGCCGCCACGCATCACGACGATCCGGTCCGCCATCGTCATCGCCTCGATCTGGTCATGCGTGACATAGACCGTCGTCGTCTTCAGGCGTTGGTGCAGATCCTTGATTTCGGCGCGCATGGTGACGCGCAGCTTGGCGTCGAGATTCGAAAGCGGCTCATCGAATAGGAACACTTGCGGATGCCGGACGATTGCCCGCCCCATTGCGACGCGCTGGCGCTGGCCGCCGGAAAGCTGCTTCGGCAGACGGTCGAGCAGCGGTCCGAGCGCCAGGATGTCGGCCGCCTCCTTGACGCGCTTGCCGATCGCGGCCTTGTCCCCGCCCTTGAGCTTCAACGCGAAGCCCATGTTTTCCGCGACGGTCATGTGCGGGTAGAGCGCGTAGCTCTGGAAGACCATGGCGATATCGCGCTCCTTCGGCGCCACGTCGTTCACCAGACGGCCGCCGATGCGGATCTCGCCGCCGCTGATGTCCTCAAGCCCGGCCAGCATGCGCAGCAATGTCGACTTGCCGCAACCGGAGGGGCCAACGAGGGTGACGAACTCGCCATCCTCGATGTCCATGGAAACGCCGTGGATCACCGGCACGGCGCCATATTGCTTGCGAACCTGTTCGATGGTGACGGATGCCATGAATTCCTCCCTGTTCTCTCAGAGCCCGAGCTGCCAGATGCTGGCAGCGGCGACATTGCCTTGCGGAGCGGTCAGGCGCGCCGAGCGGACGCCTTCAAGACCCGGCAGCCGCTTCGTCCCCGTCCAGCGGCCGTCGTCGGCGAAGACCTCGATCGAGCCCTTGTCCAGGAAGATGCGGAGCTTCGAGGGCCGCGCGCCGCCGGCGATATAGCGGGGCAGCGATTTGCCGTCCGGAACATCGTAGAGGATGCTCAAGCCCTCCTGGTCCAGCCTCAGCCCGAGGTCGGCTACCGAATGATCGAATTCGAGGTCGAAAGCAGCGCCGGGCGCGGTGAGATCGATGACGATCTCGGCCGCTCCGTTGCCGAGCTCGACGATATCGCCGGAAAGCAGTCGCTCGTCGTCTATGAGCTGCTGGCGCAGGCCCTCGACGGCCTCGACCGGCGGCGTCAGCAGCGCACCGTCTTTGAGCACGACGCGGCGCGGGAGCGTCATGGCCGTCGGAAAATCGATCTTCTTGGAGATCTCCGTCCAGTTGGCGAGCCAGGCGATGCCGACGAGACCGGATTGATCCGCGAAAGCCTGGAAGGCATAGGCGTCGGTGCCGAAATCGAGTTCCTGCTCGAATTCCTTGACGAAGCTCCGGCCATCGAAGCGGCCGACGGTCGCGACCGTGATGTTGCGCCGGCCGGTTGCCGGATCGCGGCTCGTCAACAGGCCAAAAATCAGCGCCCACCGCGTCGCGGGATCGTCGGCAGGCCCATCGACGGGCACGAGGCATGGGCATTCGGCGGCGGTCATGCCGAACCGGTCCTCGCGATGCAGGATACCGACGAACGTCCAGTCCGAGGCGGCTTCGGGGTCGGCGGTTTCGTAAAGAAGGATCACACCGCCTGCGCGGTCGCGACTGCCGACAAGCATCTTCCAGCGTCCGTCGGGACCTTTGACGACATAGGGGTCACGAAAGTCGAGCGTCAGATCGAGGCCGGCCGGTCGCTCCGGCAGGATTACCTCGGCGGAACCGGCCGCGATCTGGTCGCGCGACACGGCGGTCAATTGGATCTGTTCTTCAGGCTGCCGGTCTTTCACCTGCTCGGTAAAGAAGACGCGGATGCCGGGCTCCCCTCCGGCGAGCGGAATGGCCGAACCGGAAAAGGCGCCGCCCTGGCCGTCGGCGCGTGTCGAAAGATCGGCCGAGGGGAGGAGGAAGACCGGAAGGTGCCGCCAGCGCACGCAATCATCGGATACCGCGTGGCCCCAATGCATGGTGTTCCAGCGGCGACTGTGGGGATAGTGCTGGTAGAAGAGGTGGATCCTGTCGCCGACACGGCCGAAGCCGTTCGGATCGTTCATCCAGCCGAAGGGAGGGCGGAAATGGTAGCTGCCGGGCACGGCCGGCGCGGCGTTCGCTTCGCCGACATAGAGAACGAGGATGCCCTTTTCGAGAACGTCGCGTTCGCAGAAGGCGTATACGACCGAGACAGCCGTCGTAGTAGGGTCATAGCGAAACTCCGTCTGCCCGCCGTTTTCCAGGTGGAGCGTCCGCAACTGGTATTCCTCGGCATTGTCGACCGTCAGCAGACCGACTTCGCTGCCGGCGACCGACACTGCCATGTCGGCTACTGCTCTCCCTTGCGTGGCCTTCAGCCAGAGGTGGATCGTTGTTCCGGCCGGTAGAGCGGCGCTCAACGTCTCGATGTCGCCGTCAGGAAGCGGGGAGGGATTTGCATTGCTTGTCATTGATCAACCTTTCACGGCGGAGCCAACAAAGGAACTTACGAACCAGCGCTGGAAGGCGAGATAGAGGGCGAGGATCGGGATCATCATCAGGACGGACGCGGCCATCGCGCGGTCCCAATAGATGCTGTCCTGACCGAAGAACGTGGCGATAGCGACGGCGATTGGCCGGGCATAATCGGTCTGCGTCACCAGGATCGGCCAGAGATACTGGTTCCAGCTCTCGATCCCCATCAGGATCGAGACTGTCGCGAGCGCCGGAAGACTGAGCGGCAGGAAGATCGAGCGGTAGATTCGGAATACCGAGGCGCCGTCGATCTCGGCCGCTTCGAAGAGCTCCTTCGGGAGCTGGGCGAAGAACTGATAGAACAGGAAGATGTAGAGGGGGCTCGCGATCCAGGGGACGATCTGCACGGCAAAGGTGTCGGTCATGCCGGCCCGCGACACCATGATGACGAGCGGCATGATGATGCTCTCCTGCGGGATCACGTAGAGTGCTATGACCAGCGACAGGATCAGCGCGCGACCACGCAGGGAACCCCAGGCGAGCACGAAGCCGGCCATGGAATTGACGATCAGGCCGGCGCCGACCGTTGAGGCCAGAATGATCAGCGAGTTCACGAGATAGCGGCCGAAGGCGAGTTCGCCAGACAGATTGCCGATTTCTGCGAAGTTCGAAAGCGTCGGGCTCGAGACCCAAAAAGCCCGGAAACTGCCCATGTCCGCCAGAATCTGGAAGCGATCGTCCTTGAGGCTGGCGATTAAGAGCATGAACAGCGGCGACACGATGACAAGTGCAATGACAAGGATCGAGGCCGTCTGGACCATGTGCAGCGAGCCGATCGAAGAACGCTCGCTCTTGACCTTCGCCTGCACGGTGGGGATTGCGAGATCAGACATCGAAACGCCTCAGGAGTTGACGCTGCAGGAGCGCGATGACGAGAACGATCAGGAAGAGAATGACCGAAACGGCCGAAGCGTAGCCGAGCTTCTGCTCCTCGAAACCGGAGCGCACCATGTAGTGAACCACGGTCTCGGTGCTGCTCTTCGGGCCGCCCTGGGTCAGAATCGCGACCTGGGTGTAGAGCTTGAAGGCCTGGATGGTGGTGATGACCAGCACGAAGACATGGGTCGGCCTCAAGCCTGGCATCGTCACGTGCCAGAAGCGCTGGAACGCGTTGGCGCCGTCTATCCTCGCCGCATCATAGAGCTCGTCGGGGATGCCCTGGAGCCCGGCGAGATAGACGATCATCTGAAAGCCGTAGGCCTGCCAGGCCGATAGAAGCACGATTGAGAACATCGCCCAGTTCGGATCGCCGAGCCAGTCGATTGGCTGGATGCGGCCACCCGAGAGAAAGCCGATGATCTGGTTGAACGGGCCGCTGGGGTATTGGAAAAGCGTTCCCCAGATCACGCAGACGACGACCATGGAGGTGATTGCGGGCAGGAAGAAGAGGCCGCGGAAGAGGTTGCGGAAGGGCAGCTTCTGGTGAAGCAGCAATGCTGTCGCAAAAGCGAGGCCGCATTGCACCGGCAGGATCCAGAAGGTGAAGCGCGAGACGTTCCAGAGCGAGGTCCAGAAGAGCTCGTCCCGGAAGATGCGCAGGAAGTTGTTGAACCCGACAAAGCGGATCGGCGTCGGGCGTGGCACGAGCGGCTGGTTGGTCATCGCCGTCCAGAAGGACAAGAGGAACGGCACGACAAGGAAGATCGTTAGCAGGATAACCGCCGGCGCGAGCATGCTGATTTCCTGGATTAGCCGGCCATTGTCGCGGCGCGAAGCCGAACGCGCGATGACGGCTGGTCGGACCGTTTGTTGCAAGGTCATGATCTCCTCCTCATCAGGTCGCCATGCCTGCTGTCCAAGGCGGCAGGCCGGCGGGGCAGACGGCCTCGCGGCGTTGCCGTCGCGAGGCAAATGTTGAGCGCGTGGAACTATTGCTGCTCGTCGAAGGGCGGGTAGCCGTCGTTTTCTTCGATATCCTCGTCGATCTTCTCGGCCGCCTTGGAGAGCGCAGCCTTTGCGTCGCCGCCGTTGAAGATCTCGTCCACGGCTCCCATGAAGGCCGAGGTGATCGCCGGATAGGCCGGATGCGGCGGCCGCGCGATCGCCGTCTTCGACGCCTGCTCGAAGGCGACGGCCATCGGACCGCCGGCGGCGTAGAGCGGCGAGTCTGCGGCGAAGCTCTTCAGTCCCGGATAGGCGGAATCCTCCCTTGCATAGTCGCGGTAGAGCTTGTCCTTCAGCATGAAGCTGACGAACTTGCCGGCGATGTCCGGATGTTCGGACGCGGTGGTGATCCCCCAGATCCAGGTCCCGTTCGGGCTGGCGCCCTTCGGCCCGAACTTCGGCAGCGGCATGACGACGATATCATCTTTCATCGAGGCCGCAGCCTCGGCATAGAACCAGTGGCCACCGAGCGCGAGCGCGGCCGGTTGCCCTTCGGCAAAGAACTGGTTGGTGCCGGAGGATTGCGGTACCACCCATCCATTCGTCACCCATTTCTGCATCATCGTCAGCGCCTCGACGCAAGGATCGCTGTCAAGCGTGCCGACGGACTTCCAAGTCTTCCGGTCGATCAGATCGCAACCGGCCGATTGCAGGATCGGGCCATAAGCGTAGGTAATCCATTCGGTTTTGATGCCGTAGCCGCGGAAGGTGTCGATCGGCCATTTGACGCCCTCGAGCTTCGAGAGCTTTTCGAGATAGCCCTCGAACTCTTCCCGGGTCCACGCCTCGTCGACCGATTTCGGGATGCGGGCACCGATCGCTTCGAGGTATTTCTTGTTGCCGTAAAGGACGACCGAGGAGTCGGTCAGGCCGACGGCGTAGAGGTCCTTGTCGATCGGATAGGTGCCCTGCGCAATGTTGGACTCGGTCATGTCGTCGATGACGTCCTTGTCGACCAGCGGCTTGATCGGCTGCAGGTAGCCGGACCAGACGTAATTGGCGAGGAAGGGCGCGTCGAGCTCCATGACGTCCGGCAACTGCTTGGACATGACGGCGGCGCTGAACTTCTCGTTATAGGCGTCATGCGGTGCATAGATCAGCTCGACGTCCACATCCGGATTGGCGGCCTCAAAACGCTTGGCGATCTCGCCATAGGTGGCAACCCATCCCGGATCGCCCTGGTGCATCACGTGGATGACGGTTTTTGCTTCGGCAATGCCGCCGAGCGCGGCGGACGCCATCAAAAACGAAAGTAAACGTTTACCCATCATAATCACTCCTCCTCAACGGGTTTCATGCTTCTGTTTTCAAACGGATGACCGCTCCACCAGCTGGAACGGAAGTTTCCGCACCTCTCCCGGCACGGCATCGGCGATAAGCAGGATGTCTGCGGCGAGCCGGCCCATGGCACGATGCGGCAGGGCCATCGTGGTCAGAGGCGGATCGAGGCGCGAGGCGATATCCACCTGGTTGTCGAAACTTGCGACCGCGACATCGTCCGGGATTTGCGCGCCGACACGGCGGAGCGCCGCGTAGACTTCCATCGCGACGCGGTCGTTGCCGCATAGAATCGCATCGGGCGGCTCGGATCCCTTCATCAGCTCCGTGACATGCGAGAGCACCAGACTATGGGCCCTGTCGCTGTAGATCGCGCGTCGGACCGCCGGTAGCACCCGCGCGCCGTCGCCGTCGAGCCCGGCTGTGGTCATCGCTTGGCGGAAGCCCGCCTCGCGCAATTCCCCGGCGAGCAGGCCCGGCAGGTTGATGAAGGCGATATTCCGGCGCCCGGCCTCGATCAGATAGCTCGTGATCTCGTGCGCGGCACCGAATTCGTCGGGCACCAGCGAGGTCACCCGATCGTTCGCCTCGCGGCAATTGATCATCACGCCGACGGTGCCGGCGAGTTCGGCGGGAAGCGAAACGGTCTTGTGATACATGGCCGCATAGGCGATCGCCCGCGGACGGAAGCGGCGCACCTCCTCGATGACTGACGCCACGTCGCGTCCGCCGCCAAGCGTCATCGCGAAGACGGCCATGTCCGAGGCGCGGGCCGCACCGTCGAGGCCGCGGATGATTTCGGTCGCAAAGGGAGAGGTGATCAGTTCGTCGGCGACAACGCCGATCAGCGGCATCCAGCCCTGCCGCATGCTGCGGGCGGCGAGGTTGGTGACGTAACCCAACTCCTCGGCAATCTCCTTGATGCGCTGGCGCGTTTCGGCCGACATCCGCGCCGAGCCGCCGTGGAGCGCGCCCGAAACCGTCTTGACGGAAACGCCCGCGCGCTCGGCAATGTCGTTCAACGAGATCGTCACGGAAATTTCCTGGGTTAACGATTACTCACTGTTTACCACCGGCGCTCGGCCGGAGTCAATGAGAGACCTCGCTTCTGTGCGGGACCGTTCAGGTTTCGCTGGCAAGCTGCTCGATGCAGAAGCGCAGCGTCGTCGCGGAGGTGGCGACGGCCCTGTCGGCATCGAGGGCATAGTCCTCGTTCTCGATGCTGATCACATCGTCATAGCCAACCTCCCTGAGGGCCATGAGAATCTCCAGCCAACCCCGGACAGGCGTGCCGTGGCCGAGCGAGACGAAGTTCCACGATCGTCCGCGGACCGGCACCACGTGCTTCGGGTCGAGCAGACCGTCGATGCGGGCCTGTGGTTCGATTCGCGTATCCTTGCCGTGGACATGGTAGATGCAGTCGCCGAGCGCGCGGATCGCCGAAACCGGATCGCCGCCCATCCAGATCAGGTGGCTCGGATCGAAATTGGCGCCGACGGTCGGGCCGACTGCGTCGCGCAACCGAAGGAAGCTCTCGACATTGTAGACGGCCTGCCGGCCATGCTGCTCGACGCAGAGGCGAAGCCCCTTTTTCTCTGCTGCTGCCGCATAGTCCTTCCAGAAGGGGATGACGTGTTTGGACCATTGCCATTCGAGCGTCGCCATCGCTTCCGGCGGCCAGGAAGAGGTAATCCAGTTAGGGCAGGCATCACCCGGGCCGCCGGCCGGCAGGCCGGACATCATGACGATGCGTTCGACGCCGAGCAGCGTTGCGAGTTCCAGCGCGTCACGGGCGAGCTTTGTGTCTTTCGCCCCGCTATCGCCCGGATGCAATTGGTTTCCGGAGCAGTTGAGCGCGGAAATTTCGAGATTGCGGTCACGAAGCATGCCGAGAAGCCGGTCGCGGGCCGTGCCGCTCGCAAGCAATTCGGCAACGTCGACATGCGGGGCGCTCGACCAGCCGCCGAGGCCGAATTCGACGCAGGCGAACCCGAGGTCGGCGGCGCGGTCCAGGCACGCTTCCAGCGAGAGCGCCGCGAAACTGTCAGTGTTCAGGCCGATTTTCATCTGTTCCTCCCGATCGACGCGACGTCTGTTCAATCGGCGTGCGAAACCTTCACCGGCGCACCGGTATCCGTAGCCAACTGGATCCCATCGAGGATCTGCGCGGCGCGCAGGCCGTCGAGCATCGATCCGTTCCGCATGGGACGGTTTCCGGCGATCGCGTCGAGAAACTCGTGGATCATGAATCCGAATACTTCCGCGTAGCCGATCGCCACACCGTCGTGCGGAACGGGGAGTAACTCGGCATAAGGAAGGGCCGGGTTGTTTGCGACCAGCGCAAAGGGCGATTGTCCGCTGCCGTCGAAACGCGCGATTTCGTAATGGGCCGGCAGGCGGGAATTGTAGCGCAGCGCACCTTTCGTCCCGGTGATCGAGAAGGAAAGCGTATTGCCCATGCCAACCGCCACCCGGCTCGCCAAGAACATGCCCTGGCAGCCGTTTTCGAAGCGAAGCAGGGCGGAGATGACGTCGTCGTTGTCGACGGGCCTCTTTTCTGGGCTGAGCGCAACCTTGTCGTGACCGATGCCGGCGGCGGCCGGCAGAAAGCGCTCCTTGACGGAAATCGTGGCGATGGCGCCGGTGACCTCGGAGACTTCCCCGCAAAGAAAGCGCGCCATGTCGATTGCATGGGTGCCGAGATCGAGCAACGCACCCGCGCCGGCGCGGCTGCGCTCGTATCGCCAACTGTGCGGCAGGTTGGGATCGGCGGCATATTCGCTTTCGTACTGGACCAGAAGGTTGACGAGATCGCCGATGTCTCCCGCGGCGATGATGTCGCGTATCGCCGCGACGGCCGGAATGCGCCGGTAGTTGAACACCGTTGCGGAGACGACCGGCGATGCTTTCGCGGCGCGATGGATGCGCAGCGCCTCCTCGGCATTGAGGGCAAGCGGCTTCTCGCAGAGAACGTGCTTTCCGGCGGCAATCGCCGCCAGCGTCACCTCCGCATGGAGCGCGTTCGGCAAGCAGACACTGACGATGCCGATCTCAGGATCGGCGAGAACCGCTTTAAGGTCGGTCTCCGTCTTTTCGAAGCCCCAGGTCGCGGCGAGGCGGCCGGCGAGCGCCTCGTTGCCGTCGCAGGCCGTGGCCAGGCGAAGACCGGCGATGCGGCTCTCGAAACGCGGCAGATTTGTCCGGTAGCCGAAAGCGTGCGCGGCACCGATCATGCCGGCACCAATGACGGCGATAGCGTTCCCCTTCATGCTCTCCTCCCGGGAAGAGGTGCAACAGAACCGCGCGTTCAGCGTAGGGAAGCACCCCGGGAACGTCAATCAAAGCCGCTTCGACACGATCCGCCGCACGCGCCGATTGGGCCGCGCACCACATGGTTATGACGTGGGCTCGAGTCGAGAGAAATCCGGATTGAGCGGGGGCAGCCCCGCGGGTCTCGCGGTCGCGCTCGGACGGGAGCGCAGCCAGTTCCGGCGGGCGGTCCTAAGCCCGCCTCGCAGCGCCCCGAAATTGGTCCTCGTTCGTTCCTCGGGCGGATTGCCGTAGAGTGCCCGTTGGTGTTCGGCGAAGAGACGCTGTGTCGCCGCATCCGCGAAGCGGTCGAGCCAGGGCGAAAGCGGCACGTTGCCCGTCCTTCGCGACCAGGCGTCGAGGGCTCGGCTGAGGCGTGTCAGGTCGTGATCCCGGCACGCCTGTTCGATGCGCCGGAAATATTCCCGTTCCGAGTTGAGCCGGCGGTGATGCAAGGCCTCGCCCCAGGACTCCGCGTGGCTCAAGAGGCGGGCTGCCAGCCAGATGAGTGCGGTGGCAACAACCGTCGCGGCGCGTCGAGATTCTTGGTCATGCTCTTGATGGCGCGTGTCTCTTGGCGAGGCGGGGCAATCCTTCAACGAGCAGATGGCCATTGCTGATGAGACCGAGCAGCAGGCGCTCGATCATGCCTTTCTGGCCGACGATTGCCGAACCGATCCGCTTGCCGAGTTGCTCGATGTCGTCGCGCGCACCCATCAGACTATGCCCCTTCGTCCAATTGCGACCGGTTTTGCTTTCATTATTATAGAACTTAGCGAGCCGAGAATGGATCGGAAGAACGTAACAGTAACGAAGGCCGAGGGAACGTTCAATTTTGGGCGTTCGGTCAGTCACTCCTGACCTTCGTAATCGTAACGTACTTGGAGGGCAGGCGATCGCGTCCAGAGTATGGTGGCGAGGTCGGATATATATACTGCAAGGTCGATAAGGGCGAACTGGCGCCGGCCACACGGAGGCCTGAGCAATCAGCGTGGAAAGCTCGACCATCTCCGGCGCCGACAGACGTGGGCGCGGCATTTGACTCCCAAATTGGCAGCCTGATCGAGGCCGGCCTTGCGCAAGACCAGCGCTCGCTTCTCCAGCGGCTGCTAAGACCCGGGCGTTAGCGATGCGCCGACGGGCATTGAGACTCCTGCACTGCCGCGATTGCCCGGACTGAACTCTCCGGCACAGCTGCCACGACAGGTTGCGGTACGCCTTACCCTTTTCGGCAGGTTTGACCTATATTAGACTGGATCGATTGGGCGCAAAATCATCGCGATCCAAAGAAACTCTGAGGTTGTGGCGGCGAATGTCCCGAATCCTCATCCTGCTCTTGGCATTGGTATCGGCTTTCGCGTTTCCTGCCCCGTCCGTATCCGGAGCCGAGCGCCGGGCGATGGTCTTGCACGTGAATGGTGCAATCAGTCCGGCAACCGCCGAATATGTGATACGCGGCCTTGAACGGGCCAAGACGCGTGGCGTCTCGCTCGTCATACTGCAGATGGACACGCCCGGCGGCCTCGACACGTCGATGCGTGACATTATCCGCGCCATCTTCGACTCCTCCGTGCCCGTCGCAAGTTTCGTGGCGCCGAGCGGGGCGAGGGCGGCGAGCGCCGGAACCTATATCCTCTATGCGAGCCATATCGCGGCGATGGCCCCGGGCACGAATCTCGGTGCGGCGACACCGATCGCCATCGGCGGTGGTCTGTTCGGCGGCGATGAAGAGGGCGACAAGGAAGGTTCCGGTGAGGCTGACAAGCCAAGTGGCGCGAAGCAGCCGGCCAATGCCGGCGAAGCAAAGATGATCAACGACGCGGTCGCCTATATCCGCGGGCTCGCCGAGCTGCGCGGCCGCAACGCCGACTGGGCGGAGCGCGCCGTGCGCGAGGCAGCGAGCCTTTCGTCGACGGCGGCCGTGCGCGAAAAGGTCATCGATTTCACGGCCGTCAGCATCGAGGACCTGTTGAAGAAGGCGCATGGCCGCACGGTCCGGGTCGGGCAGGCCGATCTCCCACTCGACACAGCGGGGCTCGCCGTCGAGGACGTTCTGCCCGACTGGCGAACCCGCCTCCTGTCTGTGATCACCGATCCGAATGTCGCTCTGCTTTTGATGATCGTCGGCATCTATGGGTTGATCTTCGAGTTTCTGACGCCGGGAACTGTCCTGCCCGGCACGATCGGCGGCATAAGCCTCCTGCTCGGCCTCTACGCACTCGCCGTGCTGCCGGTCAGCTACGCCGGCATTGGATTGATCATCCTCGGCGTGGGGCTGCTGGTGGCCGAGGCGCATGCGCCGTCGTTCGGGGCGCTCGGCCTCGGCGGCGGGGTCGCGCTCGTCCTCGGCGCAGCAATCCTGTTCGACACGGATGTCCCGGGCCTCCAGGTCTCCTGGCCAGTGCTCGGCGGCGTCGCCATCGCAAGCCTTGCCTTCAGCGCTCTCGTTGCCCGGCTTGCCTTCATCTCGCGCCGACACAAGGTCGTCACCGGTGCGGAGGAGATGATCGGCATCTCCGGCACTGTCGATAGCTGGACGGGCGCCACGGGCTACGTCATCGCGCATGGCGAACGCTGGAGAGCGGTCAGCGGCGAGCCGCTCGCCGCGGGCCAAGACGTGACGGTCATAGGCCGCAACGGATTGACGCTGAAAGTTGCGCCCAGTGAATCTCAAAGCTAAGGGCCTCGGCAGGAGAAGGTCATGGACATAGTCGGAAGTCTCGCCCCCTTCATCGCGGCGCTGGTGGTGCTGCTCATCGTCATCGCCTATGCGATCAGGATCCTGCGCGAATATGAACGCGGCGTCGTCTTCACACTGGGCCGGTTCACCGGCGTCAAGGGACCGGGGCTGATCCTGCTCGTACCCTATGTCCAGCAGATGGTGCGGGTCGATCTCAGGACGCGGGTGCTCGATGTGCCGAGCCAGGACGTCATTTCCCACGACAACGTTTCGGTCCGCGTCAGCGCGGTCATCTACTTCCGGGTGATTGACGCGGAGAAATCGACGATCCAGGTCGAGGACTTCATGGCGGCGACGAGCCAGCTCGCCCAGACGACCCTGCGCTCGGTGCTCGGCAAGCACGACCTCGACGAGATGCTCGCCGAGCGCGACAGGCTCAATGAAGATATCCAGAAGATACTGGATGTCCAGACGGATGCCTGGGGCATCAAGGTCGCGACCGTCGAGATCAAGCATGTCGACATTAATGAGTCGATGATCCGGGCAATCGCGCGCCAGGCGGAAGCAGAACGCGAACGGCGGGCTAAGGTCATCAACGCCGAGGGCGAACAGCAGGCGGCGGCGAAATTGCTCGAAGCGGCCGAAATTCTCGCTCGGCAGCCCCAGGCCATGCAATTGCGCTATCTCAGCACGTTGAACGTGATCGCCGCCGAAAAGAGCTCGACGATCATCTTTCCGTTCCCGATGGATCTGGCGAATATCCTCGCGACCAAGATGGGCGGCTAAGGCGCGTCGCATTCAATTGGACTCAGGCGACGCGCTTTAGGTCATTGCTTTTATGCATGTCGTTGTCCCAAAAACCGCTGCACACTTTTGGGCGACATGCATTAGTCTCTCGGCAGACCCGCTGGCCGTAGGTGTTTCTTCAAAGCGGCGATGCGGAAGATGGCATTGGCGGCGCCGTAGCCGCGATAGCCGCGTCGCTCCACGATCTCGAAGAAAAATCCCTCGCCATAGGTCGGACTGTAGAGCTGGAAGTATTCCCCGTGCTCATCGCGATCGTAGAGAATATTTGCCTCTTTCAAGCGCTCGATGAGATCCGGCTCAAGCGCGAAGCGCGCCTCGATGTCGTCATAGTAGTTCGGCGAGATCGGCAGCGCGCGAAAGCCGTTTGCCTTCAATGCCTCGGCCGCTGCGAAGATATCGTTCGTGGCAAAGGCGAGATGCTGGACACCGGAGCCGAAGGTCTCGGCGATGAAATGCCCTGCAAGCGTGTTGCGGTTTTCGGCGCCGTTCAACGTGATGCGCAGCGAGCCTGCGTCATTCTCCACCACCTGACTGCGCACCAGCCCGGCCGGGTCGATGATGTCGACCATCGGCGTCTTATGTACGTCGAGCAGCGAGTTGTAGAAGAGGAGCCAGGTCAGCATTTCCTCGTATTTGACCGTCTGGGCGACGTGATCGACCGAGACGAGGCCGGCCGGCATCGTCGATAGATCGTCGTCCACCGGCTCGAATTCGATCTCCCAGATGCGCGCCAGCTCGGACTTTTCGTCGAGAAAATAGACGACCCCGCCCCCAACGCCGCGGATCGCCGGTACCGAAAGCTCGCCGGGGCCGACCGCCTGTGCGAAGGGTTCGGCGCCGAGCACCTTGGCGCGCTCGACCGTCGCCGCGGCGTCGTCGACCATCAGCCCGAAGGCATAGGCCGACGTGCCGTGCACGAGGTAGGAGGCGTTGGCGAAACCTTCGCGCTCCGTATTGATGACGAGATTGATCGCGCCCTGGCGGTAAAGCCCGACGCGTTTGCTCTTGTGTGTCGCGGTCTTCCGAAAGCCGAGCGTTCTGACCAGCGCCTCCAGTTCGGCCGCCTGCTCCTCGTCGGCGGCGAATTCGATGAAAGCGACGCCCTTCACCTCCGCGCGTGCCGGCATCGCCGGCACCGACAAGGGTGTGTCCGGTTCGGCGCGCTTGACCTGGTCGCCGAGATAGATCAGCGAGCGGCGCCCGTCGACCGCGATGGCCGCGGCATTGCCGCCGCGGAACTGGTCGTTGAAGATTTCCAGCGACAGATAGCCGTCGTACCCGGTGGCGGCGATGGCCCGCATAAAATCGGTGACCGGAAGATCGCCTTCGCCGGGCATGTTGCGGAAATGCCGGCTCCAGTAGAGCAGATCCATGTCGATCAGCGGCGCATCGGCGAGTTGGATGATGAAGATTTTTTCTTTCGGGATCGAGCGGATCGAATTGACTTCAATCTTGCGGGAAAGCGTGTGGAAACTGTCGAGGATGAGGCCGACGTTGGGGTGATCGGCACGCCGGACGATCTCCCAGGCGTCGCGATGATCGTTGATGTGCCGGCCCCAGGCGAGCGCCTCGTAGCCGACTCTGAGGTTTCGCTTCGCCGCCCGCTCGCCGAGTTCGCGGAAATCGGCGGCCGCACGATCGATGCCGCCCTGGGCCGCAGGCGATACATTGGAGCAGACGAGCACGAGATCCGTGCCAAGCTCCTGCATCACGTCGAACTTGCGTTCGGCGCGGTCGAATGTTCGCGTGCGAAGCGGTTCCGGCATCCCCTCGAAATCCCGGAACGGCTGGAACAATGTGATCTCGAGGCCGAAGTCGCGTGCCATGCGGCCGACCTCCCGCGGACCTTCATCGAATGCGAGGAAATCGTTCTCGAAGATCTCCACGCCCTCGAATCCGGCCTTGGCGATTGCCTGCAGCTTGTCCTTGAGGTCGCCGCTCAGCGAAACGGTGGCTATCGAGGTTTTCATGGTCCTGTCCTCGTTTGTGCGTCAGCCGGTCAGGGCCCGGAAATGGCCGAGCATCCGCGCTGCGTCCGGTTCAAGTCCGGTGAACAGGCGAAAGGCGCCGACCGCCTGGAATACGGCCATGCCGCCGCCGTCGAGTGTGCGGCAGCCGCGCCTTCGCGCTTCCCGGAGCAGTGCCGTTTCCAGTGGGAAATAGACGATCTCGGCGACCCAATGGCGCTCATTGAGGAGCTCGGCGTCGAGCGGCAGCCCGGGATATTTCGCCATTCCGGTCGGGGTGGCGTGGATGAGACCCGATGCGTCCGGCATCGTGGCGGCGAGATCCGTGCCGGCCATTATCTCGGCTCCGGGAAAAATGGGGGAAAGCATCTCGGTGAGCGAGTGGGCGCGCTCCGGCTCGCGATCGAAGACCGTAAGCCGCCGCAAACCGAGCGAGAGGGCAGCGTAGGCCGTTGCCACGCCTGCGCCGCCGGCGCCGAGCTGCACGGCCGAGCCGAAGTCCGCGTCAGGCAGGCCGCGCCGGAAGCTTTCGGCAAAACCCCACCAGTCCGTGTTGTGGCCGTAGCGCCGCCCGCCCTTGAGCACGACGGTATTGACGGCGCCGAGCCGCCGGGCGTCGGGGGCGAGCTCATCGAGAAAGGAAATGATCGCCTGCTTGCAGGGATGGGTGATGTTGAGCCCGGCAAGGCCGCGCCGCTCGGAATCGGCGATGAGATGCGGCAGGTCATTCTCCGTCGCACCGAGGGCATTGAGATCGATCAGCTCGTATTCATAACGGAGCCCTTGTGCTGCGCCCTCCGCCATATGCATCGCTGGTGTCAGCGAAGCCTGGATGCCGGAGCCAATCAAGCCGGCCTTCAAAGATCTTACGAGCGTATCGGTCATGGTTTCCCGTTCCATGTGTTTTCCGTACCGACGGCATTCGCGGCGCCGGCGAAGCCGGCCCGCCTTTCGCAGCGGGCGGCCCGGCGGCTTCCTTCTTTACTGGCCGCGCACAGCGCCGATTTCCTTGAACAGGATCTGCACCGTCTCCTGGCCGATGTCGGCACTGAACTTCTCGATCATCGGCTTGACGGCATCGCGCAGCTTCTGCGTTTCTTCCGGGCTGAGTTCGCTGACCTCCATGCCGGTCTTGCGGATTTCCTCGAGTGCCGCGGCATCCTGTTCGCGCGACACCTTGCGCTGGAAATCGCGCGCTTCGACCGCGGCCTGCTGCAGGACTGCCTTCTCCTCGTCATTGAGGCCATCCCAGAACTTCTTCGAGATCAGCACGATCTGCGGGTTGTACTGGTGACGGGTGAGCGTCATGTATTTCTGCACCTCGTAGAACTTGGCGTTGAGAATGTTCGCGGCCGGATTCTCCTGGCCATCGACGGTTCCCGTTTCGAGCGCGGTGTAGAGCTCGGTGTAGGGGAGCGGCACGGCATTGGCGCCGAGAGAGTTGAAGAGCTCGACCGGGATCGGCGACTGGATCGTGCGGATCTTCAGGCCCTTGATGTCTTCGAGTTTGGTCACCGGGTGGCGGTTGTTGGTGAGGTTGCGGAAGCCGAGTTCCCAATAGGCAAGGCCGACGAGGCCGGTGTCGGGAAGGCGCTCGATCAGTTCAGTGCCGAACGGACCGTCCATCACCTTGTCGGCCTCCTCGCCGCTGTTGAACAGGAAGGGAAGGTCGACGGCGCCGAATTCTTTCACGTTGCTTGCGAGAATGCCGGCGTTCAACACGGTCATCTCGATCACACCGCCCTGCAGCGCCGAGACGGTCTGGACGTCGCCTCCGAGCGTGCCGCCGGGGAAGAGCTTCACCTCGATCTTGCCGCCGCTCTTCTCGTTGACGAGTTCGGCGAATTTCTCCATGCCGGTCACCTGCGGGTGGCCCTTGTTGTTCGCGGAAGCGAATTTGATGGTCTGGTCGCGGATCTCAGCAAGTGCCGGTCCGCCCGCCAGCAGCGCCAAGGGCAGGGCGAGGCCCAGTGCCAGTTTCGTCAATCTGTTCAACATGTTTTCCTCCCAGGTTGGGCCGGTGTTCAGGCCGACCGTGTTGATAGTGCGTGAAGCCTTGCCCGTCAGTGCCCGAACCAGGAGACCGGAACGGTCACCAGTTCAGGGAACATGACGAGCAGGAAAAGGACGATTAGTTCGGCGATCATGAACGGCATCACACCTTTCATGAGGTCTTCCATCGACAGTTTCGAGACGCCGCAGATGACGTTCAGGACCGTGCCGACGGGCGGTGTGATCAGGCCGATCGAGTTGTTGATGATGAAGAGCACGCCGAAATAGACCGGGTCGATGCCCGCCTGCTTGATGATCGGCATCAAGACCGGCGTCATGATCAGAATGGTCGGCGTCATGTCCATGGCAGTGCCGACGACGACGATCAGGACCATGATGGCGACGAGGAGCGCCGTCTGGTTGTCCATCAGCGGTTCGACAAGGGCGGCGAGCGCGCCCGGTACGTCGGCGACCGTGATCAGCCAGGCCGAGACTGCCGCGCAGGCGACCAGGAACATGACGACGGCGGTGATTTTGGCGGCCGAGACGAAGACGTGGAAGAGCTGAGCCGGTGGCAGTTCGCGGTAGATCACCATCGAGACGAACAGCGAGTAGACTGCCGCCACTACGCCCGCTTCCGTCGGCGTGAAGACGCCGAACTTCAGCCCGACGATGATGATCACCGGTAGCATGAGCGCCCAGAAGCTGTCGACGAAGGCCTTGAGGCGTACCGCTCCGCTCTCTCGCGGCGGCAGTTCGAACTGCTCGTTGCGGGCAACGAGGAGCCAGGTGATGCAAAGGGCACCGGCGATCATCAGCCCGGGGAAGATGCCGGCGAGGAAAAGCTTGGTGATCGAAACGCCACCGACGACGCCGTAGAGGATGAAGCCGATCGACGGCGGAATGATCGGCCCGATGACCGAGGCGGACGCCAGCAGTCCGCCGGCGCGCGCCGGGTTGTGCCCGCTTTTCAGCATCATCGGCAGGAGGAGGGCGCCGAGCGCGGCGGCGTCGGCGACGGCAGAGCCCGAAAGGCTCGAAAGGATGCAGGCGGCGAAGATCGCGACGAAACCGAGGCCGCCGCGAATGTGGCCGACCATCGCCATGGCGAGCGCGACGATGCGGCGGGAAAGGCCGCCGGTGTTCATCACCTCGCCGGCGAGCAGGAAGAAGGGAACAGCCATCAGCGGGAAGCTATCGGCGCCGTTCAGGACGTTCTGCGCGACGATCTGGGCGTCGAACATGCCGAGATAGAGCATCAGCGCCACGCCGCTCAGGATCAGCGCGAAGGCGATCGGCACGCCGAGTGCCATGGGTCCGAGAAGCGCACCGAGAAAGATGGTGACCGTCATTGTCGCCTCCTCAATGCTTCGGCGAGAGCTGGCCGAGAGTGACCTCGGGCAGATCGTCGAGGGCCGCCTCATCCTCGCTCTCGCGCACGAGGTCGGCCGTCGTCACGTCGATGCGGCCGGTTACAACTGCGAAGGCGTCGGAAAGAAGGATCAGGAAGGCCGGGACGCCAAAGGCGAGACCGGCGCCATAGAAGAAGGCCATCGGAATGCCGGTCGCCGGCGCGCCGACATGGAGGTTGATCAGCGTCTGCGTCCAGCTGCCGCTGATCACCAGCCATGTGGCATAGAGCATCAGCGCATGGCCGCAAAGCACGGCCATCTTGGCGACAGACGGCGGCAAGCGCTTGATGAGGGAGTCGACGCCAAGATGGCCATGCTCGCGCATGGCAACGACGGCGCCGAGAAAGGTGAGCCAGACGAAGAACATCCGCGACAGCTCCTCGGAAACCGTGATCCCCTGGTTGAAGGCGTAGCGCAGGACGACATTACCGAAGACGAGCACGACCATGCCCGCGAGAAGCAGCGCAATCGCCACCTTCAGCGCGAAGAAATAGAAATCGATGATGCGGGCCATTCGCTCCTCCCAAAGCGATAGGGCGTACCGGCGGCGCGTCGCGACGACGCACCAGTGGCAGGCCTCCTCCTTCCAACGCGCAGCGCTTTGCCGGCGGCCGTCCCGCGCTCCTCGGCACGGTTCCGGCATCTGATTTTTAAAATGTACTAACTAGTTCGAATGTCAAGCGCCATGCTATTGAAAGAGGATGATAACGTGAATATGACTTGAGGAATTGCTCTTGCGGGGCACAGCTTGAGGTCGAAAGCAGGCAGCCGTTTTCGACGAAGTTGGCAGTCTCGGATCGTAAGGCGAGGCGTTTCGCGCATTCATCGAGGCGCGTGGCGTCCGCAGGAAAATAGGCGTGACGATTCAATGGCCTGTCCGGGCCGGGAAGCAGTGCGGAAATGGCGGAGCGGCAGGGGAACGGCAGAAAGAACGATCCGCAAAGGACGCAGGAAGATATCCTTGTGGTAGCGACGGAAGAGTTTTCGACGCACGGGCTGGCCGGTGCCAGGGTGGATGCGATCGCCGAGCGCACGCGCACCTCGAAGCGGATGATCTATTACTATTTCGGCAGCAAGGAGGGGCTCTATCTCGCCGTGCTCGAGCGCTCCTATCGCAAGATCCGCACGCTCGAAGCCGATCTCGAACTTGCCAATCTGCCTCCGGAAAAGGCGCTCAGGACCTTGATCGAAACCACCTTCGATCACGATGAGAGCAATCCGGATTTCGTCCGTCTAGTCAGCATCGAGAATATACACCACGCGGCGCACATGCTGCGTTCGGAAGCGATCCGCGAGCTCAATGTATCGGTCATCCAGATGATCGAGGGCATCATCGCGCGCGGTCTTGCCGACGGCACCTTTCGGCGCAAGGCCGATCCGATCGATGTTCATATGCTGATCAGCGCCTTCTGCTTTTTCCGCGTCTCGAACCGTTACACATTCGGAACGATCTTCCGCCGTGACCTCTCGGCAAAGCCAACGATCGAACGGCACCGCTCGATGATCGCGGATGCAGTTATCAGCTACCTGAAATCGAACGGCGAACCTGCTTCCCCGTAGCGCGTTCAGGGAACGAGTACGGCCGCTCCGCTGAGCTTCCCGGCGCGAAGTTGCGCAAGGGCACGATTGGCTTCATCGAGCGGATAGACGATGGTGTGCGTCTTGACGCCCGCTTCCGCCGCGATTGCAAAAAACTCCCGACCATCCTGGCGCGTGAGGTTGGCGACCGAAACCAGTTCGCGTTCGCCCCAAAGCACAGCATAGGGCATGGCGGGAATATCGCTCATGTGGATGCCGCCGCAGACCACTCGTCCGCCCTTACGTACGGCTTTAAGCGCCGCCGGCACGAGATTTCCGACCGGTGCAAAGATGATCGCAGCGTCGAGCGGCTCCGGCGGGGGCTCGTCCGAACCGCCCGCCCAGGCCGCGCCGAGGTCGAGGGCGAAGCGCCGTGCCGCCGCATCGTCCGGGCGGGTGAAGGCGTAGACCTGTCGTCCCTGCCAAACGCAGATCTGGGCGATGATATGCGCGGCTGCACCGAAGCCGTAGATGCCGATCCTCCTGCCTTCGCCGGCCCGTTTCAGTGACCGCCAGCCGATGAGCCCGGCGCAGAGGAGGGGCGCAAGCGCGACCGGATCGCCGTCGGGGTCGAGATCAAAAGCATAGTCGGCGTCCGCGATGACTTCGGTGGCGAAGCCGCCATCGCGGGTATAGCCGGTGAACAACGGATGGTCGCAAAGGTTCTCCGCGTTCGACCGGCAGTAGACGCAATTCTGGCAGGAATGGCCGAGCCAAGGGATCCCGGCGCGCCGACCGATGCGTACCGGATCGACGCCGCTCCCGACCGCTTCGATGATGCCGACGATCTCGTGGCCTGGAACGAGCGGCAGCTTCGGCCGCGGCAGGTCGCCGTCGACCACGTGCAGATCGGTGCGGCAGACCGCGCAGGCTTCGACGCGCAGCCGGATCTCACCGGCGAGCGGCTCTGGGAGCGGCCGCTCCACCGCCTTCAACGGTTCCCCGATGTTCTCAAGGACCATCGCGCGCATCGGCAATGAGCCTCCTTGAAGTTGCACAGGTCGCGATTGCCGCTCGCTCTGTTCGAAATGCGGCTCAGCAATGATATCCTTCGCAGTCACGGATAGTCTGCTGCCGTTGCATCGAAGTGCGCCGATTTTATCAAGACGGGCCACGGACGTCGAAAGGATCGCAAATGCCGAAAAGAAGCGCAGGCATCCTGCTCTACAAATACGACGGTGAGGCGTTGCGTGTCCTGCTTGTCCACCCCGGCGGCCCGTTCTGGAGCAACAGGGATGCCGGGGCGTGGTCCATCCCAAAGGGGGAGTATGACCCGGACGAACAGCCGGAGGCGGCTGCGCGGCGCGAGGTCCTCGAGGAAACCGGCATCGCGATGAAAGGGGCCTTAGTGAGCCTTGGCGAACTGCGCCAGAAGGGAGGCAAGCTCGTCACCGCCTTCGCCAGCGAGAGCGATGTCGACGTCACCGATATCCGCAGCAACATGTTCGAAATGGAATGGCCGCCGCACAGCGGCCGGACACAGGCCTTTCCGGAAGTCGATCGCGCCGGGTGGTTCAGCCTGCCGGAAGCGCGGGAGAAGATAAACGCCTCCCAGCGGCCATTTCTCGATCGCCTTGAAGCGTTGCAGAGCAAGGCACCGTTGCCCGAATGACTTCAGCAAGGCATGCAAGTCAATTCGGACGCGCGAGCCCGTGGTCACTCCGCAGCCGCGCGGCCAGCACGCCTTTGGCGAAGGTCGCCTCGATCCTGTCCCTGTCGACGCCGGGGTGGCATCGTGCAGGGCATCGGTGGAATCGCCTGATGGCACTATTCTTGCTCTCCAGGGCGCCTCAGCAGTTCCTCGACGACAGCTGGAGCCGACCGGTTCTTGGGCAATCATCAGTGCGCGGTCGATTACGACATCGCCCGACCACGAGGTCTGCTTGCTGAAATGCGCCCCCAGGTCCGGATTCTCGCGAGATGGCTGGCGCGGTGGGCACCCGGGTGACCCCTTCCTCCCGGACGCTATTGTCGGCCATACCGACAATTCCAAGCTGATGATGTCGTTGTGCTCTGCAACGGTGCCGCTCCGGTTCTTTCCAAAGAGCGAAGGGCTGCGATTCAGGCAGATGGTGTATAGGCCGCGTATGCAGTTCAGTGTGCATGTAATACGTTCACTACGCAGATGTATTATTGAATTACATTTAGTTAATGAACAAAGTTTAAGAAGATTTATGTTAGGATAGATAATAATATTTGCAAATAACGTCTGCTGATAAAGCGGGCGCGACTGCATGGCGGCTCTGCCTTACGCAACGACGGCGGGCCGCCGCCGATTGGGATCCGGCGGCGCGACACGGTTCGTGGCGCTGCCGCTCCATCAGGCGCTAGATCGTCGGCGAGGGTAGCATCCAGGGAGAGCGACATGTCCAGCCGGCTTGCCATTGCAATAGTCGTTCTGGCATCCACACTGGCCGGCATCGCCGTGTCGCCCCTTATTTCGAAAATTCCGGGAATGGTGCTCCTCAACGCAGCCGCCGACGCCAGCACAGGACCTGAGGTCGGCGAATCCTCTGGCAGGACCGTCGGGAAAGCTCCGACCCGGGCCGGCGGTGCGGCGGTTCAGGTCGCGGAGGTGAAGAAAGAGGATTTCCCGGTCATAATCAGCACCTTCGCCAATGTACAGGCCCCGGAAACGGTGGCGGTGAACGCCCGCATATCGAGCCAGATCACCGGCATCCACGTCAAGGACGGCCAGATGGTCAAGGCGGGCGATCTTCTGTTCTCGCTCGACGACCGCGCCTTCAAGGCACAGCTCAGCCGCGACGAAGCCATTCTGGCCAAAGACACCGCCCTGCTTGCCGATGCTGAGGTCGAACTCGATCGGGCGAGAACGCTGCGCGACGACAAGAGCGGTACGCAGCAGTCCTATGATGCCGCGTTGTCTACCGAGCAATCCGACAAAGCCACGGTCGCCGCGGACCAGGCGACAATCGAGGCCGACAAGGTGTCGCTCGCCTTCACGGAGATCCGGGCGCCGATCAGCGGCCGGCTCGGCGCCATCCAGGTTACGGTGGGCGATCTCGTCGATACGTCCGGCGGCGTGTCGCCGGCGAGCTTGGTCACCGTCACCGCAATCGACCCGATCGAGGTCGCATTCCATCTACCGGAAAAGGATCTGCAAGGCTTCAAGACTCGGCTCGAGGCGGGAGCACCGCCGCAGGTTAAAGCCCGGCTGGCCGGCACCGGTGAGGTGATCGGCGAGGGCGTGCTTGACTTCATCGATTCCGCCGTGGACACGGCAACGGGGACTGTGATGATGCGCGCGAAATTCGACAACGGCGGTCAGAAGCTCTGGCCGGGCCAATATGTTGATGTCGATGTCGAGGAGAAGATCCTTCCCCAAACGGCCGTCATTCCCGCCGTCGCGGTCCAATCCGGCCAGAAAGGCGACTTCGTCTATCGGCTGAAGGATGACGACATAGTGGAGCTCCGGCCCGTGGTCGTCGCGGCGAATGACGGGCACGACGCCGCGATCAGTTCTGGGCTTACGGCCGGTGACAAGGTCGTAACGGAAGGGCAACTCGATCTCAAGGCGGGCGACAAAGCCCGGATCGCAGAGCAGCTCTGATCCGGGCAGCGCGATCCGCGTTGAGAAGCAGGAGCCGGAAAGAGCGACCGGCCGCACAAGGTATCGAGGCAAGGCAAGGAAAACGATCATGTCGATTTCCGAATTCTGCATTCGCCGTCCCGTCGCAACGCTGCTGATGTCGTTGGCGCTCGTCGCTGCAGGTCTCTTCGCCTACGCTGTCCTTCCCGTCGCCGCGTTGCCGCGGACCGATTTCCCAGTGATCAACGTCTCGGCGACCCTGCCCGGCGCATCCCCCGAGACGATGGCGACATCCGTTGCAACGCCGCTCATCAAACAGTTCGACACGATCGCCGGAATCGACAGCATATCGACGACGAACGCCCTTGGTTCGACCTCGATATCCATCCAGTTCGCCCTCAACCGGGATATCGATGCCGCCGCCGCCGATGTGCAGGCGGCCATTACCCGAACGCTGCGTGTACTGCCGCAGGACATGCCCTCGCCGCCGAGCTTTCGCAAGGTGAATCCGGCGGATGCGCCGGTGCTGCTGCTCGCATTGAAGAGCGATACGGTGTCGCTCACCAAGCTCGATGCCTTGGCCGAGCAGGTCATCTCGCCGGCGCTGTCGACCCTCGACGGCGTCGCGGAAGTGTCGATCTTCGGCAGCCAGCAATTCGCCGTTCGGATCGAGATCGATCCCGATGCGCTCGCCGCCCGCGGCATTTCGCTTAACGCCCTGAAGGCGGCCGTCGCGGCGGCAAACGACAACTCGCCGCTCGGCACCGTGCAATCAACCGGGCGGCAGATGACGATCGTCGCCGACACGCAACTCGGCAATGCCGCCGCCTTCTCGAAGCTGATCGTCAAGAGCGCGGACGGTAAGGCCGTTCGGCTCGGCGACGTGACCAAGGTCATCGACTCGGTTGCGAACACTCAGACCGCCAGCTGGCATGACGGCTCGCGCGCGATCATCCTTGCCGTCCAGCGTCAGCCGGACGCGAATACGGTGGCCGTGGTCGATAAGGTGAAGGCAATGCTGCCCTCGTTCCGCCAGTCCCTGCCAGCGGCAGCGTCGCTGGAGATGCTCAACGACCGGTCCCAGTCGGTGCGCGGCGCCGTCCAGGATGTGGAATTCACCCTCGCCATCACGATCGGGTTGGTGATCCTGGTGATCTTCCTCTTCGTGCGTCGGCTATGGGTAACGCTCATCCCGGCCTTCGCCGTGCCGATGTCGGTGATCGCCACGCTCGCGGTGATGTACCTCTGCGGCTTCTCCATCGACAACATCTCGCTGATGGCGCTGACCCTCTCCGTCGGCCTCGTGGTCGACGACGCCATCGTCATGCTGGAGAACATCATCCGGCACATGGAGGAGACGGGACAGGGCGCCTTCGAGGCGGCGATTTCGGCTTCGCGGGAGATCGGCTTCACCATCATCGCCATTTCGCTGTCGCTTGTCGCCGTGTTCATCCCGGTGCTCCTGATGGGCGGCGTTATCGGCCGGATCTTCAACGAGTTCGCCATGGTCGTGACGATCGCGATCCTCGCCTCCGCATTCGTCTCCCTGACGCTGACGCCGATGCTCGCCGCACGCCTACCGGAGGCGCCCAAGCATGACGAGGAAAAGCAGGGACTCGATGCGCTGCTTGAACACGGTTTCGAGGCGCTCTTGCGCGGATACGATCGTTTGCTGACACTCTGCATGCGCCACCGCTTCGCCGTCCTGATCCTGTTTCTCGCGACTATCGGGCTGACGGCCTACCAAGTGAGGACGACGCCGAAGGGCTTCTTTCCGCAGGAGGATATCGGCCAGCTTCAGGTGACGACGCAGGCGCGGCCGGACATCTCCTTTGCCGCCATGTCGGCGCTGCAGGCCAAGGTCGAAGATGTGTTTGCGCATTCGCCCTATGTCGCGCATGTGGCTAGCTCGGTCGGCACGGGCGGCTCCTCGGCCTCGAATTCGGGAAGGCTCTTCGTCGAATTGAAACCGACGAGAGAGCGGCCTGCATTGCCCAGGATCCTTTCCGAACTGCGTTCGCAACTCGGCGACATCGCCGGCATCAAGAGCTACATCACGCCCGTGCAGAACCTCTCCGTAGGGGCACGCAGTTCCGCCAGTCAATATCAGCTCGTCGTGCAGAGTCTGGATCGAGGCTTGATGAACGACTGGGCGGACAAGCTGACGGAAGCGATGCGGCAGGACCGCGCCTTCTTCACCGATGTGACCTCGGATCTGCAGAACAATGCGCCCAGGCAGAGCTGGTGATCGACCGCGACAAGGCCTCCGCACTCGGCATCACGACGGACGTGCTGCGCTCGACGCTTTATGGCGGTTTCGGCTCGGAACAGATTTCAACCATCTACACCTCCGGTGACAGTTACGAGGTGATCATGGAGCTTGATCCGGAGAAGAACTGGTCTGCGGCCGCGCTTGCCGAACTGCAGGTGCCCACCGCCGCCAACACGCTGGTGCCGCTCGGCGCATTTGCGCGCATCGACACGACCCCCGGGCCGCTCACCGTTAACCAGCTTGGGCAATTGCCGGCGGTCACCATCTCCTACAACCTGCCCACCAGCGTTGCTCTCGGCGACAGTGTCGACGAGATCAGTCGCCTGAAGACTGAGATCGGCATGCCATCAGAGGTAACGACCCGCTACTACGGCACGGCGCAGCTTTTCCAGGATGCGATGTCCAATCAGGTCTGGCTCATCCTCGGAGCGATCCTCACCATCTATATCGTTCTCGGCATTCTCTACGAAAGCTTCATTCATCCGCTGACGATCCTTTCCGGCCTACCCTCCGCAGCCTCGGGCGCTCTCGTCGCGATCAGCCTCTCCGGCTTCGACCTGTCGATCATTGCGGTGATCGGCTTGCTGATGCTGATCGGCATCGTCAAAAAGAATGCAATCATGATGATCGATGTGGCGCTGTCGTTGCAGCGCGGCGGCTTGGCAGCCGCAGATGCGATACACAGGGCCTGCCTCATCCGGTTCCGTCCGATCATGATGACGACCCTCGCCGCGCTGATGGGCACGCTTCCGATCGCGCTCGGCACCGGCGCCAGTGCCGAGCTTCGCCAGCCGCTTGGCATCGCCGTCGTCGGCGGCTTGCTCGTTTCGCAGCCGCTCACGCTCTTCGTGACGCCGGTGATCTACATCTACATGGAAAAGCTCGCCTTCCGCGCCAAGCGGCTGTTCAACAGAAGCATGGCCGATTTCCGCCAGAACCGCGACGAACCTTCGCACGAGCACAATGAACATTTCCCTGCCGAACCATCCGAAGAGCTTCGTCGATGAACAAGTTGCCGGACGCGGCTACGGAAACTGGAACCGAGGCCGCTCTCGGCTTTTGTCGGCTCTCTTCAGGCGCCATACGATTTGATCGCACGTTATCCGGAGGCCGGATCGTTGCGGTCTGTATACGGATTGGGATTACCTGACGTGCGAAGCGATATACCTGTGTCTTTTTTCGCGGCCAGGCAGGCTATCTTGATGTGTGGCGCGTGTTCAGCCGAGCGCCCATGGAGCTCATGGGTGGCATAGCCGCTGGTTCGCTGGCTGCGGGACGGCTGATCTCAGTGACCGGTCACTATTGGAAGTGCGGCACTCAAGGCCGCGCCGGCTAGGCCGGCAGCAATGCCGGCATTGGCAAACCCGTCGATTTTGGTCGGTGCCTTCGCGTCTGCTTGATGGCGTTCGGCCTTTACCCCCGGCACGATCTCGACGGGAATGCCTTCGCTTTCCAGTAGCCGGATTTCCTCACGCATTCCGACCGAGGCAGTGGCGTCACCGGATTTGAGACGCACCACGCGTTTGCCGTCCAGGACCAACTCAACCATCGCGTCGCGGATATCGCCCCCGCCATCGGAGGGCCGGTCGACGAACTGGCGCTTTGCTTCCCGGCGGGAAAGTTCTAGCACCTCGTTCGAGATCGGTTCGTCGAAGAGAATGACATCGGCGGCCTGCAAGGCACGAACGGCTTTCAACGTCAGGAGTTCGGCATCGCCGGGACCCGCGCCGACGATCGTGACGCGGCCGATGGAGAAGCTGGATTGCCTTTCGGCGAGCCGCTCCCAGAAGGTGCGGCGCGCTGCGCCGGGATCCAGTCGGGCGTTGACCCTTTCGCGGATCGCCTGCGCGATCGTTGCCCAGCTCTTGATTGCCGGCGGCAGCAAGGCCTCGATCCGACGGCGGATCGCTTGCGCGAGGATCGGCGCGGCGCCGTCGGTCGAAATCGACACGACGACCGGCGAGCGATTGACGATCGAGCCGAACTGAAACTGGCAGAAGGCCGGCTTGTCGATGACATTGACGGGAACGCCGGTCGCGCGCGCCGCATTGAAGAACGCCTCGGCTTCGGCGTCGTCCTCGCAGTCGGCGATCGCAAGCGCGGCTCCGGAAAAGACGCCGGAGTGCCAGATCTCGTCGTGATGGACGAGGCGGCCGTCGTCGTGGGCGGCGCCGCGCTTCAAGAGGCCGAGGAAGACGTCGCTCAGTTCCGCGCGCGGCGCATGGAGATGAACCTCCGCGCCGCAAGCTGCCAGCAATTCCGCCTTCCAGGCGGCGGCGTCGCTGCCACCGGCGACGACGACGCGCTTTTTCTTCAAGGTCCAGAACAGCGGCAGGGTCGCAAGCGGCGCGACGCGTTGCAGCGACGGCTTTGCGGTCCGGTCATTCAGCGGCAGCGGCAAGGCATCCATCGATGATCCCCCTGATCTCTGCGCGGCAGGAGCCGCAATTGGTGCCGGCGCTAAGCCTCTCGCCGATCGCCGGGACACTGTGGCAGCCGTCCCGAATGGCGGCCGTGATCTGATTGACGCCGACGCTGAAGCAGGAACAGACCGTGGCGCCCGGATCCTCTCTACCGGCGCCGGGGCGACCTGCCGCGACGGCGAAGCGCGTGCCGAGGTCGGTATGCGACACACGAAGCTGCGAGACCGCCCAGTTGCGCGCGACCGCCACGGGGCGGGATGCGAGGAACAGGGCGGCAAGCAGCCTGTCGCCGTCGAAGAAGGCGAGGCGGAGTTCGCCGGACTGACGATCGGTATAGCCGATAGGCTCTACACCGGCCGGGACGGAAAAGACCCGCCGGCACCAGCCGATCCAGTCCGATTGCGGCTCGGCGAAGGCAAGTTCCAGGCGCCAGCCGCCATCGGCCTTGGCGAGTGCCCAGTAAGCAGCATCGACGCTCTGCGGCTTCGCCGCGCAAACCCCGAAACCATAGGCCCGGGCGGCGAATCGCGCAGCCTTGACGGCCACGTTTTTCGATGCCGGCTGGCCGGAAACGGGATCGGTGACCGGCGGAACCAGCGCGTCGATACGACCCTTAGAGGCGAACTGGTCGTTCCAATGCATCGGCACGAAGAGGCTTCCCTCCGCCTGGCGCTCGGTAAGAAGTGCGCGGACGATCGCCCGTCCGTAGGGGCTCTCGATTTTCACCAGATCGGCGTCCGCGACGGCAAGCCTCTCAGCATCGCGCGGATGAATTTCGGCGAACGGTTCGGCGATATGGGCGGAGAGCCTGGCGCTCTTTCCGGTCCGGGTCATCGTGTGCCAGTGGTCGCGCACCCGGCCGGTGTTGAGCGTGTAAGGATAGGCGTCGTTTGCCCGTTTGGAGGGAGACGCGTCGACGGCGATGAAACTGGCGCGCCCGTCCGCATGGTAGAACCCGCCCTCGGCGAAAAACCGCCTCTCCCGGACTTGCATGCCTTGCGGCTGCGGCCACTGGAAAGGCTTCAGATCGTCATAGGCCGCTTTGTCGATTGTCGCGTGAGCGCCGATGTCGAAATCGCGACGGCCATCATTTTCAAAACCGGAAAGCGCGGCATGCTCGGCAAAGATTTCAGCAGCGGAAGCATGGGCGAAAGCCTGCGAAAAGCCCATGCGCCGACCAACCTCCGCCAGCTGCCACCAGTCGGCGCGCGCTTCGCCGGGGGCATCGAGAAAGGCGCGCTGGCGGGAGATGCGTCGCTCGGAATTGGTGACCGTGCCGTCTTTCTCGCCCCAGCCGAGCGAGGGGAGCAACACGTGGGCATGACGCGCGGTATCGGTCTCACGAAGGATGTCGGAGACGACGACGAAGGGGCAGGCCTTAATCGCGGCCTCGACCGAGTCCGCGTCGGGCATCGAGACGACCGGGTTCGTCGCCATGATCCAGAGCGCCTTGATCCGCCCGTCCGCGACGGCGCGGTACATGTCCACGGCCTTGAGGCCCGGCTTGCTTGCGACCGCGGGCGCGCCCCAGAAGCGCTGGACGAGATCACGGTGAACGGACTTCTCAATGTCGAGATGGGCGGCGAGCATGTTGGCGAGCCCACCGACCTCGCGTCCGCCCATGGCATTCGGCTGGCCCGTCAGCGAGAAGGGGCCCATGCCCGGCCGGCCGATCCGGCCGGTCGCAAGATGGCAGTTGATGATGGCATTGACCTTATCCGTGCCGGAAGACGACTGGTTCACGCCCTGGCTGTAACAGGTGACGACCTTCTCGGTCGTCTCGAACAGGCGGAAGAAATTGCTCATCTGCGCCTGCGAAAGTCCGGTCAGAACCGAGAGTTCCGCGAGATCCAGCGCGGAAGCGGTAGCAAGGGCCTCGGCGAAGCCTTTTGTATGCGCCGAGACATAGTTCTGATCGACGGCGCCGCTCGCCACAAGATGGGCAAACAGACCGTTGAACAGCGCGATGTCGCTGTCGGGAGCGAGCGCCAGATGCATGTCGGCGATATCGGCGGTCATCGTGCGCCGGGGATCGATGACGACAATCTTCATCGCGGGGCGGCTCGCCTTGGCCGCGGCAAGGCGCTGGTAAAGGACCGGGTGGCACCAGGCGAGGTTGGAGCCGGTGAGCACGACGAGATCGGCAAGCTCGAGGTCTTCGTAGGTGCCCGGAACCGTGTCGGAGCCGAAAGCGCGGCGGTGACCGGCGACCGAGGACGACATGCAGAGGCGCGAGTTCGTATCGATGTTCGCCGAACCGATAAAGCCCTTCATCAGCTTGTTGGCGATGTAATAGTCCTCGGTCAGCAATTGGCCGGAGACATAAAAGGCAACCGAATCCGGGCCATGCTCGGCAATGGTTTGCGCCAAGCGGCCGGCGACGAGATCGAGCGCTTCGTCCCAGCCTGCGCGGCGACCGCCGATCTCGGGATGGAGAAGGCGACCGTCGAGATCGAGGGTTTCGGCAAGTGCCGAACCTTTGGAACAGAGCCGGCCGAAATTGGCCGGATGCTCGGGATCGCCCTTGACGCTGACGGCGCCCTCATCGTCCACACGGGCGATGACGCCGCAGCCGACGCCGCAATAGGGGCAGGTGGTTTTGACCTCGCACGCCATGCCTACTCCGCCGCTGCCAGTGCCAAGCTCTCGAGCGCGATGAAGAGCGCGCCGTTGTCGTTCTTCACGGGGATCGTGCGGACCTCGCCCTCGTCGGCGCCGAGCGCCTTGCCGGTTTCGAGCGAGATCACCCAGTTGTGCAGCGGGCAGGTGACCGCAGTGCCGTGGACGATCCCTTGGCTGAGCGGTCCGCCCTTGTGGGGGCAGTGGTCCTCGATCGCGAAGACGTCGTTCTCCGCGGTCCGGAAGACGGCGATCTTGCCTTGCGGCGTCCTCACGCAACGCGCGCCGCGCAGAGGGATATCGGAAATATTGCCGATTGCGATCCAGTTCATCGTCATCATCTCACTCTGCTGCCTGATTGAACCCGACCGTCGCCATTGGCCGGAACTCATGCTTGTCCTTGCCGGAGACGCGCTCCGACCAGGGGTCGACCTGGGCGAATTTCTGGCTGAAGACGAAGCGGTCGAAATAGGCCTTGCGCTTCTCCGCATCGTCCATGATCTGGCGGCGGATCTCGGCGAGGCCGATGCGTTTTGCCCATTTGTAGATGCGCTCGAGATAGCGGGCCTGCTCGCGATACATCTGCGTCAGGGCAACGATATGCTCCAGCGCCTCGTCCTCGGTCTTGACGAGCCCCAGAACTTCGGTGCCCTTGATGTCGAGTCCGGCCGCGCCGGCGAAATGGATCTCGAAGCCGGAGTCGACGCAGATGACGCCGACGTCCTTGCAGGTGGCCTCGGCGCAATTGCGTGGACAGCCGGAGACGGCCATCTTCACCTTGGCGGGAGTCCAAGAGCCCCACATGAATTTCTCGATACGGATGCCGAGCCCGGTCGAATCCTGCGTGCCGAAGCGGCACCAATCAGAGCCGACGCAGGTCTTCACGGTCCTCAAGCCCTTGGCATAGGCCTGGCCTGAGACGAAGCCGGCCTTGCCGAGATCGGCCCAGACAGCCGGCAGGTCTTCCTTCTGGATACCGAGGAGGTCGATGCGCTGGCCGCCCGTGACCTTGACGAGCGGCACATCGAATTTGTCGACGACATCGGCGATGGCGCGCAGTTCCTTGGAATTGGTCACGCCGCCCCACATGCGCGGCACCACAGAATAGGTGCCATCCTTCTGGATGTTGGCGTGGACACGCTCGTTGATGAAGCGCGACTGGTAGTCGTCGGCATATTCGTCCGGCCAGTCGCAGACGAGGTAATAATTGAGCGCCGGCCGGCATTTCGCGCAGCCGCAGGAGGTCTTCCACTCCAGCTCCTGCATGACGGCGGGGATGGTCTTCAGCTTCTTCGCCTTGATGAGGCGGCGGACGTCGTCATGACCAAGATCCGTGCAGCCGCACATCGGCTGCACGGCGGCCGGATTGTAGGCGTCGCCGAGGGTGAGCGACATCAGCTGCTCGACCAGCCCGGTGCACGAACCGCAGGAGGCCGAAGCCTTGGTGTGGGCACGCACGTCGTCGAGCGACGTCAGGCCCTTTCCGGTGATCGTCGAGACGATCTTGCCCTTGCAGACGCCGTTGCAGCCGCAGATTTCCGCATCATCCGGCAAGGCTGCAACGGCCGCCATAGGGTCCAGCGGGGACCCTCCCTGATAGGCCTGGCCGAAGATCAGCGTGTCGCGCATTTCGGTTATGTCGGTGCCGCGCTTCAACAGGTCGTTGAACCAGGCGCCGTCGGCGGTGTCTCCATAGAGCACGGTGCCGACGATGCGGTTGTCCTGGAGCACGAGCCGCTTGTAGATGCCGGCTGTGGCATCGCGCAGTACGATCTCCTCGCGGCCGTCGCCATCGGCGAAATCGCCGACCGAATAGAGGTTGATGCCGGTCACCTTCAGTTTTGTCGGCGTATCGGAATGGACGAAGGCGGCGCTGCGATCACCGACAAGGTGTCGTGCGGCAACCCGCGCCATCTCGTAGAGTGGCGCCACCAGGCCGTAGACCATGCCGTCGACTTCGGCGCACTCGCCGAGTGCCATGATGTCTCCGTCTGATGTCTGCATACCGGCGTCGACGACGATGCCGCGGTTGACGGCGAGCCCCGCATCCTTGGCGAGGCTGGCATTCGGCCGGATGCCCACCGCCATCACCACCAGTGTCGCCGGGATGACGCGGCCGTCGTCGAGTTCGATGCCCTCGACCTTGTCCTCGCCGAGGATCCGTTTGGTATTTGCCTTGGTGATGACCTTGATGCCGCGTTCCTCGACTGCCTTCTGCAAAAGGTAGCCGGCGGCCGGGTCGAGCTGGCGCTCCATCAGCGTCGGCATGACGTGCAGCACGGTGACATCCATGCCGCGCGCCTTAAGGCCGGCAGCCGCTTCAAGGCCAAGGAGACCGCCGCCGATAACGACCGCCGTCTCGCGCGACTGCGCCGCGAGCAGCATCGCCTGCACGTCGTCGAGATCGCGATAGGTGATGACGCCGCGAAGGTCCTTGCCGGGCACGGGGATGATGAAGGGCACGGAGCCGGTGGCGATCACCAGCTTGTCATAGCTTTCCGTCACGCCATGGTCGGAGGTGACCGTCTTGGCATTGCGATCGATGGCGACGATCTTGTGGCCCTTGTAGAGGGTGATGCCGTGCTGGATGTACCAGCCGTCGCCATGGATGACGATCTGCTCGTAGGTCTTTTCGCCGGAAAGCACCGGAGAAAGCATGATGCGGTCGTAATTGACACGCGGTTCGGCGTTGAAAATCGTCACCTGATAACGCCCGGGGGCGTGTTCGAAGAGTTCTTCCAGCATGCGGCCTGGCGCCATGCCGTTGCCAACAATAACCAGCTTCTCGGTCATTCCATTACTCCGCGGCTTGTTTCTTGAGGGTTTGGGCGGACAACATCGTTCGGGCGGCGCGCTTCGCCCGGATCGCTTCGAGATGTTCGGGAGCGGGGCTGGCGCCGCCTTCATAGGCCTCCAGGAAGTCCAGTAATTCCTCGCGGTAGGCGTAGTAGTCGGGGTGCGACAGGAGCTCCTTGCGCGAGCGAGGCCGCGGCAGGTTCACTTCCATGATGTTGCCGATCCGCGCGTTCGGGCCGTTCGACATCATCACCACCCGATCGGCGAGCAGGATCGCCTCGTCGACGTCATGCGTGACGCAGATCGCCGTCACCTGCGTCCGCTTCCAAACGTCCATCAGCACTTCCTGCAGTTCCCAGCGGGTGAGGCTGTCGAGCATGCCGAAGGGCTCGTCGAGTAGAAGCAGCTTCGGCGACAGCGCGAACGCCCGGGCGATGCCGACGCGCTGCTTCATGCCGTTAGACAGGTCTGCCGCAAGCCGGTGCATCGCATCGCCGAGGCCGACGCGCTGCAGGTAATATTCGACGACGTCGCGGCGCTCGGCGGGCGTCGCGTCCGGATAGACCCGGTCGACGCCGAGCGCGACGTTTTCGCGGGCGGTCAGCCAGGGAAGCAGCGAGGGGGCCTGGAACACCACCGCCCGATCCGGGCCGGCGCCCGAGATTTCCCGTCCGTCGAGAATGATGCCGCCGGACGAGATCGGGTTGAGGCCCGCCATCATCGAGAGAACGGTCGACTTGCCGCATCCCGAGTGGCCGATGATCGAGATGAACTCGCCTCTGTTCATCTTGAGGTTGAAGCCGTCGACCACAGTCAACGGACCTTTCGGCGTCGGATAGACCTTTCGGACCTCGAAAAATTCGACATAGCTCTTCTCGATCGCGGAATGCGCCTTTCGGGCATAGGCGTCGGGCAGCTTGGGGCCGGCAAGTTTCTGGGTGATCGGCACGACGTTGGGCAGGGCGACGGCGCCGCTTTCCGCAGTGCTTCGTCCGGCGCCCAGATCCATCAGATATTCGGTGACGGCGCCACGAAGACGGATGAACTCGGCGTTCGAGTTCATTTCCGCGCGGTCGCGCGGTCGCGGCAGGTTCACCTCGAAGCTTGGGCCCAGTGAGGCATTCGGGCCGGGCGTCAAGGGAATGATCCTGTCGGCGAGCAGGATCGCCTCATCGACGTCATTGGTGATGAGAATGATGGTCTTCTTTTCCTTCGACGAGATCTCGGCGAATTCGTCCTGCAGCTTCGAGCGGGTGAGCGCGTCGAGTGCCGAGAGCGGCTCGTCGAGCAGGAGCACGTCGGGCCGCATCGCGAGCGCTCTTGCCACGGCCACGCGCTGGCGCATGCCACCCGAGAGTTCCGCAGGCCGGCGTTCCGTCGCATGGGCGAGGCCCACCATTTCGATGTAGTACTGAACGATGCTCGCCCTTTCCGCTTTGCTCTTGCCGGAATGCACCGCATCGACGGCAAGCGCGACATTGGCGCGAACCGAGAGCCAGGGCATCAGCGAATAGGACTGGAAGACGACGCCGCGCTCCGGCCCGGGACCAGATACTTCCTTGTCGCGGAAGAGCACTGCGCCGCGATCCGGCATCGTCAGACCGGCGAGGAGGGAAATCAGCGTCGATTTGCCCGATCCGGAAAAGCCGACGATGGCAATGAATTCGCCTTCCTCGACCTTGAGGTTTACGCCTGAAAGGACGTCGTTGCGCGATTTGCCGTCACCGAAAGACTTCGAGACATCGCTCAGTTCAAGAATTGCCACGCGCGCCTCCTATCGGTTCGACGAGAAGGTGAAGGCGGACTGGAGGGCGTACATGACCCGGTCCAGAATGAAGCCGATGATGCCGATCGTGAGCACCGCGACCATGATGCGGGCGAGCGAGTCGGAAGAACCGTTCTGGAATTCGTCCCAAACGAACTTTCCGAGGCCCGGATTCTGGGCGAGCATCTCAGCCGCAATCAGCACCATCCAGCCCACACCGAGCGAAAGCCTGAGCCCGGTGAAGATCAACGGAAGGGCGGAAGGCAGAACCAGCTTGCGGATCGTCGTGGCTGTCGAAAGCTGCAGGACCTTGCCGACGTTCACCAGGTCCTTGTCGATCGAAGCGACGCCGAGCGCCGTATTGATCAGCGTCGGCCACAGTGAACAGAGGGTCACGGTCACCGCCGAGATCACCAGCGACTTCGGCAGCAAGCTCGACGGATCGGCGTAAAGTGCCGAGACGACCATGGTCACGATCGGCAGCCATGCCAGCGGCGAGACGGGCTTGAAGATCTGGATCAGCGGGTTGATGGCGCCGTTGATCGTCTTGGAGAGACCCGAGGCGATTCCGAGCGGCACCGCGACCAGCGTCGCAATGACGAAGCCGAGTCCCACCGTCATCAGCGACGTCGTAATCTGATCGATGTAGGTCGGCTTGCCGGTGAACACGCGATGCTTCACCTGGTCGGCCTTGCCGTCGGCAACGAGCTTGGCGTTGCGCTCGTCCTGCCGCGCGTAGAAGGCAGCGGCCTTGCGTCGCTCAGCGAGGTGGTCCTCAAGGAGCACGCTCGCCTGGTCGAATACGGCCGCAGGCCCCGGTATCGCGCCAAGCGAGGTTTGAACCTTCGGTGCGAGAAAGCCCCAGACGGCGAGGAAGCACAGGATGCCGGCAAGGGGCACGAGCAGCACCTTGCGAATTTCGGACATCTGTTCGGCGACATTGTCGCCGGCCGCCATGCGCAGGATCGGGGTCACCCAGCCGAGGCCAAGGGCGTTGAGCCAGCCGGCGGCTTTGTTGATCCGCTGAAACAGACGCTCTCGTCGTGCGAGTTTCGGGTCAGCCACGGTGATCGCTTGAGTCATGGATTTGTCTCATCTGTTGAAAGTTTTGTAGAGAACAGGCGGCCGCGGGTTTCGCGCCGCCAGCCCGATATTCAGCCGCCGACGACATCCGACCCGGAAATCGTCTGTTTGTTCTTCAGCCCGATCTTGAGGGACTCGATGTAGGCGTTCGGCGCCTTGGCATCGAAGGTGACACCGTCGATGAAGTCGGAGGTCGGCGCCCTGTAGCCGTCGGTTCCGAAGGGGAAGTCGCCCTTGTCGGCCTTGCCCTCTTCGACCAGCATCTCTGCCGCTTTCGTGTAAATGTCAGGCAGGTAGACGGACTTTGCCGTTTCCGCGTACCAGGCGTCGTCCTTGTGCTCTGCGATCTGACCCCAGCGGCGCATCTGCGTCAGGTACCAGATGGCGTCGGAGTAGAACGGATAGGTCGCATTGTGGCGGAAGAAGACGTTGAAGTCCGGAACGTCGCGCTTGTCGCCTCGCTCGTATTCGAAGGTGCCGGTCATCGAGTTCGCGATCACATCCGCGTCAGCGCCGACATATTCGCTGCGCGACAGGATTTCGACGGCCTCGGCTCTGTTGGCGTTGTTGTTTTCGTCCAGCCATTTGGCGGCGCGGATGAGCGCTTTTGTCAGCGCCAGCGTCGTGTTCGGATATTTCTCGGTGAATTCCTTGGTCAGCCCGAAGACCTTCTCCGGATTGTTCTTCCAGATTTCGTAGTCGGTCACGACAGGCACGCCGATGCCCTTGAAGACCGCGGCCTGGTTCCAGGGCTCGCCGACGCTGTAGCCGACGATGGTGCCGGCTTCGAGGGTGGCCGGCATCTGCGGCGGGGGCGTCACGGAAAGCAGCGCATCCGCCTTGATCTGTCCCGTGACATTTTCTGGTGAATAGAAGCCCGGATGGATGCCGCCGGCGGCGAGCCAGTAGCGAAGCTCGTAGTTATGGGTGGAAACCGGAAAAACCATGCCGAGGTTGAACGGCTTGCCCTGGGTCTTGAATGCATCGACGACAGGCTTCAGCGCGTCGGCCTTGATGGGGTGGACGGGTTTGCCGTCTTCGCCGAGCGGAATATTCTCTTTCATCATCGCCCAGACTTCATTCGAGACGGTGATGCCGTTGCCGTTCAGGTCCATGGAGAAGGGCGTCACGATATGCGCCTTGGTGCCGAAGCCGATGGTGGCGGCGAGCGGCTGACCAGCGAGCATATGCGCGCCGTCCAGTTCGCCGGTGATCACGCGATCAAGCAGCACCTTCCAGTTCGCCTGCGGTTCGAGCGTGACAAACAGCCCCTCTTCCTCGAAGAAGCCCTTCTCATAGGCGATCGCGAGCGGCGCCATGTCGGTGAGCTTGATGAAGCCGAGCTTGAGCTCGTCCTTCTCGGGCACGAGCATCTCGGCAGATGCGAAAGAGCCGGCGCCGACATAGAGTGCGGCCGCCCAGGCGGCGGCGAGCGAACACTTCGCGAATTTTCCGGTAGAAGGCCTGTTCATGCGTTTCTCCTGTGTGCCGGCGATGGGAGGTTCGCCTGCGGTTGCGACGTGGCAAAAAAGAAAAGGCTGCCAAACCGAAATCCAACGCTCTCCTCGTCCAGAGCGCGGTCCCAGTTTGGCAGCCTTGCCTTCTGCGCCCCTCATTGGACGCCGATTATTTCGGCGGACCCCTCAAAGGGCCCTACCCTTTCGTCAATGCAGGAACCGTGCCAGTTTCGTGGATGGGCAGATTCTCATGATTTTTCAGGATTGGGACCAAACGGCCAGTCCGCCAGTGAGGGGCGATTAAGCGGTTGCTTGAATAAATTTTGCGCAGTGCACAATAATCGAGCAGTCCCTTGAGCGGAGTTCAGCGCTGGCTCGCCAGGTAGTCGTCGAGCCGATCCGGGTCGAAGATCCGGCCGTCGAAAAAGCCGTCGGGGCCCAGGACGAGCCCTCTTTCCGAAGCGCCGACTGGCGCCGCGACCGTCAGGGCGCCTTCGACCTTCATATTGGCGCCGGGCATCGGCGCGGCGATCGGCTTCAGCGCCTGCCGGTAAATGTCCGGCCGGTAGGTGTCGCGTGCGCGTTGGGCGAGAGCCGCCGAATGTGGCGTGTGTCCCCACCGCACCATTTGGCTGTAGAACCAGAGGGCGTGGCTCTGCCAGGGAAAGGTTGCTCCCTTGGCATGCGGGACAAAGAACTCGGGAATATCACCGGTCGCGCCATCACCGAGCGTCAATCGACCCGTGAGAATCGGCATGAGCTTCTCGCGCGGCTGGTCAAGATAGCTAGGGGCGCTCATCAGTGCCGCGAGTTCTTCATGATTTGCGTCCTCGCCGCACCATACCGAGCTTCGGTAGAGCGCGCGCAGCAGGGCGTCCAGCGCCGGGCGGTTTTCCGAAGCGAACAGGGCCGAAACACCGAGCACCTTTTCCGGACTGAGCCGCCAGATCGACGCTTTGGTCGTGACGACGCGCCCGACGTGGCTCGCGACCGCAACGCTGTTCCACGGTTCGCCGACGCAGAAGCCGTCGATCGCGCCGGTCGACAGCGCATCGGCCATCAGCGGCGGGGGAACGACGACAATCTCAACGTGGCTTTCCGGATCGATGCCGCAGCCCGCGAGCCAATAACGAAGTTCGTAATTATGGCCGGAGAAGGGGTGGACGACGGCAAAACGCAGTGGCGGCTCGCCCGCATCTCGGCGCCGCTCGACGACGCGCTTCAGCGCCGCGCCGTTGGCGCTCGGGTCGGTGCCGGGTCCGGCACCGTCAGCGGCCATGCGGTCCCAAAGACTGCGCGAGACAGTCACCGCATTGCCGCCAAGCCCGAGCGCAAAGGGCGCCACGAGGTCCAGCGACAGCGGCGTGAGGCCGAGATTGGATGCAATCGGCATTGGCGCCAGCATGTGGGCCGCCTGGAAATGACCGACGGCGATCCGATCGCGGATATTGGCCCAGGAGGTCTCCCGGACGAGTTGCACCGACAGGCCCTCGTCGGCGACGAAGCCCTTTTCGCTGGCGGCGATCAACACGGCGCTGTCGAAGAGCGGCATGAAGCCGAGGGTGATGTCGGCGATGGCAGCCATTTACAGGTCCTCCAGCAATCCTGCCGCCAGCACCAGGCTTTGTGCGATTTCGGCTATCTTGCGGTTCTGGTTCATCGCGGTCGTGCGCAGGAGCTTGTAGGCCTCTTCTTCGCTGATGCCGCGTGATTTCATCAGGATGCCCTTGGCCCGGTCGATCACCTTGCGGTCTGCAAGTTCGCTGCGCGCTTCCGCCAACTCGCGCTCCATGCGTGAAAAGGCGTTGAAACGGCTGATCGCCATATCGAGGATCGACTTCACGCGCTCCTGCCGCAGTCCGTCGACGACGTAAGCCGAGACGCCGGCGTCGATCGCCGCTTCGATCATGCTGCTGTCGGATCGATCAACGAACATGGCGATCGGGCGCTTAACCGAGCGGGAGAGCTGGAACATGCTCTCCAGCAGATCGCGATTGGGATTTTCGAGGTCGATGACGATCACATCCGGTTGCAACCGTTCGATCACGCGCCCGACTCCATGGACATCGTGCACGATGCTGACGCGGTTGTGGCCAGCATCGCGCAAGCCTTCCTCGATGATCGAGGCGCGGATGGCGTTCTCGTCAATCACAAGAATGGTCAGGTCGCGGCGGGTCATGCGGCGATCATGATGCAGCGCAGCAAATTTCGCAATATCAGTCTGCCTAAAAAATTTGCTCTTTCATGATGTGCATTAATTTCAGGCGGCGGCGGCTCAGGGACATCGGATCTGCGGAGGCTTGAACCAACCTGCCGAGGCCTCCATCTATTTTGAACAACAGTACCAAATTGTTTCGGTCCGTTGGTTCGGCGGCGATGGTCGCCGCCGTTTGAGGATCAGATCATGGGTTTCATCGACAAGGAAATAGCGCCCGTCGACGACGGCGCGCTGACGGATGCCTATTCGCATGCAATTGCCGGCGCGGTCGATGTGGTCGGTCCGGCAGTCAGCCGCATCGAGCGCGTGGGCGGGAGGGCCGGTCATGGCTCGGGCTTCGCGGTTTCTTCCGACGGGCTGATCGTGACGAACAATCACGTCGTCGGTGATTCCAAAGCCGTTCGCATCACGACACCGGATGGCTTTGCGACGGAAGGTCGCGTGCTTGGTCGCGACGTCGACACCGACATCGCGTTGATACGAGCGAACTCGGGCGTCGGCGCCTGGGCGCGGCTGGGGGATTCGAAACGGTTGCGGCGCGGGCACATAGCCATTGCAATCGGCAATCCGCTGGGCTTCGAATGGACCGTCACGGCGGGCATCGTCTCGGCGCTTGGTCGCACCATGCGGGCGGCGAACGGGCGCCTGATGGACGACGTGATCCAGACGGACGCCGCCCTCAATCCCGGAAATTCGGGAGGGCCGCTGGTCTCCTCGGGCGGCGAAGTGATCGGCGTCAACACAGCCGTGATCCAGGGCGCGCAGAGCATCGCCTTTGCGGTTGCCTCGAACACGGCGAATTTCGTGATTTCGGAGATTCTGAGATACGGCCATGTCAGGCGGGCGTATATCGGCATTGCCGGCGACACGATCGAACTTCCGCGCAGGATCGCGTTGGCAGCCGGAACCGACCGGACGACGTCGGTCCGGCTGAGACGGCTGGAACCCGGCGGCCCGGCCGAGCGCGGTGGCCTTCGGGAAGGCGACTATATTCTGTCGATCGACGGCAAGCCCGTCGCCGGCGTGGACGACGTCGTCAGGCTAATGGACGGTGAGAGGATCGGTCAGGCGACCGATCTCCTAATCTTTTCAGTGGCTGGCAAGATCGAAAAGAGGACCTTGGTGCCGATCGCTCGATCGTGATGGGGCCATGCCGATTGCCAACGAGCCCGAGGAGCTGGAGCGGGCTCCCGGCGGAAACCGCTCCATGCTCCACGCCCCTCTCCATGCGTTTGGTTAGCAGCGGCCCAGGCTGCCCAGCGCCATCAGGTCGACCGTCGGAAGAACGTTCTTGTCGGTGATGTATTCAACTTCCTGGAGCAGAGAGGCCAAAGCCAGTTCCAGGCAATATTGCACGCCTTCGACGTTCAATGTCTTGGCAGAGTCTCGCGCGTAGCTGACGAGGCGGGCAAGGGCCAGAAGTTCCTTCTCCCTGTCCTCCACGTCGATAGGTAACTTAATGGATTGCTGCATGATTTTCCCCAGTGCCACTCGGGGGTCACTGCGACCCGCTTTCGCCAGCAATATAGCGTGACTTCCGGGTCGTGGGCGTGACACAAGCGTGACACACGCTGAATGGGAAAAGCAATCCGTCCTACGTCTCAGGTTGATTAAACAAAACCTTCCACATACTTGTCGAATTGAGCGCCCAGCCGGGACTTTCGCTGCGCCGGTCGTCCGGTTGAGCCCGGACCGCATCGAAGAGCGCGAGGGCGTCGGCGCGCTTCTGGTCGACCATCTCCCGCTGCAGCCTTGCCGCCAAGGCGGCGCGGTCGCCATCCGCTCGAAGGTCTGCAGCGGCAACGATCATTGCCCATGTGCGCCGCTTGTAGAATATTTGTCCGGCTGCTGCCTCGATCCGCGCAGCATCCGCGGCGGTAATCAGGCCGGCATGCTCGAGGCGTGCAACCGTCGCGCGCACATTGACGAGCGGGACCGTGAGCGGCGCATGGCCGAGTTCGGCGGGAGTGTGAAGCAGGGCCACATCCGAGTCGTCCGCCAGCTCGCCTGCGGCGTACTGGCGATATATTTCTCCGATCCCGACCATTCCGAAGGGCGCGCATTCGGCGGCACGCAAGGCACCCATGCTCGCCGCCCCAAAGACGTGCACGCCTTGTGACAGGGCGAACAGTATCTCCTTGTGCCAGACCGGCGCCACATGTTCGAAATTGCCGTCGACGAGGCCGATAGTCGTCGCGCCGGCGCGTGCGGCGCGCAAGATGTCTCCCTGCATCGCCGGCGGTCGGACCATGAAGGCCGCACCGGCGCGTTCGCGCGCATCGGGGACGGTCGGACCGACGAAGACGATCTTCATGCCACCTCCAGTGCCCAGGAGAGCGCCCGTGTGCCGAAGCGGCGCTTGCGCTCGCCCTCCGGATTCTCCAGCTCCGGAACGAACACTTTGACGACCGCAAATGGCAGGCCCGCGCCAAGCAATGGCACGGAGACGACCGGGCCGATGCCGGCGTGGCGCAGCCGCTGCAGGACGAAAGGCAAGAGTGCGTCCGGTCCTCCCGCCTCTGCGGTGTGGACGCGTGTCGGCTCTTGCGGCACAGCTTCGAACAGTCTTTGCGTCTGTTGCGGCAAGGGGCGAACAAACGTCTCCGGATAGACGTCGTCGCGCGCCCCGCTAATATAGGTGAGCCGCGATTGGGCCGCCTCGGTCACGGCGCGGATCGCCGCTCTCACTGCGCTCGGATGTGCCCCGTGTCCGACGGTGACATGATGGAAAAGTGGCGCCTTCGCCGTAAGGATGTCTTTCCCGGCCACGACGGCGGTGAAGCACGGTATGCAGACATCGCTGGTGATGTCGAAAAGGCGCAGCTCGAGATCTGCCGCGGCAATCTTTGCGGCCATCGCAGCAAGCACCGGATCGCCGAGCGCCTCGGGTAAAACGCAGCTTCGAAGCCTCGAGGCTAGTGGCGTGAGGCGCCACAGCACCTCCGCATCACGTTCGATCCGTTCCAGGAGCCCATGCAGCACTGCTTCCGTTTCAATGTTGCCGGAGGCGAGGCCATCGGACGATTGCCAGTACCGGCAGTTCTCCACCGTCCTGTCGAGCAGGACGGCCTCGAGCGGAACCCATGTCGGCGCCCCTCCGTCGAGGTCGCGGCCGAGTACCCACCGGATCGCTTCGCTATCGGTAAGGTCCGGCTGGCCGGCGGCGATCAGCCCCGGCAGAGACAGGGCCTGATTGCCTTCGGCCAACAGGTCACTGCGGCTCGCAACTCTCGTCGGCACGCGCGGCGCGCAGGCGACGGCACGCTCGAGCGCCTCCATGGCGGCCGAGACCTTGGCGTCGATGTCCGTTATGCCCTTGCCTTGATTGATGACCAAGGATTTCGAATTCGGAGACACGGCATTCCAGACGGGAATGCCGATGCAATCCAGTCCGGTCAGGCGCGCAAGCCGCGTGATGCCGAACTCCGACAAAAGGGGCTCGATCCGGCCGAAGGTTGTTTCGGCGGTGCAGATCCGATCGGAATAGCGAATTGATGTGGACATGGCCTTGAAGAGACGCGCGGGCGTGGTCCATTTGGTCTGCCGCCCGTCGCGATAATGGCTGGCGGCTAGCCGTCCAGAAAGCCGCCGAAAACAGCGTCGGCGGTACTTGCCGTAGCTGCAAGATTGACGGTCTTGACGACCGTGGCGCCAGCCTTGCGCAATGCGTCGGCGTCGGCCAGCGCGCCCTGCTTGGGCGGATCGATCCTGGTGACCGTCCCCGCCTTGAGATCGGCGAGCCACAAATGGTCCTCTCCGGCAATGCCGAAAACAACAACCTCAGCCATTCATTCACCCCTCTTGCTATTGCGCGGAATTGCGCCTCAAAAACCCGCCTTCTCCAGGCCCTCGCGGTAATGTTCCCTCTGCCATTCCTCGCGGATGGGCACGATCGCCATCCACCGGTCGAGATCGAAATCCGGATGGACATCGAGTGTCTTGCGCACGAACTGGCGCGCCTTTCTGCGGTCGCCGAGCATGCCCCAGCTCGCTGCCGACAGCCGGTCGGCAGGCGTCCGGTCCCGCATCCGGTCGATGTAGGCGAGAGCCTGCTCATAGTGGCCAAGAGAGTAGCTGGCACTGGCGGCCGTCCAGAAATACTCGTCCGGAGCGATCGGGTTAAGGTCGATCGCCGCCTCGATCTTCCGCAATCCCTCTCCGGGCCGGGAGGCCTGCACGAGGGTATCGGCGTAGCTGGCGATAACATTGGCGTAGTGCGGGCTGAGCCCTTCCGCCCGGTCGTGGAACTCAGCGCTCTCATCGAATTCGCGGAGGTAGAGCTTGACGACGCCGAGTTCCCTGTAGCCGGAGGCGAGCGTCTCGTCCGCGGCCACGGCCTCGCGAGCATGTCTCTCGGCGAGCGTCAACAATTCGCGATCGCCGCGCGCCGTCAGCAGCCATTCGACGAAATAGCTTCGCGCGAGTCCGCTCATGGCGGGGGCGAAGTCCTTCTGGCCGCTAAGGGCCTCGCGGAAGCTCTTGCGCGCCCGGCGGATCTCGGGAAGGTTGAGATGCTTGAGATACCGCTGGCCGAGGAGGTAGCCGCGGTAGGACTCGCCATTGCGCTCGTAGACGTGGCGGGCGGTTTCATTCCGCTCGACCTGGCTTGCGATCGCCGAAGCGATCCGATGCGCAATGCCCCTGCGCGACTGCATCAGACCGTCGCCGACGAGATTGAAACGGTCGGCCCAGATGACCTCGTCGTTTGCAAAGAAGATCAGCTGGGCAAAGAGGCTCTGTCGGTCACCCTCGTCGGTCAATCGCGTGTCGAGGATATAGCTGATGGAGTGCCGTTCGTAGGTGTTCGCCTTGTCGGACTGGAGGCCGATCTGCGCCGCTGTATAGGGCGCGATGACACTGACGGACCGGAGGGCGCAGAGGCCGATCGTCACGTCCTCGATGAGCGAACTTGCAAAGATCGCCGCGGCGCCATCTCCGCGTCCGGAGTTCGGCGGCAGCAGCACGAGTCGCGGCGGCCTTCTCTGGTGATCGTCGTCCCGGGGGAGGATCTCGACGGGCACGGACGGTGGGTTGCCGATGATCGGAACCGACCGGCTGACGCTATCGAAGATGACCTGCGCGTCATGGTGCCGTCCTTCGGACTCCAGCACAGCCTTCAAGACTTTGCGGACTTCCTCGTCCGACGGATTGCGTTCGAGCAATCGCATTGCCGCCGATTTGAGAAGTTCGCGATGTTTGCGCTCGGCGGCGGGCGCCGCGGCAAGCAAGCTTTCCCTAAGCAGGGACGTATGCATCTCGCGCTGGCGGCCGATCCAGGCATCGACGGCTTTGCCGTGCGATTTCGTATCCTTCAGGAAATCGTCGCGCAGCACGGTGGCAATGCGGCAGAAGCGAACCACGGCGTCGCCGCCGTCGTCGGTCACCGCATCGAGATCGCTCGTCAAGGTTCCGGGATTGAGCAGGATCGACGACTGCGAAAAAGTCAGGAAGGTTCGGCCGAGCTCCATCTGTTGCGCGGTGATGCGGGAAACTGTCTTGCGCAGGTTGACATAGGCCTGGCTGGGCTCGACCCCGTCCCAGAGCAGCCTGGCAGTTTCCGCCCGGGATTGCTCGCGATAGCCGTTGGCAATCGCAAGACACAGGATGAGCAGGCCCTTCTCGGGGAAAGTGACTTCGCGGCCCGCCTCGTTCAGCAGGCGCAATCGTCCCAGAGTTTGTAACCTGTAGGTCATGCGGCCCCCTCGCTGACGGTAAGGCTATTTCTGGTCTTTAACCGTGCAGAGGCTCGGTGCGACGCACCCCCGAAGCGACGCTCGTCGACTCCGTCTCCGGAGCCTGGGCCATGGCGGCGACAAGCGAGATGATCTTCTTGCGCAACACCGGATCGGCAATCTTCAGGAACGCCCTGTTGAGCGCGATGCCCTCCTTCGAGGCCACGAAGGAAGAAATCTCGTTCGATTCATGCATGTCGCCCGCGCTGTCTCGCCCTGCCGGCTTGTCATCCTCGCGTTGGAAGAAGAAGCTCGGGTGGACGCCCAGGATATCGGCAATCGCCTGCAGCCGGCTCGCGCCGATGCGGTTTGTGCCCTTTTCGTACTTCTGTACCTGCTGAAACGTGATGCCCAAGCCATCGGCCAGCTTTTCCTGGCTCAGCCCGACCATCAGTCTGCGCATTCTGACACGAGAACCGACGAAGGTATCTATCGGGTTTGGATCCTTCTTATTCATCGCAGTGATTCTCCTCGGAACGGTTCGACCTCATCCATATGAGTTTGCTCGAATAAATGACGTGATGCAATCAGGGCGCGCCAAAATCCGGGGCCCGAAGCACATTTTGTGATTGTGTGCGTTGCGATTGTGTCGCGCACAAGGCATATGGCCGCCCGATGGCTGCCGGCCGCCTCATCCGACGGTCGGCTCTCGTGAAATCGGCGCCATGAAGGGTTCGGCACCGGCGACTGCGAAGCCGTCAGACGAACCGGGTTGCGGTCGAGGCGAGCGCGGTCACGCCAAATCCGATGAGCAGGAGACCGGAAAGGCGCGACACCCAGGTGGCGAAACCGTCCGGAAGCCGTGTCTTGGCAAGCGCGACGCCGCCGCTCAGGAAGAACCACCAGGCGAGCGAACCGAGAAAGACGCCGGAGACGACAATCGCGCCTTTTGCGCCGTCGCCGACCGTCGAAAGCCCGAGCCCCGCGAAGATGGCGGCGAAGGACAGGATCGTCGTGGGGTTGGCGATCGTCAGGAAGAAGGTCGCGGTCGTCGTGTGAATGAGATCGCGCGCGTCGATCTCGGCGGCCGCAACAACTGGTCTCGGCGCCAATCCGCGCCAGCCGAGCCAGATCATGAACAGACCTCCCACCAGGCCGAGCGGCGTCGAGATCACGGAAAGCACGGCAGCGAATGCCGCAAAGCCGACCGCCGCCAGCATCGCGTAGGCCGCGTCCGCGAGCGCGGTTCCGAGACCACCGGCGACGCCGGCCCAAAAGCCGTGCGCGAGCGTGCGGCTGATGCAAAGCGCGCCGATCGGACCGACCGGCGCGGCAATGGCGAGGCCGAGCAGGAGGCCTTTGCCGAAGAGCAGTATGGACATGGCTATCGGGCCTCCGGCCCTGTGAAGAGGTTATCGGCAACGGTCGAAAGCGCGATGACGGTCTCGCTGCGGGCGAGATATCGCCGCGCTTTCAGCTCCGAGAGAAACGGCTCGATGTCTGCGAGCGTCGGCATGCGAATCTTGACGCAATAGGACCATGCGCCAGTCACGTGATGACATTCGGCGACGACCGGGTGCGCCGCCATGAATGCACGAAATTCGGCTTCATCGGCATCGGCCGAAAGGGCGATCCAGACAAAGGCGAGAACGTCGAGGCCAAGGGCGCGATGATCAACATCGAGCGTAAAACGGCGGATAATACCGTTGGCAACCAGCCGGCGGATGCGTTCGTTGACCGCCGAGGGTGAGAGATCGACCGCCGCACCGATATCGGTCAGCGAGGTGCGGGCATCCTCCGCAAGAATTCCAATTATTTTTCTGTCTGTAACGTCCATGACAGAAAAATACATGGCATTATACCGAATTACAACGGATTTTTCGGAAATGCTTGCTTTCGAGCATATGAAGCTGGGGCGGCAGGCCTGCTGCTCCGCTTGCCCACTGAGGGCGCGAAAGCTATGAGCGGAGGGATAATCACTCGCCAGCAGACGGGGATGCTAGGATGATGATCGAGAAGAGGCACAGAGACGTGGCGCCGGCGCATCGATTTCCAGGCTCGATCATCGTGATGGGCGTCTCAGGAAGCGGAAAATCGTCCGTGGGCGAACGCATCGCGAAGGCTTATGGCTATCCCTTCATCGAAGGGGATGCCCTGCATCCGCCCGAGAACATCAAGAAAATGTCCGAAGGCATTCCACTGACCGACGACGACCGTTGGCCATGGCTTACGGCGATCGGCCGTACGCTCTCGGACAGCACCGGCCCGGCGGTCGTGGCCTGCTCGGCGCTCAAGCTCAGTTATCGGCAGAAGCTGCGTGATAGCGCGCCGGCGGTGCTCGCCTTCGTCCATCTCCATGGAAGCGAGGCGGTGTTAGCGGAACGGATGCAACACCGCACCGGGCACTTCATGCCGGCGTCCTTGTTGAAGACCCAACTCGCGACCCTGGAAGATCCGACCGGCGAGGCGAACACGGTGGCGATCGACATCGACCAACCGCTGGACGCAATCGTCGATGAGGCGCTTGCCGCGCTCGGCAAGATGTAGCCGCGTGCGCTCCCCTATTCCTTAAGGTTTGATTAACGGCGCGGATGAACTATGGATTCCGCATGGCAGAGCGGTTCTTGAGTCGGCGATTCGGCTTGTTTGGGGAAGCATTGGAGCGTGTCGACCGCCGGTGCACGGGCAGTGCCTCGGCCATCGTTGCCGTCTCCTGCCTTCTGCTTGCCGGATGCGCGGCGCGCGAAGGCGTTCGCACGCCGGCAGGTGCTGCCCTTGTCCCAGCGGAAAATGCGCTCATTCTGCCGCCGCCAGGCGGCCCGGCAGTTCTCAACGTCGTCGAACGCCGCTACGGCAATGCCGTGGAGCAGGATATCAACCTCCACACATCCGCCTCGACGCCGGGGCAGAACTTTCTCAGGGCCAAATTTTTCGGCCCGGTGGGATCAGAGGTCGGCCAGAGGAGAAGCGCCTACAGACCGGTGCGCGAGACGGAGATGATGCGCGAGGCGCGGCGGGCCGTTCCTGGAGTCGCGCTGGCGCGGTCGCCCTATTTTCTTCAGAATAACTACGGCCCCTTCGGCTATGCCTTCGGTCGCGGCCGTGGGAACGATGCCTGTCTCTTTGCCTGGCAGCAGATTCGCCCGCCGCAACACCGCCGTTCGCCGCTGCAGAATTATGGCACGATCCAGGTTCGCCTGCGCTACTGTGCCGCCGGTGCCACCGAAAGAGAACTGCTCGCGCCCGTCTATGGCTATACGATCAGCGGCACCTTTGCGGATCCGAGCTGGAATCCCTATGGCGAACCGCCGGCGGTGGATCCCGGCATCGGCCGTACGGGCAACCCCATCTATCCGAAGGAGCCCCCCGCGATAAAGCGCGTTTCGGTGGCCGAGAGGAGGGTCGTCCGTCCGGCACCGGAAACCGGAATGGCGAGGCCGCAAACGCAACGGCAACAGCCAACGGCGCCGGGGCCATCGAACCAGCCGGCCGGCGGCCTGCCGTCGCCGACGGGAGCGCCGGCGGGGGCGGCGAGTACGGTTGTGGTGCCGGGGCCGACATGCGATGCGCAGGCCGGAAGCGATTGCCCTTAGTCAGCCTGGCGTTTGGTCGGGCGGTCGAACTTGAGAGGTCAAAACCAGCGGCATGATTCCGTCTGTTGGAAGGCGAATGAATGAGTAAGGTTGCTGCCCTTGTTGCATGGGTGTTTCTTTCGCTTTGCGTCGTCGCCCTGATCACGCTGCCCGTCAATCTGCAGACGCAGCTGATCGCAAGTGTTGTCGTTGTGGCATTCATGGCGCTGATCAAACTCGTCAACGCTGGGGGCAGATGGCGACTGATCGCCCTTGCCTTCGGTACGGCGATCGTGCTGCGCTATGTCTATTGGCGGACGACCGATACCTTGCCGCCCGTCAACCAGCCCGAAAACTTCATCCCCGGCTTCCTGCTCTATCTAGCCGAAATGTACAGCGTGATGATGCTGGCTCTCAGCCTGTTCGTGGTCGCCATGCCGCTTCCGCCACGACCATCCCGGGTGGCCACGGCAGCAAAATACCCGAAGGTCGACGTCTTCGTTCCCTCCTACAACGAGGAGGCATCGCTTCTCGCCAATACGCTCGCGGCGGCCAAGGCTATGGACTATCCGGCCGACAAGCTGACGGTATGGCTTCTCGATGATGGTGGAACCAAGCAGAAGCGCGACTCCACCAGCCTCGTCGAGGCTCAGCGCGCCGCGGCACGTCATCTACAATTGCAGGAACTCTGCGACGATCTCGGCGTGCGCTATCTGACGCGCGACCGCAACGAACATGCAAAGGCCGGCAATCTCAACAACGGAATGCTGCACGCCGATGGCGAACTGATCGCGGTTTTCGATGCCGATCACGCCCCGGCTCGAGATTTCCTGCTGGAGACGGTCGGCTATTTCGAGGACGATCCACGTCTCTTCCTGGTGCAGACGCCGCATTTCTTTCTCAATCCTGATCCGCTCGAGCGAAATCTCAGGACATTCGAAAAAATGCCGAGCGAAAACGAGATGTTCTACGGGATCATCCAGCGCGGTCTCGACAAGTGGAACGCCGCTTTTTTTTGCGGCTCGGCCGCGGTGCTGCGGCGAACGGCGCTCGACGATGCCGGCGGCTTCAGCGGCTCCAGCATCACGGAAGACTGCGAAACGGCACTTGCGCTGCACGGGCGCGGCTGGAACAGCGTCTATGTCGATCGTCCGCTGATCGCCGGATTGCAGCCGGCGACCTTCGCGAGCTTCATCGGTCAGCGCAGCCGCTGGGCCCAGGGCATGATGCAGATTCTCATGTTCCATTTCCCGCTGTTGAAGCGCGGCTTGTCGCTGCCGCAGCGGCTTTGCTACATGTCCTCGGCTCTTTTCTGGCTGTTCCCGCTGTCGCGCACGATCTTCCTGCTCGCGCCGCTCTGCTATCTGTTCTTCGATCTCGAGATATTCACGGCATCGGGCGGTGAGTTCCTGGCTTATACACTCGCCTACATGCTCGTGAATCTGATGATGCAGAACTATCTCTACGGCTCCTTCCGATGGCCGTGGATTTCGGAGCTCTACGAATATGTGCAAGCCGTGCATCTCCTGCCGGCGGTGTTTTCCGTTCTGGCAAGCCCGCGTAAACCCACCTTCAAGGTGACCGCGAAGGACGAGTCGATTCTCGAAAGTCGACTTTCGGAAATCAGCCGGCCGTTCTTCGTCATCTTCGGGGTGCTGTTCATTGCCCTCCTGATCACCGCCTATCGCGTCTATGCGGAGCCCTATAAGGCGGATATCACCCTTGTTGTGGGCGGCTGGAATTTCTTCAACCTGGTCCTTGCCGGTTGCGCGCTCGGCGTCGTGTCCGAGCGGGGGGAAAGATCGGCGTCGAGGCGCGTCAAGGTCAGTCGTCGATGCGAGTTCGGCCTGGACGAGGCTTGGTATCCGGCAACGATCGAGGATGTTTCCGCAAACGGCGCTCGCGTGCAGGTCTATGGCTTGCGCGGCAACCCCGTCGTCGACACGCGGGCACAGATCCGCTTCGAGCCCTATAGCAGGCAGGGCACACGCGACACCCTGCCCGTTGCGATAAAGAACGTGGAATCCGGTAGCGACATAACCGCTGTCGGTTGCCGTTATCTGCCCGAGGTGGCCCGTCACCACAATCTGGTTGCCGATCTTATCTTTGCAAATTCGCAGCAGTGGACCGAATTCCAGCGTCTGCGGCGTATAAATCCGGGGCTGGTGCGCGGCACGCTGTGGTTCTGGTGGCTCTCGCTTTATCAAATGAACCGAGGATTTGTTTATCTCTTCCGCAGCATGGGTTCGGGTCAACGTGAACCGGGGCGCGCGCGATGATCAGGATGCTCGCATTCGTGATGTCGGTGCTTTTGTGCGGGCCGATTCTGGCCCAGCCGGCTCCGTTCGACATGTCGGTCGAACGTCCCGGCGAGGATCGGGCTCCGGCACAGCCTCCGGCGAGGCCAGGCCAGGTGGACCCGCAGGCTGGCGACGCCGTGGCGCCGCGAGCCGCGCAGCCTGCCACATTCCGCCGCCACATCATGCCCTTCTCGACGCTTTCCCTGACGGGGGAAGTCGATGAGCGAATATGGTCGGTCTATCTGACACCAGGTCAGGCGGCGGCGGGAGAGAGGCTTACCTTCGCCTATCAGAACGCCATTGTCGTCGCGCCGGAGGCCTCCGTCCTGTCCGTCATTGTGAACGGCAGGCTCATCGGCGAAGGACCGGTGCAGGCGACCGAGGCGCCCCAGACCCGGACCTATAATCTTCCCTCGGATTTGCTGCGCGCGGGGTCCAACGAGATCCGGTTTCGGGTCCTCCAGCGCCATCGCACCGATTGCACGATCCAGTCGACCTATGAACTCTGGACAGAAATTCCGTCCGAGACCGCCTTCATCGAGTTCGCGGGTCGGGACGCGGGCCGGCTATCGACGATCGACGACATACGCGCGGTCGGCAACAACGGCGAGGGCCGCACGCAATTCAATATCGTGATGCCTGCGCTCGCCCAGCCGAGCAAGACAGCATCCCTCATGCGGCTCGCGCAGGGATTGGCTCTGCTTGGGCACATGCCCGCCCAGAGCGTTGCCGTGACGGAGACCATGCCTGCGCTCGGTAAGCCCGGCGAGTTGACGGTCCTGTTGGGCGCCGCATCCGGATTGGCCCCCCTTCTGCGGTCGATGCCGGACGGAGCGTCGGCGACATCTGTTGCTGGCTTCGTACAGGATGATGCGACCGGCGCCCCGCTCCTGGTTTTGACGGGACCGGATTGGTCGGCCGTGGAAGCTGCAATCGAAGAGATCACCAAAATAACCGAACGCCCGTCCGACGTGCCGCGTGACGTCATCAACACGGAACGCTGGCGGCTGCCTCAGGCTCCCCTGTTTGTTTCCGACAAGAGGCTGCGGTTTTCGGAACTCGGCGTTGCAACGAGCGAGTTCTCCGGGCGCCGCTTCCGCACGGCATTCGGCATCGCCCTTCCTTCGGATTTTTATGCGGGCGCTTACGGCGAGGCGACGATTCTTCTTGATGCGGCCTATACCGAAGCGGTGCGTCCGGGCAGTCGGATCGATATTTACGTCAACGGCAGCATCGCTTCGACCGTTCCGCTCGACTCCGCGCGCGGCGGCTTCGTCCGCCACTTGCCCATCAACGTCACGCTTCGTCACTTCCGGCCCGGTTCCAACCTCGTCGAGCTGGAGGCTGTCTTGCTGACAGAGGCCGACAGCGTCTGCGCACCGGGGACTTCCGCGTCGAACGAAGCGCGGTTTGCCCTGTTCGATACGTCCGAGTTTCATATGCCGGATTTCGCACGCATCGGCTTGCGTCCGAACCTCGCCGCCACTTCGGGCGTCGGTTATCCCTACCGCGCCGACGGCGGACCGGTTGCGCTCTATCTGGATCGCAGCGACAGCGAGACGCTGTCAGCCGCGGCAACTTTCGTGTCGCGGCTTGCGCTTGCAGGCGAAAGCTTGCCAGCGATCGAGCGGATCGTCACGCCTTTGGAAGTGGGCGATCGCAACGCGCTTTTCATAGGTGCATTGCCGCAGCTGCCGAACTCGGTGTTGACGCAGGCGGGAATCGACACAAGCGGCGAGGTTGCGTGGGGCAGTGCCTCGGATGCGGGTTCGCGCGTGGTGACACAGACAGCGTTAGATGAGTGGAGGGCCCGATTGCGAGGCGGGGGCTGGCGAACGCCGATTGCCAGTATTGAAGGCTGGATGAGAGAGACTTTCGATATTTCCTTGAGCTCTTTGAGGATCGCGCCGGCGACGGAGAGCGCTTTTGCGCCGCCCGATGCTGCAACGCTGCTCGTTGCCCAGGCGGCCAATCCCTCGGGAAACGCGACGTGGACCGTGGTCACCTCGCCGACGCCGACGCTGCTCAAAGAGGGCGTCTCCGCGATCGCGGATCTCACGAAGTGGAACCAGATGTCCGGTCACATTGCGACCTTCGAACCGCTCAATGGCGTGGTCAATACGATCCCGGCCATGCAGTTCGAGTTCGTGCCGACACAGACTCCGTCTTTCTGGAACTACCGATTGATCGGCGCCAACTGGCTGTCGACAAATATTCTTCTTTACGCGTTGTTGCTCGTTGGCCTTGCCATTTTGCTTGGACTTTCAACGGCAGGACTGCTTGGCAAGCTGGGGCGTCGCCTATGAAGTGGCTGGTCGTATTCGTATCCCTGCTGGCGATTTCGGGTAGCGGCGCAAAGGCGCAGGAGGCGCGCGCGGTGGTAAGCGAAGGTGCCTGGACGCAATACAAGGCGAGATTTCTGGATCCGAGCGGTCGCATCGTCGACGATAGCAACGGCAATATCAGCCATAGCGAAGGTCAGGGTTACGGTCTCCTTCTGGCGTTCCTTGCGGACAATCCGCCCGACTTCGAGCAGATCTGGTCCTTCACCCGTCGCGAACTCCTGCTTCGCGACGATGGGCTTGCTGCCTGGAAATGGAGCCCGGTCGATACGCCGCATGTCGTCGATATCAACAATGCGACCGATGGCGATATCCTGATTGCCTATGCGCTGGCGCTCGCCGGCGAGCGTTGGGGGCGAAGCGATTACCAGAGCGCTGCGGCCGCAATCGCAGAAGCAATTCTCGACAACACCGTGGTCGAATACGGCGGCAGAACGCTGCTCCTGCCGGGAGTTTCCGGCTTCTCGGCTTCGGATCGTGCCGATGGCCCGATTATCAACCCGTCTTACTGGATATTCGAGGCATTTCCGGTCCTGAACCAGGTGGCTCCTTCGCCGAAATGGCAGGTCCTGGCCGAGGAAGGAGAGGAGATGATTGCGGGCCTGCAGTTCGGCCCGAGGAAAATGCCGGCGGACTGGGTGAGCGCCCGAACGATGCTGAAGCCCGCGGCGGGCTTCCCGGCCGAGTTCGGCTATAACGCGCTGCGCATCCCGCTCTACCTCGCCCGTGCAGGCAACACGGATCGCGAACTCCTCTCCCGATTGGCGGCCGGTATGGCTGCTTCGGGCGGAGAAATTGCGGTTATCGATCTCGCTGACGGGGCCGTGAATACAGCGCTGAACGATCCCGGTTATGAAATTGTTAACCATATTCTGGCCTGTGTCCTTGACGGAGCGAAGCTGCCGGACACCGCCAAGTCGTTCAGCCCCACGCAATATTATCCTTCGACACTTCACCTGCTGGGGTTGTCCTTTGTGGAGGAAAAACATCCGGAGTGTTTATGAGGACGCCCATCATTGCCTCCACAGTTGTGATGACCGTGGCGATCGGCGTTGCCGGCTTCGCCGACGACAGGTATCTGCGGCAGGGCATCGTGGATCTGTTCAAGCGCGCCGTCCCGGACCGGTTTGTGGTCGCCCTGGGCGACAATTTCGCCGGTAACGCTGCGGCGGAAGAGGTAGCGCAGGCGACAAGCCCACCGGAAGCCGAGGCGCAGCCAGTGGAACAGCCGGTCGTCGACGAATCGGCACTGCGCTATTTCGCCAGCAGGGGCGACACCGCGCGTCTGGAGGCGGAGATATCTCGCTTGAGGACGCTTTATCCGAGCTGGACGCCTCCAGAAAACCCGCTGGCAGTGCCGCGGAACGCCGACGCGCAACTCGAAACCATGTGGCAGCTCTATGCGGAAGGGCGCTTCAGCGAGGTGCGCAGGGCGATCTCCGAGCGGCAGTCGAACGATCCGGGCTGGCAGCCGCCGGTAGATCTTATCGAACGTCTCAACGTTGCAGAGGCGCGCGCGAGGCTCATCAACGCGTCCGACCTCAAGCAATATGAGACGGTTATCCAGGTGGGCGCCCGCACGCCAAGCCTCCTCACCTGCAGCGAAGTAGACGTGCTGTGGCGCGTCGCCGAGGCCTTCGCGGAAACGGATAGGCGAGATCGGGCGCGTGACGCCTATCTTTATGTCCTGAAGAATTGCGACGACCAACCCGAGCGCCTTGCGACGATGCAAAAAGCGGCGGCCGTTCTGCCCTACGCAACCGTCCAGGAACTGCTTTCCTTTGAGAGGACGACGGCGGCGGGAACGCTGGAATTCGAAACAATCCGCGACGATCTCGCCCGGCGCTTCGTTGCCGAAGGTGACGACGATGCCGCCCTCGCCGTCGATCCGAAATATCTGCAACGCATCGAACGATTGGTGGAAACGCAAGGACTGGCATCGGACGCGCTGCTTCTCGGCTGGTACCAACTGCGCCGTAACAACATGAGTGCGGCAGAACAATGGTTTCGCCGGGCACGCGACAAGCAGGATTCCGCCGAGGCCTCCCAGGGGCTGGCGCTCGCGCTCATCGATCGCAAGGCGCCTCAGGAAGCCGAACAAGTGCTTTATCCCTGGCGGGACGCATCGGCCGACGCACACGCGACCTATATGGCGGCCGCGGCCAACCTCCTGGCGCTCGATCCGCCCGCCGCGCTTTCTGCCGATGTGCTCCAGCGTATCGCAGCGGAGACGATGAAAGGCCGCGACCCGGCAGCAGCACAGCAGTTTGGCTGGTATGCCCGAGCACTCGGACAGCACCAAACGGCCGTGCAATGGTTTTCGACTGCGCTTCGCTGGAAACCGGATGACGAGCCATCGGCCTACGGTCTGGCGCTCAGCCGCCATCAACTCGGCGACCGAGCAGGCGTCGCCGAAATTCAACGGCTTTGGGCCGGGCGGTCGGAACGGATCGCGCGGCTGGCGGAGACGGAGACGGCGCCGCAGCAACGCCGGCTCCCGACGCCCACGGCGAACGGCGAACAGCCGGCGGCCACGATGCAGCAGCCCGCTCCGGTTGCGGTTGCGCGACGGGAGGGCGTCCAGCCCGCTTACCGTGAAGTCGTGCCACGGAGTGCAGTCCGAAACACCACAGGTTGCCGCACGACGCGTGATCCCACCCGGCTGTCGCCGGCGGCGGCGCTGACGCGCGGGTGGTGCCTGATGGACCTGAACCGGCCGCTCGAAGCCGCGGAGGCGTTCGAAGTCGCACTGCGTGCGACGCAGTCGCGGATGCGCGAGGATGCGGCCTATGGTCAGAGCCTTGCCTATCTGCGCGCCGGACTGACCGACAGGGCGGCCGTTGCGGCAACGAAATCGCCCCAATCCCGCGCCCGCGTAGATGAACTACAGACGGCTATTCTCGCCGATCGAGCGATCGCCGCCTTCGATGCCGGGCGCTATGCTGAAACGCTGGTGCTTCTCGACCGGTTGGGCCGGATAGGATCCAATCGCTCCGACCTGATGGTGCTGCGCGGTTACGCCTATCTGAGGCTCAGGCGCTATGCCCAGGCAAGACAGATCTTCGAAGCTGTCGCAGCGACCGGCAATCGCGATGCAGCGCGGGGGCTCGTCGATGTCACCAGGGCGCGGGAAGTCTGGCCGAACAAGAACTGAGGGAGAGAAGCACTGCCTGATCGAGGTCTGTTCCCCTCTGCCTCGATGTCCCGCGGGATGAAGCACAAGAGGCCTTGGAATCGCAGCCGTCGGGCGAGCGAGGCTCGCGCCGACATCGAAGCATCGATCTGCCGCATGTGAGCCTCCGCCTTTGCACATCGTGCTTGGCTGGCCGGCTCTTTGGAAGGAAATTAGCCAAGCGCGATGTTATCGTTCGCTGCGATGGTCATGCGGCGTTACGATGCGGCGATGAAATACAGCGGCCTTTGCGTGTCTGAAACGATGCGCGGCGCTGTAGCGGTCGGGGCTCGAGCAGGATGCCCGCGGGTCTGTTTCTGTCGGCGATGAGGAGATCGCCGCCGGGGACATGCGGAGGAGAAAGAGACATGTATCAAGGTGGACTGGGCTTCGCCCTTGGCGATGACATCGACGCGTTGCGCGACAGCGTGCGCCGATTTGCGAGCGAACGGATTGCGCCGCTTGCAGAAGAGACGGACCGGAACAACGCCTTTCCCGCGCCGCTCTGGCGGGAGATGGGAGAGCTCGGCGTGCTCGGCATCACCGCCGACGAGGCCTATGGCGGTGCCGGCATGGGATACCTCGCCCATTGCGTCGCGATGGAGGAAATCAGCCGCGCGTCAGCTTCCGTGGGCCTAAGCTACGGCGCCCATTCCAACCTCTGCGTCAACCAGATCAACCGAAACGGCAGCTCCGCGCAAAAGGCCAAATATCTGCCGAGGCTGATTTCCGGCGAACATGTCGGCGCGCTCGCCATGTCCGAACCGGGCGCCGGTTCCGACGTGGTCTCGATGACGCTGAAAGCCGACAAGCATGGCGACCGCTACGTGCTGAACGGCAACAAGATGTGGATCACCAATGGTCCGGACGCCGATGTGCTGGTGGTCTATGCCAAGACCGATCCGACCGCCGGCCCACGCGGCATCACCGCCTTTCTTGTCGAAAAGGGCTTCGCCGGCTTCTCGACCGGCCAGAAGCTCGACAAGCTCGGCATGCGCGGATCGAACACCTGCGAGCTCATCTTCAGGGACTGCGAGGTGCCGGAAGAAAACGTGCTCGGCGCGGAAGGCCGCGGTGTCAACGTCCTGATGTCCGGCCTCGACTACGAGCGTGTGGTGCTTTCGGCCGGGCCACTCGGCATCATGGCGGCTTGCCTCGATGTCGTCGTCCCCTATCTCCATGAACGCAAGCAGTTCGGTCAACCGATCGGCGAGTTCCAGTTGATGCAGGGAAAACTTGCCGACATGTATGTGACGATGAATGCGGCGCGCGCCTATGTCTATGCGGTGGCGGCGGCGTGCGACCGTGGCGAAACCGCGCGCAAGGATGCCGCCGGCTGCATTCTTTATGCGGCGGAAAAGGCGACCGCATTGGCGCTCGAGGCGATCCAGGCGCTGGGCGGCAACGGCTACACCAATGACTACCCGGCCGGCCGCCTGCTGCGTGACGCCAAGCTCTATGAGATCGGCGCCGGCACGAGCGAGATCCGCCGGATGCTGATCGGGCGCGAACTGTTCGCGGAAACGAAATAAAGGAACGGCGACGGCCGTTCTCGCGCATCTTGGTCAAACCCCGTGCCTGAGGGCTTCATGACAATCTTGAGATCGCATATCTCGGCATCCTCCGACCTCTACAAGAGCAACCGTGCAGCGATGACGGAGGCCATTGCGACAGTCGAGGAAGCGGTGCGGCTTGCCGTCAACGGCGGCGGCGAGACGGCGCGGGAACGCCATGTTAGTCGCGGGAAGCTGCTGCCGCGCGACCGGGTCACTTCCCTGATCGATCCGGGCACGCCGTTTCTGGAGGTGGGCGCCACGGCTGCCCACGGCATGTACAACGGCGATGCGCCTGGCGCCGGGCTCATTACCGGCATCGGCCGGATCGCCGAGCGCGAATGCATGATCGTCTGCAACGATCCGACTGTCAAAGGCGGCACCTATTACCCGATGACCGTCAAGAAACATCTGAGGGCGCAGGAAATTGCCGCTGAAAACTGGCTTCCCTGCGTCTACCTGGTCGATTCAGGCGGCGCCAACCTGCCGAACCAGGACGAGGTTTTTCCCGATCGCGAGCATTTTGGCCGGATTTTCTACAATCAGGCGAACATGTCGGCTGCCGGCATCCCGCAGATCGCCGTCGTCATGGGATCCTGCACGGCGGGCGGCGCCTATGTGCCGGCCATGTCCGACGAGACGATCATCGTCGAGGGGCAAGGTACGATCTTCCTGGCCGGCCCTCCGCTGGTGCGGGCGGCGACCGGCGAAGTGGTCTCGGCCGAAGATCTCGGCGGCGCCGATGTCCACACGCGACTGTCGGGCGTTGCAGATCATCTGGCGCGTGATGATGCGCATGCCCTGGCCCTGGCGCGGCGCGCCGTATCGGGCTTGAATCGCGAAAAACTAGCGTCGGTGGAGCTTCGCACGCCGGAGCCGCCGCTCTACGACCCGGAGGAAATCGCCGGCATCGTGCCGGCCGATCTCAGAACGCCCTATGAAATCCGCGAGGTGATCGCCCGGCTCGTCGATGGCTCCCGTTTCGACGAATTCAAGGCCCGTTTCGGCACCACGCTCGTCTGCGGCTTCGCCCATATTCATGGAATACCGGTCGGCATCATCGCCAACAACGGCGTGCTTTTTTCGGAGTCGGCGCTGAAGGGAAGCCATTTCGTCGAGCTCTGCGCTCAGCGCAGGATACCGCTCGTCTTCCTGCAGAACATCACCGGCTTCATGGTCGGCCGCAAATATGAAACCGAAGGCATCGCCAAGCACGGCGCCAAGCTCGTGACGGCAGTGGCCACGGTGAAGGTGCCGAAGGTCACCATGCTGGTAGGCGGATCGTTCGGGGCCGGCAACTACGGCATGTGCGGGCGGGCCTTTTCACCGCGCTTCCTTTGGACCTGGCCGAACAGCCGGATTTCGGTCATGGGCGGCGAACAGGCGGCCGGCGTGCTCACGACGGTGCGCGGCGAAGCCTTGCGGCGCGCAGGCACGCCGTGGAGCGAGGAGGAGGAGGCGCGCTTCCGCCAGCCGGTGCTCGATCTTTTCGAGCGGCAAAGCCATCCGCTCTACGCCTCGGCGCGTCTTTGGGACGACGGCGTCGTCGATCCGCGCAAAAGCCGGGACGTGCTCGCACTGTCGCTGTCGGCTGCGCTGAACGCCCCCATCGAGGATACACGTTTCGGATTGTTCAGGATGTAGGGAGGCTGGCATGAAGCGCGACAATATCAACGCGATCAACGCACCGCAGCCGCGTGGCGGCTATTCGCAGGCCGTCAGCGTCGAAAATATCCAACGCCTGGTCTTCGTCAGCGGTCAGATTCCCATGGCCTCCGATGACGTCGTTCCGGAAGGCTTCGAGGCGCAGGCACGCCAGGTCTGGCTGAACGTCGACGCCCAGCTCAAGGCCGCCGGCATGACCAAGGCCAATATCGTCAAGATGACGACCTACCTCGCCGACAGGAACCATGTCGTTGCAAACCGTGAGATCCGCAGCGACTATCTCGGTCAGCTGGCACCGGCGATGACGGTCGTGATTGCCGGAATCTTCGATTCCGGCTGGCTCCTGGAAGCCGAAGTGGTGGCGGCGGAATAGAAGCGGAACCGAGGGGCATGTTTTCCAAACTCCTGATTGCCAATCGCGGCGAGATCGCCTGCCGCATCATTCGCACCGCCAAGCGGCTCGGCATCCGCACCGTGGCCGTCTATTCCGATGCGGATGGTGATGCGCTCCATGTGACACTTGCCGACGAGGCCGTGCGGATCGGCCCAGCGAATGCCGCCGAAAGCTATCTCGCGATCGATCGCGTCATAGAGGCCGCAAGGGTTGTCGGCGCTGATGCCATTCATCCTGGCTATGGCTTCCTATCCGAGAACGCCGATTTTGCCGAGGCCGTCGAAGCCGCAGGCATGATTTTCGTGGGGCCTCCGGCGGAAGCGATCCGGGCCATGGGGCTCAAGGATGCGGCCAAGGCGCTGATGGAACAGTCCGGCGTGCCTGTCGTGCCGGGCTATCACGGCGACCAGCAGGAGCCTGAGTTCCTGGCAGCGCGGGCCGCGGAAATCGGCTTTCCGGTGCTGATCAAGGCGCGCGCGGGCGGTGGCGGAAAGGGCATGCGACGCGTCGAGCGGCGAGAGGATTTCGCTTCGGCGCTGGAATCGGCGCAGCGGGAAGCGCAGGCCTCCTTCGGCGACGGCGGAGTTCTGATCGAGAAATATCTGAGCCGCCCCCGGCACATCGAGGTCCAGATCTTCGGCGACCGGCAGGGCAACATCGTTCATCTTTTCGAGCGGGACTGCTCGTTGCAACGGCGTCACCAGAAGGTGATCGAGGAGGCGCCGGCGCCGGGCATGACCGCGGAAGTGCGCCGCGCCATGGGGGATGCCGCTGTCAGGGCCGCGCATGCGATCGGCTATGTCGGCGCCGGCACGGTAGAGTTCATCGCCGACGTGACGAACGGCCTCTACCCGGACCAGTTCTATTTCATGGAAATGAACACGCGGCTGCAGGTGGAGCATCCGGTCACCGAGGCGGTCACCGGGCTCGATCTCGTGGAATGGCAGTTGCGCGTCGCAGACGGCGAGCCGCTGCCGAAAAAGCAGGGCGAGATCGGCATAGACGGTTGGTCGTTCGAGGCACGGATCTATGCTGAGGATCCAACCCGCGGCTTCCTGCCGGCGACCGGCCGGCTGGCACATTTGAGCTTTCCGGACAGCAACGCGCGCATAGACTCCGGTGTGCAGCAGGGGGACTCGATAACGCCCTTTTACGATCCGCTGATCGCCAAGCTGATCGTACATGCGGGGACACGGTCGGCAGCGCTCGCCCGGCTGCGGGCCGCCTTGAAGGAGGTCCGGATCGGCGGAACGGTTACCAATCTGGATTTTCTCATCAGACTGACGGACGAACAGGATTTCCGCGCCGGCCGGCCGGACACGGGACTGATCGACCGGGCGGTCGAGCGGCTGGCGGCGCCGAGCGATCCGGACGACGAAGCATTGGCCCTGGCGGCGATTGTCTCCACCGGGGTCCTGCAGCCGATGACGTCCACCGATCCCTGGGCTTCGCTCGGCTATTGGCAGATCTGGGGCGATGCCCATCGGACGGTTTCCATCGACCATGCGAACGGGCGCGAGGCTGTCACGCTCGCTTCGCGCGGACGCGATCAATTTGCCGTTCGTGCCGGAACGAGCACCTTGCCGGTGCTCGTGCTCGAACGCTTCGAAGACGGTGCGCGGCTGGAGGTGGCCGGGCAGAGGCGAGCGCTTCGCTTCCTTCGGCAAGGCGAGACGCTGACACTGTTTCTCGATGGCCGGAACTTGGTGTTTCACCTGCCGGACGCGTTGTCTGGTGGACATAGCGGGGAAATCGCCGACGACGAGCTCCTCGCGCCGATGCCAGGGCTCGTCAAGATGGTCCGTGTCGGCGCCGGCGAGGCCGTCGCCAAGGGCCAGCCGCTGGTGGTGATGGAGGCGATGAAGATGGAGCTTACGCTTTCGGCCTCGCGGCAGGGGACGGTCGCGAGTGTGCACGTGGCCGAGGGTACGCAGGTCAGCGAAGGCACCGTCCTCGTAACGCTCAGTGAGGAGGCCGCACAGTGAAACCGTCACGAAGCGAGCACGTCACGATCGTCGAGATGGCGCCGCGCGACGGTCTCCAGAATGAGTCCCGTCTTGTCGATACCAATGACAAGATCCGGCTCGTCGACCTGCTCTCGGAGTGCGGTTTCGAGCGCATCGAGGTGACGAGCTTCGTCAGCCCGAGATGGGTCCCGCAGATGGCCGACGCTCCCGCGGTCATGGCGGGAATCGCGCGGCGCTCGGGCACTCGCTACGCGGCGTTGACGCCGAACATTAGGGGCTTCGAGGCCGCCCGCGCCGCGCGCGCCGACGAGGTCGCGGTTTTCGCGTCGGCCTCCGAAACATTCTCCCAGAAAAACATCAACTGCTCGATAGCCGAGAGCATCGAGCGCTTCCGCCCGGTCGCGGAGGCAAGCAGGCACCATGGAATTCCGATGCGCGGCTATGTCAGCTGCGTCGTCGAGTGCCCTTACGAGGGGCCGATCGCGCCGGAGGCCGCCGCCCGCGTCGCACGCCTCCTTTTCGAGTTCGGCTGCTACGAGATCAGTCTCGGCGACACGATCGGGCGCGGCACGCCGGAAGCCGTTGATATCATGCTGGCGACGGCGCTTAGCGACATTGACGCGGCGAAGCTTGCGGGTCATTTCCATGATACCTCAGGCCGGGCGCTGGAAAATATCGCTGTCGGCCTCGATCGGGGCCTGCGCGTGTTCGACGCTTCGACCGGAGGACTCGGAGGTTGCCCCTATGCCCCCGGTGCCGCCGGTAATGTCGATACGCTTGCGGTGAATGCCTTCCTGGGAAAGAGGGGATTTTCGACCGGGCTCGACGCCGAAAAGCTCGATCGCGCAGCTGCCTTCGCCCGATCGCTGAGGAGTGCCGCATGACTGAGCAAACGATCCGGTGCACTGTCGACGAAAGGGGCATCGCCCGCCTGACACTCGCCCGTCCGGAGAAGCACAACGCTCTTTCCGCCGCGATGATCGGCGAACTCGCGGATGCGGCGGTCCGACTTGGGAATGACAAGGCGGTCCGTGTCGTCATTCTCGACGGCGAAGGGAAGAGCTTTTGTGCGGGCGGCGATCTCGACTGGATGCGCCAGCAGTTCGACGCCGACCGGCCCGCGCGGATCGCCGAGGCGACGCGGCTGGCGATGATGTTCAAGACGCTGAACGAGATGCCGAAGCCGCTGATCGCGCGGGTGCATGGAAATGCCTTTGGCGGCGGGATCGGACTGATGACCGTCTGCGACGCCGTCGTCGTGGCGGCCGGCGCAAAGTTCGGCCTGACGGAAGCGAGACTCGGGCTGATCCCGGCGACGATCAGTCCCTATGTCATTGCCAGGATCGGCGAAGGAAGGGCGCGGCCGCTGTTCATGTCGGCACGGCTTTTCGACGCCGATGAGGCGCTCGCTGCCGGTCTCGCGACTGTTGTGGTCGGCGATAGCCAATTGGACGCCGCTGTCGATGCGGAAATCGCCCCCTATCTTGGCGCCGCGCCGCAAGCGGCGGGAAGGGCCAAACGGCTGGCGCGATCGCTTGGCATGCCGATCACGGATGCAGTCATCGCGGCGACGATCGAGCAGCTTGCCGACATCTGGGAGACGGAGGAAGCCCGGGAAGGGGTCTCGGCCTTCTTCGACCGGCGGACACCCTCCTGGCAGCGATGAGCTGAAGCACAGCGCGTCTTATCAGACAGGAAACATGGGCTGCGCTTGAAATGCTCACGGATTGATCCTATTTTTATCCATGTGTTGATCAAAACAAGCTCGAGCTTTGCCATGGTCGCCCTCAACCTGGACATTCCCGCCGCCCGCTTCGGGGAAGATCACTCCCCGTTTCTGTCGGCGCGCCTTGTTGCCGATCGTCTGGGCATAACGCTTGCCGAACTCGCCAAGCTGATTGGGGTCGCGCGGAACACGCTGACAGCCAAGACCGGTGCCCGCAAGGTCGATAGCGCCCTGAGCAAGGTTGTCCGCATCCTCGCCATGGCGTCCGAAATGGCGGGCGACGAGGCCCGCGCCGTCATCTGGTTCAAGCACCAGCCGATCCCCGGCTGGGCCGGAAAGACGGCGTTCGATCTCGTCGGCGAAGGCAAGGCCGACAAGGTTCTCGCTTATCTGGAAGCTGTTCGCGCCGGCGTCTATGCCTAAAGCGCGTGGCGTTCAATCGGACTCATGCGACGCGCTTTAGGTTATTGCTTTTATGCATGTCGTTGTCCCAAAACCGCTGCACACTTTTGGGCGACATGCATTGGAGCGGGATGAGGAAAAGTGTGAGAGGTCTACCGTCCGCATCCCGCTCCAACTTAGAGCCGCTGCCTGCCGCGCCGATGCCACTCTGGCGCGCCTTTGTGCCGCGCTGGGCCCATGTTCCGCTTTCCGGCGAAGGGGCGGCGCGCTTCGGCGGCCGATGGAATCCGGTAGGCGTGCCGACAATCTATGCCGCGCGCGAACTTTCGACTGCGTGGGCCGAATACAATCAGGGTTTCGTGCAGCATCCGGCGCTGATCGTACGGCTCGAGCTTTACGATGCGCGGCTGGCCGACCTCACGGAAGCCAATGTTCTTGCGGAGCTTGGCCTGACGGATGCCATCCATCGATGTGAATGGCGAGACGATCTCGACAAAGGCGCGGTGCCGCAGACGCATGAGGTGCAAGCTGATCTTACCGCTCGGGATTTTCACGGCGTGATATACCCATCTTTCATGTCCCCCGGCGGCACCTGCGTTGCACTCTGGCGCTGGAACGGCGCGGGTGCGCCACGCCTTGAGGTCATCGACCCCGAAGGCAGGCTGCCGAAGTCGCCAGCCTCCTGGCTCTGAAATTAAATCACGATGATTTAGGTCGTAAAATGTAGGGACATGTCGGATTGACGCTTTGCTTGCCGTCTTCTGTTGAAGGACATTCCGCGGGAGGTTGTTCATGGAAGAATTGCCGGTACTCAAAACGCGACGCAAAGGCAAAAATCTCACGCAGAATGTGCTGCTCCCAAGCGAGAAGATGGTTGCGGACGAGCTTTGGGCCGCGCGACCCGGGCAGTTGTCGGACATTGGCGAAATAAGACGGGCGCTCGCGGCGAAATACGGGGCGGACGCCTGCTGCCCGGTGACCGTGCAGCGACATCTAGTGCGCATCAGTCAGGATGAGAGCGCACCGTTCTGGCGCGTCGTAAATCCCGATCGGCCGTTCGCTCGCCGCATGACTGGCGGGCCGGAACGCATCAGAGCGAAACTCGCCGCCGAGCACTAATCCGCATTGCTGATAGCAATGGTGTCGGTGCACTACCTGAGCACCTTGCCCGGATTGAGGATACCGTTCGGGTCAAGAGCATTCTTGATCCGGCGCATGACGTCGAGTTCGGCGGCGCTGCGGGACTGATCGAGGAAGTCGCGCTTCAGCGTGCCGATCCCGTGTTCGGCGGAAATGGAGCCATGATACGCCGCCACAAGCGGATAGACGACCGCATCGACCTGATGGGCGCTTTCCTCATCCGCGTCCGGAACGGAAAAGGCGATATGGAGATTGCTGTCGCCGACATGGCCGAAGAAGGAGACATGCGCCGACGGAAACCGCATGGAAAGCGCCATGCCGCATTCCTCGGCAAAGCGCCCGATATCGCCGATCGGCAGGCTGACATCGAGATTGACGAGGGAGGGCAGCAACCTATCCATGGCATGGCCCTCGCGCACCCGCCAAAAGGTCTGGGCTTCCTTCTCCGACTGGGCGATCAGCGCATCGCCGATCAATCCGTCTTCGAGGGCCTGCCCGAGGAAGGCTTCGAATTGCTCGCGCTCGCCGTCCTTTCCGTGGATGTCCTGCTCGAGGATCACGGCAAAGGCGGGAGACGTCTCGAAGAATTTTCGTCCTTCCGCCTCGCAATTGAAGCGGAAATAGCTTTCCCACATGGCTTCGAACGCTGACAGGCCGGAAAGCTCCCGTTGAGCGCGCTTCAGGAAGGAGACGACGTGCGTGTAGTTGTCGAGTGCACAGAGTGCCGTCAGCCGTCCGGCCGGCAACGGGCGCAGGCGCAGCACGGCGCAGGTGATGATGCCGAGCGTGCCTTCCGAACCGATGAAAAATTGCCTGAGGTCGTAGCCGGTATTGTTCTTGATCATCTTGTTGAGCGAAGAGACCACGGTGCCGTCGGCAAGCACGACCTCGATGCCGAGGACGTTGTCACGTGCGACCCCGTTGCGGATCACACGGATGCCGCCGGCATTGGTGGCGAGGTTGCCGCCGATCTGGCACGAGCCGCGTGCACCGAGATCGATCGGCAGCAGGAAGCCCGCATCCTCCGCCGCCCGTTGTGCGACTTCAAGCGGCGTGCCCGCAAGCACGGTCATAGTCGCGGCCGCCGCGTCGATCTCCTCGATGCCGGAAAGCCGCTCCATCGAAATGACGAAGTCGCCAGCATCGGGGTTGGCGCCGCCGGCGAGCCCTGTCATGCCCCCCTGCGGCACCACGCTTCGCCGATGCGCGTTGCAGATGCTGAGCGCGGTAGCGACCTCGGTTGTGCTCGCCGGGCGGACAACCGCGCTCGGGAGGTTTCGCCCGGTGAGGCTCGCGTCGCTCCGATAGCGTTCGGTGATCCGGTCGCCGGTCAGTACTGCCTCGCCGAGCGATCGCGTCAGATCTTCGATGACCGACATTATGTGCCGGTGCGCGCGAGTTCGGGTGCCCGCGTCTCCACCTCTTGCGGTGCCGGTTGCAGGTTGTCCTCCTTGCGGAAGAGCTTCCACTTTGTCGGCCGGAAAGCAACGCGGGTGTGGTCGGTGGAAGTCGCGCGTTCCGGCGGCAGTTCGATTTCGACAGAGGGCTGCGTCCGCCCAAGGTTGAGCTCGAGATGGCGCGTTCCGGCTACGCGGCGGCTGCCCGTCACGAGGCCAGCCAGACAGCCGCCGCAGCCATCGATGAGCTCGATGTCATGCGGGCGGAAGTAGAGCGTGGCCGTACCGTCCGGCTCGTTGGCGGCGCGAAGGCCGATCGGCCGGTCCTCGAACCAGATTTCACCGTTCGCGAGCGTGACGTTGAGGCTGTTGGACTGGCCAATGAAGCCGTAGACGAATGGCGAGACCGGATGGTCGTAGATTTCGTCCGGCGTGCCGACCTGCTCGATCGCGCCCTTGCTCATGACGACGACACGGTCGGCGAGCTCGAGGGCCTCCTCCTGGTCATGCGTGACGAAGATGGTGGTGTGACCGGTACGGTCGTGAATTTCCCTCAGCCAGCGCCTCAGCTCCTTGCGGACCTGGGCATCGAGTGCACCGAAGGGCTCGTCGAGCAGCAGCACGTTGGGCTCGACCGCCATGGCGCGCGCGAGCGCTACGCGCTGGCGCTGGCCGCCGGAGAGCTGGGCCGGATAGCGTTTTTCGAGGCCGGAGAGTTGCACGAGATCGAGCAGATCAAGGGCCCGGCGGCGGATTTCGGCGGCCGGCGGCCGCCTGTTGGCCGGCCGCACCTTCAACCCGAAGGCGACGTTGTCGAGCACCGTCATGTGCCGGAAGAGAGCATAGTGCTGGAAGACGAAGCCGATGTTTCGTTCCTGCACGCTCTTCTTCGATGCATCCTCGTCGCCGAAGAAGATCATGCCTCCGGTCGGGCTCTCGAGCCCGGCGACGAGCCGCAGCAACGTGGTCTTTCCCGAGCCGGACGGGCCAAGCAAGGCGATCAGTTCGCCGGACCGGATATCGAGCGACACGTCGTCGAGCGCCGGGAAGCGGCCGAATTCCTTGCGTATGTTCTGGACGCGGACTTCCATGGATGTCTGGACCTTTCAATGCCTGCGGCTGGCAGCGATCTCGTCGCTGTATCGAAGTTCAAGTGCCGTCTTCAAGACGAGCGTTACCAGCGCCAGGAGCGCAAGGAGTGCCGCCACTGCAAAGGCGGCGACGAAATTGTACTCATTATAGAGGATTTCCACCTGCAAAGGCATGGTGTTCGTTTGGCCCCGAATATGGCCGGAAACGACCGAGACCGCACCGAACTCTCCCATGGCGCGCGCGTTGCAGAGAAGCACGCCGTAAAGCAGGCCCCATTTGATATTGGGCAGCGTCACATGCCAGAAGGTTTGCCAGCCGGTGGCGCCGAGCGACAATGCTGCCTCCTCGTCGCTCGTGCCCTGTTCCTGCATCAGCGGGATCAATTCGCGCGCGACGAAGGGGAAGGTGACGAAGACGGTGGCGAGCACCAGCCCGGGCACGGCAAAGAGGATCTGGATGCCATAGCTTTGCAGGATAGGGCCGAGCAGGCTGTGCGACCCGAAGAGCAGCACAAAGACAAGGCCCGAAATCACCGGCGATACCGAGAAGGGCAGGTCGATCAGGGTCGTCAGGAATGCCTTGCCCTTGAACTCGAACTTGGCGATCGCCCAGGCGGCCGCCACCCCGAAGACGAGGTTGAGCGGCACGGCGATCGCGGCGACCAGCAAGGTCAGGCGGATGGCGGAAAACGTTTCCGCATCACGCAGCGCCGAGGCGAACTCTGCCGGTCCCTTGCGGAACGCCTCGATGAACACCGTGGCAAGCGGCAGCAGCAGGAACAGCGCCACGAAACCGAGGGCAACCACGATCAGGGTCGTGCGTGCGAACCGGGTCTCCGAGGTCGCCGCCTTCACCAGATTTGATGGCGCCGCAATCGCCGTTGAACCGACATCATGCGCCATAGCCGTACCTCCGTCTGCTCCAGGACTGGATCGTATTGATGACCAGCAGCATGATGAAGGAGAGGAGCAGCATCACCGCGGCAATCGCGGTTGCCGCCGGATAGTTGAACTCCTCGAGGCGAATGATGATCAAGAGCGGTGCGATCTCCGAGACGTAAGGCAGGTTGCCGGCGATGAAGATGACCGAGCCGTATTCGCCGACGCCACGCGCAAAGGCGAGCGCGAAGCCCGTCAGTCCGGCTGGAAGAAGGCCCGGCAGCAGGACGCGGCTGATCGTCTGATAGCGGCTGGCGCCAAGCGTTGCGGCAGCTTCCTCCACCTCCTTGTCGATTTCCTCCATGATTGGCTGAACCGTTCTGACGACGAAGGGCAGGCCAACGAAGACCAGGGCCACGACGATGCCGGCAGGGGTGAAGGCGATCTTGATGCCGAGGGGACCGAGAAGCGATCCGATCCAGCCGTTCGGCGCGTAGAGCGCCGTCAGCGCAATGCCGGCAACCGCGGTCGGCAGCGCGAACGGCAGATCGACCATCGCGTCGATGACGCGCTTCCCGGGAAATCGGTAGCGAACGAGCACCCAGGCAAGCACGACGCCGAAAACGAGATTGATGACGGCCGCCACGAAAGCGGTGCCGAAGCTGATCGTCAACGCGTTGACGGTCCGCTCGTCAGAGGCGAGCGCGAAAAATTTCGACCAGCCGAGGCCGCTCGAGCGCCAGATGAGGCCGGAAAGCGGAATGAGTACGATGAGAGTGAGCCATGTCAGGGTGACGCCGAGCGCCAATCCGAAACCCGGAATGACGCTCGGCTGCCGAAACTGCCATCGCGTGCTGCTGCTGCGAAAGGCCATGAAATATTATTGTCCCGGCTTGTAGATCTGGTCGAAAATTCCACCGTCAGCGAAGAACTTCGGCTGAGCTTCCTTCCAACCGCCGAATTCGTCAATAGTGACCAGCTTCACATCGGCAAAGCGTTTGATGTCTTCGGGATCAGCAAGCTCCGGCTTGAAGGGCCGGTAGTAGTGCTTGGCTGCCAGTTTCTGACCGACATCGCTGTAGAGATAGTTCAGATAGGCCTCCGCCACCTTTCGCGTGCCCTTGCTGTCGACATTGCCGTCGACCAGCGCCACCGGCGGCTCGGCCTTGATCGAGATCGTTGGCGTTACGATCTCGAAATTGTCCGGCCCGAGTTCCTCCAGCGAGAGGTAGGCTTCGTTTTCCCAGGCGAGCAGCACGTCGCCGAGGCCTCGCTGGACGAAGGTTGTTGTTGCGCCGCGTGCACCGGTGTCGAGAACCGGCACGTGCTTGAAGAGCTGCGCCACATATTCCTGCGCCTTGGCGTCATCGCCGCCATTGGCAGCTCGTGCCCAGGCCCAGGCTGCAAGGAAGTTCCAGCGCGCACCACCCGAAGTCTTCGGGTTCGGGGTGATCACCTGGATATCTTCCCGGACGAGATCGCCCCAGTCCTTGACGCCCTTCGGATTGCCCTTGCGGACGAGGAAGACGATCGTCGAAGTGTAGGGTGAGCTGTTGTTTTCGAAGCGCGTTTTCCAGTCCGCCGGAATCTTCCCGGTCCCCGCGGCGATCGCATCGATATCGGCCTCAAGCGCCAGCGTCACGACGTCCGCCTCGAGACCGTCGATCACCGACCGAGCCTGCTTGCCGGAGCCGCCGTGAGAGGTCTGGATCGTCACTGTCTCGCCGGTATCGGCCTGCCATTTTTCGGCGAAGGCCGCATTGAAATCCTTGTAAAGCTCCCGTGTAGGATCATAGGACACGTTCAGGATCGTTGTGTCCGCTTGAGCGAGGCCAATGGAGCCAAGCTGCAGACTGCCGACCACAAGCGCTAGTTTTACTATTCCGGTAAGTCTATTCGAGCTCATATTGCCCTCCATCCTTTGCCAGATAAAACTATCAATTTAATCGACTACCACAACGCAAACTTATGACGCTTTGTGCCCCTTTCGTGAAATGTCCTGTCGTCGACGCGCCAGTTGCGGAAATTCTTTGCTCGCTTCGGTCTCCTGTCGATGGAGCGTGACCGCGAAAATAGCACAGTAATTTAGGGCGGCGCTATATACCCGGAGCGGCCGGATTCACCTCTGACGCCGGCCATCACGAGTCAGGCAATGTCCGGTTGCGGCAGGTGGTCCGCGCCGATGAGGGCGCCGGGTTGCTCGATGACGCGTGCAGCGACTTTTGCGGCGAAGGCCGCGGCATCACGAGAGGCCTGTCCCAGCAGGTGCATCGCCAGGAAGGCCCCGTTGAAGCTGTCGCCGGCGCTGGTCGTGTCCCTGACCGGGTCGGCAGGATGGGCGGGAATGTGCATAACCTGTCCGGCGCTGCCGATCGTAATCCCGTTCGCGCCGTCCTTGACCGCGACAAGCTCCGCTCCGAGGTCGCGGTAGCGGTTTACCGTTGCTCCAGGGCTCGCGTCTCCGAAATGGCTGTGCTCGTCGTCGAAGCTCGGGAAGACCATCGTCGCCGCGCGAGCGCCGTCTGAAACTGCGGCACACATCATTTCGGTGTTTTCCCAAAGCCGTGGCCGCAGATTCGGATCGAACGCGACGGTCTTTCCCAACTCGCGCGCCCGGCGGATCTCGTCCAGCAGCCGGCCGCGATCGTCGGGCGAGAGGATCGCAAGCGTGATGCCGGAGAAATAAACGAGCTCGGCGTCATCGATCGCCGCACGGAGCCGGTCGCCATCTTCGGCCAGGAGCTTTGCCGCCGATGTTTCCCGCCAGTATTGGAAGCTGCGCTCGCCGTCCTTCAGGTGGATCATGTACATGCCAGGATTGCGCCCCTCGATGCGGCGCACATGATCGCTGGCGATGCCGGCGCCGTTCATGAAGGCGAGCATCTCGTCGGAAAGCCTGTCCGTTCCGAGTGCCGTGAAGTAGCTGACCCGCCAGTCGTTGCCGAGAAAAGCGCGGGCATACCACGCCGTGTTGAAGCTATCCCCCGCGAAACCCTTCTTGAGATGGCCATCGCCGGCCTGTGAAAGTTCGATCATGCATTCGCCAATCGAGAGGAATGTCTTTGGCATCAGGTAATCCCACGAGTGGAGGGGAGGGCAGGTGTCAGTGATGAAAAGGCGCGAAACGGCTTCCGTCCACCATCCTAGAAAAGTTCCCGGGTGCAAATCTAGATGTGAAATCGAAAGAGATCGACCATTCACTTTGGACGCGCTCGGTTACCCGACGAAACCGACGACCGAGGCGAGCATCCTCCCAAACCCGCCACGCAAATATCTCTCGTCTGCCTCCGGCGGCAAGAGCGTGATACGCTGATTGCAGCTTCAACAGTTCGAGGCGTCACTCGCCCGAAGGAAGATCATGTCCGATTCCGAAGGCAGCATTCTCGATTTTCTCGGGGTATTGGCCGTGTTTCTGCTTGTCGGTGCGAACGGCTTCTTCGTCGCTGCCGAGTTTTCGCTCGTTTCGGTCCGTCGCAGCCGCGTGGCGGAGCTGATAACGCAAAAGCGCATGAATGCGAGCGCGCTCCAGCATGCCGTCGATAACCTTGATGCCAACCTCGCAGCCACCCAGCTTGGGATCACGATATCGTCCCTGGCGCTGGGATGGGTCGGCGAACCCGCGCTCGCACATCTGATCGAACCGTTGATGACGGTCTTGCCTTCGGCCTGGGCATCCGTCGGATCACACGCAATCGCGGTCGCGGTTTCCTTCATCATTATCACCGCACTGCATATCGTCCTCGGCGAACTCGCACCGAAGAGTCTGGCGTTGCAACGCAGCGAGGGCACGGCGCTGGCGGTCGTGCGGCCGCTCGCGCTGTTCCTCTTTCTGCTGCGCCCCGCGATCCTCACCCTCAACGGCCTCGGCAATCTCGTGCTTCGATTGATCGGCCTGCGCCCGGGTGCCGGCGAGGCATCGCTGCATTCCCCGACGGAGCTGAAGCTTCTCGTCGCCGAAAGCCAGGAAGCTGGGCTTCTCGATGCCGCCCAGCAGGAACTGGTGGAGCGGATATTTAGCATCGGCGACCGAAGGATTTCCGACTTCATGACGCCTCGGATCGAGATCGACTGGATAGACGCCGACGACAGCCAAGAGGAGATCCTCAGGACGATCAGGGAATGTCGCCACGAACAGCTTCTGATCGGCAGAGGCAACATCGACTATCCGCTCGGGATGGTACTCAAGAAGGACCTGCTTGACCAGTTGCTCGACCACCAGCCGCTGGACGTCCTCAGTGTGATTCGAGAGCCGTTGATCCTGCACGAGTCGACAGCCGTCTTCCGTGTGCTGGAGAAGTTCAAGAGTGCCCCCGTTCGGCTTGCTGCGATCATCGACGAGTACGGGAGCCTGGAGGGAATTGTCACCCAGACCGACCTTTTGGAAGCGATTGCCGGCGACCTGCCGGATACGGAAACCGTCGAGCCCGATATCGTGGTGCGCGAGGATGGCAGCATGCTGATCGAGGGCATGATGGCCGCGCACGACGCTTTTGAGAGGCTTGGCTTCCACGACCGTCCGGAAGGCGATTTCCACACGATCGCCGGCTTCGCACTGCAGGTGCTTGGCCATCTTCCGCATGTGGGCGAGAGCTTCGATTTCGAGGGCTGGCGTTTCGAAGTCGTCGACATGGACGGCATGCGCATCGACAAGCTTCTGGCTTTGCGAATTGACTGACGTCCCCTTTGCGCTGTCGAGACGGGACGTCCGCTGTTCGTGCCGATACGCGAGTGCTTGACGCGGAACTGCGCGTGAAAATGCGCATGGAGATCGCCCGCCTGCACCGCCAGACCGGAGCGACGATGATTTACGTCACACACGACCAGGTCGAAGCGATGACGCTCGCCGACAAGATCGTCGTTCTGAAAAGCGGCGTGGTTCAACAGGTCGGCGCTCCCCTCGAGCTTTACCGCAACCCGGACCACATGTTCGTCGCAGGCTTTATCGGCTCGCTCGACGGCGCCATGGTGTCGATCCAGACGATCGCATCGCTCGGAATTCCCGATCATCACTAGATCCGGTTTCGCATCGGCATCGACGAGTAGGCCGAAAATCCTGGCGGCCTCAACATCTTCGGCAAGGGTTTCGGCGACTTCGACCAGGACATCGTGATGACCATTCATTTCTAAGACGGCGGCCGCGAACGCTCAGAGAACACGGCCCCGCGCGACGATCGGCCAGGTCGCCCTCGCCGCGTTGCCTTCGATGATATGAACCGCATCGACCATGTTGGTCACCACGCAGGCGTGGTTCGGGACGATGCGCAACTTGTCGCCGACCTTCAGCTTGATCGGACCGTCGGAAACGAGCCTGCCGTGCTCTTCCGAAAGCTGGTCGATCCTGATGTCGTCGCGCCCGAGCACATGGCCGTATCCGGTAAGACCGAGAAGGTCGGAGGTGAGGACCTTGCTGCCGGCATCGATAATCGCCCTGTTTTCGGCGGGCACCGAGACGACCGTCGCAAGCACCGTCAGCGCGCAATCGTCCCAAGTCGCCACACCGCGGGCGACAAGCGAGCGATCGTTGTAGATATAGGTTCCCGGGCGGTGCTCGGTCGCGACGGACACACCGGCCGCCTCCATCATGTTCGGCGTGCCGCCGGAGGTGACGGTCGGAACGTCGATGCCGTCCGCTTCGATCAGCCGCTTCGCCTCGCTCATGAAGGCCTGAACGCGTTCGGTTCCTCCGACCGGCGGATAGGTCATCAACCCGCCGAAGTGCAATCCGGGTGCATCGGCTATGCGCCGGGCGAGGCTCGCGGCCTCGGCCGGTGTGGCCACGCCGCAACGATCAGCGCCGGTGTTGCATTCGACAAGCACGGTCAGCGGTTCGTCTTCGCGGGCGAAACGGGTCGACAGGCCGTCGATAACGATCGGATTGTCGGCGACCACGCTGAGCGTCACGCGTTTGTTGAGCTGAGCGAGGCGCGCGAGCTTCTCCGCTCCGAGGATGTTGTACGTGATCAGCACGTCCTTGATCTGCGCGCTCCCCTCGACCATCGCCTCCGCCTCGGTGACCTTCTGGCAGGTTATGCCGATCGCTCCGGCCTCGAGTTGCAGTTCGGCCATCTGCGGAAGCTTGTGCGTCTTTATGTGAGGCCGCACCCGAATGCCGTGGCGATCCGCGTAGTCCTGGAACGCGCGAATATTGCGGCGAGCGATCTCGATGTCGACCAGCACCGCGGGCGTCTCGATCGGCAGGGTCATGCGGTTGGTTTCCTCTATCAGACAACGGCAGATGTGCGGCGAATTTAGCCGATCCGGCTTGACAAGTTATGACCCAAGGCATTTCATAGGTCAATCCAGTATTCAGGACGTATGTCCATTATATTGGATACGAGAAAAATCACCGGGAACTGACAAAGGGGAGATCTCCGATGATCAAGACATTTCATGCGGCTGCGGGCCTCATAATCGCCACACTGGCAGCGGCGCCGGCCTCCGCGCAGCAGCCGACAAGCAAGCTCGACGAAGTGCTTGCGCGCGGCCATCTGGTGCTCGGCACCGGCAGCACGAATGCGCCCTGGCACTTCAAAAGCGCCGACGACAAGCTGCAGGGCTTCGACGTCGATATGGGCCGCATTATTGCCAAGGCGCTGTTCGGGGATCCGGAGAAGATCGAATTCGTCAATCAGTCGTCGGATGCCCGTATTCCGAACATCACCACCAACAAGGTCGACATCACCTGCCAATTCATGACGGTCACGGGCGAGCGCGCCCAGCAGATCGCCTTCACCATTCCTTATTATCGCGAGGGCGTGGGCTTGATGCTGAAGGCGGACGGCAAGTATGCCGACTACAAGGCGCTCAAGGACGCTGGTTCCTCGGTCACGATTTCTGTGCTGCAGAACGTCTATGCCGAGGATATGGTCCACGCCGCCCTGCCGGAGGCAACGGTCGATCAGTACGAATCTGTTGACCTGATCTACCAGGCGCTTGAATCGGGACGTGCCGATGCTGCCGCCACCGACCAGTCCTCGCTTGCCTGGTACATGACCCAGAATCCGGATCGCTATAAGGATGCCGGTTATGGCTGGAATCCGCAGACCTACGCCTGTGGCGTCAAGCGCGGCGACCAAGACTGGCTGAACTTCGTCAACACGGCACTGCACGAGGCGATGACAGGTGTCGAATTCGACTTCTATGCCAAGTCCTTCAAGACTTGGTTCGGCAAGGATCTGACCGCGCCACAGATCGGTTTCCCGGTCGAATACAAATGAATCCTTCGCCGAGGCGGCCCCGCCAGCGGGGCTGCCTCTCGCCCTGCTGTCAATAATGGCTTGCACGCATGACTTACTCGCTGAACTTCGCGGCCGTCTGGCGCTCGTTCGACCTTCTTCTGGAAGGACTTGCGCTCAGTCTCGGCCTCGCCTTCGCCGCAATCCTTGCCGGTTGCGTGATCGGCTTGATTACGGCTTTCGGGCTCGTTTCCAGGACTGTCGCGTTGCGCAAACCTGCCGGGCTCTATGTCACGATCATCCGCAACACGCCGATCCTCGTTCTCGTCCTCTTCAGCTATTTCGCTCTTCCGGAACTTGGTGTCCGCCTCGGCAAGATCGAAAGCTTCGTGTTGACGCTGGCGATCTACTCCGGCGCCTATCTAGCCGAGGTGTTCCGTGGCGGCCTCATCGCCGTGCCGCCTGGCCAGCGCGAGGCGGGTCTTGCGATTGGACTGACGGAGATGCAGATCCGCACCTCGATCATCATCCCCCTGATGCTGCGCAACGTCCTGCCGTCGCTCGGCAGCACCATGATCTCGCTTTTCAAGGATACCTCGCTCGCCGCGGCGATCGCCGTACCGGAACTCACGTTCGAGGCACGCAAGATCAATGTCGAGACCTTTCGGGTCATCGAGACCTGGATCGTGGCGAGCTGCCTCTATGTCGCAACCTGTTCGCTCCTTGCCGCGCTGATGCGTGCCGTCGAGCGGCGTCTGGCCGTTCCGAGGTGAGCATCATGGATTTCGCATTTCTCGATCAGCTCTGGCTTGCCCGCCTGCCGCTCATCAAGGGGCTCGGCGTGTCGATTTCCATATCCTTCCTGTCGATCGCGGTCGGCACTGTGCTCGGCATTTTCGTCGGGCTGGCGCTGACCTACGGTTACAAGCCGGTGCAATGGCTGGTGCGCGGCTATACCGACTTCATCCGCGGCACGCCGGTCCTGGTACTGGTTCTGGCGAGCTATTACGTGCTGAGCACTGTCGGCGTTGAACTCGGGCCGTTCCAGGCGGGCATCCTTGCGCTCGCAGTCTTCTGCAGTTCGCATGTCGGCGAGCTGGTGCGCGGCGCATTGCAGTCGATTCCCAAGGGACAGACGGAGGCCGCAAAAGCGATCGGGCTCACGTTCTCGCAGACCTTCGCCTATGTGCTTGGCCCCCAGGCACTGCGCCAGGCGCTGCCTGCCTGGGTCAATACGGCAGCCGAGATGGTCAAGGCGTCGACGCTGCTATCGATCATCGGCGTCGGCGAATTGCTGCTGCGTACACAGGAGCTAATCTCCCGCACTTTCATGAGCCTCGAATTCTATTTCTTCGCGGGCTTTCTCTATTTTGTCATCAACTACAGCATTGAGCGGTTCGGTCGCTATGTCGAGCGCAAGACTGCTGTTCCGTCGTGAGGCTTCGCATCCGATGACCAACAATCTTCTTGAAATCCGCGACCTTCACAAGCGCTACGGCACGGTCGAAGTGCTGAGGGGCGTCGACTGCACCATGCGGCAGGGGGAGGTGATCAGCATCATCGGCTCGAGCGGCTCCGGCAAAACGACAATGCTTCGCTGCATCAACATGCTGGAGGAGTTCCAGGGCGGGACGATCAGCATCGACGGCGAGCAAATCGGCTATGAGATGGTGAACGGGGTCCGCCGCCGCAAGCGGGAGAAGGATATCGCACGCCAACGCGCACTCACCGGTATGGCCTTTCAGCAGTTCAACCTCTTCCCGCATATGACTGCCGCCGGCAACGTCGCGCTCGGCCTCGTCAAGGTCAAGAAGATGAGCCGCGACGAGGCGAAGGCGATCGCGGAAAAGTGGCTTGACCGCGTCGGGCTGCTGTCGCGCAAGGATCATTATCCTGGTCAGCTTTCCGGCGGGCAGCAGCAGCGCGTAGCAATCGCGCGCGCCATCGCGATGAACCCGAAGCTGATGCTCTTCGACGAGGTCACTTCGGCGCTCGACCCGGAGTTGGTCAACGAAGTGCTGCAAGTGATCAAGGGGCTCGCCGAGGACGGGATGAGCATGCTGCTCGTCACCCATGAAATGCGCTTCGCCTACGAGGTTTCGTCGCGGGTAATCTTCATGAATCAGGGCCGCATCGGGGAAGAAGGCAATCCGCGCGAGATGTTCCTGAAGCCGAAGACCGAGCGCCTGACCGATTTTCTGAAAAATTCATCGTTCAACTGAAGGACCAGTTCAACTGGAGACCGATAATCGAAATGCAGAATTGGAGTGAAGTGCTGTGACGATTAAGCGTTATGGAACGGGCGAAACCGGTGCGGGAAAGCAGGCATTGCCATTTGCGCGCGCCGTCGAGGCAAACGGTTGGCTATACGTCTCGGGGCAGGTCGCCATGGACGCCGGCGAGATCATCGATGGCGGCATCATTGCCGAAAGCCGCAAGGCGATCGAAAACATGATCGCGATCCTGCATGAGGCGGGCTACGGCGTTGAAGACGTCGTGCGTGTCGGCGTCTGGCTCGATGATCCGCGCGACTTCTGGAGCTTTAATGGGATCTACGCGCAATACTTCGGTGAGAACCCGCCGGCACGCGCCTGCGTACAGTCACGCATGATGGTCGACTGCAAGGTCGAAGTTGACTGCGTCGCCTACAAGGCTAAATGAGGTGAACTTGGCGTCGGGTTTGCGGAGCGGTGAAGTGAGTGCGGATTCTGCCCGCATGTTTTCACTCGTGCTCCGGGATCCGCAGGAGAATGGCTATGGCTGATGCGGTAGATACGGTCAACCGGAGGGCGCGGGGTCTCGACCGGGCATTCGAAATCCTCGACTTTTTGCGCCTGCAACGTCAGCCCCTGCGCCCGAACGAAATCGCCCAGGGCATCGGCGCCCCGCGCTCTTCCGTCTACGAGCTGGTCAACCTGCTGATCCGGCAAGGCGTAATCGAGTATCGGGGCGAAGATGGCCGTGTCTTTCTCGGCCGCAAGCTCTATTTCCTCGGTGCGGCCTACGCCGAGCAATTCGATCTTATGCGCGAGTGCGAACATCTGTTGGCGAGGATCGCCGAGGAGACGCGGGAGACCGCGCAGATGTGCCAACTGGAAGGCAACAAATATGCGGTCGTTCTGATGAACGAGGGAAGCCGCCCCTTCCGCATCTCCACCAATATCGGCGAGCCGGTCGCCATTCCGTGGACCGCGTCTGGTCGTCTGCTGGTCGACCACATGAGCGACGAGCAGATACTGGATTTCATTCCGGCCGAAGATTTCGTGCTGCCGACGGGCAAGCGCCTCGATCCGTCCGATTTCATCCGCCAGGTCCGGGAAGCCAAGAAGGACGGCTATTTCACTTTCAACAGCATCGTCGATAGCTTTACCCATTGCTTTGCCGTGCCGGTGTACGACGCTGAAGGAATTTGCATCGCGACGCTCTGCCTCGTCGCTCCCAGGGAAGACGGGTTGCGCAATCGCGATGCTTATCTTCGCGTACTGATCGATGCGGCGGCCGAACTTTCCGAAAAGCTCGGCTACAGGCAGGACGGACCGCCGGTTCGGACAGCAGCCCGGGCAGCCACCGGCTATTGAAGTCCAGGTTCGAAGCAGAACTGCTCATTATTGCCGACGGTCTCGGCGATTCTCACGCCGTCAGCAACGAGCGCCCCGTTTCGGGATCGAACAGATGCAGCGCCGCCGCATCGAAGGAGAAGATGTGCTCCGATCCGGCGCTGAGACGCGTGCGCGGCGGAAGGCAGGCGGTGATCGTCTGTCCGCCGAGCTTTGCCGTCGTGACCAACTCCGGCCCTGTCAGTTCCATGACCTCGAGGTGCGCCCTGACGCGGAAGCCCGGTGCATCGGCGTTGGCGAGCCGCAGAGCCTCCGGCCGTATGCCGATCTTGACGCGCCGGCCGCATCGAACAACTCGGCACGCCCGAGGAAATCTACGACCGGCCGGCAACTCTTTATGTCGCCGGTTTCGTCGGTTCGCCGCCGATGAACATTCTTGACGC
>NZ_JADYVD010000019.1 GCF_020193575.1 Ensifer sp. IC4062
ATGCATTATGATTTGGGATATATCGACCTGGAGCAGAGGACCTTGCAAACCATCGACAACCCGTTCGGCACGAGGTTGTCACCCATGTCTTAGGTACAAACTGTTACCTATGTCTTCGGGCTGGACAATCAAAAAATGGCGGAGAAGAAGGGATTCGAACCCTCGATACCGTTTCCGGTATACTCCCTTAGCAGGGGAGCGCCTTCGACCACTCGGCCACCTCTCCGTTAGCGCCTGACTAGTGTCACCGCGCCATCAATGCAAGATTTTTTTGTCAGATTTCGGGAAATCACACGATTTTCATACACTGGCGATGCGTCGGGCAGTGCCTCTGTCGGCGATGCGCAATGCGGGCGGAAGGTGCACACGCAGGCCGTGATGCAGAGATTCAAAGTTCTACAGCGACCTACGCGCGTCTGACCAGATGCACGGCGCTATAGGAAACGGATGACTTGGCAACGAGACAGGCTCCGCGAGGATCCGGACCTTTGCAGGCCGCCATCGCAAGGCCGAAGCAAGTCCACTTGCGGAAGATCGCCACCCTGCGAGCACGGTGATTCCCGCAGAAGTAACCGCGTCCGTATAGTGTATAGAGAAACGGCATTTTCGGAGGCTGTGATGTCGATGATCATGCATGTCGCACAAGCAACACCCGGCCAGACCTCGGCGGTGTATCAGCATTATTTTATCGAGCGCCCGTGCCGCATCCTTGTCATCGGCAAGCAACTGAAGGCGAAGACCAAGTATCAATGCCTGCTTCGGCATATCTCGATTGGCGGCGCGATGCTCGACTTCAATGCCGCGATCATGCTACCGAAGCACTTCTTTCTGGAGATCGACGGCTTTAAGGAGGAGATCGGCTGCGCCGAAGTCCATCGCAGCGGCACGGAGCTCGGCGTCCGCTTCAACATGCTGCTTGCCCAAGACTTCCTGCGCCGGCTGATCCGGTTGCAGTTTTCCAGCGGCGGGCTTTAGAAGCGGCTGCGGCGGTCAAATAAAGCACGCTCATTAGATTCTTATCGATTGCTTTCAAGGGATTGCAAGCTTCCCGCTGGAGACTGTCGAGAACAGCCTTCCTGCCCATGCGCTTTGGAAGGCACCGGCAAATGACTTGTCCGGACTTCGTGGAATCACAATCGCCGTTTCATGCGGCGCTTCCGGAGTATGACGCATGCTGCAGTCGACCATGTACTCGCTCGTCCCCTCGCCGCTCTACGAGCGCAAGTACGAGCGCTTTTCGATCGGCCAGGCTGGCACGCTGATGTCGGTGCGGCCGGCTCTTGGCGGTATCTCCATACGCGCCTGCAAAATGATCGATATCTCCCGGGGCGGCGCGAGCTTTTCCGTGAGCACGACAATCGGGCTGTCGCAGCACTACTATCTTCATATCGTCGGTACGAAATTCAGAATCGGGTGCGCCGAGGTCTACCGCAAGGGAGAGCGCATCGGTGTGCAATTCATCAAGACTCTCGATGAGGCATTCCTGCACGAAATCGTGCGCCACGAATTCTTCACCGGACAGAACAGGAAGGCTCCGTCCAATCTGCCCACGGCCTCGCGTCGTCCTGCATCAGTCAACTGGGGCTTCGTCGAGTAACGCACTGATCGAAACGTGCGGCAGGTCGACCTTTTCCGCAAAATCGATTCCGATTCCTGCACATATGCGATAAGTTCCGCGGCGTTTGTTCCACGGGGTCCAGCTTCTCGCATGTCCGCATTCTCCCGCTTCACACCTCTCATCCAATCTTTGCCAGCGACCATTCCCTTCGTGGGCCCCGAAGCGATCGAGCGCCAGCGCGGCCGCAGGGTTACCGCGCGCATCGGCGCCAACGAAAGCGGGTTCGGCCCGGCAAATTCGGTGTTGCTCGCCATGCAGCAAGCGGCCGGAGAAGCCTGGAAATATACCGATCCAGAGAACTACGAACTGAAGGCGGCACTCGCCGGGCATCTGGGAATTTCTCCCGCCAACATCGCAATCGGCGAAGGCATCGATGGCTTGCTCGGCCAGATCGTCCGCCTCGTGATCGAGCCGGGCATGCCGGTGGTGACCTCGTTCGGGGCCTATCCGACATTCAACTACCATGTCGCCGGACATGGTGGGCGTCTGGTCACCGTCCCCTACGCTGACGATCAAGAAGATCTCGACGGATTGCTTGCAGCCGTGAAACGCGAGAATGCACCGCTCGTCTACTTCGCGAACCCCGACAACCCAATGGGGAGCTGGTGGCCGGCAGATCGAATCGTCGAATTCGCAAATGCTCTGCCGGAAACGACGCTCCTCGTGCTCGATGAAGCCTACAGCGAAACGGCGCCGCCGGAATCGATACCAACGATCGAAAGCTTGCTCGACAAGCCGAACGTCATCCGCACGCGCACTTTTTCCAAGGCCTACGGACTCGCTGGGGCGCGCGTCGGTTACGCGCTCGCAACGCCCGGCACGGCCGCAGCGTTCGACAAGATTCGCAATCATTTCGGGATGAACCGTGTCGGCGTCGCCGCAGCGATTGCCGCCCTTGCTGACCAGCGTTATCTCAAGGACGTCATCGTGAAAATAGCGGCGTCGCGCGACCGAATCGCTCAGATTGCGCGCGACAACGGGCTGAAGTCATTGCCGTCGGCCACAAATTTCGTGGCCATCGACTGCGGACGGGACGCGATCTATGCACGGGCGATCGTCGACCGGCTGATGAGCGACCACGGTGTTTTCATCCGTATGCCGGGCGTTGCCCCGCTCAATCGCTGCATTCGAATCAGCACCGGACCCGAAGCTGAAATGGGCCTGCTGGAAGCGGCATTACCCACCGTTCTCAGGACTCTCGCGGCAGCTAGCTGACACTGCAGCCGCGCGTCTGGTCAGACACGCAAAGGATGCGCGTATCAATGTACCGTCATCCATTCGCGTGCAGCACGCAGCGCGGCGGCAAGATCGGTCTTGCTCATCGTTGCCGCAAGGTCGGCGCGCAAGTCAGCTGCGCGGTCGGATCCCTTGATGGCGGCAATGTTCAGCCACTTGTGGGCAGCGACGAGATCTACCGGCCGACCACGGCCCGTCGCATAGGCCAGGCCCATTTCACAAAGCGCGTCCGCGCGGTTTTCGCCACCCATTGCAGCGTCCGAAGCGACTTGCATATCAAAGCGTGCCATTGTCTTGTCCCTGTCTTGCCTGGTTGATCCGGCTGAAGCGGCCCGCCCTCTCGGGCGGACCTTGCTCCAGATCAGCATTTTTATGGTCCCTGTTCAGTCGTGCCTCTTCGCGGGCTTTCCGAAAGCGCACCGTCTTTCGCAGTGTCGTTCTCGGCGGTCCGGCGGGTTTGTGCTTCCCGCTCGTCTTATGGGTTCGAGTATGCCGCCCGGCCTTCAACGCTCGCTTAAAATGCATGCTTAATTTGACGCAAATAAAGTTCAAACGCTTAGTAAACTTGAGTTTTCATTAAGCATCGGATCGCCTGGAACAGCGCGCATTTGTCTCAAAATTTACGAAATATTCAGCCGCGGATTTCAACGAATCGCTAACCACACAATCAGCATCAACTGAACACGCATCGACTTTTGTTTGCCTCTCATTCTCCGGAAGACGAGCAAACCAGTGAACCGATCGGGCTGCGGATATTTACCTTTACGTGCGCGTAATATACGTTTGCCCGGGCGGTGGAGACCGCTTGACACGAGGGGTTCCAGTCAGGCCGGCACTCGGTACTATGCCGGCCAGCTTTCTTACCGGGAGGAATTGAATGATTCGCATATTGCTCATCGCATCGGCCCTTGCCTGCGGCACCGCGTCCTCGGTCCTTGCTGCAGAACCGATCCTCGGCAACTGGAAGACAGCGAGCGGCGCCACTGCCGAGATCGCGCCATGTGGCGGCGCTTATTGCGTCACTTTGAAAACTGGGAAGTACGCGGGCAAGCGCATTGGCAATCTCACCGGAACGGACGGCAGCTATAGCGGCGAAATCACAGATCCGGAAAGCGATAAGACCTATAGCGGATCGGGCGCCGTCAACGGCAATTCGCTGAAGATGAAAGGGTGTGTGCTGAAGGTGCTTTGCAAATCGCAGACCTGGACGCGGCTTTAGGTCTCTCTCGGCCCTGGAGATGGAACCGCCGGGTTCTTCTGCCGAAGGGCAACCCGGCGGTATCTCAGAGGCGAAATTCCCTCATCCGACGATTTATTTGGGGCTTGAATGCCTACAGCGCCCGCGCGTCCATTGAGACACGCAGAGCTCGCTGCAGCACTTTGAGTCGCCGCATGATTCCTCAAATTGATTCCGATTTGTGGAATCATGCAGTAGAAGCGACTCGCAATCTGATGTGGTCTTCTGAGGATTTCGAGGCATTCCCTGGTATCCGTCAGCATCAGAGAATTGAGATGCCGAGGAATGTCGATGGAAGCAAAAGACGTTGAGGCGATCCTTTCCGAATACGAAGCGCTAGCGCTGATCGCCAACAGTGAAAGTGTGGACATCGATGCGGTCGTGCGCGCCCTTCCGGAGCGAACGCTGTATGTCTTCTTCAACGGATGCGCAAAAGTGCTGGCCCGCCCGTTCGAGAAGGACGCCATACTTTGTCAGCGCCTCATCAGCAACGGCACGCGCTTTCTGACTTCACAGAAACACGTGGATCGAGCACGTGCACTCTTCTCGCAGCCCTTGAAGGCTGAGGTTGGCGTTCTTGCTGAGCGCGGAGCACCGGAAGGTGCGCCTCATCTAGCGCCATTACGCAAGAGCGCGCTCGTGCAATATACATTGGATTTCGACTGTGAGTTCGGCTCGCTCTACACGGTCGGACGCATGCCGACGACCGGTTTTGCCGTTGCCCTATGGCTGCTCGAAAAGGCACCGCATGCAAACGTCTTCCTCTGTGGGTTCACCGGCGCCGCGGGACCCCGGTTCGACATTATTGTCGAGCATGACTGGACGTTCGAACAAATCATGCTGCGGTGCTTTGTGAAGCGAGGGCGCATTCAATTCTTCGAAGAGAGCGTCGGCAAGCCGGCTGGCGCCCTGGAGCGCGTCTGCGCCCATTTTCCGGATCTCAGCGAGGCGACCATAGCGCTAATTGCATCCAACGTTCTCGCAAACCGCCACACGTCGGTGGAACGCCAGGTCGCGAAACTTTGGGCGACGACAAAGTTGCAGCGCCGGATTCGCGCGTTTTTCAAGCGCCTTAGGCTTAGGTACGCCGGACGCTGACGGTTTGAACCTTTCGTCCCAGTCGATGCCTCCCCTGATCTCCTGCAAACGCGGAGCGATTCCAAACGTCTTTTGATGCCATTCACCCGGCGCACTACAGCGCAGCGCGTCCAATCGGACGCGCAAAGGTCGCTGTAGCACTTTGAGTCGCTGCATGTTTGTATCCTTAAATCGGCAGCGATTTAAGAATACATGTACCCGAGCGGGATGAGAAAAAGTATGCGCGGTTTCCGCCCGCATCCCGCTTTAACTCGTTGGAATAGTCACGTTTTATGGCTTTAGGTCGGTAAGACCTAAAGCCATCGCGATTAGCGTGCCCGCTGCCCGAACAGGATCTTCTGCGCCTCCTGGTCCTCGGCGAGGCTCTTCTGACGGGCGCGCTCCTCCTTGCCCACTTCGATCGCCTTCTGAACGGCAGGCCGCGCAAGCACCGCCTCGAACCAGCGTTTCAGATGCGGGAAGTCATTCAGATCCTGCCCCTGATTCTCGTGCGGGATCACCCAGCCGATACAGGCCATGTCGGCAATCGAATATTCGCCAGCCAGGAACGGCCGGTCGGCGAGGCGCTTGTTCATCACGCCATAGAGACGGTTCGCCTCGTTGGTATAGCGATTGATGGCGTATTCAATCCTCTCGGGGGCGTATTGGCGGAAATGATGCGCCTGTCCCGCCATGGGGCCGAGGCCGCCCATCTGCCAGAAGAGCCATTGATCGACTTCGACGCGCAATCGTTCGTCGGCAGGATAGAACTTCCCGTATTTGCGGCCGAGATATTGCAGGATCGCCCCCGACTCGAACACCGAGATCGGCTGACCGCCCGGGCCGTCAGGATCGATGATCGCCGGCATTCTGTTATTGGGTGCGATCTTCAGGAAATCCGGAGCGAACTGTTCGCCACGCCCGATATTGATGTATTTGACCACATAGGGAACGCCGAGTTCCTCCAACATGATCGTGATCTTCCACCCGTTTGGGGTCGGCCAGTAGTAAAGCTCGATCGGAGCAGCCATCCTGTTTCTCCTGAGGTTGCAAGAGCTAACACGTAGGCGCGCCCGCCGCCGCCGACAAGACTGGCAAAATTCACGAATATGAACCGGAGATGAACGGACATCTCAGCATCAATTCAGTTTGGTTGTGAGAAAAGACAATCAATCGATTTTAACGTGCCTCCAGCCAACGGACAGAACCATGGATATTCTCGCTCGGCGCCTTACCATCATCAGCGTGCTGATGGTTGTCTTCGCTATGACGCTCGCTGCCGCGGTCAGTGCCGATACGCAGCGCCGCCGCCAAAGCACCTATCTCGGCTCGCTGACCGACTGCACCGCCCACACGGCCCAATATTGCCAGGCCAAGCTCTAGATCGAACCACGCAATCCCGGACGGAAAACCGTTGCTCACTTTTCCTGGAATTGCTCCAAGGGAACAGAAAAATGGCCGCTCTCGCAACTTCCGCCATTCTCTCGCTCCGGGTCTTGATACTCACGAGCCTGCTTGTGGCGCCGATCGGGGCGGTCGCTTACACCAAGGCCGCAGGCCTCGGCATCGGCAAGAACGGCGCCGGCCTCGTCCTCTTCGTGACGCTTCAGCGTCAGGCGATGAGCTGACACCAGCTCGCGACCCGCTGGCTCTTGCACCCGGACTGAAATTTCCGACCCCTTCCCAATGAAAGGATTCGGAAACCATTCACAATCTACCTCGCCGCCGCACTTGCCGAAAATCGCCGGGTGCTTTGCCTTCTGGGCATGGCTCAAACTCGGCAATCCATCTGGTGGCTTGTGCTATGCCGCCTATGGTGGCGTCTATATCGCCGTTTCGCTCGCCTGGCTCTGGTAGCAGAGGGTGTGCGCCCGGACCGCTGGAACATGATCGGCGTCGCTGTGAAGCTCGCCGGCGGCGCGATCATACTCGCCGGCCCGCGCTGATCCCAGCAACCGAAAACAGCAAGATCAGGCGTATCGGATTCAATTGACGTTCGATTCCAGACAGTTACAGCAAGGCCATGGCGGAAGACGGCTCCACAATTTTCCAGCGCCCGCTCTATCTTGTCGTTTGCTTGTCAGGAGCCGCTGCCTATAATGCGACATGAACAAACGAATCTCTTCAAACTCCGTTCTCTCCATCGCAACCCCTGAACCATTCGAGCCGCACCTCTTCGAAGATCCGGCGGAGGCTGTTGATTGCCTGGAGGCTCTCTACGAACGCAACACCCGCTTTCTCCGCGAAGCTTTCGAAGGCCTTGGAAAGAGCGATGCACCGCTCACGCGGTTTCGTGCCTGCTATCCGCAGGTCAGTATCGAGACGAGCAGCTTCGGCCATGTCGATTCCAGGCTTTCCTTCGGATATGTCAGTGCGCCCGGGGTCTACACGACCACGATCACCCGACCAAAGCTCTTTCGCCACTATCTGAAGGAGCAACTTGGACACCTGATGCGCAACCACGGCGTGGGTGTCACCGTATCCGAATCGTCGACCCCGATACCGTTGCATTTCGCCTTCGGCGAGAACGCCCATGTCGAGGCGTCAGCCGCCGAGACGATCGACATTCCGCTGCGCGACCTGTTCGACGCGCCTGACCTGACGACGACCGACGACGAGATCGCCAACGGGTCCTATGAGCCAGGCCCCGGCGAACCGTCGCCACTTGCTCCGTTCACGGCGCAGCGCATCGATTATTCGCTGGCCCGCCTCAGCCACTACACGGCGAGCAGCCCTACGCATTTCCAAAACTTCGTTCTCTTCACGAACTATCAGTTTTATGTCGACGAGTTTTGCGCATGGGCCCGTCGGCAGATGGCCGAGGGCGGCAACGGCTACACCGCTTTCGTCGAGCCCGGCAACATAGTGACACCCGCAGGTGCCGACAGGCCGGATGCTGACTATACCCTCGGCCGCCTACCTCAAATGCCAGCCTACCACCTGAAGAAGAAGGGACACGGCGGCATCAGCATGGTCAACATCGGTGTCGGCCCGTCCAACGCCAAGACGATCACCGACCATATCGCCGTGCTTCGCCCGCATGTCTGGCTGATGCTTGGTCATTGCGCCGGCCTGAGAAACAGCCAACGCCTCGGCGACTATGTGCTGGCGCATGCCTATATGCGCGAGGACCACGTGCTCGACGATGATCTGCCGGTCTGGATTCCGTTGCCGGCGCTTGCCGAAGTGCAGGTTGCATTGCAGGACGCCGTTGCCGAGGTGACTGGTTACAAGGGCTACGACCTCAAGCAGATCATGCGCACGGGCACGGTCGCGACGATCGACAACCGCAACTGGGAACTGCGAGATCAGCGCGGCCCGGTCAAGCGCCTGTCGCAGGCGCGGGCAATCGCGCTCGACATGGAGTCGGCGACGATCGCAGCCAACGGCTTCCGCTTCCGTGTCCCTTATGGCACGCTACTCTGCGTATCGGACAAGCCGCTTCACGGCGAACTGAAGCTGCCCGGCATGGCGACCGCCTTTTATCGGACGCAGATTAGCCAGCATCTGAAGATCGGCATCCTGGCCTTGCAGAAGCTTGCAGCCATGCCGCCCGAGAAATTGCATTCGCGCAAGCTTAGAAGCTTCTACGAAACCTCGTTCCAGTGATCACGATTTTCGCCGCAGCAGGAGTGAGAGCATCGTGCCGGCGACGGCCGACACGATGACGAGCAGGTGCGTGTTGACGCCGGCCCGGCCGAGCAACTCCAACGCGGCGCGATCGCCGGGCGCTCCGAAGGAGATCGCTCCGGCGGCAATCGCAGCCGGATAGGTGCCGACGCCCGCCGGTGCATGGACCGGCAGGACTGAGGAGAGCTCGCCGCCAAGGGCACCGCCGAAGCAGGCGGCAAGCGGCGCCACTTCCATGATGGCAAGCACCCAGGCGAGAACCACAACCTTGACGCCCCAGTTCAGCATGGTCATCGCCCATGCGCGCAAGAAGCCAGGAACATTGTCCGGCAGGCCCGCTTCCAACTCCTCGAGTACGGTTGCAAGTTTCGCCGGCGCCAAGCGGTGCACAAGCGTGAGAACCTTTCCCTTCAGGAGAAAAATTGCGAGCGGCGAAAGGAAGGCGAGTGTCCAGGCGAGCCAGGCGATCAATGCCTCGCCGCTCTCGATCACTAGGCCAATCGCGGCGACCGTCAGCAAGGCATGCAGATCGAGCAGCCGCATGACCAGCAGCGCCGACGCACCATGCGCGAGCGGTATCCCGAATTCGGAGCGCATCAGCAGGGGAAAGCTCGTTTCACCTGCTCGAAACGGTAACATGATGTTGAGCAGATTGTGGACCTGCGTGACGCGAAACAGAGGCAGGAATCCACCTGCCGTATGCTCCGGGAAATAATCATAGATGCGAAAACAGCGGATGAAGTAGGTGGAGATCAAGAGGGCGAGCGCGGCAAGCACCGACCAAATCCCGATTTCGACCCACTGGCGCATCAAGGTCGACCAGCCCCAGACCCACTCGACAAAGATCGCGTAAACACCGATCGCGGCCCCGGAAATCAGGACCATGCGGTTGCGTACGAGCCACGATCGCTGACTGAACTGCCGGTCTGAATTCATCCGACGCCGATTTCCTGTGCTGAACCACACGTTCGACGTTGGTTATCACCGTTAACTGTGCAAGAAAACCTGCGACAGTACGCGGGAGATCATCCTTGAACCACGCTGAAGAACCCATGACGGCGATTGCCGATAAAATTGAGGTCATCGAGCTGTCCGTCGTCGTCCCCGTGTTCAACGAAGAGGACAGCATCGGGCCGCTCGTTGCGCGTATCCGTGACGCGTTGGCCGGCTTCAGCAAGCCGTGGGAACTGATCCTCGTGGATGACGGCAGTACCGATCGTACTCTTGCCAACGCCCGCGCCGAACTTTTTCGTTCGGACCTGAGGCTAAAGATCATCGAACTGCAGAAGAATTTCGGCCAGACCGCCGCCATGCAGGCCGGTATCGATGCCGCGTCCGGACGATTGATCGCCACCCTCGACGGCGACCTGCAGAATGACCCCAATGACATTCCGCGCATGGTCGAGGCGATCGAACAACGCCAACTGGACCTGCTCGTCGGTTGGAGAAAGAACCGCCGAGACGGTCTGCTGCTCAGGAAAATTCCCTCGTGGTGCGCCAACCGGCTGATCGGCAAGATCACAGGCGTCAGGCTCCACGACTATGGTTGCAGCCTCAAGGTCTATCGCGCGTCGATCATCAAGCAAGTCAAACTGATGGGCGAAATGCATCGCTTCATCCCGGCGTGGGTGGCCGGTGTCGTGCCGAGCAGCCGAATTGGCGAGATGCCGGTTACTCATCACGCGCGCCATTTCGGTGCGTCGAAATACGGGCTGTCGCGCACGTTCCGCGTTATTCTTGATCTCTTGGCCGTACTCTTCTTCATGCGCTACAAGGCGCGTCCCGGCCATTTTTTCGGATCCATTGGTCTTGCGACCGGCGGCTTGAGCGCACTCATCCTCTTCTATCTGGCCATCGACAAGTTCATTCTCGGAAACGATATCGGCACCCGCCCGATGCTGACCGTCGGCGTGATGCTGTTCCTGTCTTCGATCCAGCTCATCACCACCGGCATCCTTTCGGAAATGATGGCCCGTGCCTACTTCCGCGACGACGAGACAACGAGCTATATCGTGCGCCAAGTCTTCGAAAAGGGAGAGCCGCATGCTTGAAGCCCTCGATCGACGCCCCAATGCGGTCTTCGTCGCGGTGGCGGCTTATTTCCTGTTGTGCATCACCTTGCGCCTTGCCGTGTCGAACTCTCTGGAGATCGATGAGGCTGGCGTGGCACTCCAGTCACAGTTCCTGCAACTGGGTTATGGGCGGCAGCCCCCTTTCTATAACTGGTTGCAATACGGTCTGGCGCAATCGATCGGCACGTCGCTTGCGACGCTGTCGGTTCTGAAGAACAGTCTCCTGTTTTTTTCCTGCCTTTTTTACGGTCTAGCGGCACGCCTTGTCCTCAATGACTGGCGCCTTTCGGGGATAGCAATGCTTGGCGTGCTAACGCTGCCGCCTGTATTCCTGCTGGCGCAGCGCGATCTCTCGCATACAGTCGCCGCGCTCTTCACGGTCTCGCTCTTTGTTTACGGCTTCCTGAGAACGCTCACACGGCCCACCTTGTTCTCGTACCTGCTGACAGGAATCGCTGTCGGCATCGGCATGATCTCGAAGTACAACTTCGTGCTGATCCCGATCTCCGCGGTAATAGCGGTCCTGCCGGAGCGCGACTTGCGAACTCGCATCTTCGATTGGCGGACCCTGCCGGCGATCGCGATCGCTGGCCTCATCGTTCTGCCCCACAGCTATTGGCTATTGCAAAATCTCGACTTCGCTTCGGGCGGTACCCTGAACGTGATGAGGGAACATGAGACGCAGGGGCGTTTGATGCAGGCCGCCCGAGGAACCTACTCGCTCGGATCGGCGATCATCGGCGGCGGCCTCGTTCCTGCGCTTGTGTTCGGTCTTGTCTTTCGCGGCAAGGTGCGCGTGATCTGGCAGGCGGAAAGCCAGTGGAGCCGGATCGTGGGACGGATGATCGCGATCTGCCTGCTTGCGGTGCTGCTTATCGTGCTGGGTGCCGGGGCAACTCATATACGCGAGAAATGGCTTGTTCTCTATCTCATGCTTGTTCCGCTTTATCTTTGCCTCAAGATCGAAGCGGCGAAGATCGATCTCACCAATGCGTTCAGGCGCTTCTTCCTATTGGTGGCCATTCTCGCATTGGCTGCACTCGCCTTCGTGTCGGCTCGCGCGGTCGTGCGGCCATGGTTCGGCGACTACTCAAGGCTGAATATCCCCTATAGCGCCTTCGTCGAAGCGGTTACTCAGGCGGAGGGCGGGCACCCGGCGCTCGTGGTTACCAATGACAAGCAGATTGCGGGAAATCTTCGCACGCAGCTCAGCGCGGCGCTGGTCACCATGCCCATGCTCAATGCGCTCCCGGTCGACATGACGAAGAGGCCGCTTCTAGTTGTCTGGCACGACGACACAGCCCAGGAAGCGCCCATTCCCGACCTTCTAAAGGACATGCTGGGTTCCACCATCCCGGAGAAGGCGATGACGCCGCGACACCTCGCCCTCCCCTACATTTATGGAGCCGACTCGGACCGTTACGCCTTCAGCTATATCTGGATCGCTGAGTGAGACTGCTGCGGTAGGCGCTCCAGACTAGGCTCCCACCAGCAGCTTCAGTTCGCCAGGATGAATGCGTAGCGCCACGTCGCGCCCCATCGGCAGGAGCTCGCCGTCGATGACGCAATTGATCTTTCGGTCGACCTTCGGGAAATGCAGATCGACTGCGATGGCACTCATCTCCGTGATTAATGGGCTCGCACGGAACTTGCCGCGCAGGATGTCGAAGGCGAGCTTCGCGACACCGGAAGGCTTCAGAGGCGGCGCGGTGTAGAAGCCGAGGTGCCCGCTCGTCACGTCATCCGCGTACATCAACGTGGAATGGCCGAAATGGTTGTTCGACACCGAAATCGCCGAAACGTGCCGCCGCTCTCTGTGACCGTCGGCATCGAACTCGATTTCAAAATCCGGTGGGTTGAAAATAACGCCGACCGCCGCGCGTGTGCTTGCTCCGATCTTTCCAAGCCGCGAGGCGAAACGATAAGATTGACGATACCGCACCAGACGCGCATGCAAGCCCATGGAAAACTGATGGACGAAGGCGCGCCCGTCTGCGCTGCCTATGTCGCCATCGATGATCTTGCCGTAAGCAAGGACCTCCGGCGCCTTCCAAATATCGAGCGGCAGCTTCAACGAGCGTGCGAAAAGGTTCATCGTCCCGGCCGGGATGACGCCGAGTGGCATTTGATTCTTCCACGCGACTGCAGCGGCTGCCGAAATCGTCCCATCGCCGCCGCCCGCAACGATTGCATCGAGATCGCCTCGCCGGCAGGTTCTTTCGAGCATATCGCTCATGTCGCTAGCGTCGACCGCGGCGACTTCGATCTCATGTCCGGCGCCGCGAAAGACCTCTTCCACCCACCTGCCGTATGCCTCCATGTCCGTTGTACGGAAGGTTCCCCCATCTCGATTAAAGATGGCCTTGAGTTTCATGGAACGTCGTTTTCTCCAGTGACCTCGTCAAACATGTCAGATCACAGATAAGCGCTGCCGTGGATGTTTCTAGAGGCCCAAGCGCGCCGAGGCAGGCGTAATCGCAGAAAGCGGCCCGGAAGCGCGGCTTCCGAGCCTGTTTTTCATCCTTTGGCTTTAGCCGTGAACGATCTCGCGATGTCTTTGCAAGCGATGACCGTAGGCTTGGCTGACGCGATCGAAGATGATCGCGATGCCGACGATGGCCAGGCCGTTGAAGATGCCAAGGGTGAAATACTGGTTGGCGATCGCCTTCAAAACCGGCTGGCCCAGCCCCTGAACACCGATCATCGAGGCAATCACGACCATGGCAAGGGCCATCATGATCGTCTGGTTGATGCCGGCCATGATCGTCGGCAGAGCAAGCGGCATCTGGACGTTCTTCAGCTTCTGCCAGCTTGACGAACCAAAGGCGTCTGCGGCCTCGAGCACATCCTTGTCGACCAGCCTGATACCGAGATTGGTAAGGCGGATCATCGGCGGGATGGCGTAAATGACAACGGCAATGAGGCCCGGAACCTTGCCGATGCCGAGCAGCATAACCACCGGTATGAGATACACGAAGCTTGGCATCGTCTGCATCACGTCGAGCACCGGATTGACGACGTTCTGAACGCGATCAGAGCGCGACATGACGATGCCGATCGGTATGCCGATGGCGATCGACAGGACGGTACAGACGAAGATCATCGAGATCGTCTTCATCGTGTCGTCCCACATGTCGAAATAGCCGATGGCGAGAAGCGTGCCCACGCAGCCGGCCACGATCTTCCAGTTGCGGCTGGCGAGCCAGGCAATCAGCGCGACCAGGATTAGGATGATCGGCCAGGGCGTCCGCGTCATGAAGCGTTCGGACTGGATCAGAAAGAACTGCAGCGGCTCGAAGAAAGACTCGATGCCGTCGCCGTAGGCGCGCGTGAACGTCCGGAACCCTTCGTCGATCACTTTCTTTAGCTCTCGAAGCCGGTCATCGTCCATATGCGGAAATTTGGTCAGCCATTCCATCTTGATTCCCCTTCGCATAGCTCCCGGCGGCGTTCATCTTGTTATTTTTCGCCGTCGGTCATTAAACAAGGGCGGCGCGCATCACATGCGCGCCGCCCGTTCGCATCAACAAATCAAAGCGCAGCCTTGATCTTTTCTGCAACTTCCGGAGAGACCCACTTGGTCCAGATATCCGGATTCTCCTCGAGGAAATGCTTCGCGCCTTCTTCGCCGCTCGCCTGATTGTCCGTCATCCAGGCCATCAGCTTGTTGACGGTATCATTCGGCCAGGCGCGGGTCTTGAGGTAGTCCATTGCCGGACCGGCGCGGTCGGCAAACGCCTTGGTCACCAGCGTCTGGACCTTGTCTCTCGGCCAATCGTTCTTCTTCGGGTCCGGGCAATCGGCGACTGTGTTGCAGCGCTTCCACTCGGCCGGATCCGCCGGGACGCCATGGTCGAGCTTGACCATCTCATACTTGCCGAGAAGCGCCGTCGGTGCCCAGTAATAGCCGACCCAACCTTCCTTACGCTCGTAGGCTTTGGCAATCGAGCCGTCGAGACCGGCTGCGGAGCCCGGGTCCACCAGCGTGAAGCCGGCAGCCTCGGCGCCATAGGCCTTGTAAAGCTGCGTCGTTACCACGGTGCCACCCCATCCCTGCGGGCCGTTGAAAATGGCGCCCTTGCTCGGATCCTCGGGGTCAGGGAAGAGTTCCTTGTGCTTCAGGACGTCGTCGATCGTCTTGATTTCCGGATGCGCGTCGACGATGTATTTCGGGATCCACCAGCCCTGGACGCCGCCGTCGGAGAGCGCGACCGCTGCGCCAACGAGCTTGCCTTCCTGAAGGCCGCGATTGACGACATCCGGCAACAGGTCGACCCAGCCTTCCGGCGCAACATCCGGTTCGCCCTTCTCGATCATCGAAGTAATCGTCGGCACCGTGTCACCGACGACGAGCTCGGCGCTGCAACCATAACCTTCCGTCAGGATGAACTTGTCCACGTTCGCCAGTACTTCGGCGCTCTGCCAGTTCATGTTGGCGATCGTCACGTCGCCGCATTCTGCCGCCGACGCCGCGCTGCCTAGGCCGAGGAGCCCGGCAGCAAGACAAGTCGTTGCAAGAAGTTTCTTCATTTTCGGTTCCCTCTGTTCTCGCGGTGTACCCATGGCGAACTGCCAGCCTCACCGCAGCGGCCGGCAGAGAACGGAACAAGGCCCCTGCCCCAATCCGCAGGAATGGAAGCAACAGCTTACCCGGCCGTCAATGCCTGCACGGATCGACGCCCCTATCATTGCTACCGAGTCTTTCCGGCAAACACTTTTCCATTTGCGTCAGCGATTGCGCTGACTCCCGCGTGCTGGACACATAAAATTGATGGGCTTTCGGATGGGACCGCTCACGACCGTCCGTCCTCGTTGAAAGACCGGATCGGCTGCGGACGCCAAAGGCGACCGAACGCGCCGGCTGACGGCCCGCGCGGTTCGTATCCGCGACGGGCAGTGCCGCCGCCAGCTGAAACATCATGTGCTCGGAGGTCTGACTTCCGCCGAGCTTTCTTGGCGTGGGTCCGGGCGGCCCCGCCTCCCTGAAACATTACATGTTTGGATAGACGGGGCCTTCGCCCCCTTGGGGCGGCACCCAGTTGATGTTCTGGTTCGGGTCCTTGATGTCGCAGGTCTTGCAGTGCACGCAGTTCTGGGCGTTGATGACAAAGGTCGGCTTGCCGTCCTTCTCCACCCACTCGTAGACGCCGGCCGGACAGTAGCGCGACGAGGGACCGGCGTAAACGTCGTACTCAGAGCGCTTCTGCAGCTCCCAGTCCTTGACCTGCAGGTGAACCGGCTGGTTCTCCTCGTGATTGGTGTTCGACAGGAACACCGAGGAGAGCCGATCGAAGGTCAACACACCGTCCGGCTTCGGATAATCGATCTTCTGGTGCTGTTCGGCCGGTTCCAGCGATGCCGCGTCGCTCTTGCCATGCCTCAGCGTCCCGAAGAAGGAGAAGCCGAACAGCTGGTTCGTCCACATATCGAGGCCGCCGAGCGCGACGCCAACCGCGGTGCCGAACTTCGACCACAGCGGCTTGACGTTCCTCACCCGCTTCAGGTCGCGGCCGATGTCGCTCGCCCGCCAGGCATTTTCGATCTCGACCGGCTCGTCATTGGCGCGGCCGCTAGCGATCGCCTCGGCGAGCTTCTCCGCCGCCAGTATGCCCGACAGCATCGCGTTGTGGCTGCCCTTGATGCGCGGCACGTTGACGAAACCGGCCGAGCAGCCGATCAGCGCACCGCCGGGGAAGGAGAGCTTGGGCACCGACTGGTAACCACCCTCGGTGATGGCGCGGGCGCCATAGGAGAGGCGCTTGCCGCCTTCGAAGGTGCCGCGGATCACCGGATGCGTCTTGAAGCGCTGGAATTCCTCGAACGGATAGAGATAGGGGTTCTTGTAATTGAGGTGAACGACGAAGCCGACCGCGACGAGGTTGTCCTCGAGGTGATAGAGGAACGAACCGCCGCCGGTTCTCATGTCGAGCGGCCAACCGAAAGAATGCTGTACCAGGCCCGGCTTGTGGTTTTCCGGCCTTACCTCCCAGAGCTCCTTGAGGCCGATGCCGAATTTCGGTATGTCGCGGCCTGCCCCGAGCTTGTATTTGGCGATCAGTTCCTTGGCGAGCGAGCCGCGCACGCCCTCACCGATCAGCGTGTATTTGCCGAGAAGCGCCATGCCACGGGCGAAATTCGGCCCCGGCTCGCCGGAGCGTTCGATGCCCATGTCGCCGGTGGCAACGCCGATCACCGCGCCCTCGTCGTTGTAGAGTACTTCGGTCGCGGCGAAGCCCGGATAGATCTCGACGCCCAAGGCTTCCGCCTTAGTCGCAAGCCAGCGACAGACGTTTCCGAGCGAGACGATGTAGTTGCCGTGATTGTTCATCAGCGGCGGCATCAGGAAATTCGGCAGGCGGATCGAGCCGGCTGGACCCAAGAACAGGAAATGATCGTCGGTGACCTCCGTCTTGAACGGATGGTCCGGCTCGTCGCGCCAGCCGGGCAACAGCCGGTCGATACCAACAGGGTCAACGACGGCGCCGGAGAGGATATGCGCGCCGACTTCCGCGCCCTTTTCGAGCACCACAACCGAGAGCTCCGGATTGACCTGCTTCAGCCTGATCGCCGCCGCAAGACCGGCCGGACCGGCCCCGACGATCACCACGTCGAATTCCATGCTCTCGCGTTCCGGCAGTTCCATCGCCTCGGTCATTATCATGCTCTCCAGTGTCGCCGGTCTTCCGCCGGTTCTGTTCCCAAGCTAAATCGTCCCGTCATGGCAAATGCGGTCGGCGTTGTCGAGCCGGGATGCGACAGACTATCTCCGCATTTGCGCATAACTTCATGAGATTACCACACATGTGGTATATTACTTAGACGTAAACGTAAATATCGGTACGATCATTGGTGGCCAAGACTGCTTGCTTTTGCCGCAGCCGCATGCGAGGAGGCCCACCCTTCCTTTTCAGCGCAACGCCGGAAAACAGCAAACATTTTTCCTAGACCTGCTCAAGACACGGAGAACGTCATGGCATCCGCCCTCGGCCTCGATTTCGGCACAACCAATTCTGTGCTGGCATTGTCGCAGGGCACTTCGACCCGTTCCGTTGTCGTCGAAAGCTCTACCGGCAAATCAGACACGACGCGGACGGCACTTTCGTTCCTGAAGAGAGCAGACCGCGGGCCGTTACAGATCGAAGCGGGACAGGCGGCGATCCGGGAATTCATCGACAATCCCGGCGAATGCCGTTTCCTCCAGTCGATCAAGACATTCGCTGCGAGTTCGTTGTTCCAGGGCACATTGGTCTTCGCCAAGCGGCACGATTTCGAGGACCTCATGTACGCATTCCTCGCGCGGTTGAGGGACTATGCCGGTAGTGAATGGAGCAGCGCGCTGACACGGATCATCGTCGGGCGTCCGGTGCAGTTTGCGGGCGCCAACCCGGACGAAAGACTGGCACTCGAGCGTTACAATCGCGCCTTGGCACGCTTTGACTTTCCCGAGGTCCATTACGTCTACGAACCGGTTGCGGCCGCCTTTTATTTTGCGCGCACGCTCGACAGGGACGCGACCGTGCTCGTCGCCGATTTTGGCGGCGGCACGACCGACTATTCAATCATCCGCTTCGAGAGCAAGGGTGGCCGGCTGACGGCGACGCCGGTCGGGCATTCCGGCGTCGGCATCGCCGGCGATCATTTTGATTTCCGCATCATCGACAATATCGTCTCACCGCTCATCGGAAAGGGGAGTCTGTTCAAGAGCTTCGACAAGCTGCTTGAAGTGCCGTCGAGCTACTACGCCAATTTCGGCCGCTGGAACCAGCTTTCGATCTTCAAGACGCTGAAGGACTTTTCCGAGCTGAAAAAACTCGTCCGGGCGAGCCTTGAGCCGGAAAAGCTCGAAGCCTTCGTGGATCTGATCGAACACGACGAAGGTTACCCGCTATACCAGGCGGTCTCGGCCACCAAGATGCGACTGTCGCAGGAGGAAGAAACCGAGTTCTTCTTTGCGCCGCTCGGGGAGCGGGCTCGCACGGCGGTTCGGCGCGCCGACTTCGAGACCTGGATCGCGCCTGACCTTGCCCGCATCGAACAGGCACTCGATGAGGTGCTTCAAAAAACAGAGACGGTGCCGGCAATGATCGACAAGGTATTCCTCACCGGCGGCACCTCCTTCGTACCGGCGGTAAAACGCATATTCGACAGCCGTTTCGACCGGACAAAGATCGAAAGCGGCGGAGAACTGCTCTCGATCGCACACGGGCTGGCATTGATCGGCGAGCGGCAGGACATCGCGACCTGGACGGCTGAAGCCGCCTGATGCCGCTGGACCCCACCCGCCGATCTGCTAAATTCGCGTCATGATCCCGGCCAACCACCTTTCCCCCGCAGAGCTTGCTGCCCTTCTCGCCTTCCATGCGGATGCGGGAGTCGAATGGCTGCTGGAGGATGAGGCCGTCGACCGGTTCGCGGAGTTCGAGGCGATGAAGGCGAAGCGCGCGGACGCGCGCAGCGCCCCGCAAAGCGCTCCGACGGGCACCGGCCAAAGGCAAGACGCGAGAGCGGAGCCGGCGACACCCACCCCGTCCCGCAATGCCGGTCCTGCAGCGCCGGCAGCCTCCCCGCCGTCTGTCGCGATTCCCGACGAGCAGGCTATCAAAGAGGCCAGATTCGCCGCGGAAACAGCGCGCTCGTTGCAGGAACTCAGAACGGCAATGGAATCCTTCAACCATTGCAACCTGAAGAACAGCGCCCGCAATCTCGTCTTCTGCGAGGGCGACCCCGCGTCCGGGATCATGATCGTCGGACCGATGCCCTATGCGGACGACGATCGTGATGGTCAGCCATTCGCCGGAAGGCTGGGTGAAATGCTCGAGCGCATGCTTTTCGGAATCGGCCTCGCCCGGCAGGACGTGCTGCTAACCAACGTCGTACCCTGGCGTCCGCCGGGAAATCGCGTTCCTTCCGGCCGCGAGGCGGATATCTGCCGCCCCTTCATTGAGCGGCAGATCGCGCTCGCCGAGCCTAAACAATTGCTGATTCTCGGAAACTTCACCGCTCGCTTTTTTTTCGGCGGTGCCGATACGATCTATCAATTGCGCGGGGAATGGCGCGAACTCTCCGCAGGCGGCCACCGTGTCCCGGCGCTGGCAACCCTGCATCCCCAGGATCTCGTGACCGCGCCAGTCAACAAGCGTTTTGCCTGGCAAGATCTGCTCGTCTTCAAGGCGAAGATCAACGGCTAACAAGTTCCGCGCTAATTCATGAACAAATGGTGAAAAAAGCCATGCGAATTGCGCATGCCAGCGCCGCGTTTTAATGCATTGCAAAATCGATGCTGCATCGCAATATGGGCACGTGGGAGGAATGGAAAAGGAAATGAACCATGACTGCCCGCTTTCGTCCGATTCACAGCAGCTTTGAGACGCTCCGCCATGCCGGCGCCGCGCTGCGGACGCCTTTCAACACTTTCGGCACGGCAGCCAACGAGCAGATGACGGCAATCGGGTTTACCCGCACCACGCGCCGGCCGGCACAGATCTACGCCGAATTCATCCAACGCTAACGATCGCGCGGAGCACTCAGCTCCGCGACGTGCGTTCCGGGTCAGAAGGAAAAGGATCATGGCCAATCCGCTTGCCAACATTCGGGTTCTGCTCGACACGATCTCCGACATCGGCACAGCGGTGCGAGCCTCGCGCGAATACAGTCGCTTGAGCACAATCAAGGACTCGCGGCGCGCCCACCGTGTCGCCGTCAGCCCGCTGCTGCCGAACTAATTCTTCCGTCCTGCTTCTTTTTGCCATCGACTGTCGCAATCGACAGCGTCAAAAGATTTCGATAAAGCCACACTCATTCCGATCCGCGGAGTGAGCTGGCGAACGTCCGATCGACCGCTCCTTCTCGTCCCCGGGCGTTTCTCCGCAACGGCTGAAGACGACACCGGCAATGTCCAGGAGCGCCGATGCTGGCCAGTCTCGCTTCCGTTTTCAGCCTGATGCTCTCCACCTTGCTGATGATGGTGGCGTTCGGGCTGCAAAGCTACGTCATTCCCGTCCGCTCGGTGGCCGAAAGCTGGTCAACGCTCACGGTCTCGATCTTCGCTACCGGCTACACGCTCGGCTTCACGCTCTCCTGCATCGTCACGCCAAAATTCGTGCTGCGGGTCGGGCATGTCCGCGTCTTTACAGCGCTGATCACCCTGCTCTCGATTGCCATCCTGATGTGCGGGCTTGTCGTCGACTGGCGTGCCTGGATCGCCTTTCGGGCAATCTCCGGCTTTGCAATTTCAGGAAGCTATCTCGTCATCGAGAGCTGGCTCAACGAGCGCGTAACGAACGCAAACCGCGGTCTGCTCTTTTCGCTCTACCTCATCACAACGATGGTCGGGACGATCGGTGGCCAATACTTGGTGCCGCTCGGCGATCCGACCAACACGTCACTGTTCATTCTCTGCGGTGTGCTGTTTTCGCTGGCGCTGTTGCCGACGGCGCTTTCCTCATCGCCCATGCCCGCCCCGCCGACACAGGCAAAGTTCGATATTCCGGGTCTCTTCCGCCGGTCGCCGGTCGCCGTCGTAGGCGGCGTTCTCGCCGGCGCGCTTTCCGGCGCCTGGCTCAATCTCGGCGGCGTCTTCACTCAGAGGATCGGGCTTTCAACCGCCGAGGGCGCCACGCTGCTTGCATCGCTGCTCACGGGCAGCGCGCTCTCGCAGATACCGATCGGCCGCGCTTCGGACCGGATGGACCGGCGCATCGTCATGGTCGGCTGTGGTATTGTCGGCGTCATCTCATGCCTCGTCATGTCCGTTTCGATCGGCAGCAGCCCGGCGACGCTGTATCTCGTCGCCGCCTGCATCGGCAGCGTGCTCTTTCCGATCTATGCGCTCAACGTCTCGCACGCCAACGATCTCGCCCGCCCGAACGAATACGTGGAAATCTCGTCGGGCCTGATGATCACCTATGGCATCGGAACGATCGTTGGACCGTTGATAGTGGGTCCGGTCATGGACCGCTTCGGTCCCGCGGCGCTGTTCGTTGTTCTTGCCGTCTATTTCGCGCTTTACGGTGGCTATGCCGCCTGGCGCATCCTGAGGCGAGAGCAGCACCAGGGACTCGTCGCCAAGACCGACTTCCAGGCGACCACGGTCCTCCCGACGCCAGGTCCCGACGTGACGAGCCCGATCGCTCAGCAGGCGGATATGCTCATCAGCGACGACACCGTTCCCATTTGGGAGAGGCAGCCGGAATAGGCTGGCGAGCAATCGTCAACCTTGCGGCGTCACATGCTTGCGGGCGCCCCTGCGCTCCAATCCCAACTGATGCTCGCGAAAGATGATGAAGATGCCGGCAGAGACAACGATCGCGGTGCCCGCCAACATGGTTCGCGTCGGGATGTCACCGAAGAGAAAATAACCGACGGCAATACCCAGTACGATCGACGTGTACTCGAACGGCGCGATCGTCGACATGTCGGCGTGACGGTAGCTTTCCGTCAGCAGGATCTGCGCGACGCCTCCACAGAAGCCGGCGACCATCAAGAGCAGGAAGGATGTCCAGGACATTGCCGGCCAGCCGAACGGCAGAGTCGCAAGCGAAAACAGCGAGGCCGACAGGGAGAAATAGAGCACGATTGTGTGCGTTCGCTCGAACTTCACGAGCTTGCGCACGAGCACCATCGCCATCGCCCCAAGCGCCGCCGAAGCCAGCACGGCAGCTGCACCAAGCGCCTCGGACGAGCCGAACCCTCCATTCTGGAACAGCGTCAACCGGGGCCAGGTGATGATCAGCACGCCCATGAGCCCAATGATGACTGCCGACCACCGGTAGAGCCGCACGGTCTCCCGGAGAAAGACGGCTGCGAAGATGACGGCGAGCAGCGGCATGGCGTAGCCGATCGAGATCGCCTCCGGCAGCGGGAGGTGGACGAGCCCATAGAAGCCGCAACTCATCGAGAGAATGCCTACGAAGCCTCGCGCTATATGTCCCGTCAGGTTCTTGGTCCTGAACGCATCACGCAACTGGCCGCGGAGCGCGAGAAAACCCAGGATCGGCACCATCGCAAAGGCGGAACGGTAGAAGGTAATCTGGCCAGTAGCGATGCCGTCGCCCGCAGCCTTGATACAGGTGGACATGCAAACGAAGATGATGACGGAAAGCACCTTGAGCAGGATTCCCTTCATCGGGCTTTGGATGTCCGCATCCATCAAACGCACTTTTCAAATGCCGCCGGCCAATGCAGAAAGAATTTCGGCCGAGGAAGACGCGGCAGAAAAGCCGCAGGAAGGTCGCGCCTAGTCTAGCGGCGACATGGCGGAATATGGATCAAATTTCTTGATGGATGGCATTTTTTCTTGATGCGACGCCAATTGCGGCCTTGGCTCTCCGAGATTTTTTAGCAAGCGCGAAAAAGTCCATTCCGATTTAGTTCTTGTTAGTGACGCTTCTGTAAACCACTGATCGATAAGGGAACGGGAAGAATACCGGAAGCCACGTCTTGTCCGTCGGGGTGCGGTCACCGGCATCACAATCGTGTGGCAAAGCTTGGCTTTTCGCCCCTTGGGCTTTTCACCATCAAAGGCGCCCTCTACAAATCGTATGTATAGCGAAGGCGCAAGCGAGACTGACCATGCGGACAAACACGGGCCAGACCATTCATCTGGAAGACTATCGGCCGACCGACTTCGTTCTTGAGAGAGTGGATCTGACCTTCGAGCTCGACCCGAAGGAAACAAAGGTCGAAGCGCGCCTCATTTTCCACCGGCGCGAGGGGGTAAGCCCGGCGGCGCCGCTGGTCCTCGACGGCGACGAATTGCGCATGACCGGCCTGTTGCTCGATCAGGTGGAAATATCGCCAACGCTCTTTGAGGCCGCGGACGATACGTTGACGATCCGAGGGCTGCCGGAGAGCGCTCCTTTCGAGATCACGATAACCACCTTGCTCTCGCCCGAGACCAACACCAAGCTGATGGGGCTTTACCGCACCAACAACGTCTACTGCACCCAGTGCGAGGCGGAAGGATTCCGCCGCATCACCTACTTTCCCGACCGACCGGACGTGCTCGCCGTCTACACGGTCAACATCATCGCCGACAAGGCAACCGCACCGCTGCTGCTCTCGAACGGCAACTTTCTCGGCGGCGCCGACATGGGCGATGGCCGCCATTTTGCCGCCTGGTTCGATCCGCATCCGAAGCCGAGCTATCTTTTTGCGCTGGTCGCCGGAGACCTCGGCGTCGTGGAAGACACGTTTACGACTGCCTCCGGGCGCACGGTCGCGCTCAAGATCTATGTCGAGCATGGCAAGGAGGCTGGGGCCTCATACGCAATGGACGCACTGAAGCGCTCGATGAAGTGGGATGAGGAAGTTTTCGGGCGCGAGTACGACCTCGACATCTTCATGATCGTCGCGGTCTCCGACTTCAACATGGGCGCCATGGAGAACAAGGGGCTCAACGTCTTCAACGACAAGTATGTGCTCGCGGACCCGGAAACAGCGACGGACGCGGACTACGCCAATATCGAAGCGATCATCGCGCACGAATATTTCCACAACTGGACAGGCAACCGCATCACCTGCCGCGACTGGTTCCAGCTCTGCCTCAAGGAAGGCCTGACCGTCTTCCGCGACCACGAATTTTCAGCGGACATGCGTTCGCGGGCCGTCAAGCGTATCGCAGAGGTACGTCACCTGAAGTCGGAGCAGTTTCCGGAGGATGCCGGCCCCCTCGCCCATCCGGTACGCCCGACGAAATATCGTGAAATCAACAACTTCTACACGACGACCGTCTACGAGAAGGGCTCCGAGGTGACGCGGATGATCGCCACCATTCTCGGGCGCGACCTCTTCAAGAAAGGCATGGATCTCTATTTCGACCGCCATGACGGTCAGGCGGTGACGATCGAAGATTTCGTCGCCTGCTTCGAGGACGCGAGCGGGCGCAACCTCAAGCAATTTTCGCTCTGGTATCATCAGGCGGGCACGCCGCTCGTCACGGCTTCAGGATCATACGATGCCGACAAGCAGAGCTTTTCGCTTTCGCTTGAGCAGACAGTGCCTCCGACCCCGGGTCAGAGCACCAAGGAGCCTATGCATATTCCGCTGCGGCTCGGGCTCCTGCTGGCGGATGGCAGCGAGGCGGAAGCCACGACGATTACCGGCGCCGACGTCACGGGAGATGTCATCCATCTGACTAAACGCAAGCAAACGGTTTTGTTCTCCGGCATTCCGTCGCGCCCGGTGCCATCCTTGAACCGCGGCTTCTCGGCACCGATCAACCTCCATATCGAGCAAAGCGCCGAGGACCGCGAATTGATTGCGCGCCATGAGGTCGACCTCTTTGCCCGTTGGCAGGCTCTGAATGCCATCGCGCTCGACAATCTGGTTGCGGCAACCACGCAGGCGCGCAACGGGCAACCGGTTACCTGCGACAGCGCTCTCGTGAACGGCCTAATTGCCGCCGCGGCAGATGACCGGCTGGAGCCAGCGTTCCGCTCGCAGGCCCTCGCCTTGCCGAGCGAATCTGACATCGCTCGGGAAATCGGCAGCGACAACAACCCGGATGCTATTCACGCCGGTCGTCAGCAGATTTTGGCCGGTGTCGCCGCAGCCGGAAGGGACACCTTCGCTCAGCTTGCGGACGACATGGCATCGTCGGGCCCATTCAGTCCGGACGCCACCAGTGCCGGTCGGCGGGCCTTGCGCAACAGCGCGCTTTCCCTGCTCGTCTATGGTGACCAAGGGCCAGAAAGGGCGGCAGAGGCGTTCCGTACTGCCAACAACATGACCGATCTCAGCCTCGCGCTGACCTTGCTTGCGCATCGTTTCCCGGATGCGAAAGAGACGGCCGAGGCGTTCGCTCAATTCAAGAAACGTTTTGCGGACAACGCGCTCGTGATCGACAAATGGTTTGCGATTCAGGCGACGATTCCCGGCCCGGAGACTCTCGATCGAGTCAGGACGCTGATGTCCGATCCGCTCTTCAACGGCAACAACCCAAACCGTGTCCGTTCGCTTGTCGGAACCTTCGCCTTCTCCAACCCGACGGGGTTCAATCGGGCCGATGGCGAAGGCTATCGTTTCCTTGCACGGCAAATTCTCGACATCGATCCGCGCAATCCGCAGCTCGCGGCGCGCATTTTAACGTCGATGCGCTCCTGGCGTTCGCTGGAGAAAGGTCGCGCCGATCATGCCCGCAACGCGCTTACGGAGATCGCCGGCGCAGCCAATCTCTCCGCCGACGTCAGCGATATCGTCGACCGCATGCTGGAAGCCTGACACCCCCACGCCATTGCAGCTCACGGCGGAGTTGGCTCGAATGATGCAGCAACTCAAAGCGGTACAGCGACCTTTGCGCGTCCGGCCGGACGCGCGGCGCTGTAATGCGGCCGTGAACGATCCCATGAATTAAAGCTCGTCTCACCGGAAAAGCCGAAGCCGTGACAGTAATCCGGCCTGTGATTTTCCAACGATGAGAATTGGTTAAGAAATCTTTACCATTCCCTCTGGACAAGGCGAATCGCCCTGTGATTCATTGAGTCAGATTCGGGCGAGCGGCGCGTCGAATCACTGAGGCAATCACTCCCCAGCCAAACGCTGAGGGCGGCTCATGTCTCAGCTTTAGAGGATCAGGCGTCTTCGGCACATTCTTGGGAATGCCGGGCGCTTTCGAGGATGACAAGATTGGGAAAGATGGCGGACGCGCGACGGGGAAGCGCAGCCGACGGGCGGTTGCGACTCAAGTTTCCGGGCCTTTCCAGCCTGGAACGGGAGTTCATCGAACAGGCGAAGCTGTTTGCCGAGCCCGCATCGCAGCGGCTCGCAAGCGCCGAGCCCATTCTCAAGCGATCCATTCCCGTCCTCATCATCGCTTTCCTTATCATCGTCGCCATTTCGCGCATGTCAGGCATCATGGGCGAACACGCGCGGATGGAGGGCAGTTCCCGACGGGCGGTCGCTCTCGCGGCGGCGGCAGCCGCAGCCGCCTTCCAAGCCGATGGCGCGACACTTTTCGCCGGCGGCCGGCGATGGGAGGCCGAACAGCGGCTCGGCGAATATCTTCCTGCGGGCACTCTCGACGGCGGCATGTTTCTGCTGACGGTTCGCAAGGACGGCCGGATATTTGCAAGCACGGCAGAAGGCGTGCATTTCATCGGGCGCACGCTGGCGTCGATCGCTCCGGACCTCGCCACGTTGCAATATTACGGTGAAGGCTCGAGCGTAGTGGAGACGTCAGTCGGCGACGTCAATCACGTCGTTGCCTTGACTCAGCTCCCGGAAGCCGCCGGCGTTGTTCTGGCGGCAATCCCGATCGCCGAACTCGAAACGGCGTGGCGCGACGAAGTTTCACTCAATGTCACCCTGTTTGCAGGCATCTCGGCTATCCTGCTCGTCGTGCTCTATGCCTATTACATTCAGGCAAAGCGCGCCCGCGACGCTGATGCGGTTTTCGCCGAGTCGAACCTGCGTGTCGAAACAGCGCTCTCGCGCGGTCGCTGTGGACTGTGGGACTTCGACCTCGCCAACCGGCGCCTGTTCTGGTCGCGATCGATGTACGAAATGCTCGGCATGCCAGGCGACAGCAGCGTGCTGTCCTTCGGCGATGCCGCGCGGTTGATGCATCCGGAGGACCGCGGCATTTATAGCGTGGCCCGGGCGATCGCCAGGGACAATGCGCGCCAGATCGACCAAGTGTTTCGCATGCGCCATGCCGACGGCCATTACGTGTGGCTGCGTGCACGTGCCCAGATCATTCGCACCGTCTCCGGCCGCACACACCTGATCGGCATCGCCATGGATGTCACCGAGCAACATCGCCTTGCCCAGCGCTATGCGGAAGCGGATCAGCGGCTGGCCGACGCCATCGAATGCACGTCGGAAGCCTTCGTGCTCTGGGACAAACACGATCGCCTGGTCATGTGCAACACCCACTATCAAGAAGCCTATCAGTTGCCGGACCACGTGCTCGTACCAGGCACGGAGCGGACAGCCGTACATGCCGCCGCCGCGCGACCGGTCGTCGAGCGGCGGCTCGCCGATCCGGATCGCAGCAATCATTCGCAGACAAGTGAGGTGCAACTCGCTGACGAGCGATGGCTTCAAATCAACGAACGCCGCACCCGCGATGGCGGCCTGGTTTCTGTCGGCACCGATATCACGCTGCTCAAACGCCACCAGGTGCGCCTGCGAGAATCCGAACGTCGGCTCATGGCAACGATCGGCGACCTTTCTGCATCACGTATCACGCTGGAACAGCAGAAAACCGAGCTTTCCGTCGCCAATGCCAATTATCAGGCGGAGAAGGAGCGTGCAGAAGCCGCGAACCGAGCCAAGTCCGAGTTTTTGGCGAACATGTCGCACGAACTGCGCACACCGCTGAACGCCATTCTCGGGTTTTCGGAGATCCTGCAGAACCAGATGTTCGGTCCGCTCGGGTCGGAGAAATACCACGAATATTCGCGCGACATCTACGAAAGCGGCAAACACCTGCTCAATGTCATCAACGACATCCTCGATATGTCGAAGATCGAGGCGGGCCACATGCGCATTACGCGCGAGAAGATCGATCTGGCGCCACTGATCGAAGAGACGCTGCGCTTCACCACCATTCCAGCCGAGCAGAAGAACATCCGCGTCGTTCAGCAGATTTCCTCGGGCCTCACCATGGTTGCAGACCGCCGCGCGATGAAGCAGGTGCTGCTGAACCTGCTTTCGAACGCCGTCAAATTCACCAATGAAGGCGGCCGGATCTCGCTGAGGGCTCGCAAGGTCACCGGAGCGGTGATGCTGACGATCGCCGATTCCGGTATCGGCATTCCGAAGGAAGCATTGCAGAAGATCGGTCAACCCTTCGAGCAGGTACAGAGCCAGTATGCCAAAAGCAAGGGAGGTTCCGGGCTCGGGCTTGCGATTTCCCGCTCGCTGACGCGCCTCCACGGCGGAACCATGAAGATCCACTCCACCGAAAACGTCGGCACGATCATATCCGTGCGCATCCCCGACCGGGTTGGCGACTGAAGCAATCCCAGCAAGAATCCGTAACGGTTCTTCGCCCGGAATTGCGTTGCTTCAAATCGCGCCCGGGCAATCACTGAGCGACAACGGATTGAAAAATCCCGCGGACCGCCTTGGAGAGGCTTCTGATATCCGCCTCGAGGTGCTTCAGGTCCGGATAGTCCCCTGCCCCGCATACTAGATCGACCAGGCCTGCGGGGGCATCCTTCGGGTCGAAGTCCCCGTCGATGCAGAGGCGCACGATCTGCGAGACTTCGGTAAAAAGCGTCAGCGCGTCGACGGCTACGTCCAGATCGTTCGCATCCATCATGGCTGCGCCAAGGCTCTTCAACGCCTCAAGCGTGTGCGTACCCGCTGGCGGCGGCGTCACCCCTTTTGCTGGCGCAACCAGGGCAAGGTATTGTGCGATGAACTCGATATCGACCAGACCGCCAGGGATGAGTTTAAAATCCCAAATGTCATTCGGCGGCTTCTCCTTGTCGATCAGATCGCGCATCTCCTCGACGTCCTTGCGGACCTTTCCGATGTCACGCTTCTGGGAAAGGACCTCGCCGAAAATCGCCTCCGCCTCGCTGATCAGGCTTTCATCGCCGCAGATGCAGCGTGCGCGCGTCAGTGCCAGGTGTTCCCAAGTCCAGGCTTCCGTGCGCTGGTATTTGGCAAAGGCCTTAATACTGGTCGCCACAGGCCCCTTGTTTCCCGACGGCCGCAACCGCATGTCGACATCGTAAAGGATGCCCTCGGCGGTCGGCGCGGATAGCGCCGCGATCAGCCGCTGCGTCAGCCGGGTAAAGTAGCGCACGTGATCGAGCGGCTTGGCGCCGTCGGACTGTCCCGCATCACCATCATAGTCGTAGAGCAGGATGAGATCGACATCTGAGCCGGCCGTCAACTCGTGGCTGCCAAGCTTGCCCATGCCGACAACGGCGACCCTACCGCCGGGAAAACGTCCATGCGCCCCACGGACTTCCTCCATCACCGCATCGAGCGCCGCGGCGATGATGAGATCGGCAAGATCGGTGAAGGCACGCCCTGCCTGGATACCGGAAATGGCACCGGTCAATAGTCTTATGCCGATCAGAAAACGCTGTTCGGCGGCGATGATCCGCAGGCGGTCCAGCACATCCTCGTAATGACGGGCGCCGGCAACGAAATTCGCGATTCTCGGCGCCAGGTATTCCCGTGTCGGCAGTTCCGCGAGGAGGCCTGGATCCAGCATGCCGTCGAAGACATGCGGTCTTGCGGCAATAATGTCCGCCAGCCGGGGGGCCGACGACATGATGTTGACGATCAGCGATAGAAGCCTCGGGTTGTTGCCGAGCAGCGAGAAAAGCTGAATGCCGGCCGGCAGGCCGGAAATGAAATGGTCGAAACGCAGCAGTGCTTCATCAGCGCGCCGGCTTTCGCCGAATACGCGCAGGAGCTCCGGCGTCAGCTCGGTCAGTCGCTCGCGTGCCTCCACCGACTGCGTTGCCCGATAGCGCCCGTAATGCCACGTGCGGATCGTCCGCGCTATGTCGGACGGGCGTTGGAAGCCAAGCTTCTTCAGGGTCTCGAGCGTGTCCGGATCGTCCTGCTGTCCGGTAAAGACCAGATTTCCGGTTTCGGTCGAGAGCTTTGCCTCCTGCTCGAAAAGCTGCGCATAACGCCGCTCAACCGTCCGCAACACGCGCGACAGCTCTGCCGAGAAGGAGGCGGTATCCTCGAAACCGAGCATGTAGGCAATCCGCTTGAGCTCTGTCTCCGTCTCCGGCAGGACATGCGTCTGCTCATCGCGTACCATCTGGATCCTGTGCTCGACATTGCGCAGGAACCAGTAGGCCTCGATGAGCTCGTCGGCGGTCGACCGATCGATCCATCCTGCGTTCACCAGTGCGTGCAGCATCGGCTCCGTTGCTCGCAACCGAAGCTCGGGCATGCGGCCGCCGGCGATCAGTTGCTGCGTCTGGACGAAAAACTCGATCTCGCGGATGCCGCCGCGACCGAGCTTGATGTTGTGACCTTTTACGGCGATTTCGCCATGTCCCTTGTGCGCGTGGATCTGTCGCTTGATCGAATGAATGTCGGCAATGGCCGCATAGTCGAGGTATTTGCGGAAAACGAAGGGAGTCAGCTCCTTCAAAAAGCGCTCGCCGGCCTCGAGGTCGCCGGCAACCGGCCGTGCCTTGATGAAGGCTGCACGTTCCCAGTTCTGTCCCCTGCTCTCGTAATAGAGCATCGCCGCCTCGATCGGTATCGCCAGCGGCGTCGAACCCGGATCAGGGCGCAGGCGCAGGTCCGTGCGGAAGACGTAGCCGTCACCGGTCCGTTCCTGCAGGATACGGATCAAGCGTCTGAGCAAACGCGCGAAGATTTCCGAAGCGTCATCCGGGTCGACAATGATGCCGGACTGCGGGTCATAGAAGATGACGAGGTCGATATCCGAGGAATAGTTGAGTTCGCACGCACCGAGCTTGCCCATCCCGAGCACGACAACCCCGGAGCCGATGCTCGGCTCCGCCGGATCCTTCAGCCTGAACTTGCCGCTTTCATGTGCGCCAAGGAGCAGGTGATCGATCGCGGCCGCGACGGCGGCAGCCGCGAAATCGCTGAGCCAGCGCGTCGTTTCCCGACAGTCGAAAAGCCGCGACAGATCCGCCAGTGCGACGGCGAAGGCCACTTCGCGCTTTGCCTTGCGTAGTCTGGGCATGATTTCCGTGTCCGGCAGTGCGGCGGTGGTCGGCTCTCGCGAAGCTGACCGGGCTGCCTCGATCCGGCGCTTCAGGAACTCGGACAAAGGTGTGGCGAGCAGATCTTCGAGGATTGTCGGATGGCTGCCAGTCGTATCCCTTAAGAACGGCGAGAGCGCGAGCGCCGAGACGACAAAGTCCTTGAGGGGCGTATTCGACGCCAGCAAATCCGCGATGCGATCGTGCCCCTTGGCCACATCCTTCAAAACGGATAAGGCAGCCTTTGCGTCCGCCTGGCTCGTTGGACGGATAGGAACCGCTTCGATATCGGACAGACGCCGCTTATCCGTTTCCAGCATCGACACCTCCTTCCAATGTGATGACCGGTCTATCAGGTCGTGCGAGGGGGGAAAACCATGCGCACGGTCAATCCTTTGCCATCCTCACTGTTTGGCTCGGTCGCCGCGAGCGTCAGCGAGCCTCGATGCATCTCCACCACGGCCTCGACGAGCGAGAGGCCAAGACCTGTCCCCGGCTTCGACCGGCTTTCATCCAGACGAACAAAGCGCTTCAATACCTCGCGGTACATGTCTGCCGGGATGCCGGGACCGTGATCTGCGACCGTCAGCACCGCCTCGTTTCCACTCTTCCTTATCGCCACCCGGATCAGTGGATTTTCAGCGCCCTCGGCATATTTGATCGCATTGTCCATCAGGTTTCCGAGGGCCTGCCCGATCAGTTCGCGGTTCCCCGAGATCACGACGCCCGGCAGTATATCCGCTTCCAGCTTCAAGGCCTTGTCTTCGGCGGCCGGCTCGTAAAGCTCGACGCAATCGGCGACGATCTGGGAGAGGTCGACGTCGCTCATTTCGGCGACGGCTGAACCCGCCTCGACCCGGGAGATCATCAGAAGCGCATTGAACGTACGGATCAACTGGTCCGACTCGGCGATGATTTCGTCCAGGGCACCACGCTGGCCTCCGCCCTCCTTGCTGGAGAGTGCCGCTTCGGCCCTGTTGCGCAGGCGCGTCAGCGGCGTCTTGAGGTCGTGGGCAATGTTATCGGAAACCTGTCTCAGCCCTTCGTTGAGCTTCTCGATCCGCCCGAGCATCGCGTTGAGCGATTCTGAAAGCCGGTCGAATTCGTCGCCCGAACCGCTCGTTGGCAGGCGCTGCGAGAGATCGCCCGCCATGATCTTAGTGCTGGCCTCGGACATCCGGTCGATGCGCTTCAGGGCGTTGCGGCCGATACCGAACCAAATGACGAGCGCACCAAGCCCCATCACCCCCAGGGCGATGACCAATGCCTGACGCACGAGCGAGCGGAACTTTTCCGGCTCCTGGAGGTCGTGACCAACGAGGATCCTGAGCCCATTGTCGAGGAGCAGAACCTGGGCAAGCGCCACGTGACTCTGGCCGCGGCTTTCGTCGGTGAAACGCCGGTACCGGAACGGCTCAGACTTCCAGCCTTCGTCGTCAAGCAGGCCCGGCTGCAGGCCAGCCACGTTGCCCGCGAGGATCTCTCCGCTCGGACCGGCGATCACATAAAGATTAGCGCCCGGCTGGCGTGCCCGCCGTTCGAGCGAGCGAAGCAGACCATTCATGCCGGCGCGCTCGTAGACGGCTTCGATCTGGCTCACTTCGGCGGCGATGGCGTCGCGCGTCTGCTGCTCCAGCAGGCGTTCGGACATGCCTGTCACGTAGAAGACCAGGAAGACCGCACAGAGGGAAAAGAGAACAAGATAGAGTGCGGAGAGCCGGACTGCCGTCGTTCTGAACAGAACCCTGAGTTTACTCATGTCTCAGTCCGGTCGTCCTTGATCATGTAGCCGGCGCCACGGACCGTCCTCAAGAGGGGCACATCGAAATCCTTTTCGATCTTCGAGCGCAGACGCGAGACGTGCACGTCAATGACATTGGTTTGCGGGTCGAAATGATAATCCCACACGTTTTCGAGCAGCATCGTCCTCGTCACGACCTGGCCCGCATTCTTCATGAGGTATTCGAGCAGCCGGAATTCGCGTGGCTGCAACGGGATCTCCTTGCCCTGACGTCGAACCGAGTGGGCAAGTCGGTCGAGTTCGAGATCGCCGACGCGGTAAACCATATCCTGTTCAGGCGCGCCCTTGCGGCGGCCGAGTACCTCCACCCGTGCGAGAAGCTCGTTGAACGCGTACGGCTTCGGAAGATAGTCGTCGCCGCCGGCGCGCAGCCCCGTAACGCGGTCGTCCACCTGGCCGAGCGCCGAGAGAATGAGGACGGGCGTGTGGATATCCCGCCGCCTCAGTTCGGTGATCAGCGATAGGCCGTCGCGGCGCGGTAGCATACGATCGACGACCAGCACGTCATAGGCATTCTCGCTCGCCATGAACAGCCCGCTTTCGCCATCCCTGGCGTGGTCGGAGACAATGCCAGCCTCACGAAACGCCTTCGCCAGATACGCGGCTGCCTCGAGATCGTCTTCAACAATCAGAATCTTCATGCGCGTGACCATAGTCCCGGATCCCTATCTGTCTCAACCGGTTTCGGCTCCGACGCCTCCAGCGCCGCGCGCCTAACCAGACGCGCAAACATCGCTGTAAGCTCTTAGAGTTGCTGCATGACTTCGATCCAGGGAAACACGCAGCAGCGCGGTAGCAACCATTGCTTTTGGCCCGAATGAAAAGCGCCGCGAAATCACCCGGATGTCGCGGCACAGTTGGATCATGGTGATTTGCGGATTGTGGCGACCCATCACCGCGATCGGTCAGAATGGATCGGAGCGGGCGACCCGCTCCAATCCTTCGGTGGCCGCGTTATCAGCCTTGGTCGATCGGAAGCGCGACAAAGCGGCTACCGTCTTCAGTTTCGATCTGGAAGAGCGCCTTGGTCCGCCCATCCTTCTTGGCGTTGTTGATCACTTTGAGGATGTCGTCCGCCGACTTCACTTCCTGATTGTTGACTGAGACGATCTTCTCGCCTTCCTTGAGCCCACGGTCGCCGGCGTCCGAGTCCGGATCGACGGAAGCGATCGTCACGCCAGTGCCGTCCTCGGAAGGAGCCACCGTCACACCGAGAGCGGCAAGCGCTTCATCGCTGGCTGTCGGTCCCTGCTGCTCGGACTGCTCGTCCTTCGGCTGCGCGGCGTCGCTGGTGTCGCTCGGCAGGTTGCCAATTTCGAGCTTGACGCTTTCCGACTTGCCGTTGCGCCACAAAGTCACCTCGGCAGAAGAGCCCGGACGCAGCGCCGCAACCTTGCGGGCCAAATCGCGCGGATCCTTGATCGGCTCGCCGTTCAATGCCGTCACCACATCGCCGTTCTTGATCCCGGCCTTTTCTCCCGGGGAACCGGCCTGCGGTTCTACAACCAGGGCGCCACTTGCCTCAGAGAGGCCCAGCGAATCAGCGATATCCTTGTTTACCGGCTGGATCTGTACGCCCAGCCAACCGCGCGAGACGGTGCCGTCTCTCATGAGATCGTCGACGACATCTTTCGCAACAGATGCGGGGATCGCGAAGGCGATGCCGACATTGCCGCCCGACGGGGCCAGGATGGCGGTGTTGATGCCGACAACCTCACCCGAAAGGTTGAACGTCGGACCACCGGAGTTGCCGCGGTTCACGGCAGCGTCGACCTGCAGGTAATCGTCATAGGGGCCGGAGCCGATGTCGCGGCCGCGAGCCGAGACGATACCGGCGGTCACGGTTCCACCGAGGCCAAACGGGTTGCCGACCGCGACGACCCAATCGCCGACACGTACCTTGCTGTCGTCCGCGAAGCTCACATAGGTGAACTTCCGCTTGTCGTCGACCTTGAGCACCGCGAGATCGGTGCGGCTGTCCTTACCGACCAGCTTGGCATCGAGCTCGGTTCCGTCGTTCAGGATGACCGTGAAGGCGGAGCCATCGGCAACGACATGGTTGTTGGTCACGAGGTAACCGTCTTCCGTGATGAAGAAGCCGGAGCCCTGGCCGCGCGGGCGAAGGCGACCCTCGTCGCGCGGACCACGGCGATCAGGCCGACGCTCGGCGCGGTCATCGCCACGCGGGCCGCCGAATTCGCGGAAGAAGCGCTTCAGCGGATGATCATCGGGCAGATCTTCGAGGCCGCGGCCGCCGAAGTCGAAGCTGAAGTTGCTGGTCTCATCGTTGGAAGTGTTTACGCGCGACTGCACGCGAACGGAAACGACGGCCGGCGAAACCGCGTCGACGACATTCGCGAAGCTCGGGACCGAGGGAGCCTCTGCCTTCACCGCTTCGGCGAAGGACTGCGAAATCTGCGCCGGCAGGCCGCTGGTCAGCATGACCGCCGCGAGACCGGCGACGGTGGAGGTTCTCAGAACCGTCTTCAGGGATGGACGTGTGATCTTGGACATTCGCTTTGCCTTCTCTCTTCCTTGAAGCCGTCGCCAATCGGCATGCGGCTTCAAAACCTTGACCACGAGCATCCCGAGCCGGTGCTTGGCGTCCGGGGACTGCTCGCCTGGCTGTGACTGGAGGAACAGCCGATGACGAAAGGTGTAACGGATGGGACCTTACTGAGTTCTGTCCAGCAGATGAATATTTGGTAATGTTCGCACCGAAGCGGGAAAAGCCTATTCAGCGCCATGCGGAATGGCGCGATACCTCGCTTCGAATGTGCGAAATCCGTCTGAACGTCCTGAACTATCGTTCGATATCAAAGACGCGATCTTCAGGCTCCCGGGCATCTGGGGAAAGATGCTCTAGGATCTCAAGAGCTTGTCCAGCTCTTCCTTTTCCTTGTCGGAAAGCGGCGCGCCGGGCGTACCCGCGCTGCGTCGGCGTGCAGCCAAAACGAGGGCAACTCCACCGCAAATAAGCAGGATGACAGGCATGCCCCAGAGAATCACAGTCTTCGCCTCGAAACGCGGCTTCAGCAGCACGAATTCACCGTAGCGGGAGACGACATAGGCAATGACCGCCTCGTCCGTGTCGCCATTCGTCAGTCGCTCGCGCACCAGCACCCGCAAATCCTTGGCGAGTTCGGCATTGGAGTCGTCGATCGATTGGTTCTGGCAGACCATGCAGCGAAGCTTGGCCGAGATCGCCCGCGCACGCACTTCGAGTGCCGGATCAGCAAGCACCTCGTCGGGATTGACCGCCAAGGCGGACACCACGGTAGTGAGGCAAAGGACAAGCGCAAGCAGCAAGCGGATCATTCGGCTGCCCCCAAGGCGAGCCGCGCGGGCCTCTTGGCGCGCGTCGGCGCGCCAACCCGCAAGCGGCGGTCACTGAGGGAGACAATGCCGCCCGCCATCATGATCAGCGCCCCACCCCAGATGCAAAGGATCAGCGGCTTCCACCAGACGCGCACGACGATCCCGCCGTCTGTCATCGGATCGCCGAGGGAAACATAGAGCTGGCTGAGGCCGAAGGTTCGAATCCCTGCCTCCGTCGTCGGCATCCGGCGCGCGGTATAGAGCCGCTTCGACGACCAGATTTCGGTAACAGCTACGCCGCCACGGCTGACGGTGAAATGCCCGGTTTCCTCGGTGTAGTTCGGTCCGCGCCCCTGGCGCATGCCGTCGAAGCGCAGGGTATAGCCGCCGGCGTCCACCGTCATACCCGGCTTCATCTCGACGACCGTCTCGGTCTCGAAGGCGGTGACGGCGACGATGCCGATCAACGTGACGCCGAGTCCCGCATGGGCGAGTGCCGTCCCGAAGGCAGAGCGCGGCAGTCCCGAAAGCCGCTTCCAGGCAATGCTGCCGGCCACTTTGCCGATACCGGAACGCAGAACCAGATCGGTCAGCGCGCCCACGATCAGAAAGACACCGAGCGCAATGCCGAGGAGAGCGAGTACGGGGCCGCCATTCATTACGTAGTAATAGACCGCAGCGACAACAAGGCCGACCGCGGCCGCAACGAACAAACGCTGGGCGACGCCTGTGAAGTCGCCGCGCTTCCAGGCAAGCAGCGGACCGAAGGGAACTGCGCAGAGCAGCGGCAGCATCAACAGGCCGAAGGTCATGTTGAAGAACGGCGCACCGACGGAGATCTTTTCCCCCGTCAGAGCTTCGAGGACCAGGGGATAGAGCGTGCCGGTGAGCACGGTCGCTGTCGCCGTCGTGAGAATGAGGTTGTTGAGAACGAGCGCGCCTTCGCGCGAGATCGGCGCAAAAAGTCCGCCGGACTTAAGACGGGAGGCCCGGAGCGCGAAGAGTGAAAACGCGCCGCCAATGAAGACGACGAGAATGGCGAGAATGAAGATCCCGCGCGTCGGATCGGTCGCAAAAGCATGGACTGACGTGAGCACGCCCGAACGGACGAGAAAGGTACCGAGCAGCGACAGCGAGAAGGTCATGATCGCCAGCAGCACGGTCCAGATCTTCAGCGCCTCGCGTTTTTCCATCACCAGTGCCGAGTGCAGCAGCGCCGTGCCGGCAAGCCAGGGCATGAACGAGGCGTTTTCGACCGGATCCCAGAACCACCAGCCACCCCAACCGAGCTCGTAGTAGGCCCAGTAGGAGCCCATAGCGATGCCCGCCGTCAGGAAGGTCCAGGCGGCAAGCGTCCATGGACGCACCCAACGCGCCCACGCCGCATCGATGCGGCCTTCGATCAGTGCCGCGATGGCAAAGGAAAAGCATACGGAAAAGCCGACATAGCCGAGGTAGAGCAGCGGCGGATGGATGGCGAGTCCGACATCCTGAAGCACGGGGTTGAGGTCCTTGCCCTCTCCCGGTGCCGGAATGAGGCGGGCAAAGGGGTTGGACGTCAGCAGGATGAAGAGCGCAAAGGCTGCCGCGATCCAGGCCTGTACTGCGAGCACCGTTGCCTTCAGCGTTTCCGGAAGGTTGCGGCCGAAAAGTGCCACGAGCGCGGAGAAGAAGACGAGGATCAACAGCCACAACAGCATCGATCCCTCGTGGTTTCCCCACACACCGGAGATCTTATAGATCAAGGGCTTGAGCGAATGCGAGTTCTCCCAGACGTTCCGTACGGAGAAGTCCGAGGTCACGTAGGCGAAGGTCAGCACCGCAAAGGAGAAGGCAACGAGCAAGGCGCAGACAAGTGCAGCGCTCGATGCGAGTTCCATCAGCGCGCGATCACCGCGCCGCGCTCCGGCGATCGGCACGATCGCCTGGACGAGCGCCGTCGCCAGCGCCAGTACCAGGGCATAATGTCCGAGCTCGATGATCATTGAATGTTTTCCTTGCCGCCGAGCGCAACACCTTGGGCCTTCAGGCGGTCTGCAACGTCTTTCGGCATATAGGTTTCATCGTGCTTGGCGAGCACCGTATCCGCGACAAACACTGAGCTGCCCGCAACGAAAGCGCCTTCGGCCACCACGCCCTGTCCCTCGCGGAAGAGGTCGGGCAGGATGCCGGTATATGTCACCGGTATCGTTCCCAACGTGTCGGTAACGTTGAAGGTCACTGTCTTGCCCTCGCCACGCTTGAGCGAACCGGTTTCGACGAGGCCGCCCAGGCGAATGCGCGTTCCTGGCGCAAGGCCGGCCTTTGCGAGATCGCCCGGAACATAGAAGTAAGCGACCGCCTGACTGAAGGCGAACATCACCAGAAGGACGGCGGCCGTCAAGAAGCCAATGCCACCGCCGATGATTGCCAACCGTTTCTGCTTGCGTGTCATTCTTCTTCTCCGTCCGCGTCGATCCCGAGTTCGCGGCCGAGAGCCAGCAACTGCTTCCCTTGATCCCCGGTAGCTGGGAACGCCTTCAGCCCCTGCTGCAGAGCCTCGCGCGCCTTATCTCTTTGATCAAGCACAACGTGGGAACGGATCAGGCGCATCCATCCTTCGAAGTTCGCGGGATTTTCCTTCAGTTTGGCTGACAGGCTGTCGACCATTCCGCGGATCATGGCCTGGCGATCGCCAGCGTCCATTTGGGCGGCAGCCGCCATGTCCTCGGAAGTCGGATTTGCGGGCATCGTATTGCCGGCAGGCGCCTGGCCGGCGGACAGCTCCGCGATGTGCTGGTTCACCAATGGCAGCCATGGAGCGTCGGCGGGAGAATTGCCGGCAAGCTTGCGGAACGCGGCCAGCGCATCCTGTTGCTTACCCTCCTGCTTCAGGCCGAGAGCGAGATAGAATTCCGAGCGAGGGTCATTAGGGTCGAGGGCAAGCGACTTCTTCAAGGCTTGCTGCGCATCGGCCGTCACCAGGCCGCCGGACTGCACGATCAGCGCCTCCGCATAGCCGCCGAGTCTCGCGGGCGTCGGCTCGAGCAGGCGGATCGCCTGATCGTAGGCGGCAACAGCGTCCTCTACCCGACCGCTACGCATGTAGATCGGCGCTAGGAGATCCCAGCCCCGGCCATCGCCTGGATTGGCCGCAAGATGGTTCTCGGCCCGCGCAATCAAAATGTTGATGTCCTCGCCTGCATTGGCGAGTCTCGCCGCAAGCGGTTGCGCCGGCACGCCGGGACTGCCGGTGGCGAGATAGAGGCAAAGCCCCACGGCAGGAAGACTGACAAGAACGAAGAGCTGCGCGATGCGGTTCGAGCGCAGAGATTTCGGACCGCTCGACTGTATACCCGTGTCCGCGGCGCTTGCCGCAAGCAGCCGGCGCGCGATCTCGGCCCTGGCGAGTTCCGCGTCCTCGCCACTGATCAGGCCGGACGTCTGATCCCGCGCCACTTCCTCGAGCTGGTCGCGGTAAACCTCAATGTCATGGCTGTGGGGGGACGAAAGCGGTGCCGCTGCCCGCATCAGCGGGAGAATGAGTACGACAGCGGCTGCCGCCGTCAAGATAGCGACGAGGATCCAAAACAACATGGAGGGGAAATACTATGAGCCCCGTGCCATTCCAACTCGAAAACAGGCAATGACGGAGATTTGAGGCGTTTCGCCGCAAGGTCGCCCGCGCGTTTCGTTGGTTTGTCGGGCCGAAGGCGCGTCACCGAAGCGACGCTGCGAGCTCATGTCAGCGGCGTCCAGCTTCCATCGGGATTGCGGCACGCCGCTCCGCGTGCGGTCGTTTGCTGTCCCTTGACGGTCACCGTATGGCTGTATTGCCGGCAATTCTGTGAACCGACCTGATAGGGCGCTGCGGCCACAACGGAACCGCTGACGCCGCGTCCCTCCCAGACTACGGGCTGCCCGCCCGGTGCGGCCTCCAGCGCCCGGTACTCGGCCTCGAGCGCCCTCTGCCGATCGGACTTGCCGAGATCAATCCCATCGACGCGCCCGATGACACCACCCTGCAGCGCGGCAATGTAGGCCGTCGACGACGCTCCTCGCGTTGCGGTCGCAGAAAGACCCGAGGCGGCTCCACGCTGGCCGTTCGATGCCGTGCCGCAACCAGCCAGTGCGACGGCGGACGCGATGACAGCGATCCTACCGGTGGCGACAAAGGCCCGTGTCATTACTGCGTGGTTCCTCATGATCCCCCGACAACTCAACTGCGCCGCGAACACCTTATCCGCCTTTCCGGACATCCGGCGGCGGACACGTGGCACCTGTCGATTTTCTTTCTTGCACTCCCCGGCGCATCAGGCAACCATGCCCTCTCGGCCATCGGCATTTTCAGCCGCGGTGTGGCTGCTAAACCGCAGCAGGCAAAACGAGCTGGGCCCGCAATCCTCCTTCGTCGCGCCGGGAAAGTTCGATCGTGCCTTGATATTCTCCGACAATTTCGCTCACGATCGAAAGTCCAAGCCCGGTGCCGGGCTTGCTCTCATCGAGCCTCTTGCCACGCTTCATTGCCAGGGCGATCTGGTCGGGATCGAGCCCCGGACCGTCGTCATCGACGTCGAGTACGATCCAGTGACGACCCTGATCCTTGCCGTGCACGTCTTCTGGGGCCGGCCGGACAGTTAGCCCAACATGGTCGCGTGCATGCCGCGCGGCGTTTTCGAGCAAATTGCCGACCGTTTCCTCGACATCCTGCTGCTCCATTGCCAATATCAGACCCGGCGGATTGATCGACATGCTGAACTGCTTTTCCGGATTGAGGCGCCGCATCACCCGGACAAGCCGTTCGAGCGCGGGTTGAGCCTCGGTTCTGGCGAGGATCGAGCCGCGCTGCGCGGCGATGCGCGCGCGGCTGAGATAGATTTGCACCTGGGTCTGCATCGCGTCGGCCTGCGTCTTCACCAACTCCCCATGCGGTGTTTCCAGCACACGCGCTTCGTTGAGGAGAACTGCGATCGGCGTCTTCAGGGAATGGGCAAGGTTGCCGACCTGCATGCGCGCCCTATCGATGATACGGCGATTGCTGTCGATGAGGGCGTTCACCTCGTTGGCAAGCGGCTGGATCTCTCGTGGGAAAGCGCCGTCCAGGCGCTCGCTCTCGCCCGCGCGGATCTTTTCAAGCGAGCGGCGCACCTGATCCAGAGGCCGGAGACCGAACAGGATGGTCAGCGCGTTGACGCCGAGACCGCCGAGGCCGAAGATCGACAGCGCGATAGTGAGATTGCGGGTGAAGCGATCGATATCCGCCTCCAGCACGTCGCGATTGCCCGCGACGCGGAAGCGGGCGGCATGCCCCTGGATGTCGAGCACGACCTCGGTTTCGGCCACCTCGACCTCGTTCCCGAACGGATCCATGGTCGTGTAAAAGCGCTCGTAGCGAATATCGAAAGGAACCTCGTCGACACTGGCAATCGGCAGTTTTGCGGAGCCGAGAGACGTCGACAGCAGTGGCGGCGTGTCAAATTCACCGATCGGTTCGACGATCCAGTACCATCCGGTTTGCGGCTGGGAGAATCGAAGGTCGCCGAGTTGCGGGCTTCCGGACAGAACGGCCTTCTCGTTGACGGAAATCGAGTTGATGACATTGTAGAGTTGCGCGCGCAGCAGATCCTGGAAGCCGCGCTCAGACCCTTGTCTGTACAGCGCGGAGATAACCACTCCGATCACTACGAGGGCGACGACGGCCCAAACGGTCGAAACCGCTAGTACGCGGGCCGTAAGCGATCTAATTGCCATTGCCGGGCGCTTGCATGCGATATCCGAGGCCGCGAACCGTTTCGATCAGGTCGTTGCCGATCTTCTTGCGCAACCGACCGACAAACACTTCGATCGTGTTGGAGTCGCGGTCGAAATCCTGATCATACATGTGTTCGACAAGTTCCGTGCGCGAAACCACCTGGCCCATATGGTGCATCAGGTAGGAGAGCAGCCGAAACTCATGCGACGTGAGCTTCAGCGGTACGCCGCGAACGGTCGCTTTCGAACCCTTGGTATCGAGCCGCACCGGACCGCAGATAATCTCCGAACTCGCATGCCCGGCGGCCCGGCGGATCAATGCGCGGATGCGGGCAAGAACCTCTTCGACATGGAAGGGCTTGGCCACATAGTCATCGGCGCCTGCGTCAATACCGGCCACCTTGTCGCTCCAGCGGTCGCGTGCGGTCAAAATCAGGACCGGCATGGTCTTGCCGTCGCCGCGCCACTTTTCGAGAACGGTGATGCCGTCCATCTCCGGCAGGCCGATGTCGAGGATCACAGCGTCATAGGGTTCCGCGTCACCAAGATAGTGGCCCTCCTCACCGTCGAAGGCCTGATCGACGACGTACCCGACTTCTTTCAACGCGTCGGCCAGTTGCCTGTTCAGGTTGGCGTCGTCCTCGACTATAAGAATACGCATCTGCGTTCATTTCCCTTGCTCGTAGGTCACCCCCAAGCAGCCTACATCGGCACCTTTACCGTTACCTTCTTCGGCCGTCCACCATTGCCCGGGATAAGCACCGTGATCACGCACTGACCGTCGGATGTCGGTTGGGCGGAGAGCAGTTCTCCACCCGTCTCGGCAACCACTTGCGCGGCGGCAGCGCTGCAATCGCCAGCCGCGCGGACAACAGCCGCAGGCACGTTGATGGCAGGCGGCGAGACGAGGCCTGCGGCAAGCGCGGCTATGATCACTGGTGAAGACATGAACGCACTTTCGACTTGGGAAGCATCATGGCGAAAATCATTAACTGATACAGGCTGAATGGCAAATGAATGTCGGATGCGGCACGCCCTCCAGCGGCGGTATCGGCACGCCGGAAAACGACCGTAGATTGCAGCGATTCCTCTGGTTGCGAAAGGCCGCACGACGTCACCGGCGAGCCTTTCGCCGACGGCCGCCCTCGGGAGACCAGGCACCCACGCGCCGTTTAATCTTCCGGGCCTCCTTGATTCTTCTCAATCGCTTGCGACCGTTTTCTCAAGAATTTGATTTTGATCCTTCAGAGGTCGCTTCAGCGTTCTCCGGAAGTGAATCCGTGCCTCTGTTCAAGGATTTGAGAATGCATCGTTTTCCAGGTGCCGGGCGATAGCTGCAAAGCCGGCAAAGCCCGCCCAAACGGGTTCAAGAACAATTTTGTGGATCGATCGAACATTAATCGATTTAAAGAATTTTCAATCGTTTAAATGATTTAAACCACTGATTTACAAAGCGTTTACGATGTGAAATGGTTTTGTGTCCTTGAACCCTCATGAACCAGGAGAAACGGATGCAGACGCTCGCGAACAAACAGCCCGCACTACCGCAATCCAGGATTCCGCAATCGCTTCTCGATCGCTTCGAGAACGAATGGCGCGAGATGCGCACGGCTGGCGAGGCTGCGCAAAAGCCCGTTCCGCCTGCAGAATGATGTCCCGGCGCTGCGGACGAAGCCGTTCTTCCGGCAGTGCCACTCCTCAAAGAGCGGCGCCGCAGCTCTTGCTGACTATCGACCGCGAAGCCGTTTCGGCCTTTTTACCAATCCACAATTCCATGCTACTCTTCCGCGATGCTGACCGAAGAGCTCGAAAAGCTGGCGCTCAGCCTGCCCGGAACGCAAGAGAATGCCCATTTCGGAGCGCGGGATTTTCGCGTGGGCAAGCGGATTTTCATGTCCCTGCCGGAGGCAGGTCGCGCGGTCTTCAAATTCACCCCTGATCAACAGCGCCTCTTGCTGGAAATGGAGCCCGGATTTTGCGCCGCAGTGCCCGGAGGTTGGGGAGAGCGCGGCTGGACTTCGCTCTATTTCGCCGATGCCGATGAGGAGCTTGTCCGGCAATCCATGGAAACCGCATGGCGGAACGTCGCGCCGAAAAGCCTCGTGAAGAGGAACGGTGGCGCTTGATCCGGCGCTGTATGGCCGCTCGATCATCCTTGGAGCGGTGAGATAATCTGACTTTGAAACGACGCGATTCCGAACGGGAAGGCCGTCTTCCTGGAAGGGTCTAGCGGGCCGGTTCCAGTCCTACTTCCAACGGCCAGGTCACCAGGTAGTCCTCATAATCCTCGACATCGATACCGTCCTCCGCAACCGTGCGCCCCCGCACGGATATGCCTGCCGCATGGACGGTTTCCGGGTCGCCCGAGACGAGCGGATGCCACCAATAGAGATCCCTCCCCTCGCCGATCAGTCGATAGGCGCAGGTCGGCGGCAGCCATGAAATCTCATGCACAACCTTCGGCGTCAGTTGGATGCAATCCGGAACAGTCGCCTGTCTGTTGTCGTAATCCTTGCAGCGACAGCTTTCACCATCGAGCAGAGTGCAGCGGATCGAGGTCCAGGCGATCTCGCCCGTATCCCAGTCCTCGAGCTTGTTCAGGCAACAGAGCCCGCAGCCGTCGCAGAGGCTTTCCCACTCGGCATTGCTCATTTCTTCAAGGCTTTTGGTTTTCCAGAAAGGCATTTCGCCCATCATGTCACACTTTCGTCCGTTCCATGCCGCCATGGAAAATTTGCAGAAAATTGCCGGTTTTTTAAGGCCGGCAGCGCGATATGCAAGTAGATTGGAAACTCGCCTCGTGCAAATATCATAGTGGGCAAGCGAACCTTCGAGACGAGAACACCGTGCAGGAACCGAAGAAAGAGGACAACCGGCCGAAGAGGCGACACATCTTTCTCAGAATCGATTCCTGGATCGACTCGACGGTGTGGAATGCCGGATTCCGGCTGGCCGAATGGTGGGAAGACACGACCATCTTCTTCCGGCGCTTTCGCGTACGCGGCTGGAAGAGAGCTGTTTTCGAACTTCTTGGCGAAACGGCGACGCTGGGAACGGCGGGTTCGGTGCTGATGCTGGCGCTGGCCCTGCCGGCATTCGAGGAAACCAAAGGCAATTGGCGCACCCAAAGCGATTTTGCGGTGACCTTCCTCGACCGTTACGGCAATGAGATAGGCCACCGCGGCATCATTCATGAAGACTCGGTCCCGATCGACGAATTGCCGGACCACCTCATCAAGGCGGTTCTCGCCACCGAAGATCGGCGTTTCTTCGATCACTGGGGTATCGATTTTCTCGGCCTGGCCCGCGCCATGACCGAGAACGCCCGGGCCGGCGGCGTGGTCCAAGGCGGCTCGACCCTCACCCAACAACTTGCCAAGAACCTGTTCCTGTCGAACGAACGCACGATCGAGCGCAAGATCAAGGAGGCCTTCCTCGCCGTCTGGCTGGAATGCAACCTGTCAAAGAAGGAAATCCTGGGCCTCTACCTCGACCGAGCCTATATGGGCGGCGGTACGTTCGGCGCGGCGGCGGCCGCGCAGTTCTATTTCGGCAAGGCGATCACAGATATCAATCTCGCCGAATCCGCGATGCTCGCCGGCCTTTTCAAGGCACCGGCCCGCTATGCGCCGCACGTGAACCTGCCGGCCGCTCGCGGCCGCGCCAACGAGGTTCTCACCAACATGGTGCAGGGCGGCCTGATGACCGAGGGCCAGGTGATCGCCGCCCGCCTCACTCCTGCAACGGTGGTCGATCGTGCTCAGGTCAAGGCGCCCGACTTCTTCCTCGATTGGGCCTTTGACGAAGTCCAGCGTATCGCCGCCCCCTTCGCGCAGCACTCTCTGATCGTGCGCACGACGATCGACATGGGTCTGCAACAGGCGGCCGAGGAGTCGGTCGAGTCGGGCCTCCGGCAATATGGCGAAAGTTATGAGGTGAAACAGGGCGCGCTGGTCATGGTGGAGAACGGCGGTGCCGTACGTGCCATGGTCGGCGGCCGCGACTACGGCGAAAGCCAGTTCAATCGGGCAACAAGGGCGCTGAGGCAGCCGGGCTCCTCCTTCAAGGTTTACACCTATGCCGCGGCGATGGAAAAGGGCATGACCCCGGAGACGGTGGTTGTCGACGCACCGATCACCTGGCGCGGCTGGTCGCCGCAGAACTACGCCCGCAAGTATGCCGGTCGGATTACCTTAATGAACGCGCTGGCGAGATCCATCAATACCGTCCCTGTCCGCCTCGCCAAGGACAAGCTCGGCACCGAGATCATTGCCGCGACCGCAAAGAGGATGGGCGTCGAAACTCCCATCCGCACCGACAAGACCATGCCCCTCGGCACGTCCGAAGTGACCGTGCTCGACCAGGCGACGGCCTACGCCGTCTTCCCTGCGGGCGGCCTGCAGTCGCGGCGTCATGGCATCAGCCAGATCCTCAACTATGATGGTGACATCCTTTACGATTTCGGCCGCGATGCGCCTCAAGCACAACGGGTTCTGAGCGAACAGGCGGTCTCGTCGATGAACCGCATTCTGACCCAGATTCCGCTGATCGGTACTGCCCGGCGCGCAGCCCTCGACAACGGCATCGTCACCGGCGGCAAAACAGGGACCACGCAGGCCTATCGCGACGCCTGGTTCATCGGCTTCACCGGCGACTACACGACCGCTGTATGGTTCGGCAATGACGACTATACATCGACCAACGAGATGACCGGTGGTTCGTTGCCGGCCATGACCTTCAAACGGCTGATGGATTATGCAGAACAGGGCATCGAGCATCGCGCGATCCCCGGCATAGACAACCCCCTTCCCGACGCGCCCAAGAAGCCGGCGGAGGTCGCGGACGCAAAGCCCGATGAGAATGCCCTTCCGCCGCTTGTTCGCCCGCGTTCCCTCTCTGCCGAGGCGACCAGACTGTTGAAAGCGATCGGTGCGACGTTCGAAAAAGCCTCCCCGCTCAAAGCACCCGAAAAGAACTCCGGCAGGGTCGCAGTGCTTGAGACACCGACGAACAACTCCCCGAACCGCGCTACGAATGCCACAAACAATTGACTTTGTAGTCACAAATCCGTTCCTTGACGAACGAACCGATCATGCCGCGTGGCTTTTCGCAAAGTGCCAAGCAAACGAGATACGATAGAGCCGCTCCTTGTTTCGCATCCCTCTCCTCGTCGCTCTCGCTCTGATCGTCGCCTTTGGTGGTGGCATCACTTCAGCTGTCTGGGCGCTGAAGGCGACCGTCGGCTTCGGCTCGATCGCGATCGGCCCCTGGATCGCATTTCCCGAAGCCCAGACGGCCTCGGCGGACCCCTATGCAAAGGCGCACCGCGCCCGCGCCGGCGAGTTGCTCTTCGGGGGCGCGGAAGGGCTGATCTTCACGGCCGCAACGGACGATAGCGGCGCCCGCCTGTCTGCCGCCTGCTCCTACGATATCTCGGGCGTTACGCCGCCTGCCCGTTTCTGGACCCTCTATGCGACGACGCCGGAGGGCGTGACATTGCGGCCCGGAGCGGACCTGCCCTGGGCGGCGAACTCCTGGACGGTGCTGCGCGCCGAAGACAGCAGTTTCGTCGTTCACGCCTCGCCCGTCGCTCACCCGGAAAACTGGCTCGCCATCCGCCACAGCGGCAGCTTCAAGCTCGTGTTGACTCTGCTCGATACACCGACCGCCGGTTCCTCGGGGTTGATCGATCTAGTGATGCCAAAGATCGTCAAGACGGGGTGCGGAAATGCGTAGCACCCTGTTCGCCATTCTCGTCGGCCTGTTTGGGGCGGCCCTGCTGCATATCATTATCGTGCTTGCCCTACCGCAATTCACTGGTCGGGACGCTTATACCCGGGTGCTCGGCCTACTCGAGATGGACAGCTTCTTCCCATTGACGGCAGAGCCGGGAGCAACCGGGCTCGACAACAACGACCCCTATCTGCGAACCGCTGTCTGCAGCTTTTCGATCGCGGAGGCACCTGCGCGCTTCATCGCCCGCGGCGCGGTGCCGTTCTGGTCGCTTTCGGTCTTCGACAGCAATTCGAACGAAGTCTTCAGCATGAATGACCATACGGCCGTCAACGGCAGTCTCGACCTGGTCGTCGCCACTCCTATCCAATTGGTCGAATTGCGCAAATCGCCCCCCGAAACGCTGGCTCAATCCATCATGATCGAGATGAAGGACGACGAGGGCTATGCAGTCCTGCGGGCTCTTGCCCCGCTCAGCAGCTTCGAGGAACAGGTTCGCAATTTCCTGGCCGAGTCGAGCTGCGAGCCCTTCCGGCGTTAACATGATGCGGCCGGCACTGCCGCTTCCTCGTCATCGCAGAGCCGCCTGCCCCAATTACAGCGCCGCCCGTCTCATCAGACGCGCAAGGGGAGCTGCGGTGAGCGCACGCGTGTCGGGGATATAATTAACGGCCAGGCAAACCGAAGACCGGGCGTTCCCGATGACATTGTGGTTGAACGTTTGGTGGAGGCGCCCGGAGTTCCGGGCATTGAAGTGACGACTTAAGTCAAGCGGCCGCACCCGCGTAGACGGCGGCGCCGCCCGCTACAAATTGACTACTGCTTCTTGATCCGCCGTCCGGCCGGTGCGTTGGGCTGTGGCCCACGACCGTCGAGACGCTCGTAGCGGATACCTGTAAACAACAGCACAGTGGCGCTGCCTGATTTCACAGGCCGCCTTTGCGGCTTTTGGACCCGCCGGTCCTGCATTCTGATTACGTCTGCCATGCTCGTCTCCGTATTTCTATGAGACGGATGAACTACCGTACCGATTTCACCCTGCCCGCCGTCGGGCTGACGCATTTTCCAGGGACCACGTTCCCTGGCCAGACGCGCCGTTCTCATCTGCTCCTTCTCCCGGTGACCCCGGACGTTGTTTCGGTTCACATCAGATGCCGAACCGATGATAGCCGGTCCATCCCGATTGAGCCATAGCCTAGTTAACACTATCTTAAGCTCATCGTGCTTCCCCCTCTTTGGCCTCAATTCCGGTGGCGGGCCACGTCGCCTATGCCAACCGCTGATTCCACTTGCAGGTATGTCTGGAGGTGGATGGGTCAGCGCCTCGCAAGCAGCCCGAACAGGAATGCAACACCCGCGACCGTCAACACGCTCGAGATCGGCTCCTCGCGCACGCGTTCACGCACGCGCTCCGTCATCAACTCCGCTTCACTCTGCACGACGGCCCTTGCGCCCGTACTGATAGCCGAAACCGATTCGGTCAGGCGAGCTATCTCCGTTCTCAGATCTGCAATCTGTGTTTCCAGTTCCGCCTGCGCGGTGACAGTCCGTGCTTCAACCTCTGTTTCCGCCCCGACGGCTGTCAGCTTCTTCTCCGCCATTTCGTCGCTCCTCTTCTTCGCGCGATGTCAACGCACCGAGGCAGGTTTGGTTCCCGCAAGGCGACGCAAATGGAACGAACCAAAAGGGCGGGCGGCAATTGCCGCCCGCCCTGTCGAAATCGTCCCTGGCCACTCCTGCTGACCGTGTGTCCTAACCTGATCTTAGAGCGGTCCGTCGCCGATGGAAGGTACGGCGCTTCAGTCGTTCTCACACGAAAGGTCGTCGAAACCACACTCCGGATCCGCTCGCATTTCGTCGTCGCGGCGCCATTCACGCCGCTCGCGGTCACGTTCCCATTCCCGCCGATCCTCGCTCACTTGCCTGCGTTCCCATTCACGACGATTCCATGCGCGCTGTCGTTCCCAATCACGCTGGTCCCGCTCCTCTACCCAGTCGGGACCACGGCGCCAGCGGTCACGATCGCGATAGAAGTCGCGGCCCCTGTAATTGCGGTCCCAATAACGATCGAACTGGAAGACGACCGTGGGGATGCCGAGCGGGCGATAATATTCCGGTTCCAGGTAGACCCTTCTGCTGCGGTAGATCGCCTGTACATATCGGCCGGCAACCCAACCGCGACCACCGTAGAAGGAAACGTCGCACCAGGGCACATCCGCGAGGCAGCCATGGATCTCCACCGGATCGCCGGCCGGGATGACGGTCACGGCCGGGTAGCGCGTGCTCGGCCCCGATCGCATGTTGACGTTGGCGGTGGCAAAGCCCTCCGCAGCTTCGGCTAACGCCGGGACGAGCAGGAGCGCACAAACAGTGGCTGCCCGAACAAATGCATCTTTCACAGATCTATCTCCATAGAGGGCCACCCTCGGCCCCTTCGGCTGGCACTAGCGCTTCACCGACTTACCGATCACATAGAAGTGCATGTGGAGTTTTTAAGGCTGAAGGCAACGCAGGGTTTCGACCTTTGTGGATCGCGGAAAATTCCGCTTCGCCACGACCCCGCCGCAAGCCTGAATAAAGCCCCAACGTCCATAGTTAATTCTACGCTAACGTTTTAGATCTATTTTTGATGACGTGTGCCGTTCCGGGCCATCGGTGATGGTGATCGTGTTTTGCGTGCAAGGATAAATTGTGACGAACCGGTTTCGTGAGTTGGAGAGGCCGCAGACGGGCCGACTGAAAGACGTCGTGCTGATGGCGACCGTCACCGGCTTCGAGAGCCTTCGCATCCCGCGCAAGTCGGACATGAAGCAGTTTGCCGAGCTGTTCGAGCCGCTTTTCCTCGGATCGAGCGACGAAGCTCGCCGGCAGGCGGCCGCCGCGCTTTCGCGATGTGCGCACGTGCCTGAGCCCGTCGCCCTGCTCATCGGCAGCATGCCGATTTCCATTGCCGCTACCTTTCTCACTCGATCAAAAGCAGTTTCTGATCGGGTGCTGATTTCCATCATCCGCCGGCAGGGACGATCCCATGCCACCGCGATCGCGCACCGGGAGAACCTTTCACCTTCGGTCGTCGATGCCCTGGTCGAGCACCATCAGGCCGTGTATCCGAGCGGGCAGCCGGATACGAATCAAGCGAAGGCCAACGCCGTAAGTTCGTGGCAACCAGCCGGCGACAGCGCTTCCTCCGATCGGATCGCCCGCGAAGATAAGTTACGCGAGGAAATAAAGGCCTTGGTGCGGGCCGAGCCGCGAGACCGTGCGTCCCGCATTCGGCCGATCGATGAACTCCACCAGGCGTTGCTCATGCGGTTTGCGCGCAGTGGCGAAGCGGTTCTCTTCGCGACGGCTCTCGCCGACGCATTGCAATCGAGCCGGGCGCTCGCGGAGCGGATCCTTCTCGACATTTCAGGACAGCAACTCGCCGTGACCCTTTCTGCACTTGAGTTCCCCGCCAGCGAGATGAACTCATTGCTCGAGGCGCTCTACCCACACCTTTCCGAAAGGCTCGGCGGCGGCACCCGCGCCACAGCTCTGATCGACACGGTCGCGAGGAAAGTCAGCATCGAACGGGTGGAGGCCTGGCTTCGTGCGGATGATCCCGGAGCTGCCGAGCCGGCCCGCTACGAGGCCCATCTCGCCGACAATCGTGCCTCCGACCCCCGCCAGCAAGAGGGTCGTCCAGCCGTGACCCATCGCGGCACAGCCGAGCCCGTGCGAGGGTTCGGGAGGCGCTGACCCCTAGTCGAGCCTTCTACTAAAGATTTCTTTAATCGGACCCGATGTAAGAATAAAAACAACCAGCAAACAAAGAGTTACGGCGTCCTTTGCGCGTCTGGTGAGACGCACGGCGCTGTAATGACTCCCCAGAGCGCCTATTTATCGCCGGGGATCAACGTCGTCGGCCACAACCTCGAACAGACCGTCGCAATCGTCGAGTTCAATTTCGACAATCCAGCAATCAGGATCGAAGCGGATCTCGGAGGAAAGCGCGCTGTCGATGTGATCCGCTTCCGTACTCTGCAATCGCATCTCGAACTTGCGGCTCGTATCGGCTTCATCATCGAAGAAGTTCTGCGGCGCGGGGGCGTAGAGGGTCTCCACGCCAAACCGCGAGCGCTGACGAATGAAGATTGCGCCGGCCTCTTGCGCCCCCTTGCGTAGCACGGCGGCATAGCCACCGAGGGCAAAGACGCGGCGTAGCAGAGAGGACACGAAGATATCGGATTTTAGGCGCATTCGAGGCTGATACACGTGTGGCCATCGGCATGCAACTGCTCGGGGAGACGTCAAGCCGCCGCTGCGGTCACGAGCTCAGTTCCTCGGCGCCGCTCAAAGCGCACCGATTTCCTTCAGCTTTTTGAGAACCTTCGCATTGGGTTCACCGGTCTGCGGCAGGCGGTAATGCTTTTCGAAATGCCGGATAGCGGCGCGCGTCTGATCGCCGGCGACGCCATCGACCACGATGTCGGCATAGGCAAGATTGCTGAGCCCCTTCTGGATGCTCTCCACCATTTCGCTAGAGGCAGGAATGTCGGCCCGAGGAAGCAATGTCCCGTCCTCTTCGGCAGTGCGGATCGCCGCAGCGACCGGATCGACCTCCGCCGGCGTAGCCTTAGGGGCTGAATAGGGGCGGTCACCGGGGGTTGCGACGGCAAGTCCGGTATCGGCTGTCGCACGCAATGCCTGCAACAATTCGTCGCTCGCTTCGCCGCTTTGCACACCGCCGGCCTGTTTTTCGAAGCGCAGGATCGCGGCAGACGTTTTTGGGCCAGTGTGCCCATCCGGCGCTCCATCGTAAAGACCCAGTCGCGCCAACTCTCTTTGTACATCCGCAACAAGCGTCGAGGCAGCCGCGTGTGTGGCCGAAGCTGTTTTCGCCTGCTCACCCGGTTCGCTTTGTGCGGTGGTCGCGTGGTCGCCGTTCGCCGGCCTTTCGGCGCCTTCCCGTTCGATGACGAAGGTCGTCACGTTGCGAGGCTCGACCGGCTCACCATTGGCGGCCGCCAAGCGCTCGGCAACTTCGGGTCCAACCAACGGAATGCGGGTGCGCAGAAGTGGCGACGGGTGGGCACCATGCTGATACCACATGGCATTGGCGGCGACGAAACTGAAGACGATGACGAAGGCGGCCGACCCGCCGGCGCCAACAGGGTGGCGCGCCAACATTCTGCCGGTAAACGCAAGACCGCGAGCGGCGACGGCCAAGCCGCGAAGTGCGAGGCCAGGTCGATTTCGTGCCGCTCTCTTCCGCTCAGCCTGTTTGCGCTTGCGCGGAGCCATGTCCCCGGTCCTCGTCCAATCCTTCGTCCTCGAAGCCGACCTCCCGTGTACGCGCAGCTCCCTCGCTGCGCTCCTTGAGGCGCGGAGGGAAGTCCACTGTAACGGGAATGCTCGTTTGTTCGCCGTTCGCAATGCCGGAACCGTCGCGCGGTATCGAGATGACGATTACCGTCCCCTCGCCTTCGGAACTACGGATCGAAACATTGCCCCCGTGCAGTGTTACCAATCCCTTCACCAGCGACAAACCGAGCCCGGTTCCTTCATAGCGGCGCGTATAGTCATTCTGAATCTGGACAAAAGGTTGGCCGAGCATCTGCAGCTTGTCTTCGGCAATGCCGATGCCCGTGTCGCTCACGGTGAGCTTCAACATTGCGCCGTCGGTTTCGGCGTCGATGATGACCAGCCCGCCCTGATTGGTAAACTTGATCGCGTTGCCGACAAGATTGATCAATATTTGCTGAAACGCACGCTGATCTGCATTGATCTCGCCAACTGCGCGCGTGACGCGGCTTGCAAGCCTCACGCCCTTCTCACGCGCCTGATGGGAAAGCATGGCCTCGCAAGCTGCAACGGCATCGGCCACCCGGAAAGGCTCCGGAACAAGCTCGTAACGGCCAGCCTCGATCTTGCTCATATCAAGCATCGTGTTGACGACAGACAGGAGGTGGGCGCCGGATTTGTGGATCAAGGAGACGTATTCGCGCTGTCTGTCGTTCTCCAACTTCCCGAAATACTCGCCGGCGAGCACGTCGGAAAAGCCGAGGATGGCGTTGAGCGGGGTGCGCAGTTCATGGCTGACGGCTGCGAGAAATCGCGTCTTCGCGTCGTTCGCCGATTCGGCATGGGCTGCCTTGGCGGTTGCCTCCGCCCTCAGTCGGGCCTCCTCGGAGACATCGCGAGATTGCACGACGATGGCCGTCAGCCGATCCTCGGCATCCCGGACCGGGGTCATCTCACAACGCATGTGCACGAACTGCGCCCCTTCGGCCGGTACCGATATCCGCTCGAGGCGGATGTCGACCGCCGATCTATCGCCATTCTGGCGTAGCGCATCGATCGCCCTGAGGAACGTGATCCGATCGGAGACGTGGATTTGCTCGATGAAGCCGCGGCCGCAGGGATCGCGCATCAGAGTGAGATGTTCGGCAGCATCGCGACCGTGAACGGACAGGACATTGCCGCGAAGGTCATGCACCGTAACGAGGCCCGCGAAGAGATCATAAGCCGCTGAAAGATCGGGAAACGGAGCCTCAGGCTCGCGATCACCATATGTCTGACGTTGGGAGCCTCGACCAATGGCGGCGGCCGAGGCCAACAGCGATGCCGAAGCCCACAGCGCAGTGCCCACCGGCAGGGCGGCGGAGACCGGCAATACAGCCATAAGCGCCAGTGGCAGGACCGGCAGAGCCGTCAGAGAGACGGCTGCGACAGCGCGCAGACGCTTGCAGTCACGATGCGGCAGCCACGCGGCGGCAGTGTCATCCATACGGGATGCCCATCTGCCAGCCATGTAACGCAATACATTCACGCTTTGCCCTGCCACCTTTGTTGTTTCTTTCGAGCCGATCCGGAACGCCTTATTCGCTTTTCGAAGGGGGTTTGGCCGGGCTGTCTCGTGATGGTCCGAATCTCGCACCCCCGACTTAATGAAACAATAAACGGGCCACCTCGGAGCGGACGCAAAACGGGCGAAAAATCCTGTTTTGGGGCAATTCCGGCGAGCTTCGCTCCTTGTGGTTAACGGGGCGTAAGCGACGGATTTCCGTGGATTTTTCGTTTCCTGTTAAGAATTTGGGCAGCGTCTTTGAGGCCTATCGCCCGCGCCATCGGCAGTCGCTGGCCAGAGCCTTGCCTTGAACCTTAACGGAAATCGCTAAAATTTGAGATAAATGCCACCTCGGACACCGAAATCTCGCAGTTCATTAAAATTCGAGATAAATTCCACTGGTTTTGGAAAAGCGACCTTGTGATTCCCGCTCTAATGTCCGTCGCAACGCATGGAGGAGCCGGACGCGTGACCGGTTCCGGCCATGGAGCGGATGCAAGCGGGCGTGTGTGTTAGGCGATGCCTCGTCCGGGACTGTCGACAAAGGCAAAATCGGTTTAAAGACCGGGCCTGCGGCAGGCGAAAAAGGTGGGCGGAAGATGTGGTTTCTCGTCAAGGCAGCATTCTGGTTTTCTCTGGTCCTGGTTCTCCTGCCGTTCCTGGATCCCTCGAGCACCGAGAAGCTTCAGCACGGACCGAAGGTGGAGATCGGCGACACCTTTTCGGCCGCCAGCGAGGCGTTCCAATATGTAAGCGCCATCTGCATTCAGAAGCCAGACGTCTGCGAGAAGGGCGCCGAGACTTTCGTTGCGCTTGGCCATCGAGCCCGTGAAGGCGCGCGCATCGCTTACGAATTTCTCGACATGCAGTTCGCCGAAACCGATGCTGGCGCACCGGATGCCAAGATCATGACGGGCACGGTCACATCCACGGACGCTTCGCATGACGAAGCGGATCGTAGCGCGCCGACCTTCAAGCGCACGCCGGTTCCGGAGAAGCGTCTCGACCCAAAGGCCGCTGTGGCCCGGTAACGACTGGCTGCTACGTACGCCGGCAGTCGCCACTCCAACTGCCTGATTAGCCGTTCCGTTCCGGCCGCCGCGAGGATGCCCATCCGTCGCGGCGCTTTTTTTGGACGAATGGGGCGACAGTCGCGACGATGTTTGGTTCGGAACGGTATTGGCTGTTCTCATTGCCGCCCGCATCTCCTATATGAGTGGGTGAGATCCCGGTGACGCCTGCATGCGCGGGATGAAGAAGGCGCAGCTTGCGAAAAGGCGCCGAGAATCGGACGGACTATGACTTCACTCGACCAGATCATTGACGACTTTTCCTTCCTCGACGAGTGGGAGGACCGCTACCGCTATGTGATCGAGCTGGGCAAGAGTCTGCCGGAGATGCCGGAGGCCTTACGGACGAGCGAGAACAAGGTTCAGGGCTGTGCAAGCCAGGTATGGCTTGTGACACACACGAGCGGTGACCCGGCGAACCCCGTCCTCACCTTTGAAGGCGAATCCGACGCCCATATCGTCCGGGGTCTCGTGGCAATTGTCCTCGCGCTCTATTCCGGCAAGCACGCTACCGAAATTGCCAAGCTCGATGCCCTCGACGTCTTCGGCAAGATCGGTCTCATCGAGCACCTGTCGTCGCAGCGCGCAAATGGCCTGCGCTCCATGGTCCGGCGGATCAAGAGCGAGGCGGAGGTCAGGCTGGCCGCCTGACGCGGCGCGGTTCGCTCGGTCGGGATCTTATCGCAAAAAACGAAGAAGGCCGGGCGCTAGCTCGACCGACCTTCCTTTCAAGCCTAAACGCTGGGCACACTTGTCAGTGCGCTCAGTCTTGCCGGCAAAACGGCAGCCGGGATTACTTGCCGCGGCGCTTGCGACGCTGTCCGAGGCCCATCTCCTTGGCGAGACGCGAGCGGGCTTCCGCATAGGCGGGCGCCACCATCGGATAGTCCGCAGGCAGATCCCACTTTTCGCGATACTCTTCAGGCGAAAGATTGTGATGGGTCATCAGGTGGCGCTTCAGCGACTTGAATGTGCCGCCGCATTCGAGGCAGGTGATCTGATCATCCTGAACCGACTTGCGCACCGAAACGGCGGGTTTCGGCTTCTCGACCGGAACCACCACCGGTGCAGGAGCCGTCGTGTTGTTAAGCGCCGAGTGAACATCGGCTATGAGCGTCGGAAGCTCGCCAACCGGAACCACGTGGTTGCTTACATAGGCGGCAACGATTTCCGCCGTCAACTCAACCAGGAGTTCGTGGCTCGCGCCGGGCGTGGTTTCTGTCATTTCTTTCTCCTATCGGAATCCAGCAACAAATCTGAAACAGCGTTTCAGAGGAGGAACTCGCGAAACTGCCGCCGAACAGCGTCCGCTGCCTTGGAATTGACCGATAACTGCGCGGCAAGGACCAAGGTTCTGCCGCAACATCAAGGCTCGAATTGGGATAGCGAAACCCGCCACCAAGGCATCAGGACAACCGACACCTCAAAGCAACGGATAATATTCACAACTCAAGCTGGAATTTCAGTTCAAAGTATTTTCCACGACGACACTTTGCATTTACTGCATTAACATTGATCGCCGAAAAGTCCAAACATAATTTTATGGAATAGCAGCAACTTTATTCCAATTTGCTAAAATTGTCACCGCACGCGGAATTGTTCGGAAATACAGAGACAGAAACGGCGTCGATCAAAGCCGACGTGGCTCTTCCTTTTGTGGAAGCTGATCTATTACCGACAGTTTCGTCAGTCTGTAACCCGCCTGGTGCGCGGCTTTGGCCAAGAGGTGGGCCGAGATCGGCGCGGTCAGGACGAAGAAAACAAAGCCGGCGAGCGCCCGCACCAAAATTGCACCATCGAGGGAATGCAACCCAGCCGCCAGAAGCAAAAGGCCGGAGCCGATGGTTCCCGCTTTCGACGCTGCATGCATGCGTGTGTAGAGGTCGGGAAACCGAACGATCCCCAGAGCTGCTAGCAACGAGAAAGAGGCACCGACGACGACGATCAGCGCGACGAGCAGCGCGACTGCGGAATTGACTTGCGCTTCCATCAGCGTGCTCCACGGTGTTTGCGACCCACTGCCTGGGTGGCTTTGCCGCGCTTCGGAAGTGTCTTTTTGGCCGAAGCGGCCTCCGCAGATTGTTCCGGTGCCAGTCCGCGCGTCAGGATAAAACGGGCGAAGGCCACGGTCGCTAGAAAGCCGACCAGGCCCAAAGCGATGGCGATGTCTATGTAAAGGTCGAAGCCAGTCTTGATGGCGATCACGGCGATCAAACCGATCGCAATCGCCACGAGCATATCGAGCCCAAGGACGCGGTCCGGCAAGGTTGGCCCCCGGACAATACGCAACACCGTCAGCAACAGGGCTGCGGAGAGGAGCAGCAGCGCGAAGCCGATCGCTGCGGAGAGCACGGTCTGAGCCATCACGTTTCAAAGGCCTCCCGAATTCGGCGTTCGAAGCCGCGCGCGATGTCCCGTCGGAGCGCACCGGGGTCGGCGCAATCGAGCGCGTGGACATAAAGGGTCTTGCGATCGTCGGAGACGTCGACCGAAAGGGTTCCCGGCGTCAGAGTGATGAGATTGGCAAGCAGGGTGATCTCGAAATCGCTCCTGAGCGTCAGCGGATAGGAGAAGATGCCGGGCTTAAGCACCATCTTCGGCTGCATGACGAGAATGGCGACCTTGGTCGCCGAAACGGCGAGTTCCTTGAAGAAGAGCAGCATGAGAAGCACCATGCGCAGAGGCCGTATCGGATAGGTCACCGGCCGCAGTTCGCGCCGGATGAGCGCCAGCGACAGCGCGCCGACCAGAAAGCCGAGCACGAGATTTGCGAGGGTGAAGCTCGAACTGATCGCACCCCAAATGACGGTGAAGATCAGGTTTATCGCGAGGAACTTCATTGCAGGCCTCCCGCGGGAAAGACGGAATTCAGATAAGCTGACGGCTCAGCAAGCCCCGCGGCGGCACTCTGGATCGTCGCCAGCAACGGCTCCGGATAAAGGCCGACCCCGAGCGGAAGGAGGGAAAGGGCCGCAAGAGGCGCCAATACGGCCGACGGCAGCTGCACGGTCTCGTCAGCCGCTGCGGCATCGTCACGCCAGTAGGCAAGGAGGAACATTCGGCCGGTCGCAATCACCGTGCAGAAGCCAGCGAGAAGGAGTGCCGCCGCAAGCCACCAGGCGCCGATGTCGAGCGCCGCTTTGACGAGCATAACCTTCGGCCAGAACCCGGAAAAGGGCGGTAGCCCGGAGACGGCAAAGCACAACATCAGGGTCAGCGCGGCGAACGCCACGTTCTTGCGGTAGAGACCCGAGACCGTAGCTATAGAAGAGTCACCGCCGAGCCGCGCGGCGATTCCGGCGGCGAAATAGAGGCCAGTCATCACCAGCATCGAGTGCAGTGCATAGAAGATCGCCCCGCCGATACCGCCGGGACCGCCGACGGCAATCCCCGCCAGCATCGAACCGATCCCTGAAACCACGAGATAGCCAAGGATGCGACGGAAGTCCGTCTGCGCCAGGGCGCCGAGCACACCGACGATCATCGTCAGCGCTCCCGCAAGCGCCATGACGAAGCTCAACTCTTCTCTTTCAACCGGGAAAAGCATCACCAGCACACGGATCAGAGCGTAGATTCCGACCTTGGTGAGCAGACCGGCAAAAAGCGCCGACACGACGACGCGCGGAGTGTGGTAGGAGGCCGGCAGCCAAAAATTCACAGGGAATGCCGCGGCCTTCATGCCGAAGGCGAGCACATAAAGTGCCGTCAGCGTCGTCAACGGCGCGCCGCCCCGCAAGCCTTCCGCCTTACGGGCGATGTCGGCCATGTTCAGCGTCCCGAACACGGCATAAAGATAGCCCGTCGCGACCAGAAACAGCGTCGTCGCCACGAGATTCAGGAAGCCGTACTTCACTGTGCCGTCGATCTGCTCGGGCTCGGAACCGAGAACCAGCAGACCGAAAGAGGAAATCAGCAGAACTTCGAACCAGACGTAGAGGTTGAACACGTCCCCGGTCAGGAAGGCGCCGGAGACGCCCGCCATCAGCAGCATCAGGAACGGATAGAAGCCGTAGCGCCTACCGCTGTCGTTGATATCGGCGAGCGAGAAGATACCGCCGGCGAGCGCAACGATTGCCGCGACCAGAGCGAAGAGCGAGCCGGTCAGATCGGCCGTGAAGGCGATGCCGAAGGGCGGCAACCATCGACCCATGACCATGGTCACCGGCCCCTTGGTTGCCACATGTCCAAGCAGCAGCGCATCGATCAGGACAAGCCCTGCGAGCCCTGCAACCGCGATGATCGAATGAAGGCCGATCGGGCGGCGCAACATAACCAGAAGCGCGCCGATAGCGAAGCACCATGCGACCGGCAGGATCACCAGCCAATCGGCAAAAGTCGTCGGGCCGAGAACGAGCGCGGCGGAAAGATCGACGGGGGATGAAGTCGGGACAGCCATGGGGTCGATCAATATCCAAGCGGCGGCATCGGTTCCTTCGCCGGCTCGGCCACGCGCATCTCGTCCGTGTTGTCGGTCGACAGATCCTCATAGGCGCGCCAGGCGAGAACCAGCAGGAAGGCGAAGAAGGAAAAGGAAATAACGATCGCGGTCAGGATCAGCGCCTGCGGCAACGCATTGGCGGCAGGGCCGTCTAGCGCGTCGGCACCGCCGGCAATGACCGGCGGCACGCCGCGCGTGAGCCGCCCGCCGGTGAAGATCAACAGGTTGACGGCATTGCCGAGAACCGCCACGCCGAGGAGCACGCGGATGATGAACTTCGACAGCATCAGGTAGACAGCGACAGTGAAGAAAATGCCCACGAGCAATGCAAACCAGGCCTCCATCACTCGCCTCCCCGTTCTTCAAGCGAAAGCGCGACCGAACTGATGGATCCGACAACCACGAGATAAACGCCGGTATCGAAGAGCATGACGGTCGAGAGCGGGATCTCGACACCGAAAATCGACGGATAGACCCACAGCCCGGTCATGAAGGGTACATGTGCAAAGAGCGAAATCAGACCCGCGACCGTCGCGGCAAAGAGTCCCGCGCCGGCGATCGCCAGCGGATGGAAATAGATCGCACGCCTTACAGTCTCGACGCCGTGGGCGATGCCGTAGATCGCCAAGGCGGAAACGGCGATCAACCCGCCGATAAACCCGCCGCCCGGTTCGTTATGGCCCCGCAAGAGGACGAAGATCGAGAACAGCGTCATCAAGCTTGTCAGGAACGGCGCGACCGTACGGAAAATCACCGATTTCATGCCCGTTCCTCCGCATCCTGCCGATCATCGGCGCCCCGCTTGAGCGAGCCCGCCCTCAGCCGCACGAGCGAGAGGATGGCAAGGCCGGTGATCATCACGACGGCGATTTCGCCGAGCGTGTCCGTGCCGCGGAAATCGACGATGATGACGTTGACGACATTGGCTCCGTGCGCGATCGACTTCGAATAGAGATTATAGAAATCCGTCAGCGTCGCGTCGAACGGCGTGCCCGTGGCCCTGAGCAGAAACAGACCGAAACCGAAACCGCAAGCGAGAGCGATCATCGAATCGGGAAGCTTCTGGTGCAGCGGTCGGCGATCCGAGGGCGAAAGTCGCAGTCGCGTCATGACCAGCGCCAGCACCACCACCGACAGCGTTTCGATCATGAACTGCGTAAAGGAGAGGTCCGGCGCGCCATAGAGCAAAAAGATAACGGCGACCGCAAAGCCCTGGATGCCGAGCGAGACAATCGCGGTCAGCCGATCGGCCGCCATCACCACCGCCAAAAGCCCAGCGACCGCAATGGCCATGATGGCGAGCTCGTGCATCGGAACGTCCGCCGCGAAGAACGGCGCGCGCGGCAGTTCTCCAAAATGTACCGGAGTTCCAAGAAGGACGACCGCGACCAGCACGAAGACGACGGTCATGTAGACGTCGAGCTTGCCGCTCTGCAGCCGGTGAGTGACGGCCACGGCGAGCCGCAACAGCCCGCGGATGAATTGGTCGAAACCCCGGTCGGGCCCCCAGCCGATATCGGTAAGGATAACGGCCATGGCTGCGCGGAGGCGATCGAGGTTGAGGTAAAAGGCGACGCCGACCAGCAGAGTGACAGCGGAAAGGAGCAGCGGCGCGCCGATATGCGGCGCGAGCGAGATCGTCACCGTTCGCGGTTCGCCGGCAATGGCGGAAGACATCGGCGAAGAGATCAGGCGATGGGCAAGGCCGGACATAAGCGCAATCGACAGCCCCTTCAGAGCCAGAATCGCTGGACCGAGCCATAGGAGTACCGGCGCCTCGTGGGCATGCCTCGGCGTTTCTACCTTTAATCCCAGGAATGGTTTCAAGGCTATGGCGAAAGCGACGGCAAACATCAGGGCGTTGCCGAGAACGGTAAGCCCTGCAAAGACCATGGAGCGCCGGTCGAAGCTCGACAGGGCCTCGTAGATCTCTTCCTTCGCGAGGAAACCGAAAAAGGGCGGCAGACCGCCCATCGAAAGCGCGGCGGCAAGGGCAATCGCAAAAGTCAGCGGCATGGCCGAGCGTAGCCCGCCGAGCTTTGTCAGGTCGCGCGCGCCTGTCTCGTGATCGATAATGCCGGCAACCATGAACAGTGCGCCCTTGAACAGCGCATGCGCCACGAGATAGAGCGCCGCCGCCTCGATCGCGTGCGGCGAACCGAGGCCTGTCAGCAGGACCAGAAGACCGAGCGATGCCATCGTGGTATAGGCAAGCATCAGCTTGAGGTCGGTCTGGCGCACCGCCAGGGCCGCACCGGTCACGAGCGTCGCCACCCCGAATAAGGGCAGCAGGATCTGCCATTCCGGCGTGCCCCCGAGCACAGGGTTGAGCCGCATCAGCAGGTAGACGCCTGCCTTCACCATCGTTGCGGAATGCAGATAGGCCGAAACCGGCGTCGGCGCCTCCATGGCATTCGGCAACCAGAAATGAAACGGGAACTGCGCAGACTTGGTGACAGCTCCGCCCAGCACGAGAAGAAGTGCAGCGAGATAGAAGGGGCTTTCCTTCAACTCCCCGCCGAAGGAGAGAAGCAAAGAGAACTGGGTAATGCCGCTCATGTTCCAGAGGATGAGAAGCCCGGCAAGCAGCAGCAGGCCTCCTCCCCCCGTCACGACCAATGCCTGCAACGCCGCGCGCCGCGCAGCCTCGCGACCGTGATCGAAACCAATCAGCAGGAAGGACGTAATCGACGTCAATTCCCAAAAGACGAAGAGCATCAGGAAGCTGTCCGAAAGGACGAGCCCCTGCATGGAGCCCATGAACATCAGGATGAAGGAGAAAAACCGACCCTGATGCGGATGGCCCTTTAGATAACCGCCCGAGTAGAGGACGATCAGCGCCCCTATGCCGGAAATCAAAAGAGCGAAAGTCAGCGATAGGCCGTCGATTAGCCAGGAGAAGCTGACGTTGAAGGAGGGAATCCAGGCATAGCCGCCGGTCACGATTTCACCGCTGGCGATTTCCGGAAGGAAGCGGAGGAAATGCACGAAGATCGCGACCGGTGCGAGAGCCAAGAGCCAGGCCGCGTTGTGACCGAGAAACCGCGTCAGCACCGGGGCCACGAGTGCCGCGACGAAGGGGAGACCGAGGGCCAGAAATGTCAGGGCCGCGATATCCATCGTCTTGGCAAGCTCCTTCGCCGTTTTGACCATCCGATCAAATTGCTACCGGACATAAGATAAGGCCTGTTCCGCCTCAAGAGTGAATCGGCACGAATCGGAGTTGCGCGACAGTAATACAATGCAATGCGCAGGCAAATCTTGGAGTATCGCGTCACCTCCGGACAATGGCACCGAGCACCTCTTGCCGGGCCTTCAATAATCAGAAGATCGGCCCCGACACCTGCGCCTGCTGCAGCCCGGCTCCTTTCCGATCGGATGCGAAGTCCAATTCCGCTTGCGCTGGCCAAGCTATCGCGCACCCATCGACGAGCAAACGATCAGAGAATATGATCGCGCTCATTTCATGGTGCGGACTGAAATCCGCTTCGCGAAGTGGGACGGCATCTCGGCCCTGATAGTACTCCAGCGACAAGCTCGCGCTGTTGCTTGGACGGCACGGCATACCTTCGAAGAGGATTGACAGCGCGACAAGGAAGCAGTGCCATAAGCGCGAGCGCTGCTTTGTGTTGAACACGCTTCGCTCCGCCTGTTCCAGGAGAATCAGCAAGGGCTTCGGGGCTGGGCTGCGAGGAGCGGCAGATCGAAGCAAGCCAAGAGGATGCCCGCATGCGCCGCGCTTTCTTCGCCCTCACTCTCCTTACGGGGCTCGCGTTCCCGGCAGCCGCGGAGGACGACTGGCACCCCTATGCTAATCCTCGCTTCGGCTACACGGTCGAGATCCCGCCGGGGTTCGAGCTGCGCCAGAACGCATCCGACGATGGCGACGGCGCGAGTTTCCATGCGGACGATAACGGAGCGACGCTTGCCGTGTTCGGAAGCCATCCGCCGGATGGCGATTTCGAAACGGATGTCGCCGACCGCATCAGCCTTGAGACGCAGGATGATTGGAGAATGCTGTTTTCGCGCGTAACGCCTGCCTGGGCCAGTTTCTCCGGTGCACGTAACGGCGAAGTGTTCTATGCCCGGGCGATCGCCCTTTGCGACGGCAGTGCCGCCTATTTCCGTCTCCAATATCGCAAGAACCCGCTGACGAGTTTCGACGGGATCATTTCGCGCATGGCGGCGGCGCTTAGGCCGTCCGACGGCTGCCGGCCCGCGCCGGAATGAGAGGGTCAGGAGAGCGCGGCGCCGCTGAAGCAGGTCACGACCGCCGAGTAATGAACCGCCGAACCTGCAACGACGAAACCATGCCAGATCGCGTTCTGGAAGCGCAGGCGTTCCCAGACATGGAAGATCACTCCGGTCGAGTAGATAACGCCGCCGATCAGGATTAAGACCAATGTCGTTGCCGTCAGCGTGGATAGAAGCGACCGGGCGGCAAGCACGCCGCTCCAGCCCAAGCCGAGATAGAGCAGGATCGCGAGCCGGTCGAACCGCCCGGGGAAGAGACACTTGATCACTATCCCGAGGGCGGCGATGGCCCAGATGCCGATCAGCATTCTGGAAAGGAACGGATTGTCCCAGCCGCGCTGGAGAAACGGCGTATAGGTCGCCGCGATCAGCACGAAGATCGAGGAATGGTCGAGCCGACGCAAAAGCCACTTCACCCGGCAGATCGGGAAGAGATTGTAGAGGAAGGATACCGATAAGGTAGTGACGAGCCCGAGGCCGTAAATCCAGGCGGCGGCGAGCTGGCCGGACGTGCTCCAAAGCGTTGCATAGAAGATGAGCGCCGTGACACCGCAAAGCGCTGCCGCAAGACCGATGCCATGAACGATTCCATCTGCAATCAATTCGGACCGGTCATAGTTCCACTTGACACCGTCAATCTCCACGCTCCCTCCCCTCGACGCCAGCGTCATACACCTCTTGGACGCACAAAGGGCCGCTCATGCCTGGGATCCGCAGCAACCGGCAATTCACACAATTTCCCCATCGCGGCTGATGTTCGGTCCGGTACAGGCACGTGTTCTACCCGTTTAACGTGCCACGGTACGCGCCCGCGGCAAAGAGCCGCCGAACGACGAAAGGATCAATTTTTGCAACCGATTACAACAATCGGCTGATGTCCCGGAAAGTGGACGCAATTTGCCTCCCGGTTAGCTATCGAAACGGCATCCTTCGCGCTCACGTGCGTCAACGATCGAGAGCGGCGCAAAACGTGGGCCCAGCTTATTTTGCGCGTGCTACCTCCGCCGCACAGGTCTGGCAAAGCGGGGCATGCGGTACCGCGTGTAATCTTTCCGGCGAAATCGGGTCGCCGCAGCGCACACAGGTGCCGAAGGTTCCGGACTCAATTCGGTCCAGAGCGGCGTCAATGGCGCGGATTTCGCCCTGACCTGCGAGGCCGAGGCCCTCCAATACCTCGTCGTTTTCTCGTTCGGTAACGCGATCCGGTACGTCGGCATTCATCGGTTGATCGAGATCCTCCTCGATCTTCACCAGCCGGCCATAAAGCTCATGTTTGCGGCGGAGAAGCTGTTCGCGAAAGTCATCAAGCGCGGACTTATCCATTTGCAGGGCTCCTTGGTCGCGGCGTAGCTCGAACCACGCCGCCTTCTTGTTCTTGGCATTTTTACCGGTCGACGAGTACGGCGCAGGGGCAATGGCTGACGACGCGGCTGGCGGTCGAACCGATAAAGTAATCGATCAAACCCGGCCGATGCGAAGCAATGATCACGAGATCCGCATTCTCTTCCCTGGCGAGAGCGTTGATGGTGCCGGCCGCTCCGCCGGTACGGATTTCGATGCGCCCCTTGATCCCATGCTTGGTCTTCAACGCCTCCAACGTCTTGATGGCATGTTTGCGCGACTCCTCGATCATCTCCAGCGGAAAATCGACAATCATGTATCCCTGCGCATAGGCGTTGAGGTCCTCGACCACGTTGAGCAGGACGATTTCGCCCCCTTCATCGACCAGCTTCTCGGCGATGCTGAGGACGGATTCGCCATGCTCCAGTTGATCCATGGCGATCGGGACGATGATTTTTTTGTACATACTGCACTCCTTCTGTTGCGTTCCCGGGTCGCCATGTGGCGAGGCCAGCCCCTAAGCGTGGATCAGGGAGAAAGCCTGTCTTCACTTCTCCCGTTTCCGCGCCAACATGAATTCGCGCGGAGGCGATGTTCCAGCATTGATTGAAATCAAATCGGCCGCCACCGTCGTATTAGCATTACTGAAAGATCAGGTAGTGCGATGGTCACGGCTGTCAACGCTCGTCGAACACAACATCAAGTAATATAATAGCTTTCCTGAACGCGGTCACGGATCCATATTCATGGCAGTTTAAAGAAGTGCGACCGGCAGCCACGGGCGTGCCGGTCCGGCCCCGAAAGGCGACGTGATGCAAGATACAACCCAGTCGCGCCCGACAATCAGCATGCCTGCGGACCACGCGATCGCGATGCCCGCCTATGTCGATCGGTCCCACCTCGTCGTCCAGGACCTGCCGATGGTTTCTGCCTGGTACCAGAGAATTCTGGGCCTCAGTCCGATCGAGACCGGCACCAACGGCGAAACCCTCGGCGTCGCCGGCAGACCTCTGTTGACACTGACGACCGAAGGGAACGCGGCGAGAGCGCCGCGCAACGCGCCGGGTCTGTTCCACACGGCTTTTTTGGTTCCCAATCGGCGCGAACTCGGACGCTGGCTTGCGCACGCGGTGCGCAACAACACTCGCCTGCAAGGCGCATCCGACCACTTGGTCAGCGAGGCGATCTATCTCGCTGATCCGGAGGGTAACGGCATCGAGGTCTATCGCGATCGCCCGCGCGGCGAGTGGGACTACCAGCCCGATGGCACGGTGGCGATGAGCACCCTGCCGCTCGATCTGCGGGCCCTCTATGAGGAAGCACCGAACGACCACTGGGACGGCCTCGCCGAAGGCACGACGATCGGCCATATCCATCTGCAAGTCTCCGACATCCCAGAGGCGGACGCGTTTTTCCGTGACGTGCTCGGGCTGGATCTGATGGCGCGCTACCCCGGGGCAAGCTTCTTCGCCTCAGGCAATTATCATCACCACGTAGCCGCCAACATCTGGAACTCCCGGGGTGCGCCCAAACGGCAGAGTAACATGACGGGCCTCGCGGATTATACCATCCGCTTCAGCGATGCTGCGAAGCTCGCAACGGCGCTGGGCAACCTCGATGAAGTGGAAATACGGGTTAACAAGGAAGGCAGCGTCCACAGTCTTGTCGACCCATGGGGTATCGGCCTTAAGCTCGCGTCATAAAAGGGCGGCGAGCACTCCCCGATGAGCGCCAATAGGAACAAGGAGCGCCTGCTTTCTGCTTGATCGCTGCGACGGCGCTCTCTATCTCATGGTCTCCCATCAAATCCGGAGACGCGCCTTGTCTGCTTTCAAGAACCTGCCCACCGCCCCCGTCGCTCCGAAGAAGCCGGTCACCGATACACGCCACGGCATTTCCCGCACCGACGACTATGCCTGGCTCCGGGCGGACAATTGGCAGGCTATGTTCAAGGATCCTTCCACTCTCGATCCGGAGATCCGCAAGCATCTCGAAGCGGAAAACGCGTATATGAACGCGGCAATGGCGGACACGAAGGAATTGCAGAAGGCGCTCTTTGGCGAAATGCGCGGCCGCATCAAGGAGGACGATTCTTCCGTCCCGATGAAGGACGGGGCCTTCGCTTATGGGACCTCCTACGTGACCGGCGGCGAACAGCCCCGCTACTTCCGGATCCCGCGCGACGGCAACCCTAAGGATGAGGGGATCCGTCACGTGCTGCTCGACGGCGACAAGGAAGCCGATGGCAAGGCCTATTTCCGCCTCGCCGGCATAGACCATTGCAGCGACCATTCCCGCGGCATCTGGGGCTACGACGACAAGGGGTCGGAATATTTCACGTTGAAAGTGCGCGATCTTTCAACGGGCGAGGATCTGCCTGATCTGATCGAGAATACCGGTGGTGGCGGCGCATGGGCGCCGGACGGCAAGAGCTTCTTCTATACCGTTCTCGACGAGAACCATCGGCCGTCGAAGATCTTCCACCACATCATCGGCACGCCACAGAAGGGCGACCGGCTCGTCTACGAGGAAAAGGACCCGGGCTTCTTCATGTCAGTCGGTGGGTCGCTGCTCGACGACTTCATCTACATCGACATCCATGACCACGAAACCAGCGAATACCGGCTGCTCTCGACCTCGGACCTGACGGCCGAGCCGCGGCTCGTGGCTGAAAGGGTAACCGGCCTCGAATACTCGATGACGGAAGGCGGCGATGTTTTCTACATCCTCACCAATGCCGCCGGCGCCAAGGATTTCAAGATCATGGAAGCGCCTGTAGAAGCGCCGCAGAAGGAAAACTGGCGCGAGGTCGTGCCGCACAAGCCAGGTACGCTGATCCTCAATCACATGGCCTATGCCCGCCATCTGGTCTGGCTGCAGCGGCGCGAGGGTTTGCCGGAAATCGTCATCCGTGACCGCAAGACCGGCGAGGAACACGCGATCGCCTTTGCCGAGGAAGCATATTCCTTGGGGCTCTCGGGCGCTGCCGAATACGACACCGACGTCATCCGCTTCTCCTACTCGTCGATGACGACGCCGTCGCAACTCTTTGACTACAACATGGCTACGCGTCAGCGCACGCTCCTGAAGACCCAGGAAGTGCCCTCCGGCCACAATCCGGACGACTATGTGACCCGCCGCGTCTTCGCGCCGTCCTGGGATGGCGTCGAGGTGCCCGTCACCCTGCTCTACCGCAAGGATATGCCACTCGACGGTTCCGCCCCTTGCCTGCTCTACGGTTACGGCGCCTACGGCATCACCATTCCGGCGGGCTTCAACACCAACTGCCTCTCGCTCGTCGACCGCGGCTTTGTCTATGCAATCGCACATATTCGCGGCGGCAAGGACAAAGGCTTCCAATGGTACGAAGACGGCAAAATGGCGAAGAAGACCAATACCTTCAAAGACTTCATCGCTGCCGCTGACTATTTGAATCAGGAGAAGTTCACGTCTTACGCGAACATCATCGCCGAAGGCGGCTCGGCCGGCGGCATGCTGATGGGGGCGGTCGCCAATATGGCGCCGGAGAAGTTCAAGGGCATCATCGCTGCCGTTCCCTTCGTCGACGTCTTGAACACCATGCTCGACGACACGCTGCCGCTCACCCCGCCGGAATGGCCGGAATGGGGCAATCCGATCGAAAGCGCCGAATTCTACAACATCATCGCCGGCTACTCGCCCTACGACAATGTGGAGGCGAAGCCCTATCCGGCGATCCTGGCGCTCGGCGGCCTGACCGATCCGCGCGTGACCTATTGGGAGCCGGCGAAGTGGGTGGCGAAACTCCGGGAGAAGACCACCGGCAGCGCTCCGATCCTGATGAAAACCAACATGGATGCCGGCCATGCTGGCGCCGCCGGACGTTTCCAGCGGCTGGAGGAAATCGCTTTCGAATACGCCTTCGCCATCAAGGTCGCGGGTAAAATGTAGAGCGGATGGGGAACGGCATGCCAGTCTATGTCGCTCTGCTGCGGGCGATCAATGTCGGAGGGACCGGTACGCTTCCGATGGCGGAGCTGAAGGCCATCTGCGAGAGCCTCGGCTTCACCGATGTGAAGACCTATATCCAGAGCGGCAATGTGCTTTTTCGGTCCGAGCTCTCCGAAGCCAAGGTACAGAAAGGGCTCGAAGATGCTCTGGCTGAACGAATGGGCAAGGCGCCCGGCGTCATCTTGCGCGACCGTGGCGAACTGCAAAGGGTCGTCAACGAGGCGCCGTTCGCGAACGCCAAGCCGAATTTTCTGCTCGTGACCTTCCTGCCCGAGCCACCGCCGGCCGACGCACTTGACAAGCTCGTCGCGCCGGACGGCGAAGAGGTGCAGATCAGCGGTAGAGAGATCTATATCCATTTCCCCAACGGCTCGGGAAAGTCCAAGCTTAAGCTGCCCGCGCTCAAGCGGGGTACGGCCCGCAATCTCAACACCGTCCGGAAACTCGCCGAACTCGCGGCCGAGCTCGAGGGTGGTCGGGCCTGAACGCCATCAGGCCTGCGCGATCGGCTGGAATAGCAACCGCACGAAGGTGCGGAACACGAGCAACTGGTCGGGCAGGCTCTTTGGCTCTTTCAGCGCCTTTGATAGAACGATGCCGCCCTCGAGCACGGTCGAGACCATGTCGGCCAGCTGGTCGGCGTCGAGCGCTTCACGCGGGCGGTAGTGGCGCATGATGTCCCGGAACATCCCGCCGAAGCGCCGGCGCCACATCAGTGCCGCCTGCCGGTTGATCTCCTGGATCTCGCGGTCAAAGGCGCGCTCCTGCGTGCACATCGTTGCGACAAGGCAACCGGGATGGCCGTTCGGCAGGTCCGACAGCAATTCCGACAGCAACTTCAGTCCGAGCAAAAAGGCTTGCAGGGGATCATCCGAGAGCTCGTGTGCGCGACTGAAGATCTCGTCATAGATCCGTTCGTCGTTTTCGATGTACCGTTCGAGGAGTGCCTTGGCGAGCTCATTCTTGTCGCGGAAATGATAGAAGAAACCGCTCTTGGTGATGCCGGTTTCGGCGATCAGTTCGTCGATCGAGGTCGCCCCAAATCCCTTTGCCAACACGGCCGCTTCGGCGACATCGAGGAGCCTCGTCCGCGTTTCCTCACCCTTTCGCATGGTCTGCTCCTGTACCGCCGGTACGGTTTTCGGCTTAGAAAACGCCTCCCACGTCCCCCGCCGCCAGCCGATCTCAACGGCAAGTGTCTGTTTTCGCATCAAAATGGGGATCTCCCGCAAGTAGTATACCGCAACTCCTCTAGTTTAGCAGATGATAAAAAGGCAGAAATTCATCCGATCCCTGACGCGGGAGATCCGTGAAGATCAGGGGGAAGAGGGTGGAGCAAAAGATGGCCAAGTACAGAGAAAACCTGCCGCTGCTGAACGGAGGCACATTCCTCAGTGATGGCGGCATGGAGACGACGCTAATCTTTCATGACGGCGTCGAGCTTCCGCATTTCGCTTCCTTCGTGCTCTTGTCGTCGGCCGAGGGCCGCCGGAAGCTTCTGCAATATTACAAGCATTATCTCGACGTCGCCCGACGCCACGATACTGGCTTCGTCCTCGACACCGCCACGTGGCGAGCCAATGCCGATTGGGGCGAGAAGCTCGGCTACGATGCGGCTGCCCTGGCAACGGCCAACCGCAATGCGCTCGATCTGCTGACCGCGTTGCGCACTGAATACGAGCGGCCGCAAGCGCCCATTGTCCTCAATGGCGTGATCGGCCCACGCGGCGACGGCTACAAAGCGGGTAAGATGAACGCCGACGAGGCGGAAGACTACCACGGGGCCCAGATCGCCACCTTCGCCGCAAGCGAGGCCGATATGATATCAGGTGTTACATTGAACAATATCGACGAGGGTGTCGGTATTGCTCGCGCGGCCAGAATACATGGCATGCCCTGCGCCATCTCCTTCACGGTCGAGACCGATGGGCGGCTGGTGACCGGCCAGTCACTGCGCGATGCGATAGAGACGGTGGACGCGGAGACGGATGGGTATCCGCACTACTACATGGTCAACTGCGCGCATCCGAGCCATTTCGATGGCGCGCTCGACCAGGGCGAGGCCTGGGTCAAGCGAATCGGCGGTATTCGCGCCAATGCCTCGATGATGAGCCATGCCGAACTCGACGAGAGCGAGACGCTCGATGCGGGTGATCCGGCAGATCTCGCCCGGCGCTATCAGTCCCTGACCGGCCGGATGCCACAACTGCGTGTCCTCGGCGGCTGCTGCGGCACTGACCACCGCCACATCGCGGCGATTTGCGAAGCCTGCCTCCCTCGCACAGCGCTAAGCGCCTGACGCGGCGATAGAACCGTCACCTCTCCGGCAAGACACCGGAGAGGTGACGGATAAAGTCTCTGCCTCGCGGAACAATCGGCGCTCGTGTAGACTTGTCCTGAGAGCGTGGCTCGTCGGCACCGTCCGGCGCACGCAACGGGACCAGGAATGATGAACCACATACCCCCGCAATCCGCCTCGGAAACGGCTCCCTTCCCCTTCGACAACAGCTATGCGCGGCTGCCCGCGAATTTCTATGCTCGTGTCGAGCCTACACCAGTTGCGGAGCCTTGGCTGATCAAGTTCAACCGAAAGCTCGCTGAAGAGCTGGGCCTGGACGCGAAAGCGCTAGAACGCGATGGCGCGGTGATCTTTTCGGGCAACAAAGTGCCGCCTGGCGCAGAGCCGCTTGCCATGGCCTACGCGGGACACCAATTCGGTACCTTCGTCCCGCAGCTCGGAGATGGGCGCGCGATCCTGCTTGGCGAGGTGATCGACCGCGACGGAAAAAGGCGCGACATCCAGCTCAAGGGATCCGGCCAGACACCCTATTCCCGCCGCGGCGACGGACGGGCCGCACTTGGACCGGTGCTGCGGGAATACATCGTCAGCGAAGCGATGTACGCGCTGGGCGTGCCGACGACCCGCGCGCTCGCCGCCACTGTTACCGGCCAGCCGGTCTATCGTGAGCAAATCCTGCCCGGCGCGGTTTTCACCCGCGTCGCCGCAAGCCATATCCGGGTCGGTACGTTTCAATTCTTCGCCGCCCGTGGCGACATGGAGTCGGTCAAGGCCTTGGCCAACTACGTGATCGAACGCCATTACCCCGAGTTGAAGGATGGCGAACAGCCGTATTTTTCGCTGTTCAAGGCGGTCGCCGCTCGGCAGGCGGCACTGATCGCTCGTTGGCTTCATGTCGGCTTCATCCACGGGGTGATGAACACAGACAACATGGCAGTATCAGGCGAGACCATCGATTTCGGCCCCTGCGCTTTCATGGATGCCTATGATCCGAAGAAAGTGTTCAGCTCGATTGACCAGTTTGGCCGCTATGCCTATGCCAACCAGCCGGCCATCGGCCAGTGGAACCTTGCGCGTCTCGCCGAAACACTGGTGCCGCTGTTCGACCCGGTTGCCGATACGGCGGTCAACCTGGCCAATGATGCGCTTACCGAATACGGATCGATCTTCCAGAAGCACTGGCTCGACGGCATGCGCCGCAAGATCGGACTTTCGACCGAAGAAGATGGCGACCTCGATCTGATCCAATCGCTCCTCACCCTGATGCACGAGGGCAATGCGGATTTCACCTTGGTCTTCCGGCGCCTCGCGGCATCGGCCGAGAGCGAGGGCGCTGACCCGGCTCTCGTCGAGCTTTTCGAAAGGTCGGACGCAGTTTCGCCCTGGCTTCGCGATTGGCGCGGGCGGCTGGCCCGCGAAACACTCGACGCCGGCGCGCGCGCCGAGGCGATGCGATCCGTCAATCCGATGTTCATTCCGCGCAACCACCGCGTGGAACAGGCGATCGAAGCGGCAACGCGCGAAGCGGATTTCTCGCTGTTCGAAGCGCTACTCGACGTCACGTCCCGACCCTATGAAGACCAACCCGAGCATGCGGCCTATGCTGCGCCGCCTGAGCCTGGCGAAGAAGTGCTGCAGACCTTCTGCGGTACATGAGCTGCCGGCCGCCGCAATCAGTCGCAAAAATTCGCGGCGCTTTGCGGCCTCCGTATTTTTGCAACCCCACAGAGTGCGGTCATTGAAAGGCACGCTCCATGCGTTAGCTTTTCAGAGGGCGTTGTCGTCCCAGGGGCGGTAAGCGGCCTCCCGGGTCCGGGCGGCCGCACTTGCCGCAGGATTCGGTCGCACAGCTCGGCACCGCACTTGAATTCGGGGATCAACTGATGCTCATCATACTAACAGCCATTCTCTTCGCCCTGATCGGTCTTGCGATCGGCGCGGGAGGTATCAGGCTCCTGATGCTCGACGGCAGTGCCTACTACCTGATCGCGGGCCTCGGCTTCCTGCTGACAGCCCTTCTGCTTTACTACCGTCGCGCCGCCGCGCTTTGGGTCTATGCGCTCGTCGTCGTGGGCTCGCTCGCCTGGGCGGTCTGGGAGGTCGGCTTCGACTGGTGGCAGCTCGGTCCTCGGGGCGGTGTCATCATCCTGCTCGGGCTGTGGCTGCTTACACCGTGGATCCGACGCCCCCTCGGCTTCGTCAGCCCCTCCGGGGAGCACTACAGCGCCGCGGCGTGGCCGCTCGCTCTCGCCAGCCTCATTTCGATCGGCGTCGCGGCGTTCGCCATGACGCAGGATCCGCACGACATCCGCGGCGAGCTGCCGCGCGGCGCAATCGCGGCTCGGGCCAATCTTGGCGGCAATGTGCCGCCCGGCGAGTGGCACCAGTACGGCCGCACGCCGTTTGGGCAACGCTACTCGCCCCTCGACCAGATCAATGCGGAAAACGTCGCAGGCCTGAGGGTCGCCTGGCAATACCAGACGGGTGACGTCAAGCGGCCGGACGATGTCGGCGAGACCACCTATCAGGTGACGCCGCTCAAAGTGAAGGACACGCTCTATCTCTGCACACCGCACAACTGGGCGATCGCGCTCGACGCCGCGACCGGCCGGGAAAAATGGAAATATGATTCCAACTCCGGCATGAACCCGGACCGCCAGCACCAGACCTGCCGCGGCGTCACCTATTGGGCCGATCCGGCGGCCACACCGGGCAGCGCCTGTGCCGAGCGCGTCTACCTGCCGACTTCCGATGCGCGCCTGATCGCGCTCGACGCCGCAAACGGCGAGGTTTGCACGAGCTTTGCCGACAATGGCGTGCTGCATCTAGAACAGGGCATGCGATACAATCCGGCTGGCTACTACTACTCGACATCGCCGCCGGTTGCGGTCGGCGACAAGATCATCATCGGCGGAGCGGTCAACGACAACTATTCGACCATGGAACAGTCGGGTGTGATTCGCGCCTTCAACGTCAGCACCGGCGCGCTTATCTGGAATTGGGATAGCGGGAATCCTGACGTCACGACACCGCTCGCTCCGGGGCAAACCTACACCACCAATTCGCCCAACAGCTGGTCAGTCTTCAGCTACGACGAGTCCCTCGGCCTCGTCTACATTCCCATGGGAAATCAAGTGCCGGACCAGCTTGGCATGGGGCGGAGCGAGCACGTGGAGAAATATTCCTCCTCGATCGTCGCGCTCGACATCAACACCGGTGCCGTGCGGTGGGTACGGCAGACCGTGCATCACGACCTTTGGGACATGGACGTACCGGCGCAACCGTCGCTCATCGATATCACGAAGGAGGATGGAACGGTCGTTCCGGCGCTCGTCGGCCCGACCAAGCAGGGCGACCTCTACGTGCTCGACCGGCGGAGTGGCGAACCGATCATTCCGGTTGAGGAAGTGGCCGCACCCGGCGGCGCCATCGCCGAGGACTTTACAGCGCCGACACAGCCGGTCTCGGCTCTCACCTTCATGCCGGCGCCACTGCAAGAGCGGGATATGTGGGGCATCTCGATGTTCGACCAGCTCGCTTGCCGCATCGCTTTCAGGTCACTCAAATACGAGGGCCGCTATACACCGCCTTCACTCGAAGGGACCCTGGTTTATCCCGGCAATTTCGGCACCTTCAACTGGGGCTCGGTGGCGGTCGACCCGGAGCGGCAGGTGCTATTCGGGATGCCGACCTATCTCGCGTTCACATCCCGGCTGGTTCCGCGCGACCAGATCCCGCCAAAGCAGGCCGGCGAAACGGGTAGCGAGCAGGGCCTCAATCGCAACGAAGGTGCGCCGTACGGCGTATTCATGGGACCGTTCCTCGGTCCGCTGCAGATCCCCTGCCAGGCACCACCGTGGGGCTATGTCGCTGGCGCCGACCTCAGGACCGGCAAGATCGCTTACAGGCACAAGAACGGCACCGTCTACGACATGACGCCGCTGCCGTTGCCCCTCAAAGTGGGTGTGCCGGGCATCGGCGGACCGATGATCACCAAGGGCGGCGTCGCCTTTCTGGGCGCAGCGGTCGATAACTATTTGAGGGCCTACGACCTCACCACCGGCTCTCAGCTCTGGGAAGCGCGGCTGCCGGCAGGCGGGCAATCGACTCCGATGACGTACGCGGTTGGCGATAAGCAATATGTGCTGATGGTTGCCGGCGGCCACGGTTCGGTCGGCACAAAGCCGGGCGACTACGTCATTGCCTACACCCTTCCCTGACATCGATGAAACCCGCTGGGTGGTTGCATCGAAAGTCTCGCGCAAGCCGTGATAGACAAGCTCCCCCGGACTTCACATCCGGGGATTCCCATGAAAATCGAAAGTAGCCTTTCCAACTACTACCTTTCGCAGCGCCGCTCCGTCGCAAGCGGCCTTCCCTCGCTCGACGACATCGGCGGTGATCAAGCGCAACGCCGTACTCCATCCACCATTGCTCCCGCCTCGCCCTCTGTCTCGCTTTCAAGCGCACTTTGGCAGTCACTCGCCGAGGTCGAAACGGCCGCTCCCTCGATTACAGAGGGCAAGTCGCCGTTCGGCTCGAGCGTTGCCGATGAGTTCCTTGAATGGTCGGGGATGTCCCTCGCCGAAAAAATCCGGGCGCAGTATCTCGAAGCACATGGGCTGACGGAGGAAAGCCTGGAGGCGATGCCGCCCGAGGAACGCGCAGCAATCGAGGACGAAATCCGCAAGGCCATCGCCGAAAGCCTCGGCATCGAGGAACAGGCGAGCGAGACGGCATCGGACATCGCAGAAAGCGCTGCCGACGCCTGATGCCGTCGGCGTGATCAAATCATTCCCGCAATGATCTTTCCGACCTCGGCGAAGACGGGATTCAGTTCCTTCACCGGCGCCTTGGCCTCGGCGATATAGACCGTGATCAGGACGGGCCCGCGGTCCCTCGGCCAAACAACGGCAATATCCGACGCGGCGCCTGTCGCGCTCGTCCCCGTCTTGTCGCCGATGCGCCAATCCTTCGGCATGCCGGCCCGAAGGCGCGCGTCGCCGGTTTTGTTGGCGACCATCCAGTCGGTGAATTGCATCCGAGAGCTCTCCGAAAGAACCGGACCGAGCGCCAGATTGCCGAGCGTTTCCAGCATGGCAGCCGGCGTCGTCGTGTCACGCGGGTCCCCTGGCCTCGCTTCGTTAAGCTCTGGCTCGGTGCGGTCAAGCCGTGTCGTCTGATCGCCAATCGACCGCAGCCATCCCGTCAATCCTTCCGGCCCACCGAAACTTTCGAGCAGCAGGTTGCCCGCGGCGTTATCGCTGACCGTCACCGCCGCCTCGCAAAGCTCGGCGACCGTCATGCCGTCGCCTCCCGCGTGTTTTTCGGTCACCGGCGAATAGGGAACCAGTGCGTCCTTCCCGAACTTGATGCGCCGGTCGAGCTTTTCCTCGCCCCGGTCCACACGGGCCAGGACACAGGCCGCGGCCAACGCCTTGAAGGTCGAGCACATGGCAAAGCGCTCGGTTTCCCGCTGGCCGAAGGAAATATTCGTTTCCGTGTCGAGCACGGCGACGCCGAGGCGACCGCCAGTACGCTTTTCGAGTTCGCCAAGCTGCTTCGAGACGTCGCCATCCGTACTGGAAACGGCGCGCGCGGTGCCGGGCAGAACGAGTGCCGGATAGAGCATCGCGGAGCCGACGAGCATGGTGCGGCGATTGATAAAGAGGGGCACGTTCTTCCTCCGTCCTGGGCGTGCGGCCTTTGCCACATCAACCTCTAAATTATTGATAGTGAACATTTATTTATCCGCCGCCGCGACAGCGGCAAGCGACGCAAATCGCTAAGCGGCAAATATGGCGGGCTTGTGCTCGCGCGGATCGCGTTCCGAGCCTGGCCCTCTGCTTGCGGGCCGTCGAGTGAAAATGCTATGGCAAGGCCGTTGAACTTGAAGGACGAGATCCGTGCGCCTCATCCGTTAGCGACGTTGCCTGGCAAGCCGAACCGCCGCTGTAAGCGCTGTCTTGCGAGCGCTTACTTGCGGCTGCTTTTGCCAGACCGTGACGGATGCACAACAGGGACGCGCGCCCCAGCGGTCGTTTCAAGGATCAAAATCATGACAATCAACAAGGACCATTCCTTCGGAGCCGGACACCTCAGATCCGGCCCGTTCGAGCTCGGCTACAGAATCGAAGGCAGCGGCCCCCCGGTGCTCGTCATTGGCAGCGCCGTCTATTATCCAAGGACGTTTTCAGCAGCGCTTCGGCAACACCTGCGGCTGGTCTTTGTCGACCACCGCGGTTTCGCACCCGTTCGAGGCAAGCTGTCGACGGTCGAGGCCAGCTTCGAGGCAGTCATCGAGGATATCGATCGCATGAGGGCGCATATCGGGCTTGAGCGCTTCGCCATCCTCGGCCATTCCGGCCACGGCTATATGGCTCTCGAATATGCGAAGCGTCATCCGGACCGCGTCAGCCATGTCGTAATGGTCGCAACCGGTCCGAGCCATTCGCCACGGCACATGGCCGCGGCCGATCGGCTCTGGGCGGAGACGGTGGCGCCTGAGCGCAAGGCCATTTTCGAACGCGAGATGGCTCTCCTCGGCAGCGACATTGCAGAAAGGCCGGACGAGCGGTTCAAGTCGCTGCTGATTAGGTTGGGCGCCAAAAGCTGGTACGATGCGGCTTTCGATGCCCGCCCGCTCTGGGAAGGCGTTACGGTCAACAATCTCGTCTTCGATCATCTGTGGGGTGAGGTCTTCCGCGATATCGACATAAGGCCGGGCTTCGATCGGCTGAAAATGCCGATTCTGCTTGCACTCGGTCGCTTCGACTATCTCGTTGCGCCCCCGAGCACCTGGGACGAATACCGCGCTGATGTTTCCGATCTGACCATCCGCCTTTTCGAAAGGAGCGGCCACACGCCGCAACTGGAGGAAAGCGGGGCTTTCGACGACGCGCTTCTCGAGTTTCTTTTGCGCCGCTGAGAAGCAGGGAGGTCCTCTCAAGGATCTCCCCAATCTATTGATGAGAGAATGCCTCGGCCCTATCTAAACACTCCAGCGACTATAGATATGTGGAGACAACATGTATTCGATCGGTGACCTCTCTCGCCGCACCGGCGTCAAGATCCCGACCATTCGCTATTACGAGCAGATGGGACTGATCGACGCGCCGGAACGGTCGGAAGGCAATCAACGGCGTTATGAAAAACGCGAGCTCGAACGACTGGCCTTCATCCGTCACGCCCGCGACCTCGGACTCTCGATCGACGCGATCCGCGACCTGCTGGCGCTCAGCGAACATCCGGAACGCCCTTGCGGCGAGGCGGACCGCATCGCCACCGAACACCTCGCGTCAGTGCGGGAGAGGATCGCCAGGCTGCGAAAGCTGGAAAGCGAACTCGAACGCATCGTCGCCTGCCATGGCGACCACACGATCGGCGACTGCTACGTCATCCGGGCGCTCGCCGACCACTCGATGTGCGAGAGTGAGCACTGAGGCCCGCCGCTCGCGAGAATTCCCCGTTGACAAAATCACGGAAATCGCGAATCTACGCGCATGATCAAGAACGCACCCATCTCCAGCGTGTATTTTTGGCTGTTCCGATAGGAGCGGCCTGCTGATCGTATTCAACAAGGCCGCCATCAGGCGGCTTTTGTTTTTCACGGCACCTGATGGCGGCAGAACCACAGGAGCCGAGAATGCTGCAGACCGCCACCCCTTCCCTTCATCCCTTGCCGTCGGCTCGTCCACCGATGGTGACGATCCGCTGTGCCAAACCGCGCGATCTTCCCGAGCTGCACGAGATGATCGTCGAGCTCTCCGCGCATCACGGTGACGCCGCACCGCTAACGCCGGAACGGCTTGAACGCGACCTTTTCAGCCGCTCCCCCTGGATCACGGCGCTTGTCGCCGAAGCCGGCAACCAGTTGATCGGCTACGCCATCCTTGTGCCGACCTATCGGGCAGCCGAAGGCATGCGCGGTATGGAACTGCATCACCTTTTCGTTCGTCCCGGCCATCGTGGCACCGGCATCGGCCGGCACCTCGTTGCCAAGGCGCGCGAGCAGGCGCGAATGGCTGGCTGCGAGTATCTTTCCGTCAGCGCCGCCACCGGCAATTTCCAGGCGCATCGCTTCTACGAATCCGAACGCTTCGTGCCTCGACCTGTCACCGGCATGCGCTATATGCAGAAACTTGGCTGAACGGGAGGGCTCATGCGCCTCGCAATCGTCCTGACTGAAGGTTTTGCCGACTGGGAATGCGCGCTGCTGATGGCCACGGCGCGCACCGAACTTGGGCTTGACGTGCTGATCGCCACGCCCGGCGGCACCGTGGTGACGTCGATGGGCGGCCTTCACATCACGCCGCACCTGCCGACGAAAACGCTGGCACCGGCGGAGTTCGACGCGCTTGTGCTCTGCGGCGGCTCAACCTGGGAAACCGCCGCGGCCCCCAATCTCACTGCTGTTATCCATGCCTTCCATGCAAAGGGCCGCGTCGTCGCAGGGATTTGCGGGGCGACGCTTGCGCTTGCCGCCAGCGGCATTCTCAACGAAACGGACCACACGGGCAACTCGGCCGAAAGTCTTTCAGCGGTCGCCGGCTATCGCGGTCACCGGCACTACCGTGACCAACCGCAGGCCCTTCGCAGCGACCGATTGGTGACGGCTGCGGGCACAGCGCCGGTCAGCTTTACGGCCGAGATTTTCCACGCGCTCGGCCTCGGGTCCTCCGCGCTCGACGACTATCTTTCGCTCTACTCAAAGGAACATGTTGTTCGCGCGGCACGATAGTGCAAATCCTGCAACCTGGTCAAAGCGGCGGGATCGCCTTCAGGTAGGCGGCGATCGCCTCGCGGTCGGAGGGCGAAAGCCGCGCCATGTTTTTCTGTACGTCGACCATCAAACCGCCAACGGTATCGAAATCCGGCGTGAACCCGGTCTCCAGATAGGAGGCAATGTCGGATGCACTCCAGTTGCCTACGCTCCTCGAGCCCGGCGTGATGTCTGGGATGCGGCCTTCGCCCTCGGGGTTCGGCGCGCCGGCCAACCACCTGCCCTGCTCAAATCCGCCGATCGCGTTTCGCGGCGTGTGACACTCGCCGCAATGGCCGGGACCTTCAACCAGATACTGTCCGCGGGCGAGCTTCGCATCCGCCGTATTCACCTCGACGCGCGGCTCGTCCGTGAAGAACAAGAGCTTCCAGGCGCCGAGCGCCAGGCGGATGTTGTAGGGAAACCGCAAGTCATGCGGCGCCGCCACATTGCCGCTCTTCGGCAGCGTCTGCAGATATCCCCAGAGATCATTGATATCCTTCGCGGTCATGCGTGCGTAGGAACCGTAGGGGAAAGAGGGATAAAGGTGCTCGCCACCTTTCCCGACACCGCGCGTCATGGCGTTGCCGAATTCGGCCAACGTCCAGTCACCGATGCCGGCGCTTTCATCGGGCGAGATGTTCGGAACATGGAAGGTACCGAAGGGACTTTTCAGTGCCCGGCCGCCGGAAAGCACGAGCCGCGCGTCATCCTGTGCCCCCGGCGCAGCATGGCAGCTGGCACAGCCGCCTGCCCAGAAGACCTGTTCGCCGTTGGCGAGATCCGGTTCGCCGAGCCCTTGCCAATGGGCTTCGTCCCACGGCGCAGGTTTCGTCAGCCACCAAAAACCGCCGGCGCCGGCAAGAACCAGCGCGACCAGACCAGACAGCAGTTTCGTTGTTCGCCGGCCCATCGGGCCTCCCTTCATGCTGGGAAGACAAAGCAGGATGCGCCAGCAGTGCCGACGCATCGCAAACGGTCAGAATGAAGGATCGCCTCTCAGTCTTTTTTCAGGCGATAGGTCTCGTGACAGCTGGAACAATCCTTGCCGAGAATGCCCAGGGCAGCGCCAACGCCGGCCTTGTCGGCAGGAAGCTGGGCAAGCAACGCGCTCGCGTCGGTGCCGAGCTTGGCGGCCTTGGCCTTGAAGTCTTCCATGTTTTCCCAGATTTTTGGGCTCGCTTCGGTTTCCGAGCCGGTCTCTGAGCCCGCCGGGAAATGACTCGGGAAGATCTTCACCGTCTCGCTGATCGTCGTCAGCGATGCCTTGACGATTTCCGCGTCGTAGGGTTTTTCACCCTTTGCAATGCCGTTCAACGCACCCGCAGCCTGCCCTACTTTTTTCATCAGCTGCTGGCGCACCGCCTGCGGCTCGTCCGCCGCCACCCCGCCGGTGACGCCCACCCCTGCGAGGACGGCGGCAAGCATAAAAGCTCGTATCTTCATCATGGTCTCCCGGTCATTCGAACCCGCTTCTGCGGCTTCCTGTTGAAGGCGCCGGCATGATGGCATCTTGATCTTTCCACGGAAGTAACATTTTTTTGATGTTCTTGTCCTTTCAACATAATTTCGCTTCAACGGCCGTACTGTCGGCGTTTGTCGTACGCCGGAAACAGCTTGAACAGGACAGCCGTGCCTTAAATACTTGGGAGTGACCGTCACCCGCTTCCTCACCGGACTGCGGCCCAGCCATGCCATACGGTGAAGGCGGCAACGGCGATCAGCACGAGACCCGCCGTCCGCCCGATTGCCACCGTTGCGGCTGGACTGCCGACGAGCAGATCACGGCCGCGGCCGGCGGCAAGCGCAAGCCCGCCATAGACCGCGAGCTGCGTCAGCGCGATCATCAGTGCCATGACCGCGGCCTGCGACCAGATCGGGCCGAATTGCGGCTTAAGGAACTGCGGGTAGACCGCCAGCATGAAAAGATAGGCCTTGGGATTCATCAGGCTTGTCAGCGCGCCCTGACGAAAACTCGCCCAGCGCGACAAGTGCACCGCCTTTTCGATACCGCCGATGGTGATCGCACTGCGCAACAACGAGAAGCCGATCCAGGCGATATAGAGGGAACCGGCGAGGAGCAGCACGTTGAAAAGCTGCGGCACCAGATGCAGGACGACGCTGACTCCGAGCGCGGCATAGAGCGTGTGCAGCACGCCGCCAGCCATGATGCCAGCTGTCGCCGACAGGCCGGAGGCTCGCCCGCCGGTCAATGAATTGGCCAGGACGAAGACCATGTCCATGCCGGGCACGATGATGATGCCGAAGAGAAGGGTGAAGAAAAGCCAGAGGTTTTCCGCGTAACTCATGTCAGTTGTCCGTGAAATTTCCATGTGGATGCGTGGCCGGATAGTCAATTTTTCAATCCGTTGACACGTGTTATATCGCTGCCCAACTGACAGGGATTTGTCAGGAGCCTTTGAGGCGATGGAGGTTTTTCCGTGCGTAAGGCGTCGCGCTTGTTTGAAATCATCCAGATCCTGCGGCTTGCCAGGAAGCCCGTAACGGCCGCGGAGATTGCCGAAACGCTGGAGGTGACGCCACGCTCGATCTACCGCGACATCGCCGCCCTGCAGGCGATGCGGGTGCCGATCGAGGGCGAACGCGGCCTCGGCTATGTCTTGAGACCCGGTTTCGATCTGCCGCCCTTGATGTTCACGATCGAAGAGACCGAGGCGATCGTGCTGGCGTTGGCGCTGCTGGCACGCACGGGCGACGAGGAACTCAAGGCGGCCGCGCGACGCGTGAACCAGAAGATCACCGGCGCTGTTCCCGCGCCGCTCCGCCAGGCGTTCCAGTCCCAGGCGCTGCACGCCTGGGGCACTGTTGCAGCGCCGCCGCCCGCCATCGATCTCGCCATGGTCCGCCGAGCGATCCGCGACGAGCAGAAGCTCGCGCTCGACTATCGCGACGAACTCGGGCGGGCGAGCGAACGCACGGTGCGCCCGCTGGCGCTCATCTATTCGGAACACGCGATGATGGTCGCCTGGTGCGAACTGCGCCAAGACATCCGCAACTTCCGCGCCGACCGGGTGGAGCATTGCGAACCCGTCGACGCCTTCTTCCGCGGCGAGGGCAACGATCTCAGGCAGTTGTGGATCAGCGGCTGGAAGATCAATGCCGCGCGGCCCGTTGGGGCGGAAGATGCATAGTCATCGTATGCTTCGAGTCAGAGACCGCAACGAAAAACGGCCCGGCGCGAGCGCCGGGCCGAATTGCTTGTCGAGCCGAAAGCAGCCGCTTACTTCGTGGCAGCCTCGTACATTTCGAGCACGTAATCCCAGTTAATGAGATTGTCGACGAAAGCCTCGAGGTATTTCGGGCGGGCGTTGCGGTAATCGATGTAGTAGGAATGCTCCCAGACATCGACGCCGAGGATCGGCGACGCGCCGTGGACGAGCGGGTTTTCGCCGTTCGGAGTCTTCGAGATTTCAAGTTTGCCGTTCTTGACCGAGAGCCAGGCCCAGCCGGAGCCGAATTGGCTGGTGCCGGCGGCGATGAAATCCGCGCGGAACTTGTCGTAGCCGCCGAGGTCGGACTTGACGGCCGCGTCGAGCTTGCCCGGCAGGCTCGTGCCGCCGCCGCCCTTCTTCATCCACTTCCAGAAGTGGATGTGGTTGTAGTGCTGGCCGGCGTTGTTGAACAGCGGCTGATTGGTCCCATAGGACTTCTTGACGACCTCCTCGAGCGAAAGACCGGAAAGACCGGCGTCCTCGGCGAGCTTGTTGCCGTTCGTCACGTAAGCGAGGTGATGCTTGTCGTGATGATATTCGAGCGTTTCGCGCGACATATAAGGCGCGAGCGCATCGTAGTCATAGGGAAGGTTCGGCAATTCGAAAGCCATTGTGGCATCTCCTCTTGGTATGGATTTCGTCAAGGAAATCTGTGAGCGGGAACATAGGCACCGGCATAGACCGAGGCAACCGATGCGGTGCCAAAATTTCTCTGCCACACGCAAAATACTTTCGTTGCGTTTCTGCCGAACCATTCTCCTTGGCAAATTCTCGTCAAGATCGACGTGCTACCTGCCCGCGCATTCCAGCAAATCATATGAGGAACCAAATGCGGATACGCCCTACCTCGATCCTGAGCCTCTTTGCGGCAGCAAGCCTTGTGGCTGCGGCACATGCCTCGTCAGGAGACGCATGGGAGGAGCTCCGGGCAGACGTATCGGCCAGGTGCATTGCCGCCGCCGAATCGCTTGAGGGCGCCAGCGCAGTCGTTGATCCTTTCGGCACCGAAAGCTACGGACTGGCGCTCGTCTCCGGCAAGCCGAAAGACGGCGACGGGAGCGTGACGCAGATTTGCGTCTACGACAAGCAGACCAAGGCCGTGGAGCTCGGCGGTGAGATCGGCGCTCAGCTGGTACCGGTGTCCAAGCCGTAATCGAGAAGCCCATAGGGTGCCCGCGCTTCCGTCGCTGGAGGTGGTGCGCGGGCCTGCCGTCACGATCTTGTGAGATTGACGCGCTTGTTTCTCGACCAACTAGTTGGTAGGTTTTGCCATGGCAAGCGAGACATATGACAAAATCCTGGATGCGGCGGAGGACCTCATGGTTTCGAGAGGCTACAACGCGTTCAGCTATGCGGACATTTCAGCCGAAGTCGGCGTCGGCAAGGCAACCATCCATCACCATTTCCCGACCAAGGCCGACCTCGCCGAGAAGGTCTTGGCGCGCTATCGCGAGAAGAACCGGCGGGCCGTCGAGGAGTTGCTTTCAGCGGTGTCGAATCCGGCCGAGCGGCTTGGCGCCTATGTCGGCTACTGGGAAGACTGCATCCGCAGAAAGGAGAGACCTTTCTGCATCGGTGCCCTGCTTGCCTCGGAAATTCCTTCGCTGCCGGAGGGTGTCGTGCGGCAGGTGCAAGGCCACTTTTCGGACGTTGCCTCGTGGCTTGGCGCTGTAATCGATGGCGGGAATCGCGCCGGCAAACTCGAGACGGAAAAGGGAGCCACTGCCGAGGCGGAAATGCTCATGGCAACCGTTCACGGAGCCATGCTCGCAGCGCGTGTCGCGGGATCGGACCCTGAGGTGTTTTCCGCCATCGCCCGCCGCGCAGTCGAACAGATCATGCAACGGCCGAGAAAATAGGCGCATCATTTTTTTAAGTGAATACCAACCAACTAGTCGGTACATACGCAAAGGAGCACGAAAATGGCCAACCCGCTCTCCACTCTCGGGTTCATCCATACGGCGATCAGCCTCGCGCCCGTCGTTGCAGGCCTTTACGGCTTTGCGCGCCACGGCGCGATTCTGCCGGAGAGACGTTCGGGCAAATTCTATCTCTCCTCGTTGGTGCTCTCGGTGTTGACATCCTTTGGACTGTCGAGCACTGGCGGCCTCAACGAGGCGCATGCGCTCGGCATCATGACGCTCATTGCCATCGCAGGCAGCCTTGTCGTCGCACGTACGGGCAGACTTAGCCGTTTGAAGCCCTATCTCTCGAACTTCGGACTAAGCTTCAGCTTTTTCCTGCTGATCGTACCGGCCATCAATGAGTCGCTGACGCGGCTGCCTGTTTCCCAACCGCTGGCGAGCGGACCGGATTCGCCGATCGTGCAGACGAGCCTGGCGGTGTGGCTCGTGGTTTTCCTCTCGGGCGCCTCGCTTCAGGCCTATTTAATGCGCAGGCGCGCTGTAGCGGTGAAAGCCGCCCGCGCTCCCCTCTCCCGCTGACCGCGGAAGAAGCCGTCTCTTTAGTGCCGCGCGTCCGATCGGACGCGCAATGCTCGCTGTAGCACTTTGAATTGCATGATTTTATCCTTAAAATCGCTTCCGATTTGAAGAACCATGCAGCAGGGCCGCCTCGAAAGCGACATTTGTTTCCCGCTGCCCGGCAGCCGCATCGACATCCTGCATAAGGGTCCTATGTCTTCCAGGATCCGTGCACAGGACAAGCAAGCGGAGGATGTTATGGAATTCCATCAGGGGCGGCTACTCGATCATGTGCATCTCCGCGCAAGAGACCTCGCCGCCAGCAAGCGTTTCTATCGCGCAATTCTTGCTTCGCTCGGCCATAAGCCGACCTTCGAGACCGAGCAGGCGATTGCGTTCGACGAACTCTACATCGATCAGGCCGAAAGCTATCGCAGCCATGTTCACATCGCCTTTCAGGCGATCGAACCGGATGGAGTTCGCCGCTTCTATGAAGCCGGCCTTGCGAACGGCGGAACGGACAATGGCGAGCCCGGCGAGCGGCCCTATCATCCCGGCTATTTCGCCGCCTTTCTCCTCGATCCCGACGGCAACAACATCGAGGCGGTCTATCATGGACCGACGACGCGCTCGGCCGCCGATGTTGTCATCCATCCGCTTGGAGACTGAAGCGTGACGGGGACAGGCAACGGCATGGCAAGTCTCAGGCGCGCCATCCAGCCGATGCCCGACGATATCGCCGCACGGCTGCATGACAGCGGGCTTCAGGCCGCCTATACTGCGCGCCCCGCTTATCAGCGCAACGACTATCTCGCCTGGATCGCTCGCGCTAAACGCGACCAAACTCGCGAAAAGCGTATCGCCCAGATGCTTGCCGAACTTGCAGCCGGAGACGCCTACATGCGCATGCCCTATCGCAACCGGTGCGGCGAGAAATAGCGTCAGCCGCAACTGTTCGACGCGTCACGGCGCGTCGCTCCTGGGCGGGGGCCGTGCCAAACGAGCGATCGCGCCGTCAAACGTCCCGACTCGAATGCGCCCAGTCCATGTAAAGGTCGCGCGCCTTGACGGCGATCGGGCCGGCCTGGAGGTCGCGGTCGTCAAGGCGAGTCACCGGCAGCACCTTGGAATAGTTGCCGGTGGTAAAGATCTCGTCCGCCGTTTCGAAATCGGCCATCGTCATCGTGGTCTCGACCACTTCGAAGCCTGCCTCGCGCAAGAGGCTCATGACGCGGAAGCGGGTGATGCCGGCCAGGAAAGTCTTGTTGGCGGCCGGCGTGAAGACGACGCCGTCCTTCACCATGAAGATGTTGGATGATCCGGTCTCGGCGATATTGCCGAGCATGTCGCGCACAAGCGCATTGTCGAAGCCGCGCGAGCGCGCTTCGTTGAGGATCCGGGCATTGTTGGGATAGAGGCAGCCAGCCTTTGCATCCGTCGGCATGCACTCGATCGTCGGCCGGCGGAAGGGTGACAGGGTCAGCGATGAGCCGCCATGAGCGTTGCCCATCGGTGCCTCGAACAGGCAGAGCGCGAAACGGGTCGATTCCGGATCGGCCGCCACGACGCTCCAGGAGCCGTGCTCGCCCCAATACATCGGCTTGACATAGATCGCCGTCTTGCCGTCGAATTTCTTCACGCCCTCCCAGGTCAGCGCCTCGATCTCTTCGGCGGCCATGGTGGGCTTGAGGCCCAGCGATACGGCCGAACGATTGACGCGCTGGCAATGCAGATCAAGATCCGGCGCGATGCCGTCAAACCAACGGGCGCCGTCGAAAACCGTGGAGCCGAGCCACATCGCATGGGAAGTCGGCCCGATCAGCGGGGGATTGCCGGAAAGCCACTCACCGTCGACATAGGTCCAGGTGGTTGAGCGGGGGGATGTATCGACGGCCATCGGGCTCTCCTCTCGTTATCGTCCGTTCGGCCGCGACCTTCTTTCGGCTGGATCAATCCAACCGCCATAGTGGTCGGACCTACTGGTCAGTGCGAAGCGCGGCCGGGAAAAGCGGACATTTTTCCCTGATCCAGCTCTAGCCGAAAAACACAGCATCGGGGTGAATGGGTACATCAAAAAATGTCATGCCGTCCATTGTGGAACCGGCCGAACCGCCATGCCAAAATAGCCGTACGAGCACAGGAGCCAGACCAGTCATGAAAGCGATGTATTACGACGCGTTCGAAAAGACGCCGGAGATCAAGGTTTTGCCGGATCCGAAGCCGATCGAAAACGGAGTCGTCATCAAGGTCGAGGCGACCGGCCTTTGCCGCAGCGATTGGCACGGCTGGATGGGACACGACGCCGACATTCGTTTGCCGCATGTGCCCGGCCACGAACTCGCCGGAACCATTGCGGCCACCGGACGCGGTGTCCTGCGCTACAAGGTCGGGGACCGCGTGACCGTTCCGTTCGTTTCCGGCTGTGGCCGTTGCGCGGAATGCCGCTCGGGCAACCAACAGGTTTGCGAGGCGCAGTTCCAGCCGGGCTTCACCCATTGGGGCTCGTTTGCCGAATATGTGGCGATCGACTTTGCCGACCAGAACCTCGTGCACCTGCCGGAGAGCATGGATTTTGCGACCGCCGCAAGCCTCGGCTGCCGCTTCGCCACATCCTTCCGTGCGGTCGCCGACCAAGCCCGCGTCAAGGGCGGTGAATGGGTGGCGGTGCACGGCTGCGGCGGCGTCGGCCTCTCAGCGATCATGATCGCCGCGGCGCTCGGCGCCAACCCGATCGCGATCGACATTTCCGAGGAAAAGCTCGCCTTTGCCCGCAAACTTGGCGCCGTGGCCGCGATCAACGGCAAGGAAACGGGAGACGTTGCCGAGGCCGTAAGAGAAATCACCAAGGGCGGCGCCCATGTCTCGATCGACGCGCTCGGTTCGCCGGTCACCTGCTTCAATTCTATCAAGAACCTGCGCCGGCGCGGGCGCCATGTGCAGGTGGGCCTGATGCTCGCCGAACATGCCACACCGCAGATCCCGATGGCACAGGTTATCGGCCACGAACTCGAGATCTACGGCAGCCACGGCATGCAGGCCTGGCGCTATGACGCGATGCTGTCGATGATCACCGCCGGCAAGCTGAACCCGAAACAACTGATCGGCCGCGAGATCTCGCTCGAAGAGGCCGTGCCGGCGCTGGTGACCATGGACCGGGCAACAGACCTCGGCATCAGCGTGATCACCCGGTTCTGATCAGGGATTCCGATTGCCGCACTGCGCTGTTATGGTTTTCGCAAGCAAGACGAATCAACGAGGGGTCCCGTCATGGCGCTTGCGGCTCGAACCACCGAAAGTGAACTCTATCGGCCTGTTCTCGGCAGCAACTCCCGGCATCCGAACGGCTGGCCGATACGCGTGATCGTCAGTTCGCAGACCGAGGCGCGCCACAACCGCCATCTTTGGGCGCCGACGCATCTCGTCTCGATCCGCGCGCCCGCAAGCCGGCTACTCTCCATGATCGAACTGCCGCCCGAGCGGCATCTGGAGCTTTACTTTGGCGATGCGACCGACCCGGACTCACCCGATGCCGCACGGGCGGAGGCGATCGAGGCAACCTTTGCTTTCATCGACACGCTGCCCGGGGACGCACATCTGCTCGTCCACTGTCTTCGGGGCTTCGGCAGATCGACCGCGCTGACCCTCGGCATTCTGGCGCGCTACATGGCGCCTGAGAAAGCGGCCGCCGCCCTTCATGCGCTGCGCCCGGACGCCAAGCCGAACCGGCATGTCGTCGGGCTCTGCGATGCCGCCCTGGGCTGAAGGGAAAACTTGCAAAGCAGGCGCTGCGTTTTCCGACAAAAGACTGGAAAGGCTAATTAAATTCGCATTGCTCCGCATGATGACATTGTGCGCCGCACAAAGTTTTGACATGATCCCAGGAAACAACTGACGAAGCGTTGCGCCTACCGCACCGGGGCCGAGGTCGGAACCGATTTTCAGCGAGCACGATGCGTGATGCGCCGCTGAATGGTGATGACGGGAGAGTTCGATGTCTCTGGCGGCCTATGTCTTCGATGCCTATGGCACGCTTTTCGATGTGCATGCGGCGGTGCGACGGCATGCCGAAGCGATCGGCCCCGACGGCCAGGCCTTTTCCGAACTCTGGCGCGCCAAGCAGCTCGAATATTCCTGGGTGCGCTCGCTGATGGGCGCCTATGTCGATTTCTGGCAACTGACCGAGCAATCGCTCGACTACGCCTTTCAGCGCTTCCCCTCGGCCGATCCGAAGCTCAAGAAGTCGCTGCTCGATGCATATTGGGAGCTTGACTGCTATCCGGAAGTTCCGGCCGTGCTCAGAGGTTTGAAGGAGCGCGGCGCCCGCATTGCCATTCTTTCCAATGGCTCACCGGCCATGCTCGCATCGGCGGTGAAGAACGCAGCGCTCGACATCGTCATCGACGATGTGTTCTCGGTCGACGCGGTCAAGGCGTTCAAGACGGCGCCCACGGTCTACGATCTGGTGACGACTAAGTACCGGCTTTATCCGCACGCGGTTTCGTTCCAGTCGTCGAACCGCTGGGACGTTGCCGGAGCAACAAAATTTGGCTTCCGCACCGTCTGGATCAACCGTTACGACATGCCGGACGAATACAAGGACTATGGTCCGGCGCTCATTCTCCCCTCGCTCGAAAGTCTGCAATTCGGCATCTGAGCCTGTAAGCGCGCACTCGAACGAATTCGACAGGGAGCGGCGGATATTTTTTGCCCTCATTCCTGTGCTTGTCATAGGAATCCAGCCAGCCGAAGTCTTTGGGCTGAAAGAAGTTTTCCGCGCCGCAGACGCGGCGCTGCTGGATCCTGTGACAAGCACAGGGATGAGAAGGAGAGCCTTGCCGCACTCACACATTAGGCGACATGCATCTTTGGGCGACATGCATCTTTGCTTTATGCCTGTCGCTGTCCCAAGACCGCTGCACACTGTTGGGCGACATGCATCAGATCTTCTCGACCAGGAAATCGATGAAAGCGCGGATGCGGGCGGCAAGGTGTTCATGCCCGGCATAGACGGCGTGCACCCGTTCTATGTCTTCGGGATTGTGGTCTTCCAGCACCGGCACCAATCGGCCCGCGTCGATATCCGGCTGCACATGGAACTGACCGACGCGGCCGAGGCCGAGACCCGCAATGCAGAGATTTCGAACGATTGCGCCGCTGTTTGCCTGCATGTTGCCGGTCACCGGGCGCACATAGACGTTGGACGAGCCCGGGTCGCGGAAAGGCCAGCCGTCGAGACTGCGACGGAAATTGAAGGTGAAGCAATTGTGTTGGGTGAGGTCATCCGGCGTCCGCGGCACGCCATGGGCCTCGAGATAGGCCGGTGCGGCGACAATCACCTGCCGGCTCTCCAACAGCTTGCGCGCCTTGAGCGTGGAATCGCGCATCGGACCGGAGCGGATGGCGATGTCTGTCCGTTCCTCGATCAGGTCGATGGTACTGTCGGTTAGAGAGAGGTCCAGTTGCACGTCGGGATAGCGCGCGAGGAATTCCGCGGCAAGCGGCAGGATATAGCGATCGCCGAAGCCGACGGATGCGTTCACCCGTAGTGGACCCCGCGGCATCGAGCGACCGCCGCCGGATACCACCTGTTCCGTCTCGGCGATCGCCATAACGATGCGTTGCGCGCGCTGAAGGTAGACTTCTCCCTCCGGCGTCAGCTGCAGCATGCGGGTGGAGCGCATGACGAGCCGCGTCCCGAGTCTGTCCTCGATCCGCGAGACAAGTTTGCTGACTGCAGAGGGCGACAGTTTCAGCCGCCGGCCGGCGGCGGAAAAGCTGCGCAGTTCAGCGGCGGCAACAAAGACTTCCATTTCGCCGGCGCGATTGTCCATTTTGCATCACCTTTGAATCCAGTTCACAGGCATTTATCCATTCCTGCGGATTATCACACAAGTCCGATCGATCCATATTCCCGGTCATCAATCACTCAACCGCGGCACGACCGCAAAGCTCAGCCCGCATCGCGTGCGGGCCGGAAGGTATTTCTATGCCCATCGCTCTCTTTGCCTTGACGATCGCGGCCTATGCGATCGGAACAACGGAATTCGTGATCGTCGGTCTCCTGCCGACGGTCGCCTCCGATCTTCACATCTCCCTGCCGCTCGCCGGCCTCATCGTCAGCGTTTATGCCCTCGGCGTCACTTTCGGCGCGCCGGTGCTGACTGCGCTCACCGGCCGGATCAAGCGCAAACCCTTGCTGCTTGGCCTGATGGCCCTCTTCATCATCGGCAACGCCGCCGCGGCGCTTTCGCCCAGCTACGAACTGCTGCTCGTCGCACGGGTCCTGTCGGCGTTCGCACATGGCGTCTTTTTCTCCGTCGGCTCCACGATTGCCGCCGATCTTGTGCCCGAAAATCGCCGCGCCTCGGCGATCGCGATGATGTTCATGGGGCTGACGGTCGCAATCGTCACCGGCGTGCCGCTCGGTACCTATATCGGCCAGACCTTCGGTTGGCGCGCCACCTTCTGGGCGGTCACCGCGCTCGGCGCCATCGCCTTCATCGGCATCGCGGCCTTGCTGCCGAATACGCTGACCAAAGCGGCCGCGGCGCGTCTCGTCGATCAGGTTCGCGTGCTCGGATCCGGCCATCTGCTTATCGTCTTCGCCATGACCGCGCTGGGCTATGGGGGCACCTTCGTCGCCTTCACGTTCCTCGCACCGATCCTGCAGGAAATAACAGGCTTCTCCGAAGGCAGCGTCAGCCTCATCCTGGTGCTCTATGGCATCGCCATCGCGATTGGTAATATCATCGGGGGAAAGATCGCCAACCGCGATCCGGTAAAGGCACTGATCGGGCTCTTTGTCGCCCAAGCAACCGTGCTCGTGCTCTTCACCTTCACGGCCCCTTCTCCAGCACTGGCGCTGGTTACCCTGGCGGCGCTCGGCTTCCTTTCCTTCGCCAATGTGCCCGGCCTGCAGCTCTATGTCGTCCAGCTTGCCAAGCAGTATCGCCCCGGCGCCGTCGATGTCGCCTCGGCGCTCAACATTGCTGCCTTCAATCTCGGCATTGCGGTCGGCGCCTGGCTCGGCGGCGTTGTGGTCTCCTCGCCACTGGGTCTCGGTTCGACGCCCTTCGTCGGCGCGATGCTGGTTGTGGTCGCCCTGGTTCTGACGTTGTGGAGCGGCGCGCTCGACCGGCGCGCGGTTCTCGTCGCGCAGCCGGCTTGAACCTTCGTCCGGCCACCACAAGTATAGAATGTCGAATTCTCGCCCGGCACCTTGCCGGGCCTCTCCAACCTAGGAGCTTTTCCATGCACGCAGTCAATTCCAACGGCGCCAATATTCCCGCCCTCGGTTTCGGTACCTTCCGCATGCCGGGCGCCGACGTTCTTCGCATTCTGCCCGAAGCTCTCAAGCTCGGCTTTCACCACGTCGACACGGCGCAGATCTACGGCAACGAGGCGGAAGTCGGTGAAGTGATCCACAAGTCAGGCGTTCGGCGCGCCGATATTTTCCTGACGACGAAGGTATGGGTCGACAATTATCGCCACGAAGCCTTCCTCGCCTCCGTCGACGAGAGCCTGAAAAAGCTGAAGACGGACTACGTGGATCTGCTCCTCCTGCACTGGCCGGGCAGCGACGTGCCGATGACCGAGCGCATCGGCGCACTGAACGAAGTGCAAAAGGCCGGCAAAGTGCGCCATATCGGCGTGAGCAACTTCAATATTGCCCAGATGGAGGAAGCAGTCCTGTTGAGCGACGCGCCAATCGCTACGAATCAGGTCGAATACCACCCCTACCTCGACCAGACCAAGGTTCTGCAAGTTGCGCGCCGGCTCGGCATGTCACTGACAGCCTACTATGCCATGGCCAATGGCAAGTCACCCTCCGATCCGCTGCTCAAGGACATCGGCGCGCGCCACGGCAAGACGGCGGCACAGGTAGCCTTGCGCTGGCTTGTACAGCAGAAGGACGTGATCACGCTGTCGAAGACGGCGACGGAGGCTCGGCTCAAGGAAAACTTTGCGATCTTTGATTTCGCACTGACGCCTGAGGAAATGGCGGAGATCCGCAAGCTTGCCCGCCCGGACGGCCGGATCGTCAGCCCCGCGGGTCTGGCGCCGGAATGGGACAAAGCGGCCTGAGTGACCGCATCGCGACGCTCGCGATCAGACGAACGAAACGCGCACCCGCTGGATCATTCCCGCGGGTGCGTTCTGTGTGGATCGAACAATCAGACGAATTGGCTAAGACCCGGCACGGAGGCGACGACTTCATCGACGACCTCGTCGCCCGCCTTTTCCTTGGCGAAAGCGATCGTTTCCTTGGCGAGCGCGGTGATTTCGCCCATGCCGAGGCCCTGGCTCATCAACTGCTGGCCGAGCGCCATGACGCCACCGCCGCCGATCGCCGACATCAAGCCCCCGAGCAGACCGCCACCGTTGCCGCCTTCGCCATTGTACTGGGCGACCAATTCCGGCGCGCCCGGGATGGCTTCGATCATCCTGGCAACCGGACCCTCCGCCGCCTCGCGCTGCAGAAAGCCGAGAATCATACCGACCGCCTTTTCGGCCGTTGCAGGTTCGATGCCGACATTTTCCGCCACGCGCGTGACCAGCTCACTCATGAAAATCTCCTCATTTGAATTTTGACGTTAACGTCAAGGTAAATGACCGCCTCCGAAATAACAAGCGGCAGCGAACAGTTCATGACGCAGTCAGACCGCCGCCGAAAGAGCCTGAGGCACATACCCAAGCGCATCGTTTCACGGACCGTCGCCCTTGGCAACGCACTCGATCGAGCAACATGTTGCCGCGCCTAGTTGCACCGCCTATAACAGAAATGCACGATATTTCAGTGACGGCGCAGCGCAATGAAACGCCGGCTTTCATAGGCAAAACGGAGATCAAGCCCACATGCTGCAAGAAGGCAAGCTCTATATCGGAACCAGCCGCAAGCCGGACGATTCGATCAACAAGGGCGAATATCTGGAGCTGAAGTTCGGCAACCGCCACGGATTGATCACCGGTGCCACCGGCACCGGCAAGACGGTGACACTGCAGATCCTCGCGGAGGGTTTCTCCAATGCCGGCGTTCCGGTCTTCTGCGCCGACATAAAAGGCGATCTTTCCGGTATCGGCGCGATCGGCGAACCGAAGGATTTCCTTGTCAAGCGCGCCGACCAGATTGGCCTTACACCCTACGACTTCCAGGAATTTCCGGTGATCTTCTGGGATCTCTATGGTGAGAAAGGTCACAGGGTCCGCACGACCATGGCAGAGATGGGACCGCTGCTCCTGTCACGGCTGATGAATGCCACCGACGCGCAGGAAGGTGTGCTGAACATCGCCTTCAAGATCGCCGACGAAGGCGGGCTGCCACTCCTCGACCTCAAGGACCTGCAGGCGCTGCTCAACTACATGGGCGACAATGCAAGCGAGCTTTCCAACCAATTCGGCTTCATTTCCAAGTCCTCAGTCGGTTCGATCCAGCGCGAGCTGCTGATCCTCGAGCAGCAGGGTGCGGAGCACTTCTTCGGTGAACCGGCGCTGAAAATCACCGACATCATGCGCACGACAAACGACGGGCGCGGCGCGATCTCGGTGCTCGCCGCCGACAAGCTGATGATGAACCCGCGACTTTACGCAACCTTCCTTCTTTGGCTCCTGTCCGAACTTTTCGAGGAGCTGCCGGAAGTCGGCGATCCCGACAAGCCGAAGCTGGTATTCTTCTTCGACGAAGCGCATCTGCTCTTCAACGACGCGCCGAAAATGCTCGTCGAGCGCGTCGAACAGGTGGTGCGCCTAATCCGATCCAAAGGCGTCGGCGTCTACTTCGTGACTCAGAACCCGCTCGACGTGCCGGAAACGGTGCTGGCGCAGCTCGGAAACCGTGTGCAGCATGCGTTGCGCGCCTATTCGCCGCGCGAACAGAAGGCGGTAAAGACCGCGGCCGACACCTTCCGTCCCAACCCGGACTTCAACTGCGCCGAGGTGATCACCAATCTCGGCACCGGCGAGGCGCTCGTTTCCACTATCGAGGGCAAGGGCTCGCCGTCGATGGTCGAAAGGACTCTGATACGCCCGCCGGCATCGCGCCTTGGTCCGCTGACGGAGGCCGAACGACAAAAGGTCATCGATGTCAGTCCCGTGCGCGGGCTCTATGATGAGGATTTCGATCGGGAATCGGCTTACGAGCTGCTTGCCAAACGCGCCGCGAAGGCTGCCGAACAGGCCGAGGCCGCAAGACAAGCGGAGGAAACGTCCGGCGGCAGGCGCTGGACCCTGCCCGGCTTCGGCGACGATGAACCGGCGGCGCCCTCCGGCAGACAGGCGCGGCCGCGTTCATCCGGCTATCAGCGCGAGACCATCGTCGAGGCGGCGATGAAGTCCGTTGCCCGCACGGTCGCAACGCAGGTCGGCCGCGCCCTGGTGCGGGGCATCCTCGGCAGCCTGAAACGATAATGCACCAGTGAACAAGGCGCGCCGCCTGCGCGCGCTGCAGCGCGTCGCACCAGACTGCATTGCTCAGACAAGACCGATCTTGGAAGTCAAGGATTCGAACGGCGCCGTCCTTAAGGACGGCGACAACGTCGCGCTGACAAAGGATCTGAAGGTGAAAGGAACCTCCACCACGCTGAAACGCGGCACGCTGGTGAAGGGTGTTCGCCTGACCGACGATCCGGACGAGTCGAATGCCGGGTCGAAAGATCAAGGGGCTGGTGCTGCGCGCCGAGTTCCTCAAGAAAGCTTGAGGCGGCGGGCGAAGGGAGCCGTCGACCCCTTCGTTCGGTTCGCATTCAAGGACGCTGCCGTCAATATTCGAAGCCCGGTGAAATCCCCAGGCTTCAGTATATTTTGAATACGCAATTCCGGACAGAAAACCGTTACACACTTTTCCTGGAATTGCTCTAGCCAATCACCCTCGCCTTAAGCCACCGTCAGCTTCACGTCGACATTGCCCCTGGTCGCGTGGCTGTAGGGGCACACGATATGCGCCTTCTGGACCAGGTCCTCAAGGACGGCCTTGTCCGCGCCGGGCGAAGAGATCTCAAGCGCCGCGTCAATGTAGAAGCCCGTGCCATCATCGCGCGGACCGATCCCGACCGTGCCCGTCACTTTCGTGTCTTCAGCAAGTTTCACCTTTTCCTTGCCGGCAACGAATTTCAACGCGCCAAGGAAGCAGGCGGAATAGCCGGCAGCGAAGAGCTGCTCCGGATTGGTGCCGCGGGCACCGTCGCCACCAAGCTCTTTCGGAACAGCGAGGCTAACGTCGAGGATGCCGTCGGCGCTCTTGGCCTGGCCGGCGCGGCCGCCGGTTGCGGAGGCGGTGGTGCGATAGAGGATAGGCATGGCAGTCTCCTTCGGATGGTCGTTGTCGATGATTATTCCATACCGCAAAATTAAATTGCACGCAAATTAATTTTGCAAATTGCATTTCGGCCGTGAATTTGCGACAATGCGATCATGACCACCAAGCCCGCACAATTTGAGGCAATACCCGAGGAGGCGCTGACGCTAGGCCAGCAACTCTGTTTCGCGGTCTATTCGGCGGGGCACGCCTTCAACCGCACCTATAAGCCGCTGCTAGACCGCTTTGGGCTCACTTACCCGCAGTACCTCGTGCTGCTTGCGCTTTGGCAGCAGGACAAAATGACGGTGAAACGGATTGGCGAGGAGATGGGCCTCGATTCCGGCACGCTTTCCCCCCTCTTGAAGCGGCTGGAATCCGCCGGTTACGTCAGCCGCCTCCGCGATCGCGACGACGAGCGGCAGGTAATCGTCAGCCTCACCGAGAAAGGGCGAAGCCTGAAGACCGAGGCCTTCGGCATCCTTGCCGATATCGGCAAGGCGACCGGATGCACTTTGGAGGAAGTCCGCGAGCTGCGCGAGGCGCTGCAGCACCTGACCCAGCGGCTGACCGGCAGTCACCAGGAAAGCTGACTGAATTCGCGAAGGATGGTCGTTCTAAGCTGAAATGCCTCACTCAGTTGGTTAGATCACCAGAATCGGCGCCTTGCTGCGGACGCGATCGTAGAGGTCCATTACATCCTGGTTGAGCATGCGGACGCAGCCGGAGGAAACGGCCTTGCCGATAGATTGCCACTCTGGCGTTCCGTGTACGCGGTACAAGGTGTCCTGGCCGTTCTGGAAAATGTAGAGGGCGCGTGAGCCGAGCGGATTGTTCAGTCCCGGCGGCATGCCGCCGGCGCTTTCCGAGTAGCGCGCAAGCTCCGGTTGGCGTTCGATCATCGAACCCGGCGGCGTCCAGCGCGGCCATTTCTGCTTCCACTGAATGACGCCGCGCCCCGACCAGGCGAAGCCCTCACGACCGAGGCCGACACCATAACGCATGGCCCTTCCGCCCGGCTGGACCAGATAGAGAAAGCGATCCGCGGTGTCGACCACGATCGTGCCCGGCTGCTCGCCGAACGGGTCGTCGACTTCCTGGCGGTAAAATCGAGCGTCGATCTGCTGATAGGGAACCGCCGGGACGAGATAGCCGCCATCGTCCACTGCGGCATAAATTTGCGAGTAATAAGGATCCTGCGGTGGCAGCCCGATCGGCAGTGCCGCCTCCTCGACGGGCCCCTCCAGCAAAGCGCCGGTACGCGGATCGATCCAGCGTCCCTCTAGCGCCGGATTGCGGTAAACCGGCATAGTTTGCTGACGGAAGCGGTCCGTGTTCATTGACGACGTGCAACTCGCAAGCCCAGTCGAGACGATTGCGAGTCCGGATGTTCGAAGAAACTGGCGGCGAGAAAGGATGGGGGGCATCGAACTCTAGCGGGTTATATGCGAGCAGAAGTGGCGCGATCCGCATTCGCGACTCACACCTCCCCGCTCCGGGCCGGACCTAGATCACGATGATCCTGGAAAAAAGCAACCCAAATCATCGCGATCGATTCTCAGTCGAATGTAAGCGGAATGGTTTTAATTTTCCCTCGCCTCTCGGTCGATCACCGCATCTACGGCTGGAACGAAACTTATGTCAGCAAACGTCCAATCACAATCGCGGCATCGCACGCTCACCCGCGCCGCGTTTCGTCAAATTCATCTGCGTGCGTGGTCCGGCCAAGCAGTGCCTCGAAATCCTGGGCGACAAGGGGCGGGCTGACGAAATAGCCCTGAATCTCATCACAACCGCTTTGCCGCAGGAAATCGATCTGCGCCCCCGTTTCCACGCCTTCGGCGATGACCCGCAGACCGAGGTTCTGCGCGAGTGATATGATCGCCGAGGTAATGGCCTTGTCGTCGTCGTCGGCAGGAATGTCCTCGACGAACGAGCGGTCGATCTTCAGCCGCTGCACGGGGAATCGTTTTAGCGCGCTGAGGCTTGAATAGCCTGTCCCGAAGTCGTCGATCGCAAGATGCACGCCGATCGCCTCCAGCTCATGCATCGTCGCGATCGCGCCGGGCACGTCCTGCATGATTAGGCTCTCGGTGAGTTCGAGTTCGAGATAGCGCGCCTCCAGGCCGGTTTCCGCGAGCACAGCCGCCACGCGCGTCGCCCAGTTGCGCTCGAGGAACTGTCGAGCGGAAACATTGACGCTGATCATTAGCGGCGGCAGACCGGCTTTCTGCCAGGCCTTGCACTGACGGCATGCGGTTTTCAGGACCCAATCACCGATCGGCACGATCAGGCCGGTTTCCTCCGCCAGCGGGATAAATGCACCGGGCGAGATCACGCCATGCACCGGGTGCTGCCAGCGCAGCAACGCCTCTGCGGCGAAGATGCGACCGCTCGAGAGATTCACTTGCGGTTGGAAATGCAGGAGAAATTCGTCGCGGGCGATCGCCTTGCGCAGTTCCTCCTGCCGCAAAAGCTTCTCATGAGCCTTAGCCGCCATGTCTTCGGTGAAGACCTGCAGGTTGTTGCGCCCGAGTTCCTTGGCGCGGTACATGGCCGCATCGGCATTGGCAAGCAACTCGCTAACCGTACGGCCCTGATCGGGAAAGCAGGCGACGCCCATACTGCAAGTCACCTGCAGGTTGCGGCCACTGATTTGGACCGGCGCGGCAATGGCCGCGCGGATTTCCTCGAGGCGCGACAGGACGACGTCGCGCTCCGTCGGCACGCCATTCAGCAGAAGGATGAACTCGTCGCCGCCGACCCGTACGACCATATCGGACTTGCGCACGGCCGAGCGCATGCGCTCGGAAACAGCCTTCAGCAATTCGTCGCCGGCTGAATGGCCGAGGCTGTCATTGATGAACTTGAAATTGTCCAGATCCAGAAAGGCGAGCACAGCCCACTGATCGCGTCCGCGAATCGCCTCTAGCACGCCGACTACCTGCTCCTCGAACAGGACGCGATTGGGAAGGCCTGTCAGGGCGTCGTGATGCGCCATGAAGCTTATTCTGTCTTCGGCTCGCTTGCGCTCGATCGCAATCCCGGCGAGATACGTCGCCATGGCGATCAGCTCCTTCTGCTGCTCGCTCGGAACACCGGACTCTTGCGAATAGAGTGCGAACGTTCCAAGCACCTTGCGGTCGTGCGAATGAATCGGCGTCGACCAGCAGGAACGAAAGCCATAGGGCTTCACAACATCGGTGTAGCCCTCCCACAAAGGGTCGGCAAACACATCCGCAACGATCACCTGCTCGCCACGCCAGGCCGCCGTTCCACACGAACCGACTCTTGGGCCAATCTCGACTCCATGGATCGTCGCGCAAAACACTTCGTCCAGACTTGGGGCAGCGCCATGCAGGAGATGCCGGTCGTCCTCCGAAAGAAGCAGGATGGAACCCTTGACGCCGGGCAGCAGCAATTCGATCAGCAAGATGAGGTCGGTGAAGAACTGATCGAGCGGCTGGCCCCTTGCGATCATCTCCAGCAGCCGCGCCTGTCCTTCGAGCAAGCGCTCTGCCGCCTTTCGATCGCTGATGTCGCGTGAAACACCGACGATGCCGACGATCTTGCCGCTCTTGTTGCGCAGCGGCACCTTGGACGTCATCAACCAGCGATCGCGCCCCTTGGTGACAAGCGCCCGCTCTTCTATCCCGAAGATCGGTTCGCCGGTCTCGATCACGCGCTGTTCCACGTCGGCGATCGCCTGGGCGAACTTCGTCGGGTGAAGGTCGAAATCCGTCTTGCCGACAAGATCCTGAAGACTTCCAAGCCCGTTATCGGCGACGGTCACCTCATTGGCGATGAGAAACCGGCCGTTGGTATCTTTGGCATAGATATAATCCGGGACGTGATTGATCATCGTCTCCAGCCAATAGTGCCGGTCGGCGATGTCAGGCTCGGAAGGAAAAATGCGTGCCACCTCTTCCGCCAGCCGATTGCCGGCGTCGATCAGCCGGCGCGTCTCCACGTTGTCTCCGGCATTAAGTGCGGCATAGCGGGTATTGCGGGACGTTTTCCTTGCCAAGCAAAGCCTCCGGAAGAGCAACGCCAACCTATTGCGGTCATTCCGATCTTCGGTCTAGCCAATAGAGGTTATGCTTCTCTAAATGTTGCGGGAAAAAATCGTCTAAAGGTTGCATTCTGGTCATGATGGCCGGAACAGGTACATCCGAACGCGCAGGGCTTTCATCAATAGATTTCATGAGCGACATCAATCACGGACGCTTCTGCAGGCTTCGGCAATCGCCTATTGAATGCGCATCGCTACGGGCGGGAGGAGGCCAAAATGCTGACGATCTACGGAGTCTATCGTTCGCGCGCATCACGCAACTACTGGATGGCGCGCGAGCTTGGCATTCCCTTCACATCCGTACCGGTGATCCAGGCGCGCCGCGTTGCCGATCCGCTCGCCGCCGATGCGCCGTTCAACACCAAGTCGCCGAAATTTCTGGCGATCAATCCGATGGGCCTCATCCCGGCAATCGAGGACGACGGTCTGATCCTGACGGAGTCCCTCGCCAACAATCTCTATCTCGCCCGTAAATATGGCGGTCCTCTCGCGCCAGCCGATCTCAGCGAGGATGGACAGATGGGCAACTGGACGATGTGGGCGGCGACGGAGGTGGAGCCACACGCGGTCAAGATCGTTCTCGCCTATGACGACGGCATCGAGAATACGCCGGAGGGTCAAGCGCGCATTGCTGCTTGCGCCCAAGCACTCGAGAAAGCCTTCGCGGTTCTCGAAGCGCATCTTGAGAGCTGCGATTATGTCGTCGGCAATCGCTTCACCGTTGCCGATCTCAACCTTGCCGAGGTTTTCCGCTACGCGATGAGCCAGACTGCGCTGTTCGACCGCCATCCGCGCATCAAGGCGTGGCTTGCGCGCTGCCAGTCCCGCCCTTGCTTCATCGCCATGATGAAAGAGCGGCTGAAGGAGCCGGAATGAGATTGCCAAGCATCTGGCTCACCTGCCGAGATAGCTGGCAACCTTGGCGTCAAGTAGCCGCATCCCCTCTTCGACCTCATCGCGCACCCAGCGCTTGAAAGCCAAGGCGGCCTTGCTCTCGCGTCGGGATGGTGACCGCACGAAATAATGACCGAAGCCGGTCTTTGCCCGGATACCGAACGGCGCAACCAGACTGCCTTCGGTTACGGCAAAACCGGCAAGCGTCTGCCAGGCGAGCATAACACCCTGCCCCGCAATCGCGGCATCGAGTACGAGCGAGGCTTCGTTGAAGGTGTGGCGTACGGTCATCTCGCAGCCGGAGAGACCAGCCTCCTTGAACCACGTTTCCCAGGTGAACATCGAGTGGCCGTCGATCACCGCCGGCAGCTTTAGAATATCTGCAGGAGTGCGCAGGCCTGCGGCCATGCTCGGCGAACAAACAGGGAAGACCTCCTGCTCCAGCAGCAGTTCGGCATGCACACCTGGCCAGTTACCGCTGCCGACGCGGATGCCGACATCTACGTCGGAGGTGTCCAGGTTCACCAAGGTGGTCGTCGCGTCGATCCTCAGTCGGATATCCGGATGCCGCTCGGCAAAACGGTTCAATCGGTAAACCAGCCACCGGGCCGCAAAAACCGGCGCCACTGAGATCGTCAGCACCGATTCATCCCGGCGGCGCGCCGATGCCACCGCGTCGGCAAGTTCACCGAAGGCATTTGAAAGACGCGCGAGGAACAGGCGCCCGAAATCCGTGGCGACGAGCCCGCGGGCGGTGCGCTCGAACAGCATGCGGCCGAGTTGCGCTTCCGTCTTGGCAATCTGCTGGCTGACGGCGCCGGCCGTGACGCCCAGTTCTTCCGCGGCACTCGCCAACGAACCCAGGCGACCGGCCGCCTCGACCGCACGTAGCCCGTTGAGATGGATGGCGTTCAACTCCCTCATATAGTTTTTCTAAACTGCGCCGCTGGCAACCTCAATTGAAATCTTGGCGCAACGGGCGGATGCTCGGCAGCATCGAAAGGATGATCCGCCATGCTGAAGATTCTATCGATATTCAACCGTGCCGCATCGAACCCAGGCAATCGAGTCGAAACATTGCTCAACTGGCAACGCGATCCGCTGCAGCATCCGGACGTCGCCCGCATGGACGAACGCGAGCTTGCGGATCTGCCGTTTCCCGGCTGGCCATGGCCACGCATCGTCGGTGACCATTGCGACTGCGCCTGATCTGAAGGTATCTTCGTCCACACTGCGATGCGCAACGCAGGCGGTGGTGAGACATGAACAATGATCTCGAACGCTCTTTCGAGCGCGTGCGACGGTTGGCTCAGGTGGCGGGGCTCCCCGAAACGACCGTCGGCACTTCCTATGGAACACCGGCGCTGCTCGTCAAAGGCAAGAGCTTTGTTCGGATGAAGGACGCGCAAACACTGGTGGTCATGTGCGCGCTCGAAGAGAAGGAAATGTTGATGGAACTCGATCCATCGCTTTTCTTCGAGACCGACCACTACAAGGGATGGCCGGCAATGTTGGTCCGGCTCGCGTCAATCGACGACGAAGCTCTGACGCGAAGGCTGATTGCCGCCTGGCGCGAAAAAGCGCCGAGGCGTCTCGCCAGCCGCTTCGACACGACAAAGTCGAACTGAACCGAATTCTTGAAATTCGGTCGGTCGGAACCCGCTGCGCAGTTTCTCCTGAAATTACTTAGAGCGCCGTGCGTTCAGATGAACGCACAAAGGATGCTCTAGCACTTTGATTCTAGAGCATCTTGTCCGCTTACAGTGATTCCACTTGAAAGCGGGATGCTCTAGGCCTGTACCGCAGCAAGAACCTTGGCGACGGCCGGCCGCGCGACCATGCGGTTGCGATGGTCAAGAACTTTCGGGAAGCGCCCTGGGTCGACACCATCGCCCTCCAACCAGTTAGCGATCGTGAAGAGATAGGGATCGGCGATCGAATAGACCTCACCCATTACGAAGGGACCGGCAAACATCTTGCTTTCGATCAGCGCGAAGCAATCGCCCATGTTCTGCGGCACCTTGGCCTTCATCGCCTCATGCGCCGCCGGATCGTCCGCCCATCTCGGACCGCGCCGAGCATGGGCATGGGCGACGTGCACCGTCGAGCAGAGATAGCTCAGGAACGACTGTAGCCGCGCAAACTCGAATGGGTCGTCGAGGGGCGCAAGCCGCTTCTCGGGAAAGCTCTGGGCGACATAGGCGAGAATAGCGGGCGTTTCGGTCAGGATCCCGCGGTCCGTCACGAGCGCAGGCACCCGCCCCTTCGGATTGATGGCGAGATATTCGGGAGTGGTCTGTTCGGCCTTCGCGAAATCGACGCGCCGCGCTTCATAGGCCGCTCCAGCCTCCTCGAGCGCAATGTGCGAGGCGAGCGAACATGTTCCGGGCGCATAAAACAGTTTCAGCATCGTTCTGCCTCCGACGACGGTATTGCGGCGCAGTGCCGCAAGTTCGCCAGCAGAAATAATGAAATAGCTGCCGTTGGCAAGGCCCTGAACGCCCCGGTTGCCGCAATCCGCCGCGCTTCCCGTGTCACGCGGCTTCCGTTCCCGCACAGCCCGGCACGTCTTCGAGCCGGTAGTAGACTGGAATGCCGCGCTCGCGGGCGATGCGCACATCGTTATCCGCGCCTTTGGACTCGCCCGGCAACCGCAGGACTGCGTCACAGAGCGCAAGCAGGCGGCCGGCAACGGGGTGGAAGATCTCCTCGTAAAGTTCGTCTCCCACTCGGCTTCCGCCAGCCGCATGCCACACGGGCAAGGCCACCCACTCCCCTATCATCGGCACGTGCCCGGCCTTGAAGAGCGCATGGGACGGCTCCTCAAGACGTCTCAAGTTTTCCGCCATTTTCGCCGGGTCGTCACCCGTGCCCGAGCGATAGGGACCTGCAATTAAAATCAACATAGCCGTTCTCCAAGTTATTACACGGAATTTCCTGATATTTCTGGAATACTGTGATAATTCGTGCAATATCGTGGACGAGTCAAGGAAGAATCGATGCTGACGACACAAAGACGCGCGATGATCTCGGCAAGGCTTGCCCGTGACGGGCAAATCGTCGCCAAGGCGCTTGCGGACGAACTGGAGCTTTCCGAGGACACAATCCGCCGCGATCTCAGGGAAATGGCGGCCGAGGGTCTGCTTAGGCGGGTTCATGGAGGAGCCTTACCCCTCGCGCCGCCGCTTCCGGATTTCGCCGCACGCCAGGCGATCGCCAGCGACCTCAAGCGCCAGCTCGGGCGACGGGCGGCAGACCTCGTCAAGACCGGGCAAACGGTCTTTCTGGACGGCGGCACGACCAATGCCGAAATCGCACGTGCTTTGCCGCGGGACTTGAAGGTAACCGTCGTCACGCACAGCCCGACAATCGCCGCGGAGTTCGAGCACCACGACGCCGAGGTGATCCTAATTGGCGGCAGGCTCTACAAGCATTCAATGGTGGCCACCGGTGCGGCGGCGGTCGCGGCGATCGAACAGATCCGCGTCGACATTTTTTTCCTTGGTGTCACCGCCATCCATCCGACGCAGAGGCTCTCGACCGGAGACTACGAGGAGATGGCGGTCAAGCGTGCGATCGCCGGCCAAGCGGCGGACACATACGTGCTCGCAACACCTGAGAAGTTCGGCGCTGCCTCGCCTTACCGCATCATGTGCGTCAGCGAACTTGCCGGACTCATCGTGCACGCGGAGACGCCTGACGAAGCCCTGTCGCCCTATCGCGATTGCACTACTTTGATCATTGCTTAGGCGGAAAAGGCTTCTGTCACGCGCACGTCGCCCACATGGATGCCGTTCCAGTTGCGCATCGAATGGTTGGCCTGCGCCATCAGCGCCGTGTGAAGCTGCGGGTCGTCGGCGAAGAACCGCGCAAGCGTCGCGGTCACCATTGCCTCCGCGGCGCGGGTCGTTCCGTCTTCGCATTTCAGAGCAATCGCGATCCCCTTCTCTGGGATCGCCGCGCAGAAGACGCCTTCAGCGCCGGTCTTGGCGAAAATGCGGCCCGGCGCGGTCTTCATCATCCGCGTGCAGGCACGCTTCGTACCCGCGACGTAGAAGGGCTCAGCCATGCAGGCCTCGATCAGCCGCCGGGAAGCGCGCGCGCGCTCGGCCGCAAGCCCTGCCCCTGTCGCCATCTTGGCGAAGCCATGGGCAAGCCCTTTCAAGGGCACGGCATAGGTCGGGATCGAGCAGCCGTCGACCCCGCAATTGTCGTGCGCAAGGATTGCACCGGTCAGGCTTTCCATGACGCCGCGGATTTCCTGCTGGATCGGATGGTCGTAGCCGGCATAGCCACGGACGTCCGTGCCCGAATGGCAGCAGGCGCAGACGAAACCCGCATGCTTGCCGGAACAATTGTTGTGCAAGGCGCTCGGCGCCTCGATCGAGCGCGCCTGCCCGATTAAGGTCTTCTGATCGAAGGACCAATGCGCGCCGCATTCGAGTGCATCGACATCGCGGCCAGCCGCCGCCAGCATTTCGGCCGCAAGCGCGACATGTTCCGGTTCACCGGAATGCGAGGCACAGGCGAGAGCCAGCGCCTTGGCGCCGAACCCGTAGGCGTCCGCGGCGCCGCTTTCGATCAGCGGCAGCGCCTGCATGGCCTTGCAGGCCGAACGCGGGAAGACGGCAGCATCTGTATCGCCCAACGAAAACACGGTGTTGCCGTCGCCATCGACAGCGATGACCGTGCCGCGATGACGGCTTTCGACAAGATTTCCGCGAGTTACTTCGACCAGGACGGGATTAGACATGCTTGCCCTCAAATTTCCTCTTTCGCCTCTGCATTTATCAGGAATCCGACCGCTGGGAACCGGGGTGTGCGATGAAATTCATCCGCAGGCTGTTTGTCGCCTTTATGCTCATCTACCTGCTTCCGGCGCTTGCCTCGGCCGGCTGGTGGTACATGAAGGAGAGGCCGCAGAGCTGGCGAGATGCGGATTGGTCGTCCGCCGGCCTTCTTGCCACACCGACCGCAAGTCCCGAGGCTGCGATCTATATCCTCTCGGCAACGACCGGCGGCATGAAGGGGGCCGTCGCCAGCCACGCGTGGATCGTCACCAAGGACGAAGGAGCGTTGGCTTATACCCGCTACGAAAAGGTCGGCTGGGGGAAACCGATCCGCAAGAACGCCTACCAGGCCGACAGCCGCTGGTATTCGAACGAGCCGCGCATCGTCTCGATGATCAAGGGAGAGGCGGCGCAGCGGCTGATCCCTAAGGTCGAGCAAGCCATCGCCGACTACCCCTATTCCTCGCCCGGCACTTATAGGCTCTGGCCGGGCCCGAACTCCAACACCTTCGTGGCGCATGTGCTTCGTTCAGTGCCCGAGCTCGATGCCGTGCTGCCGCCGAACGCCGTCGGCCGCGACTACCTGCCGGAGGGTAAACTTTTTCAGATTGACGCCGATAGCCGCGACCTGCACGCAACGCTCTACGGGCTGGCCGGCATATCCGCCGGCTGGCGAAGCGGTCTGGAACTGCATTTCATGGGATTGGTGGCCGGGTTTGACGTTGCACGGCCCGGCATCAAGATACCGGCGCTTGGCCGCTATGGCATCTGAATACGGGCTCCAGCGCTTCTCGAGAACATGCCGGAAAAGGAAAAGGGCCGCGTCAGCGACCCTTCCATGAGCATTTGGCCTGTGACGGCCCGGGCTTTTCCAGCCCAAGGAAGGCGGGTATCAAGCCGAAGGCTGCCTCGACTCCTTCACCTCTCCCATGCCTGTCACGAGGACCGAAATCTCACTAGACATTGGATCACCTTCCTTTCTGTTCGTTGACGTTAGCTCAAAGGTAAGTCATTCCCGCCTGAATACAAGACCGACCATCGTCGAAGGCATCGATGGGTAGACTTGTCAGGCATCCTTAGGATCGGCCCATGGTCATCACGATCTTGCCGATATGATCGCCTTCTTCCATCAGACGGTGGCCATCGGCGACCCTTTCGAAGGGTAGAACCTGATGGATGACCGGCGCCACCGCGCCTCCTTCCAGCAATGGCCATACCCTTGCCGCAAGCCCCTCACGTATTGCCTGTTTTTCCGCGGATGTGCGCGGGCGAAGCGCGGACCCCATGACATGCAGGCGCTTCGTCAGGATCGGTCCGATATTGGCGCTTTCCACGCGCGCCCCGCCCAGAAAGGCGATAATCGACAGACGGCCGTCCTTTGCGAGCGAGCCGACATTGCGGTCGAAGTAGCGGCCGCCGACCATGTCGAGAATGACGTCCACGCCTCGCCCGCCGGTCTCATCGAGCGCAACGGTCTTGAAATCTTCCTCGCGATAGTTGATCGCCCGCTTCGTCCCGAGCGCCTCGCAGGCTTTGCACTTCTCGGCGCTGCCGGCGGTCGCCAGAACATCAGCGCCGAAGGCTTTGGCGAGTTGGATTGCGGTGGTGCCGATACCGCTCGATCCGCCATGAACCAGGATCGTTTCACCCGCCTTGAGCCCGGCCATATCGAAGACATTGGCCCAGACCGTGAAGAAAGTTTCCGGCAGCGCCGCAGCCCTTGTCGCGTCATAGCCCTTTGGCCAGGCGAGTGCCTGCGTCGCCGGCACGGCACAATATTCCGCATAGCCGCCGCCATTGGCGAGCGCGCAAACCTTGTCTCCGATCGAGAAGCCGGTTGCGCTGTCGCCGAGAGCCACGACCTCACCGGCCACTTCAAGGCCGAGGATCGGGCTTGCACCGGGCGGGGGCGGATAGTCGCCCTTGCGCTGCAGCACGTCGGGCCGATTGATGCCGGCTGCCTCGACACGGATCAGGATATCCCCGGCTTTGACGTCCGGCAGCGGCCCGCGCGCCAAAACCATATTTTCCGGCCCACCCGGGCTCGGCAGGTCCACATAGGTCATTTCGGTCGGAAGGGTCATGGCGGCATCCTCGCAAGCTTCGTTGCGACTATACCTATAGCCTGCTTGCGGTTCCGGAAAGTCGAACCCCGACCCAGTCGGTCAATCTACGTGGAGCAGCTCGAGCACGAGACCGCTTTCGCTCGCCTTGGCACGCGCCTTGATTTCGGCGATCTTCGCGCTGACCGTCTGGCTGTCCGAAAGAATGAAGCCTTGCGGCAACACGAGAACGGCGATCGAACAACGCATCAGCGGGAAATTCTTGCTGGCACCGTCGCGGCCGTACCCACTGATCCGTCCTTCCGCCTGATGCTGCGCGGAATAAAGCTGGCGGACGTCCGAGCGGAAGTCAGCGATGAGGCGCATAAGGACGGCGTGGATTTCCCCTTCGTCGCAGCCGCTGACGCCGACGAAGAAATCGTCGCCGCCAACATGCCCCAAGAACTTCTCTTCGCCGATGAAGTGGCGTCGAAGCAAGGCGGCAAACAACGTAATCGCCAAGTCGCCCTTCTGGAAGCCATAGGTGTCGTTGAAGGGTTTGAAGTCGTCAAAGTCGCAATAGCAGAAGTAGCGCGTCTCATCTCCGTCGAGGATCGCATCCTGCACATAGTCGCGGATCGCGCGATTGCCCGGCAGGCCCGTCAGCGGGTTTTGCTCCTGCGCCGTCTTCAACTGTTTCTCGTTGATGATCTTCAGCAGCGACGAAGCGGAAAGAATGCCGGCGTAGCGCATGTTTTCCGTCAGGATCACACAGTCGCTGCCGTCCATGCCGGCGAAGATTTTCAGCATCTCGTCAGCGGGCGTGTCGAGATCGGCAATCGGCGCGGGACTGACGAAATGCGAGATCCGCCGCTGGTAGATGCGGTTCTTCAGCAGATCCCGGCCGAAGGGATGATAGATCATTTCCTTGACGTGATATTCGTGCAGGATGCCGCGCGGCTCGCCGTTGGCGTTCAGCACGGGAAAGAAAGCCTGGCGCGGATTGAGCCGGAATAGATCGAACACGGATTCGAGTTCATCGCTTTCCCTGACGGCCGGAAGCTGTTCGACCTGTTTTCTGATGAGGATGCTGTCGAGCGTCGCGGAAGAGCGCCGTGCTGCGCCGCTCAATTCCAGATGGGGATAAATCGGCTGCAGTTCGCTTAAGTGTGTGGTGGGGCGGGCAATGAAATAACCCTGAACCAGGTCGCAGCCGAGATCGCGACACGCGAGAAACTCGGCTTCCGTCTCCACGCCCTCCGCAATCACCCGCGTTCCGAGCACATGGGCGGTGTTGACCGTGTGGCGGACGAGGTGGCGCTTGCGCGGGTCCCGTTCGATACCGGAGATGAAATGCCGATCGATCTTGACGTAGTCGACGGGCTGGTCGCACAGCAATTTCAAGCCGTTGAATCCCGCGCCAAAATCATCGATCGCCAGTTTGAACCCGGCAAGCCGCAATTGCCGGACCAGTGCGGAAAAATCCGGCATCTTTCCACTGTCGAAGCGCTCCGAAAGCTCGAAGCAGAGCGAGGACGGGGCAATGTTGGCGCGCTTGAGATGGTTGACGAGCCGCTCGACGAGATCGTCCTCGCCACCGACCAGCCTCGAATCGAAATTCAGAAAAAGTGTCCGTGCCGAAAAATCGGGAATTGTCGCGAAGGCGGCGACGGCGCGGCTATTGATAAGGTGTTCGAGCGCCAGAAGCTGGCCCACCTCCTCCGCCTTGTCCAGCAATTCGAGCGGTGAGGAAAAGCCCAGACGCTGGAACCCCCGCATCAGCGATTCATAACCGAAGACGGCGCCGGTCGCGGCCTCGACGATCGGCTGGAAGGCATTTTCGATGACGGTTTTCGCAAGCGTGACAATCTGGTCGTCGCCGAAGCGGCGAAGCGAGACGATTTCGGCGGGGGCGACGGACATGCCGGGCTCCAGGGAACATACACAGACAAGGGCGGCGCCAGCATCGCGGGCAAGCGTCAACGAAATCTTTCGCGAATGTGAAAGTTTGATGAAGGAATCACCGACTGAATAGAGTGTATCGGTATGCACGCTTTATGGTTGCACGGGTCTTCCTCAGCCCTTCGCGAGAACGCCGAAGGCGATCGAGGCAAGCCCCTGCATGACGAGATCGACGGCCAGGAACAGACCGAGGATCCATAGGCTGTTGACGGGCCAACCGGCGGCGATGACGAGGCCGGCGACGAGCGTAACGAGACCGCCGACGACCATCCAGCCCCATCCGCCGAGCGGCCGGAGCCTGAAGCCGACCCAGACGCGGAAGCAGCCCGCGACGATCAGCGCCACGGCCATCAAGAAGGTCAAGACCGCGGAGGCAAGCACCGGATTGATGAAGGCGAAGAGGCCGGCCGCCGCGTAGAAGGCAGCGCTCAAGACCCAATAGAGAACGCTTCCCCAGCTCTTGACCTGGAAGGCATGAGCGAGATTGAGCAGACCGCCAATCAGCATGATGACGCCCACATAGTAGACGGAGGCGACCGTCGCCATGAGCAAATTGCCGAAGGCAATGCCACCGCACATGATCAGGATCACGCCGAGGGCGACGAACCAGACCCATTTTCCGGCGACAGCCTCTCTACCGGCGGGATCGAATGTGTGGGCCATCTTCAACCTCCAGTCTTATCGGCGAGCATGAACGCCACCTCTCGATTGAGCCGGATTTCTCAGCAAAAAGAAAGAGAAAAAGCGACAAAGTTTTTATTGATTGATGGCTCAATCAAAAATAAACTGAAAGCATTCGATGGGGTTTAGGATGCCGAAAATCGGAATGGAGCCTGTACGCCGAAAGGCGTTGGTGGACGCGGCGCTGCGCGTGATTGGCGATCAGGGCACGCTCTCGGTCACCATGTCGGACATCGCCAGAACCGCCGGCGTCTCACCGGCGCTCGCGCACCACTACTTCGGCAGCAAGGAACAATTGTTGATCGCGACGATCCGCAGTCTTTTGGCGCAGTTGCGCGACGACGCGGTCGCTGCGCTGCAGGCGGCGGCGACGCCGCGCGAAAGGCTGAGCGCGCTGATCCGCGTGAGCTTCAGGGCTGAGCAGTTCGCGCCCGAGACGATCGCCGCCTGGCTCGCCTTCTATTCCGAGGCGCAGCGCTCGGAGGATGTTCGCCGTCTCCTCGTGATCTATGCACGGCGGCTGCGTTCCAATCTGTTGGCGAGTCTCAAGTTGCTTTGTGCTTTCGATGACGCGGAGCGCATCGCCGAGGGCGCGGCTGCGATGATCGACGGACTCTATATCCGCCAAAGTCTGCGCTCGGCTCCGATCAGCATCGAAGCTTCGATCGCGCTGACGGAGGACTATGTAACCACCCATCTCGAGCAACTCTACCAAGGACGGGCATCGTGACCGCCAGACCAAATATACTGATCATCATGGTGGACCAGCTGAACGGAAAGTTTTTTCCGGACGGCCCCGCCGACTTCCTGCATGCGCCGAACCTCAAGGCGCTGGCCAAACGCTCGGCTCGCTTCCGCAACAACTACACCGCGTCGCCCTTGTGTGCTCCCGCCCGCGCGTCGTTCATGGCCGGGCAATTGCCGAGTCGCACCCGCGTCTACGACAATGCCGCCGAGTACCAGTCCTCGATCCCCACCTACGCCCATCACCTGCGTCGGGCCGGATACTACACGGCGCTTTCCGGCAAGATGCATTTCGTCGGGCCGGATCAACTGCACGGCTTCGAAGAGCGCCTCACGACCGACATCTATCCGGCCGATTTCGGCTGGACGCCGGACTACCGCAAGCCTGGCGAGCGGATCGACTGGTGGTACCACAATCTTGGTTCCGTCACCGGCGCCGGCGTCGCGGAAATCACCAACCAGATGGAATATGACGACGAGGTGGCGTTCCTGGCGAACCAGAAGCTCTACCAGCTCTCGCGCGAGAACGACGACGAAGGTCGTCGCCCCTGGTGCCTCACCGTCTCCTTCACCCATCCGCACGACCCTTATGTCGCACGACGCAAGTTCTGGGACCTCTACGAGAACTGCGAGCATCTGCTGCCCGAGGTCGGCGAATTCCCCTTCGATCGGCAGGACCCGCACTCGCGCCGCATCATGCTCTCCTGCGACTACGAAAACTTCGCGATTACCGAGGAAAACATACGCCGGTCGCGGCGGGCATATTTCGCCAACATCTCCTACCTCGACGAAAAAGTGGGAGAACTCATCGACACGCTCACGCGGACGCGGATGCTCGATGACACGCTCGTCCTCTTCTGTTCCGACCATGGCGACATGCTTGGGGAGCGCGGTCTCTGGTTCAAGATGAATTTCTTCGAAGGCTCGGCGCGTGTGCCATTGATGATCGCTGGACCGGGCGTCGCAGCCGGCCTGCACTTGACGCCGACCTCGAACCTCGACGTGACGCCGACGCTTGCCAACCTCGCCGGCATTTCCATGGATGAGGTAAAGCCGTGGACCGACGGCATCAGCCTCCTGCCGGTGGTAAACGGTGCGGAACGCACGGAACCGGTGCTCATGGAATATGCGGCGGAGGCATCCTACGCGCCGCTCGTCGCGATCCGCGAAGGCAAGTGGAAATACGTCCACTGCGCGCTCGACCCGGACCAGCTCTACGACCTCGAGGCCGATCCGCTGGAGCTCACCAATCTTGCAGAAAACCCGCGAGGGCCTGTCGATCAGGCGACGCTCAGGGCCTTCCGCGACATGCGCGCCGCCCACTGGGACATGGAGGGCTTCGACGCGGCCGTACGCGAAAGCCAAGCGCGGCGCTGGGTGGTCTACGAGGCGCTCAGAAACGGCGCCTATTACCCCTGGGACCACCAGCCACTGCAGAAGGCATCCGAGCGCTACATGCGCAACCACATGAACCTCGACAATCTCGAGGAGTCCAAGCGCTACCCGCGGGGAGAATGACATGAGAGCCCAACCGAAAGCCTCGCACTTCATCGACGGCGAATATGTCGAGGATACCGCCGGTACCGTGATCGAGAGCATCTATCCGGCAACCGGCGAGGTGATCGCCCGCCTCTATGCAGCGACGCCTTCGATCGTCGAAAAGGCGATCGCCGCTGCGAAGCGGGCGCAGCCGGAATGGGCCGCGATGAGCCCGACGGCACGCGGCCGCATCCTGAAGCGCGCTGCCGAAATCATGCGCGAGCGCAACCGCGAGCTCTCCGAACTCGAGACGCTCGATACCGGAAAGCCGATCCAGGAAACGATCGTTGCAGACCCCACCTCGGGCGCCGACAGCTTCGAGTTCTTCGGCGGCGTCGCGGCGGCGGCGCTCAACGGAGACTATATCCCGCTCGGCGGCGACTTCGCCTATACCAAGCGGGTGCCGCTCGGCGTCTGCGTCGGAATTGGCGCCTGGAACTATCCCCAACAGATCGCCTGCTGGAAGGGCGCGCCGGCGCTCGCCGCCGGCAATGCCATGGTCTTCAAGCCTTCGGAAAACACGCCGCTCGGCGCGCTGAAGATCGCCGAGATCCTGATCGAGGCGGGCCTGCCAAAGGGCCTCTACAATGTCATCCAGGGCGACCGCTCCACCGGTCCACTGCTCGTCAATCATCCCGACGTCGCGAAGGTTTCTCTCACCGGCTCGGTGCCGACCGGCAAGAAGGTGGCGGGGGCGGCTGCAGCTGAGCTCAAGCACGTCACCATGGAACTCGGCGGCAAGTCGCCGCTCGTCGTTTTCGACGACGCCGATCTCGAAAGCGCCATTGGCGGCGCGATGCTCGGCAACTTCTATTCGACAGGCCAAGTTTGCTCGAACGGCACGCGCGTCTTCGTGCAGAGGAAGATAAAGGATGCCTTCCTTTCTCGGCTCAAGGAGCGCACCGAGGCGATCGTCATCGGCGATCCGATGGACGAGGCCACGCAGCTTGGGCCGATGGTTTCGAAGGCGCAGCGCGACAAGGTCTTCTCCTATATCGAGAAGGGCAAGGCGGAAGGCGCACGCCTCGTCACCGGCGGCGGCATTCCGAATGCCGTCAATACCGAGGGCACCTATATCCAGCCGACTGTCTTCGCCGATGTCACCGACGATATGACGATCGCGCGCGAGGAGATCTTCGGGCCGGTCATGTGCGTGCTCGACTTCGACGACGAGGCAGAGGTCGTCACCCGGGCGAACGCGACCGAATTCGGCCTCTCCGCCGGCGTCTTCACCGCAGACCTCACCCGTGCGCATCGGGTGGTCGATCAGCTCGAGGCGGGTACGCTCTGGATCAACACCTACAATCTCTGCCCCGTCGAGATCCCCTTCGGCGGATCGAAGCAATCGGGCTTCGGACGGGAGAATTCGGTCGCGGCGCTCAACCACTACACCGAGCTCAAGACCGTCTATGTGGGCATGGGGAAGGTCGACGCGCCGTATTGATAAGTTTGCCCCTCACCCTAACCCTCTCTCCGCTTGCGGGAGAGGGGACTGGAGGGCGCGGCAAGCCCTCTCTCCGGAAGTGAGCAAGGGTTTTCGCGGCGAGGGCCGCGAGTCCCTTTTCCCCGCGAGCGGGGAGAAGGTGGCGGCAGCCGGATGAGGGGCAGCCGAGGGCATCCAAATAAAGAAAGAAACGAGAATGCAGGCAGATTTCGTCATCATCGGTTCCGGTTCGGCTGGCTCCGCGCTTGCCTATCGTCTGTCGGAGGACGGCAAGCACTCGGTCATCGTGCTGGAGTTTGGTGGCTCGGATATCGGCCCGTTCATCCAGATGCCGGCAGCGCTCGCCTGGCCGATGAGCATGGACCGCTACAATTGGGGCTATCTCTCCGAGCCGGAGCCGAACCTTAACAACCGGCGCATCACGGCGCCGCGGGGCAAGGTGATCGGCGGTTCCTCCTCGATCAACGGCATGGTCTATGTGCGCGGCCACGCGGAAGACTTCAATCGCTGGGAGGAGCTGGGCGCCCAAGGCTGGGCCTATGCCGATGTGCTGCCCTACTTCAAGCGGATGGAACATTCGCATGGCGGTGAAGACGGCTGGCGCGGCACGCAGGGACCGCTGCATATCCAGCGCGGCAGCGTCAGGAACCCACTCTTTCACGCCTTCATCCAGGCAGGACAGCAGGCGGGGTTCGAACTCACTGACGACTATAACGGCTCCAAGCAGGAAGGCTTCGGGCTGATGGAGCAGACGACCTGGCGAGGCCGGCGCTGGTCGGCCGCTTCTGCCTATCTGAAGCCGGCGCTCAAGCGTCCGAATGTCGAACTGGTCCGCTGCCTCGCCCACAAGATCGTCATCGAGAACGGCCGCGCGACCGGTGTCGAGATCGAGCGCAATGGCCGGACCGAGGTGGTGAAGGCCAATCGTGAGGTGATCGTCTCCGCCTCGTCCTTCAACTCGCCGAAGCTGTTGATGCTCTCCGGCATCGGACCGGCGGCCCATTTGAAGGAAATGGGTATCGAGGTGAAGGCCGATCGGCCGGGCGTTGGCCAGAACCTCCAGGACCACATGGAGTTCTATTTCCAGCAGGTGAGCACGAAACCGATATCGCTCTATTCCTGGCTGCCATGGTTCTGGCAGGGCGTCGCCGGCGCGCAGTGGCTGTTATTCAAGAGAGGCCTCGGTGTTTCCAACCAGTTTGAGGCCTGCGCCTTCCTGCGCTCGGCACCTGGCGTCAAACAGCCCGATATCCAGTACCATTTCCTGCCGGTGGCGATCAGCTACGACGGTAAGGCGGCCGCCAACACGCACGGCTTCCAGGTGCATGTCGGCTATAACCTCTCGAAGTCGCGCGGCAGCGTCACTCTTCGCTCGTCCGACCCGAAGGCCGACCCGGTGATCCGCTTCAACTACATGAGCCACCCGGAGGACTGGGAGAAATTCCGCCACTGCGTCCGGCTCACGCGCGAGATTTTTGGCCAGAAGGCTTTCGACCAGTATCGCGGACCGGAAATCCAGCCGGGCGACAAAGTCCAGACGGACGACGAGATCGACGCCTTCCTGCGCGAGCATCTAGAAAGCGCCTATCACCCATGCGGCACCTGCAAGATGGGCGCCAAGGACGATCCGATGGCGGTCGTGGATCCGGAAACGCGGGTGATCGGTGTCGATGGCCTGCGTGTCGCCGACTCCTCGATCTTCCCGCATGTCACCTATGGCAACCTCAACGGTCCTTCGATCATGACGGGCGAGAAGGCGGCCGACCACATCCTCGGCAAGCAGCCGCTCGCCCGCTCCAACCAGGAGCCGTGGGTCAATCCGCGCTGGGCGCTAAGCGACCGGTAAGTTTATTCCAACAGGAAGCCGATCCAGCGGCCGGCGAGGACCGCTCCGGTCCAGATCGCCATGGAAAGCAGCGCCGAAAGGCGGACCCTCAAGGAGAGCGGTCCGCCTTTGACGGCCGCGCGCCATTGCGGCGTCATGTGCAATAGCACGGCGTTGACGGTGCCAAGCGAGAGCAGCGTGATCTTCGTCAGAAAGGCCGGATTGCCGGCATATTCAACCGGCCGAACGCTGAAGAGACAAAAGCCGGTGACGATCGCCAGCGCTATGCCGACCGCCGCCGCGCGCGACAGATATGGCCCGACGACCGCAACCGGCACCTTCCCGAAGAAACCCAGCAGCCTGAGGTCAAGCGGCAGGATCGCACCGACGATAATCCCGATCGACAGGATATGCGCGGCATTCGCGAAGAGGTACAGGGTCGCCGAGCGCCGTATCGCCACAGCAAAAGGCAGGGCGCCGATCCATTCCAGCACCTCCGCCCCGCTCATCAGTTCGTCTGTATCCGGTCGGGATAAATGTCGTAGACCTTTCCGGCGACCGTGATCCGAACCGCCTTCATTCGCTTTTCACTATGGTCAAGCGAGCGGTTGCCGAGGGCGACGATCGGATCGCCGACCTTCGCGACACCCTCGACGAAACCGGAGCGTTGTGTCAGCCGCGGATTGCCGAGCTCGACCCGCCAGACACCGTCATTCGCTGTCTCCACCCGAAGAGTCGGATGCGGCGGCGCCATGGAAATCGCACGGATCGTTCCCGAAAGCTCCATCTGTTCGGCCTCCGCCCAGGACCAGCCATGGTGCGCATAGGCGCCTGTCGCGACAAGCAGCCCGAAGACGCCCCCGGCGAGGAGTCGAGCGGATAAGGACGTGGCCATCTCTTGTCTCCTTTTATGGGATCGCAGAACCAGCCTGAACCTGGAGCGCGGGAAACGGAAGGACAGGGCATTCAACAATTCTTGAACGGCGGGCGCCGGCGCGCGAGCGCCACTTCGCCTCTTTCTCCCGACCGGGTATAATCTACTAAATTACTAGGTTTTCTTAGAACTTTATGGATCAGAGAGATATTTGCTCTGATCCTTGAGCAATAGAAATCCGTTTTTCTGTCCTTTGTCATGAACGGCTGCGATATTCCGTGCAAATTGCAACAGGATTGAGCCATGACCACGCAATCCCTCGAAGCCAAAGCGAAGGCCCTGAACGACAAGCTCGCTGGCTTGGACCTTGCCGGGCGGCTGGCGCTCGTCGCCGATCTCGAAGGCCGCGCGGTCTTCACGACGTCGCTCGGGATCGAGGATCAGGTGATCACCGCCGCGATCGGCAGCAACCGTCTCGACATCGAAGTCGCGACGCTGAAGACAGGTCGCCTCTTCAACGAGACGGTGGCCCTCATCGACAAGACCGAAGAGACCTACGGCATTCTCATCAAGCGCTATCACCCTGAAAAGAGCGACGTCGAAACCTACGTGGCGCAATACGGCATGAACGGCTTCTACGAAAGCGTCGAGGCCAGACATGCCTGTTGCGGCGTGCGCAAGCTGAAGCCGCTGGCGCGTGCGCTCGAGGGGGCAAGCTACTGGATCACCGGCCTTCGCCGCGGTCAGTCGGGCAATCGTGCCGCTACTCCGTTTGCCGAAGCCGACATCGAACGCGGGCTCATCAAGATCAATCCGCTCGCGGATTGGGACATCGAGACGATCCGCGCCCATGTCGCGGCACAGGCCATCCCGATCAACCCGCTGCACAACCGCGGCTATCCGTCGATCGGTTGCGAGCCCTGCACCCGCGCGATAAAGCCCGGCGAGCCGGAGCGCGCCGGACGCTGGTGGTGGGAGAACGACGAAAAGCGCGAGTGCGGCCTGCACGTGCCGGAAGCAGCCACCTCCATCGTTCCCAACGCCAGCAACGCCGCCTGAGCGCAGCCGGCGCAGCAAGAGACAAGTACCCTCCCCGGAGTTCGAAATGCCCCATAACCTTCCGGAAACGGAACTGCATAATCCGCAGAGCACGAAGCCGCCGCTCGATCCGCATCTGAAGGCGCTCGAAAACGAAGCGATCCACATTTTCCGTGAGGTTGCCGCCGAATTCGAACGTCCCGTGATGCTCTATTCGATCGGCAAAGATTCGTCCGTATTGCTGCATCTTGCGCGCAAGGCCTTCTATCCGGGCCGCGTGCCCTTCCCCCTGCTTCATATCGATACCGGCTGGAAGTTTCAGGAGATGATCGCGTTTCGCGACGAGATGGTCGAAAAATACGATCTCGACCTGGTCGTCCATACCAACCCACGCGGGGCGGCAGAAAACGTGACTCCCTTCTCGCACGGCTCGGCGCTCTATACGGACATCATGAAGACCGAAGCGCTGCGCCAGGCGCTTGATGCCGGCCAGTACGATGCCGCTTTCGGCGGGGCACGCCGCGACGAGGAAGCAAGCCGCGCCAAGGAGCGGATCTATTCGTTCCGCACACCGGATCATCGCTGGGATCCGCGCAACCAGCGCCCCGAGCTCTGGAACATCTATAACGGCATGATCCGCAAGGGCGAGAGCGTGCGCGCCTTCCCGCTCTCCAACTGGACCGAGGTCGATATCTGGCGCTACATCCAGGCGGAAGAGATCCCGATCGTGCCGCTCTACTTTGCCAAGAAGCGTCCGATCGTCGAGCGCGACGGCATGATGATCCTTGCCGAAGATCCGCGTCTGGAACTCCTTCCCGGCGAGGCGAAGCGCGAGGAAGTGATCCGCTTCCGCACGCTCGGCTGTTTCCCGCTGACGGGGGCCATCCGGTCCGGCGCCACGACGCTCAACGACATCATTTCCGAACTTGAAACCGCGACCGTCTCCGAACGGCAGGGACGCGCCATCGACCGGGACCAGTCCGGCTCGATGGAAAAGAAAAAACGCGAGGGATATTTCTGATGACCGCACCCGCAATCGCGAACGCCGCCCTGGACGACGCAACCGCAGTATCGGCCCATCCGGCGCAGGAGCCGGTGCGCGCCACCCGCGATTCCCGCCCCCTTCGCCTCATCACCTGCGGTAGCGTCGACGACGGCAAATCGACGCTGATCGGCCGGCTGCTATGGGACACCAAGGCGGTAAAGGAAGACCAGGCCGCGACGCTGCAGCGCGATTCCAACGGCAAGCAGAATGATCTCGGCCTGCCCGACTTCGCGCTGCTCCTGGACGGACTGCAAGCCGAGCGCGAACAGGGCATCACCATCGATGTCGCCTATCGCTACTTCTCGACAGACAAACGCTCCTTCATCGTCGCCGACACGCCCGGGCACGAGCAATATACCCGCAACATGGCGACCGGTGCCTCGACCGCCGATCTCGCCGTGCTGCTTGTCGATGCGCGCGTCGGCCTCCTGGAGCAGACCCGCCGCCACGCGACGATCGCAACGTTGATGGGCATCCGTCAGTTCGTGCTTGCCGTCAACAAGATCGACCTAACCAATTACGACCGCGCCCGCTTCGAGCAGATCTCGCACGAGTTCAAGGAACTCGCCCTCTCGCTCGGCGTGCGGCAGGTCACAGCGATTCCGGTCTCGGCGCTCAAGGGCGAGAACGTCGTCTATGACGGCAGCGGCTCCATGCCATGGTACGATGGCCCAACGCTGATCGAGGTCCTGGAACTGGCGACGACCCGCTCCGCCCAGACCGTCGGCTTCCGCTTGCCCGTGCAGCGCGTATCGCGGCCGGGCGAGAGCTTCCGCGGTTATCAGGGCACCGTTGCCGGCGGTTCGGTGAAGCCCGGCGACTCCGTCGTGATCCTGCCGTCCGGCATGGTTGCCAACGTCACCAAGATCGTCACCTTCGACCTCGTGCGCAATGCGGCCGTCGCCGGCGATGCGATCACACTGGTGCTCGACCGCCAGGTCGACGTTTCGCGTGGTGACATGATCGCGGCAATCGACAGCCAGCCGATGACCGGGCTCGCCTTCGACGCCCAGCTCGTTGCCCTTCAGCCGGAGGGTATCCAGCCCGGCAAGCGCTATTGGCTCAAATCCGGCAGCCGCCGCCAGCGCGTGCAGGTTCAGCCCGCAAGCCAGCTCGATCTCAAAACCGGCAAGTGGAACCACGCGGACGAACTGCCGATGAATGCCATCGGCAAGGTTCACCTCTTCTTCGATGAACAGGCGATCTTCGACGCTTACGAACAGAACCGCACCACCGGCGCCTTCATTCTGATCGATCCGGACACCAACAACACGGTTGCCGGCGGCATGATCACCGCCAAGCGCGCTGCCCTTGGCGGTATCCATGCGGAGGAAAGCCGAGTGATCCTGTCGCTGCCGGCGGACCTCGCCGATCAACTGATGGCCACGGAACTTTTCGCGGGCCGGCGCGAGGACGTGGAGGTCCGTCGCGTCAATGCCGGCAAGGCGGCCGAAATCATCGACGCGATCGACGGCTGACCACCCTATCGAATGCGAAAAAAGGGGCCGCTTTAGGCCCCTTTTTTCGCTCCCGGTCCATCGGTTGCCGGCGCTCGTCTTGCTTGGCTTCCTCTCTTTCAAACCGTCGCCACAGCCCTGCTGCATGATTCCTTAAGTCGGATCCGATTTAAGGACAAAATCAGCAGCGATTCAAAGTGCTACAGCGACCTTTGCGCGTCCGGTTGGACGCGCGGCGCTGTAGCTTTTCGCCCGGCATCGCAGGGAGGCGCAGCTATGGCTGGCATCAACGCGAAGGAAACGCCCACCGGTGGCTTAGACGGCCGCACGATGACGATCGAAGCATTTGCGCGGAAATACCGCCTGGATGAGGAAGAGGCCAGTCGACTGGAAGACGAATTCGGGTCTGCTGCACCCGAACTCGTTCTGCTCAAAGCTGCACGACGCAACGGACTTCCCGAGGAGTGAGGGAGCCCATCGCGGATTAGTCAAGCGCGCCGCTCGATCGGGGCCAATTGAATCGTTAGCGGCGGCGGATCGCCGTTGCGCCAAAGCTGATAGCCGACGACGCTACCTATAATGGCCGACCAGATAACGATTTCGCGCAGCGTGAAAATTGGTTCCTTCAACATAACGACCTCACGGCAATGCGTTTGTTGAAGGCATAGTGACGCCAACTGTTCACCCTGAATAGACAACATTTGGTTTACGGTCTATTCCGCAGTGAACAACAAAGAGCTGCCTGCATCGGCTTAGGGCGCCGGGACAAAGTCGCCGGAACTACGTAGCACTGCGGGATCGAAGCCAGAAACGCTTCGTCTTGTGTCCGCCCCTAAGAAATTGGGATTTTAAACCCGACCGCCTATTCGTAGTTTGCCGTATCGATCATGATGATCGATAGGACTGTTTCACCGTTTCCGAACGCCGTGGGACAGTCCGCCTGACCGCAAGCCGCCATTGCCGGATAAGACGCACTCACTGCATTTCAAGGTGCTATAGCGACGTTAGCGCGTTCGATTGGACGCGCGGCGCTGTAGGGCTTGCGCCACGCGGTTCCCTAACGGACCGCGAATGCCACCACCGGGCGGACCTCGCGGCCGCATCGACAATTTTGTAAGTGATGGATTTGACTGGTCGGAGTGGCGTGATTCGAACACGCGACCCCCACGTCCCGAACGTGGTGCGCTACCAGACTGCGCTACACTCCGTGACCAGCGGCGCCTCTATAGAACAGCATTTTCGATTTCACAAGCGCTCAACGTAAAAAAGAATGCCGGCTGCCGCAAAAATTTGGACCAGTGGAAAACCGACGGCCCGCCTCCCGCGAAGGGGCAATAGGGCGTTTCTGCAACGCTTCATATTTTCCTGAAACTCAGCGGCCAGGGCGGATTTTCTTTCGCACGCTTTGGCGCTAGAGGCTCTGCGGAAAGCTAGGAAATCCGGGGGGTACGGGCTTCCGCGCCGCAAATTTCAGAACGAGACTCAAAGGGACAAAAACATGAACTTCCGCATGATGACGGTCGCCGGCTTTGTGCTGGCCCTTGCCGGCTGCACGACGACCTCAGGGGTGGCGAGAAACGCGGTCGAGACGCAATGGCTGGGCAAGCCTGCGGGCACCTTCTTCGCCCAGTTCGGACCCCCAATCGCCGACGTAGAAACCGGCGACGAGACTGTCTACAGTTGGAAGGGCGGCTATAAGACCCGCAAGATCCCGGCCGAGTACGAAAAGACCGCCGATGGCAAACGCGGCAAGCGCATCTCCGCCGCCCGCACGGAATACTTGAGCTGCTCCGTGCAACTTACCGTCTCGTCCGACTACGTCATCCGCGCCGTCCGCCTCGTCGGCGACCGCAAGCGCGCCAACGGCCCGACCTGGTGCGAGGAATTCTTGGGTGGCGCCAAGGCGGAGTGAGATTTACCTCAGCGACCGCTCGACGACCCGTCGGCAAGGGCCGGCGGGTTTTTTTTGCGACCCGCGGCGGCGAGCGAATGGCAAGATCCGGCGTACGATCGACTCCCTGCGACCCGCTCCGTGCTTTATCTCAGTCGCGCACTGGTGAGCCCATGTAACCCCCGCCTTTCCATCCGGCTGGCATAGGCATAGGCTCCGGGTCCTGCGTATTCCTCGATACTCCCGGAGTTCCAGCCCATGCGTGACCTGCACCTGCCCGGCCGTTCCGTCGTCATGGGTCGGCATGGCGCCGCCGCCACCTCGCATTTTCTTTCAACGCTCACCGCCATCGAGATTCTGCGTCGCGGCGGCAACGCCGCCGACGCCGCGATCGCCGCCTGCGCGGTGCAGTGCGTGGTCGAGCCGGGCTCGACCGGCATTGGCGGCGACAATTTCGTTCTCTTCGCCCCCGCCCGTAGCGATCCGGCAGGCAAAGTCTATGGCCTGAACGGCTCGGGCCGCGCGCCCAGGGGTCTTACAACCGAGCATCTTTTGAAGCAGGGATTGAAAGAAATCGGGCTGACCTCGGTGCATGCCGTCACCATTCCCGGCGCGGTCGATGCCTGGAGCAAGCTGAACCGGCGCTTCGGCTCCATGCCACTCGCCGAGCTGCTGCAGCCTGCTATCCGCTATGCAGAGGAAGGCTTTATAGTGACCGAGCGCGTCGCCACAGACTGGCACCGCAACGAAGACAAGCTGAAGGCGGACGCCAACAGCGCGCGCATGTGGTTGAAGGAGGGCAGCCGCTCCCTGAGGGACGGCGAGATCTTCCGCCAGCCCGAGCATGCAAAAGTCTTCCGCGAGATCGCCGCCAAGGGTCGCGACGGCTTTTACACCGGCTGGGTCGCCGAGGACATCGTGGCCTACTTGCGCAGCCTGGGCGGCCTGCATGCGCTGGAGGATTTCGCCACGCAAGAGGCTTTTTGGGTCGAGCCTATTTCGACGACCTACCGCGGCATCGAGCTCTTCGAGATTCCGCCGAGCGGCGTCGGTATCACGACATTGCTGATGCTCAACATCCTGAGCGGCTTCGACCTCAGCAAATATGATCCGGTCGGCGTCGAGCGTTTCCACATCGAAGCCGAGGCTACGAGACTGGCCTTCGAGGCGCGCGAAAAGTATGTCGCCGACCCCGTCTTTGCCGACGTGCCTGTGCAGAAGTTGCTCTCTGCCGGTTTCGCCGACGAGCTTCGCGGCCGCATCGACGTGAAGAAGGCCATGCCGGCGCTGTGCGCGGCCGCCGGCACCACCACGCATCGCGATACGGTCTATATCAGTGTGGTCGACGAGGAGGGCAATGCCTGCTCCTTCATCAACTCGCTGTTCTGGTCCTATGGCACCGGCCTCAGCAGCCCGAAGACCGGCGTGCTCCTGCAGAACCGCGGTACCGGTTTCAGCCTCGATGCCGAGCACCCCAATTGCGTAGCGCCACAGAAGCGTCCGCTGCACACGATCATCCCGGCAATGGCCATGAAGGACAGCAAACCCTGGCTCTGCTTCGGCGTAATGGGCGGCGGCTTCCAACCGGTCGGCCAAAGCCATGTGCTGACGAACATCCTCGACTTCGGCATGAATGTTCAGGAAGCCATCGACTGCGCCCGCGGTTTCCACCAGATGGGCCGCTTCGAGGCCGAGCGCGGCATCCGCGAGGATGTGCTGCGCGGCCTCGCGGCACTCGGCCACGAGATCAAGATGGCCGAGATGCCCCATGGCGGCGGCCAGGCGATCATGATCGATGCGGCGAACGGCGTGCTGCGGGCCGGATCGGACGCGCGCAAGGACGGCTGCGCGCTGGCCTATTGAAGCGTTCCTATCCAAGACGCTTCAATGAGATGGCCTCAAGTCAGACGGGGTTTGACGTCCCGCCGCCGCACGTATCGAACGGCGCTAAATCACCGAGATAACCCTGCCGGCCGAGTCGAGACGACACGTGATCCGCGCCCGACGGACCTGTATTGTACCTTGCCGTGCGTAGTCTACGCGCACCACGAGCGGAGCCGCGAGCGCGCCGCGACCATCTCGCTGAAGAGGACCGGCGCTTGTCACGCCCACCCGCACCGCGCCAAGGGGCGACGCAGCCGACGCAATCGCCTCAAGGCAGACATCGACCACCGCGCGTGGCATGGCCGGAATCGCCCCAGTTCGAACCGGGTCCAGTAAGCGGTAGCGTGGTTCGTCTCGCTCGCTTCCACGCCCCCTAAACGGCCACAGGATGCGTGGCAGGGCGGCGGGCGGCCGTGCGCCGCTTGCGGGTGGACCGCCGGTGATCGGGCTAGGAGTGCCGGTGATCGGGCCGGCAGTGCCGGTGACCGGACTAGCAGTGCCGGTGACCGGGCTGGCAGTGCCGGTGACCGGGTTCGCAGTGCCACTAACATTTCCACTGACGCTCCCAGTGACACTCCCACTGACGCCCCCATTGACAGTCCCACTGAGACCCCCCG
>NZ_JADYVD010000001.1 GCF_020193575.1 Ensifer sp. IC4062
GAGCGACAAAACGAAGACGTTCCTCCATCACCGAACACTCTCTCCACGGCATCAACACCTCCGACCAAAGCCGAAAGTGTTACCCATGTGTCCGGTACGAAACGTTACCTATGTCTCGGGTCGCTCATTCGCAGGCATCCTTATCCACACCCAGGCCGCGTTGATTTCCCGCGTTTTTGCTTTGTGGTCCCATCGCTTCCTACCGCTCGCCGCCGAAACCTGGCAAAAAGCGGGTACGAATGCGGGTATCAAAAATGGAAAATGCGGGTATCAGCGGGGTGCGCCTGGTTGGAAATCTGAACAGGACGCCGTGCAGCCGAGTTCGAATAGAATGTCAAGCCGCTCGCTTGCGCTTTGTCGGATGTCTGATGAGACGCGAGTTGTAGCTTCATTTCGCGTGCCAGTAGGCGGCGACCGATTGCTCCTCTTTCGTGAATCCACGGTCGCGAAGGGTTGCCCGAACAGCCTTTGCCGTCCCGCTTTCGCTGGCCATCCAGACAAATCTCTTCCGGGAAGGGTCTGGAAATTCCATGTTGGCAATGGCGCGCGCCAGGCCGTGACAGTCGCCGTCGCGATCGTCCCGATAAAGCCATGTGGTTTCGACGGCCGCCCTGCTTGTGAAGAAGATCGTATCACTTGGGCTGCCAACCTCGATTATCACGGTCGCCGTCGCACGCTCGTCAAGGGACTCCAGAATTCGCGATATTGCCGGCAGAGCAGTCTCATCTCCGGCAAGTAGATACCATGCCGCGTCACGGCATCCCCCACCACTCGGTCCCGCCGCACCGACGACGTCACCGCGCCTTGCCCCCATCGCCCATCGGGAACCGGGACCTTCCGCGCTGTGAAGCACGAAATCGACGGCAATTGTGTGATTTTCGGGCTCGACAAAACGGACTGTGTAGACCCGCCAGATCGGCGTGACTTCCGAGAATGACGATCCCTGTCGGCTTCCCCGGGACGCGTGCTCATCGGCAAGCTCTTGGAAATTGAAGAGGATCCGCAGATGCATGTCGTCCAACGTCTCGAAGGCCCGAGCGTCGGCTGTCCTAAAACGGATGCGCCTCATTCTGGGCGTAAGGTCGACGATGTCGTCCACTGTCAGGACGGAGAAGCTGGGAGGCAGATGACGCTGAAGACAGCTTTCGCTCCACACGATGCGAATTGTTCCGAAGGCCCTCTCCTCTGCAACAGCGTCCTGAAGCCAGACTTTCGCGAAATACAAGCTTTCCAGATCGGTGGCGGCAATATCTATGTCGATGCAACCCTCCATCAGCCTCAGCATGCCTGAGACCGCAGGCAGATCGACCAACAAGCTGCCGCCAGACAAGCGGGCGTCGACATCGTGTTCGAGCAGGTGGACGTGCAGGCGCTCGAAAAGGCGCTCGGGCCTTTTCGCGACGATTTTTGCCCGCAGCTTGTAAGGGAGTTCTCTCATGAACTTGCCTCGTCCGGCACGATGCGCGGGTGCCATAGCCGGTTCGAGAAGAAGTGCTGCCTGGAAATCGACATGATCGCCGCTCGCTTCGTCGGGAGGTCGACGCTTCGTATGTGAGCGAATCCCGAGCGTTGCAGATTGCGCAGCTGGCGGTGGTGCGCCGCACTCGGCTCTTGCACGATCCGCTCTGTGCGCGGGTCGTCGAGAAACATCAGGTGCAGAAGAGAAGGCAGCCAGGCCGTGAACCAGGGCTTTCCGCGAAAGGCTTCCTCGCCGACAATGACGTGGCAGCCTCGGTCGTAATCGCCGGCGCCGCAGAAGGGGCCGATCAAATCCTCTTTCGCCCAGTAGATCTCGAAATAGGAGAATGCCTGTTCATTGAAGCGGCCGATAAGCGGTATGACATGTGGGTCCGCGAGCATCCGCTCGAGATAGCCTCTGTGGGCGGATTCGCTTCCCGCTTCGTTCCAAAACTCATCGACCCTCGGATCGTTCATCCAGCGATGAACGTGAGGTAGGTCATCGACTGACGCGACGTGGAACGAAAGCATGCCGGAAAGCCACGGTATGAACCGGGCGTAGACGCATCCGGCAGGCTTTGGCGGCCGCAGCGGATGCTCGCTCTTTCCGTCGAAGACGTCGCGCCTTGGGTAGGCGAAAGACGGCGAGGTCATCCAGATCTCCGCCGTCTGCCAGAACATCTCCGCGAACACCGATGGCAGCACCCCCGAATTTGCGCTCTCGACCAGAAGGCCTCGCTGCCTCAACCCAGGCAAGAGCGGCTGCCAGCCGCCTCCCTTGAGCGCGACAGAGCGACGCTCGCGTTTCGTCGCAAACAGGTACTCGAACACGGCACACGCGAACCTGGAACCCTCGGCAGCGTCCGCGGCGAGGTCGACAATACTGAGCGTGCCGTCCACAATCTCGAAGGCCGCCACATCGATCCCGCCGGTTGAGACCATCAAGGTGGATCCGGCCCTAGACACGTCCACTGACCCGCCGGGATGAAGCGGAAAGGTCCGAAAGACGCCGGGTCGAAGGCGGGCGTCTCGGGGTTTACGTGTCATTTCGCGGGAGGAGCTACCCAGTCCTTGACGAAATTGGTCCATCAAAAGACCTTCGTCAGCGAGATTGCGAATGTGCGTCCGCGGCCCTTGTAGTCGAATATCGATTCGTCGGCCAATCCGCCGTAAAGGGCTTTGGCGCGCGAGCCCCAGACCGTCGTGTAATCTGTGTCGAAGACGTTGTGGATGCCGAAATTCAGCGTCGTGTCAGTATTGGCGAAGGTGTAGCCACCGGTCAGATCGAACAGCGTGTAGTCATCGATCGTGAAGTCATCGGCGTCGGTGAGTTCGAAGACATGCTGGCCGGAAAATTTCAGGCTGAGGGCGTCATTGGTCCAGCCGACATAGCCGCCGAGCTTCGAGACGCTTGCGCTGCCGATCGAATCCTTTTCCCAGCCGTCGTCACCCTTGACCTCGGTTCTCACCCAGTGGCCCAGGATTCCCACATCGAAGCCGTGGTCGAGCTTCACGCCCGCCTTTCCTTCGACGCCGTAGACGCGTCTCTCCTGATCGACGACTTCGACGGCAAGCGTCGTGCGATCAAGATTGATGGAGCGATCGGAAAACGAGTAATAGGCCGCGGTTTCGAGATTGTAAGTGCCATCGTCAAGGCGATAGCCGACTTCGACCGAGTTGGTCTTGATCGCCTCGAGCGCGGAGTCGCCGACATTCACGCTGTCGATGAGCGTATAGTGCCCGCCCACCAGAGAATAGCGGCCAATGCCGTAGTATTTGGCCGGATCCGGCAGTTCGAAGCCCTGGCTGAAATTGGCGTATACCTGCTGCGTGTCGGTCAATTGATAGGCCGCGCCAGCGGTGAACAATGTTGCGTCGTAATCGACTTCACCGCCCGGTATGGCATCGGCCGAGGTCGCTCTCCCCTGAAGGATGGCGACCTGCTGCGCCGCGCCGACGAAATCGGACACTTCGGTTTTGACGAATTGGTAGCGGACGCCGCCGTTCAGCGTCAGCCGGTCGGTGGCCTCGTAGGAGGCCTCCGCGAATCCGGCAATGGTCGTGACATCGATAGCCGGATAGAGACCGGTGATGCCGATCGTGTCGAAATGCAGCCCCCCGGTTTGCGCGGCGGTCAGCATATCGAAAACATTCTGACGCGATTTGAAGGAATCGCGGTCGGCATCGATACCGTAGGTTATCTTCAACTGATCGGTAGGCTCGGCAACCAGCGCGGCCTTGATGCTGTAATAATCCGTATCCTGCGAGCTGCCCGCGAAATAGGTGCCGGTTTCGACATTGCCGCTGGCGGGGAAGGGGTTGAACTTGATTTTCTCGGTTCTGTAGGACCCCTGCAACAATAGCTGCTGACCGAGGACGTCGTCATCGGTGTAGGTGACGTTGAACATCGAACGGCGGGTCTGCGGGTTGAAGTCGGACTCGTAGCCGCTTCGCGTTTCAAACAGGCTCGGATCGGCAAGCGCAGCAAAGAAGGGGCCATAATAAAGGCCGTAGTCCGAATCCTGCTTGCTGTCGAAATATTGCCCGGAGAATTCAAGGCGGCGGCCGTCGTCAATCTGGTAACCGATCGATCCCATCACGTCGATGCGCTCATTGAAGGCAGTCGAGGTCTGCGTGATGTCGGGGATCAGCACCGTGCCGCTACCGTCATAGAAAGCGCCGGTCTTGTTGCCGGCGATCGAGAAGCGCGCATCCCAGTTGTCGCTGTTATAGGTGACGGCGCCCGCAGCATTACGGTCGAAATCCTGGCTGCCCGCAAAACCACTACCCATGCCGCCGGTGACTTCCGCGTGAAGCCCGGGTTCCGCGTCCTTGCCCTTCTTCGTGATGATGTTGATGATGCCGCCGGTGGCGTTGCCGCCGTAGATCGCGGTCGCTCCCGACAGGACCTCCACGCGCTCGATATTGAAGGGATCGATCGCATCGAACTGGCGGCTGAGCGAACGTGCCGAATTCATCGACACACCGTCGATGAGGATGAGCGGCGGCCGGCCGCGCAAGTTTTGCCCGAAGGACGTGCGCGCGCCCTCGCTCGCGGGATCGAAGCTCGGGATGTTTTCACCCAGGATCTGCTGCAGTGTCTTGCCCGACCGGGCCTCGGCCTGGATCTCAACCGACTCGACGACGTAGATGGTTCTGGGGATTTCCGAAATCTGCTGCGCGGATCGACTACCCGTCACGACGATCGCTTCCAAGTTGGTGGCAGCGTCGGATTGATCCACGGCACCTCCCTCCTGGGCAGGCGCACTCGTGCCGACAACCATTGCCACGGCGAAGACGCAAAGGCCAACGCCGCCATTTTCATTCTTATTCATAACGCCCCCTGCGCGCAGACAACCAGTGCCGCCGCGGACAGCGGACAATCTGCAAATACAAGACTATTTAAGTCATGTTTTATGGGCTATGGGTGTTCGCCGCTTGGATAATGGCGAACCTCATTTGGACGGATGCGAACGTCAACAGGAAAGGCTGGCCACGACATGGAGATAATCCGACCGCTGAAATTCGGGACGCTTTCTCTGACTGATCGCGAAAGCAGACTCGTTTGCAGGAGCATTCTTGTCGATATGCTCGGGGAAGCGACAATTGCCACGGAAGAGGGCGACCTGGCCGGCGTCACCGGATTGTTCTGGAGATATGTCTCTCTTTCGCTGGCCACGGTCTACTTCCCCAAAACGCCGCTTCGGATGGTGGCAAGCGGGATCAGGGATGCCGGCATTGTCATCGTGCGCGCAATGGACGGCCCGCTCATCGTCCATCATCGCCGCAAGAAGGTGGAGGCGGGGAGGGCAGACGTCCTCTTTCTTCCCGCGGACGCATCTAGCGAATTCATGCTGCCAGAAGGCGGGCGCTTCGACTGCGCGCACCTTCCCGCCTATGCCGTTGCCTCCGTGCGCGCTCTTTTAAGGCCCGTGATGATGCAACCGCTTGCACCCGATTGTTTGCCGCTGCAACTACTGACGAATTACGCCGGTTATCTTCTGAGACAGGAATATCAGAGCGAGGAACATGCCGGCATGATGGTCGCTCATTTTTACGATCTTCTGCCGGTGCTCGCGCAGCATGTTGGCAACAGGACGCCGCAAGAGACGCCACAGAATCGCATGGCCTCCATCAAGAGACTGATCGAACAGAATCTCGGGATGGGCTCCTTCTCAATCACGGACGTAGCTGAGGCCGAGGGCATCACGCCGCGCGCAATCCAGAAATTCTTCAGCCGGGAGGGAACGACTTTCTCGCGCTATTTGCTCGGGCGGCGGCTTGCGCTCGCGAAGGGCCTCATATTGGCGGAAGGCAGCTCCAGCTCGATCAGCCAGATCGCCTATAATGTAGGATTTAACGATCTTTCCTACTTCAACCGAACCTTCAGAAGCCGCTACGGCGTGCGCCCGTCTGATCTGCGCCGGCTCGCCGCGACGGCCGCCTGATGACCGGGGCATCCAGCGCAAAGGGCCGCCCCCGAGGGCGGCCCTTTGTATCCTCCTGGCAACTTGGCGCGCGACTACGCCGCGTTGCTGCGCTTGTCGGAAGCGACCAGTGGGTTGTCCACCATGCCCTGAAAGTCCGGAACCGGACGTTCGTCGTCGTCGGCATAGCCGTGCGTGAAAAGGCGAACCCGGTTGAGGCAAAGGCGCGGATATTCGTCGCCGAAGAGATCAAAGGTTGCGAAACGGGATGTCATGTCGGGAAAGCGCTTCTGATATCTGAGCACGCTGTCGCGCACTAAGGCCCAGAAGGCCTCTTCGGAGAGGCCGGAGCGCTGGTCGAGCAGGACCGACATGTAGCGGAAGACGCAAATGAAGAGCGTGGTCTGAATGAAGTGGATCAGGAAGTCCGCGGGCAGGCACAGGAGAACGGCCCGAACCTCCTCCGGCATGCTGGCGCTTTCGGGGAACTCCTGATCGCAGACGATGACGTCGTCGATGAAATCGCGCAGCGCCAGGCGCTCCGGGCGTCCGTCCTTCATGATGAGTGTCGCGTTCTGGCCGTGCGCCGAAAAGGCGAGGCCATGCTTCGCGAGAAGGTGGTAGACCGGCGGGATGACGACGTCGAAGAAGCATGCCATCCATTCGGATACCGTGATGCCCGCCTTCTCGGCCAGTGCCTGGACCACCGGCTTACCGTCTGTACCGGCATGCAGGAGCCCCGCAAGCGGCACGCCGGTCTCGCGCGGTTTTAAATGCCGGGCGAGGCTGTCGCGCCACAGGCAACCAAGCATTTCGTTGAACTGATAGGGCGCGCCGTCGATCCGGGAGAATTGCGGGTGGACGTAGTGCATTCCGGCGCGCTCGCCGAGCAGGACGAGACCGCACTCTTCGGAGAGGAACCGGTCGTTGGCAAGCAGTCGGTCGAGCCACGTCGTGAGTGGTGCGGCCGTCAGCGCCCGCTTTCCGGGAATGCCCCGGTAGACGGCCGTGTTCAAAATGGTCATGCACAGTTTCAGGGTCGATTTCTCCGGATGGGAGATATTCGACAGCGTGCGCACCGATTGCTGCGGCAGGTAGAGATCGTCACCCGCGCCGAGCAGCACGATGTGTCCCGCGGCAATATCGGCGGCGAAATGCGGCACGATCATATGGTCCCACTGCCAGGGGTGGACCGGCATCATGTAATGCGTCCCGGTGGAGCCGCCTCGCTCGGAGAGCCCTGCACAAAAGGAATCGTAGCGCATCGCGCCGACGGCCTCTCGGACGAGGCCCTCGTTCGTCAGCGGCTCTTCCGCGACGAAGGTGGCGCGTTCCTTGCTGACCGCGAGCCAAAGCACTTCGGTCGGCGTCCGGTTTTCCGGCGTGAAGGCAAGGTAATCGGAATAGCCGAGGCCGATGCGCCCCTTGCTCACCGTGACCCACGGATGGCCGGTGGTCTCGCCTTCCATGCGAATGTCGTCGAGTTCCGCAAGCTCCGCGCCGGTCTTCGATGCCCGCGCGGCGATATGCGCATCGGCGACGAGCGTGTTGCCGAGTTCCTTGATGAAATGCGCCACCGTCATCGGCTTGACTCCGAGTTTCGGCAGCACCTCGCCGCAGAAGGCAAGCGGATCATCGAGGGGAATATCAGCAGCGCCATCGCTCTTCACAATGCTCTCGGGCTCGACCGAAAGGTTGTCGAACACATAGCGCTTGGCTTTGAAGCGGTAGGCAGCCTCGCCGATATCGATACGATAGTAGCCCGGCCTTTCCTGATGAACGTCGAAGACGCGTTCATAGGCGAACTCCTCGATGACCTTTGCGAGAAGACGCCGGGAGACCTGTTGCCAGAGCTCCCTGGAAAAGGCGCCGGGAAGAAGCGGATCATGACGCGTGGGCATAGAAATCTCCTGAAATCGAGGACGGGCTCGTCTGGCCGGAAGGCAGGCCGAATGTCTGGAAGGAGGCCGGTGCGCTGACCCGGTAGTGCTCGCAGCCGAGAAGCTGGTTGACGATGACGGCGTTGCGGAAGGCGCCAAGGCCGAGATCCGGCGCGCCAACGCCGTGATGGAAGGTTTCGGCGTTCTGGACGAAGACATTGCCCTTGCCGCCGTCGCTGCGGCGGGCGCGGAAGTCCTCGCCGATGATCAGGTCGCCGCGTTCGCAGGTTTCAAGGACGCTTCCCTTGAGATTGCCGAGCCATTCCGGCCAGGCATGCCGGTAGCCCGTCGCGGCGACGATCGCATCCGTGTCGACGGTTGCCCTCTCGTCCAGATAGTTATGGCGGATGCCGATGCGGAATGCCCCGGACGGTCCTGCGCTCTCCAGCGTCTCGACCTCGCAATTGGAAAAGAGCGAGAGGCCGGGGTCGCGCCCGCCGACCGAGCGTTCGTACATGAGATCGAAGATTTCGCCGATGGTCGAAAAGCTGATGCCCTTGTAGAGCAGGCCCTGGTCGGCGACGATCGCGCGGCGCTTCGCTGGTGCGATCTGATGGAAATGGCGCATGTAGTCGGGCGTGAAATATTCGAGCCCGAGCTTGGAATACTCCATCGGGAAGAAGCCGGCCGAGCGGGTGATCCACTGGATTGACGCACCGGCTGCGACCATCTCGGGCGTCAGATCATTATAAAGCGCAAGAACGCACTCGGCGGCACTTTGCCCGGAGCCGACAACCGTTATGCGACGGCGTTTCGAAAGTTCCCCACGGCGCTTGCCGAACTCACTGGAATGCAGGAGGGGTGCCGTCGTCTTGATCCGCGCCCATTGCGGCAGGAAAGGCGCCGTGCCGACGCCGATTGCGATGTTGCGGCTTCGATAGCGCTGTCTTGCGCCCGTGGCGGCCCGGCTTTCGACCACGAAGCTGTCCGATGCTGGCTCGTGGGTGACGTCGACCACGTCCTCGCCGAAGCGGCATGCGGGCAGCTGCTGCGAGGCCCAGCGGCAATAGTGATCGTACTCCTGCCGTGGGATCATGAAATTCTCGTAGAAGTAGAACTTGTACAAGCGATCATGCGCGGCAAGGTAATTGAGGAAACTCAAGGGGTGCGTCGGATCCGCCATGGTGACGAGGTCGGCCAGAAAGGGGACCTGCAGCGTCGTTCCCGGAAGAAGGAGCCCTTCGTGCCAGCGAAATGCCGGCTTGCGCTCGAAGAAGACGTTCGAGAGATTCTTGTGAGAAGAGAGAAGGGCGGCGAGGCCGAGATTGAACGGCCCGATGCCGATCCCCGCCAGATCGAAATCCGTCATGATCATAGTCCGAATTGTTGGATGAAGCGTTCCCGGTAGCAAAACATCAGTTTGGCGCGCTTGTCGGGAAGATCGATTTCGCCCTGTTCCTCGAAGGCGCAGGCCGGCGCATAGCGAAGCAAGCGCCGAGCTTCGACGCTCGGTTCGCCGACGACCTTGATCGTCTCGGGATCGTCGAGAAAGAGGAAGCGGGTGAAGGCGCGGATGACTGCGGGCGCGATGCCGTGGCCGAAAAAGGCGGGTTCGCCGACCAGCATGTGCCAACCGCGGTCCTTCTCCTCGGCCGGATAATACCGGCCAAGAACATCGTCTTTCGCCCAATAGGCCTCCCAGTAGCTCATCGGGGTCCCGTCGATGAGGCCGATGTATGGATCCTGATGCGGATCGGCGAGATTGAGATCGATATAGGCGGCAATATCCTCGATTGGCTTGGCCATCTTCCACTGCGGCACGACATGCGCCTGGTTCATCCATCGCCACAGGAGGTTGAGATCGCGTTCCTTCTCCAGAAGCCGGAAGCTGATGGTTCGGCCAATATCCGTATCGTAGCGCGAATAGGCGAAGGGGTTGTCCGGCACGCGGTGCTCAAGCATCTGCCAAGGCCTTTTCGGTCTCAAGCAGGGGATTCTTGATTTCGAGATAGACCGATTGCGTTTCGAGCGGGCCGACGAGCTCGTCCATCCGCGCAAGCCGCGTCTTGAGGTTCGCCTTGCACTGCAGCGTCGGTGCCAACATCTTGCGCACGAGGTGGGAGTTCGCGCCTTCGAGCGCCTCGATCCGGAGCAACTCACTCCGCAGCATGGCAAGTAGGATCGTTTCGCTGGCGAGCCCCTCACGCCCAAGCGCACCGACCATGCCGAGGACCGAATTGATGAAGGCGTAATAGAGCAGCCGCTCGTCCACCGCCTCCTCGCCGAAGACGGATTCGCTTGGCTCTCCGAGGCCCGGCAGCGCCTCGGCAAGCGCCTTGTGTGCGCGCTCATGATGGAAGAAGCCCTGGTTGTCGCGATAAAAGACGCCGATCGGATAGCCATCCTCGATCTCGATCAGGATGTTCTGCTGGTGGGCCTCCATGGCAATGCCATGGCGCAAATAGAGTCCGAAGACCGGCCGCACGAAGACTGTCAGGAACCGTTCGAACCAGTCCCGCGCAACGGCCTCGAGAGGGCGTCCTTCGAGCCGCGCCCGCTTGCGGAGCAGCGTCCCGAGCCGGCTGCCGCGGCCCGGCAGATGCTCGCACAGCGCTGCGAGCAGCGAAACGTTGCGATCGGCATCCGCGCCGGTGAAGGGATTCTCGCGCATCGACACGGAAAGGCCGTCGATCACAACGCCATCGACCTTGACACCCATATAGGCCGGATCCGGTACGAGCGTCAGTCCCGGATAGCTGCGGGAGAAATCCTGCCACAGCCGGTGGCGGCGGAAGCGGTACATGTCGTCGCCGCGAAGCAGCTCGCGGGCAAGGTTGATGCGCACGGAATTGGTGATGCCGACCCCAAGTGAGACCTTCAGCATGAATGGCGCATCCGGGCGGTAGAGCGTGCGCACCGATGAGGTCGGGAACCAGGGCTTGCCGGCCTCGCCGCAGTCGATCAGGCGGCCGTCTGCCACGAGCACGGCCACGGCTGGATCCTTGAGCATATGCTCCGCCTGCCAGGGGTGCACCGGCAGCAACGCGAAATCGCCCTCGGGCAGGCGCGATCTGATGATATCGAGATCGCTCCCCATTGCCTTCTTCAGCCAATCCTCGGCCGACGGCAAACCCTCGGAATGACCGGTATGGAAACGGCTGCGGTCGACGGCGAACCAGCGCATCGGGAACCCGGCTGCGAATTCCGGCGAATAGCGGCGCTCTTCTGCTTCCGTCATGCCCTCCCGGCTCTTCGGGCAGGGGTGAATGCCGTGGCCGGCAATCAGCCCCTGTTCCGCCGCGATGAAGGAGACCTCGTCACCGACGAGACCGGCAAGGTCCGCCGCGCGTGCCTCGAGCGCCGCTTCGATCAGGAGACGGCTGGAATGCGTACGTTTCAACAGGTCCGCCTGGCCTTCCTTTGCCGCAGCGGACGGTTCCAGCCGCTCAACGACGGCGGTGATCGCTTCCACAATGCTGATCGCTTGCGACCCCTCTTTGCCGGTGAGCGTCACCGGCTCGCCGAACAGGTGATGGCCCGTCGGCGAACGATAAAGGACGGGCAGATCGAGGGTGCCGCCATCCTCCGGGAACGTCAGCGCGAAGTGCGATCGCCCCGGCTCGTCCGACCAGCGAATGCGATCGGGATATTCGCGTGCCACGCAGTTAAGGAGGGAGCGCAGGGTGAGCGTTGCGGCGTTATGCGCGTGCATGATGGGTCTCCAGTTCGCGGGCCGTTTCGCCAATCGCATCAAGGACGCGATGAACGACATCCGGGGTTGAACGCGGATTGATGAGCGTGAGTTTGAAGTGGATGCGGCCGTCGAAAACGGTCGTCGCGAGGGCAGCGATGCCGGCGTGAAAGAGCACCGCACGCGTCTTCAGCGTGATTTCATCGGCGAGATCCGGCCCGCTGGCCGAGACGTAGCGGAACAGAACGGTCGAGAGTGATGGCGGCCGGGCGAGACGCAGATAATCGCGGGCGCCGATCGCCTCCGCAGCGGCGCGGGTGTTTTCGAGTGTCTGGCAGATCAGTGCGTCGAGGCCGTCTCGGCCGATCGCACGCATGGTCATCAGGACCTTCAGTGCATCGGCCCTTCGTGTCGTCTGCATCGAACGCTCGACGAGATTCGGCGCATCGCCAAAGGCGGCATCTTCCGGATTGAGGTAGTCGGCCTTGCTGGCAAGCGGCGCGAAATGCGCCTGGTCGGCAAGGAGAAGCGCGCCGCAACTGATCGGCTGGAACAGCATCTTGTGAAAATCGAGCGCGATCGAATGGGCGCGCTCAAGTCCCGCAAGACGGCCGCGATGCCGGGAGAAGAGAAGCCCGCCGCCGTAGGCGGCATCCACATGCATCCAGATATCCCGCGCTGCGGCGAGATTGCCGATCTCGTCAAGTGGATCGATGGCCCCAAGGTCGGTCGTTCCCGCCGTCGCAACGACAGCCACCGGCACCCGGCCCTCGCCGACGGCGCGGCGCAGCCCGGCTTCCAGCGCCGACACCGACATTCGGCCCTCGGCATCCGTTGCAATGGCGATGACCGCATCATCGGCGAAGCCGAGTATGGCTGCGCTTTTGCGGATGCTGAAATGCGACTGTTCCGATGTGAGGATGGCACCGGACCTTCGCGCTTGTGCGCCGAACCGCGCGGCGGCCAGATACAGGGCCGTCATGTTCGATTGGCTGCCACCACTGGTGAAGCTGCCGCTCGCCAAGGCAGGCAGTCCTGCAAGTTTCGTGAGTTCAGCGAGCACCCTTTCCTCGACGAGGGTGGCGAAGGGCGATTGATCCCACGAATCGAGCGACTGGTTGGTGGCCGAGATCAAGACTTCCGCCGCGAGTGCGGGCACCGCAACAGGGCAATGGAGATGTGCCACAGCCGCCGGATGACCGACCGCCAGTGCATGCTCGAGCGCCGGCCTGCCGATGTCGGCAAGTGCAGCGGCGATCCCTGTTCCGACGTCGGGGAGTGGATCGATATTGTCGAGAAGTCCGCGCAGTCCCTGAACGCTCGTGCCCGAGTAGAGGCTGCCCGCGGTTGCCGTGCCGTCGGCAACCAGTTCGACCGCCTGTAGCATGGCTTCGCGAAAGGCCCGGCGCGATGCTGTGCTCGGCCCAAGTATCTGGTCCGCGTAATCCGGCTCGTTGGCCGGCGCGGCCTTGAGTGCGGCGACATTCACGTTCATGCGGCCTTGCGTCCAAGGCGCTCGAATGCGGCGGCAAGAAAGCTGCAGACTTGGTCGATCTCCGCATCGGATATGGTGAGCGGCGGCAAAAGCCTGAGCACACTGCCGAAGCGGCCGCCGGTTTCGAGGATGACTCCGGCACGGAATACCTCGTTCTGGATCATCCGGGCGATTTCCGCTCCATGCGGAGGATGTCCGAGCGCATCCGCCCGACCATCCGGATCAACGATTTCGACGCCGAGCATCAGGCCTTCGCCGCGCACCTCGCCGACATAGGGCGTATGTGCCGCGAGCCGCTCGAGATTGGCGCGCAGCCTCCGCCCCGCAATGGCCGCCCGTTCGACAAGGCCGTCCCGCTCGATGATCTCCAGCGTCTTGGAGCCGGCCGCCATCGCGAGCTGATTGCCGCGGAAGGTGCCTGCATGAGCGCCGGGCTTCCACAGATCGAGACCCTCGCGATAGACGACGACGGCCAGCGGAAGGCCGCCGCCGATCGCCTTGGAAAGCACGATCATGTCGGGGACGATGCCGGCCTTCTGGAAGGCATAGAAGCTGCCGGTCCGGCCAACGCCGCTCTGCACCTCGTCGAGGATGAGCGGAATGCCGAGATCGCGCGTCACGCGGCGAACCGCGCGCAACCATTCGACCGGAGCCGGAATGACACCACCTTCGCCCTGCACGGCTTCAAGAATGACCGCCGCCGGAAGGTTGATTCCGCCTTCGGGATCCCGAAGTGCCCGCTCGAAATATTCGGCGGCAAGATTTGCCGTTTCCTCGCCGCCGCGGCCGAATGGGCAACGATAGGCATAGGGATAAGGGAAGAAGTGGGTGCCCGGCACAAGCTGGCCGACATGCGCCTTCGGCGCGAGCGAGCCCATGAGCGAAAGCGAGCCCTGCGACATGCCGTGATAGGCGCCCCGGAACGAGACGATGTCGGTACGGCCGGTCGCCGTCTTGGCGAGCTTGATGGCGGCTTCGACGGCGTCCGTGCCGCTCGGCGAGCAAAACTGGATCCTGGCCTCCTCGCGGAGCCCCGCCGGGAGAGTTTCGAAGATGTCGGCCACGAACCGGTCCTTCACCGGCGTCGTCAGGTCGAGCGTGTGGAGCGGAAGCCCGGAACGGAGCACCTCCTGCAGCGCCTCGATCACCTCCGGGTGATTATGGCCGAGCGCCAGCGTGCCGGCACCCGCAAGGCAATCGAGATAGGTTCTGCCATCGACATCGGTCACGGTTGATCCGAGGGCCGACTTCAGAGCAACGGGAAAACGACGCGGATAGCTGCGGGCATTCGACTCTCGTCTCGCCTGCCGGTCGAGATAGAAGGCATTGCTGGCGCGTGCGGAAGCATCCATGAGATCAACTCCGTTCGAGATTTGCCGGTCAAAATATTCCGGTGAAGCCTGCGGCAGGGCTCAGACGCCTGCCGGTAACGGCTTGGGACATGCCTTGATCTTTTCCAGCATCCAGACGGACACACCGATGCCGAGGACGGAGATCGCGGTCGCTGAGGAAAAGAGCGTTGCGTAGCCGAACTGGTCGGCAATGTAGCCTGCGATCGACGTGCCGATCAGGTAGACGATCAGTTCTGCACAGCTGAGGATTGTAAAATCCGTGCCGGGCTGATCGTCGGAGGAAGACGCCATGAAAAAGGAATAGATTGCGACCAGTTCCATGTAGCGGATCAAGGTCTGGAAGGCGGACGCCGACATGGCGACGGCCACACCCGGCCACACGCCGAATGCATTCAACGCGAAGGCGAGAAAGCAGAGGCTGCGAAGACCGCCGAGCAGAATGAGCGTCGCGGTCAATCCTGCCTTGCGGATGATCAACGCGGCGATCGCTGCACCGAGAAGCCCGGCCGTCGCGGCGGCACCTCCGGACAGATAGCCGATCCAGGCTGTCGGCACCTTGCTGTCGACGAGGTAGGCGCCTTCCATACCACGCACGAGGCCTTCGCTCGCCCTGTAGGTGAGGGCGAAGGCAAGAATCATCCAGGCGTTCGGCCGCCGGAAAAAGCCGAGGAGGCTTGGTCGATAGCGAGGAGCCGCATTCGCGCCGTGCTTGACCTTGTCGTGCATCCAAATCGCCGAGATCAGCGGCAGCAGCGACAGGCATGAGACCAGCAGGATCGTCGATCGCCAACCGATCTTATGGAAGAGGACCAGTGTCAGCGTGCCGCCGATGATGACACCGAGCGCGACGGAACCTGCCTGCACCGCATTTCCGATCGGCCGCGTCCCGCCGCTGAGGTGCCGCACCGCATAACCGTCGGTGGCGATGTCCTGAACCGAGGACAAAAGCGTGATGCAGATGCCGATTGCGAAGAGCACACCGGCATGGCTTGGCTCGACTAGGGCCATCGACGCGATGCCGGCACTGACGAGAAGCTGCGTCGAGACCACCCAACCGCGGCGGTGGCCGAGCCTTGGCCAAAGCGCCCAGCGATCGACGACAGGTGCGACGGCGAATTTCAACACGAGCGGCAGCATCAGCAGCGAGAACAGTCCGATAGCGGTACGCGACGCGCCGCTCTCGCGCATAAGGGGCGGTAGGGCCACGAGCAGGAGATAAGTCGGGATCCCCTGGGCGAGGTAGAGCCCGCCCAAGACCGCGTAGAGCCTTCCAACGCCTTGCGCCGCCGTCCGCTCGCGGACCCGTGAAGAAGCCTGCATAATCGTCATCGTCGCTAGGTTCCTTGCTCCGCAGTGCCGAGCACCGTGATTGTCGCGTCTCGCGTGGCTCACTGATAAACAGGAGTATTTTGCTCATGTTTAATGGGGCAAGTGACGAAAGGCTTGGATACGAGCGAACCTGATTAAGACAATTGCGAACGAGCCCTCGGGAGACACAACGCAAGGCGCGCCAAGAGTCTTCGAATGGACGGAGATTGCCACCGAGACGTTCCTATCCAGGAACCTGTTCGTCCGAAACCGGCGAAACAGCCGGAGCTTTTAAGGGCGGCAACGGGCGCGGCGGATTGCCGAAGGTCACACCGGTGCCAATGCTTTCGAATCCAGTAAAGAGCGAGGAGTGACTCTTTTGCTCGCCGGACGCAAAGCAACCATGCGAGAAGAACAAGTTACCCGCTGGGCAGGCGCTCGAAATCGAATATGCCTTGTGTTGCCAAGGCTGCGGCGCCTCTCGCCCAGGAACTGGGGACCCAGTCCGTCTGTATCTCGGGTTTGGAGAAGAAAAGGAACTGGTCCATTGATCGCTTGAGCGGGTGGAGGAGGGCGTCGCCGAACTGGACGGCTTCGCCTCCGACGACGATCACCTCGGGATCGAACAGGTTCACGAGGTCCGCCAGGTGCCTGCCGATGCGTGATCCCGCGTTCGCCAGGATCTCCAAGGCGTCTTCGTCGCCGTCGGCGGCGGAAGCGACGAAGTCGTCCCTTGTCGGTTCGATGCCTCTCCGGCGTCCCCATTCGGCAATCATGTATGGCTCGGCGGCGTGCGCCATGAGACATCCGCGCCGGCCGCACTCGCAGAGTTCCCCGCCCGGCACGGAGGTGATGTGTCCGAGCTTGCCTGCCGCGCTGTTGCTTCCGTGGTAGATATCGCCATTCAGCACCAGGGAGCAGCCGATCCCCGCGCCGATGGCGAGGGCCGCAAAGTTGCGGTGATTGCGGCCGGCGCCGAACAGCTTTTGCGCAATTGCAAAGGCGTTGACGTCGTCATCTATCCAGACAGGGGCGCGCACCCGCTCCGCCAGCATTTCTGCGAAGGGAAGATTGCGCCAGCCGAAGCGGGGGCTTTGGAGGCAGACGCCGTTCCTGGGGTCCACCTCGCCGGGGATCGATACGCCGATCCCCATGATGTCGTTCTCGTCACGGGTAGCGTGCGCCAGAAGGCGCGGGATGGCGTCCCGGATTGCCTCGATCATGCCCTCCGGGGTGGTGTCAGTAACGGTTGCCTGCAGCGTGGCAAGCGGAGATGTAGCGAGGTCCGTGAGCACGCAGTCGATGCTGCTGCGGTTGAGTTTGAAGCCCACCGCCAGGTGCGCCTCGTAATTGATGTCCACCGGTATGGGCCTGCGACCATTCGAGCTCGCGACCGCCTCCCGTTCCACTACCAACGCCTCGTCCACCAGTTCCGTGACGACGAACGTGACGGCTGCAGGGCTGAGACCCGTGACCGAGGCGAGTTCCGCCCTCGATAGCGGGCCGCGGTTGCGCAGCAGATTCAAGATCAGCCGCCTGTTCAGCGCGCGCGACGTGCTCGCATTCCCTTTCAAGGCTGCATCTCCCGTTAGTTTATTTCTTAAATTAACTCTTGTTCCTGCTCCGAAGTTAAGCTAGCTTTTATTCATTGGCAATGAGGAGGAGTGTGCGGAAAGCCAATTTCCCGAACTCCGCACGATCGCAAAATTTCTGTTCCAAGAGGCTTGGGCGCCGCTCGCCCTGGCGTGGCGGAGCTTTGTCCTGGGAGGATATGGAATGGCATCCAACGACATCATCAAGCTGGTCACTCGCGCCCCGGCGTCGCGTCGGCAGTTTCTCATCGGCGCGGGCACAGCGCTTGCGGGAATGACGCTCGGCGCTCCGGCGATCGCGCAGAGCAAGGAACTGACGATCATCTCCAACATCGGCAACGCCTCGCAGCGCGAGGTGCTCCAGCGGATCGCGAGCGCCTACGAGAAGGAGAGCGGTGTCAAGGTGGCCATCAACAACATGGATCACGAGGCGCACAAGACCGCCATCCGCAGCTATCTCGTCGTCGGAGCGCCGGACATCTGCTTCTGGTTCTCGGGCAACCGCATGAAGGCTTTCGTTAAGCGCGAGCTTTTCGACGACATCTCCGACCTGTTCGAGCGCGAGAACTACAAGAGTGTGCTTGGCCCGGCAGCGGGCGCCGTCACGGTTGATGGAAGGCAATACGGACTTCCGCTCGGCGGCCTGCTGTGGGGGCTCTTCTACCGCAAGGACGTCTTCGCCGAGAAGGGCTGGACGCCGCCTAAGACCATGCAACAGCTGCTTTCGCTCGGTGAGCAGGCGAAGTCGGCGGGCATGATCCCGGTGAGCATGGGGACCAAGGAGATGTGGCCAGCGGCCGGCTGGTTCGACCACATGAACCTGCGCATCAACGGCCTCGACAAACATATGGCGCTGATGGACGGCAAGATGTCCTACACCGACCCCACAATGCTTCCGGTCTTCGACAAGTGGGCAGAACTGATCAATGCCGGGCTGTTCAGCCCGAACGGAACATCCTTCGGCTGGGAACAGGCAGCGGCCGCGCTCGCCCAGAAGAAGGCTGCCATGATGGATCTCGCAGGCTTCATCAAATACGGATTCCCGCAAGACCAGCAGGACCAGATCGCATTCGCTCCCTTCCCGGAGATCGTCCAGGGCATGGCGCGTTACGAGGATTTCGCGCTGAATTCGATACATGTTCCGAAGAACGCCAAGAACAAGGAAAACGCCCGCGATTTCCTGGCCTTCTTCTACAAACCGGACAACCTCTCAGCATTCCTCGAGACCGAAAGCGCGGTCCCGCCGCGCAATGACTGCCCGCCGAGCAAGGACCCGCTCGTTAATGCCGCGGTCGAGTCGCTGAAGACCGTCGAAGGCTCCGCGCAATACTACGACCGCGACACCGACCCCGACATGGCGCAAGAGGGCTTGAAGGGTTTCCAGGAGTTCATGGCCAAGCCTGACCGACGCGACCAGATACTCGAGCGCCTCGAAACCACGCGCAAGCGCATCTTCAAGGCGTGAACCTCGCGCGGCCGCTCTTCTCTCCCAAGAGCAGGCCGCAACAGGGCAGGGCTGCAGCACAGACCTGTGGTCCTGCCTGCCTCCGGTCAATGAGGCCGGCCTTCGAAGCCTTCGTGAGTGATCTTGAAAATGTCTACCTTCTGGCGAAGTCATCGGTATTGGATAGCCCCGACCCTGTTCATCATGCCCGGAGCCTTGTTGTTTGGGGTGGTGATCATCCTGGCGTCGGTGGAGACCATCTGGATTTCCTTCTTCGACTGGGACGGCGTCGGAGCAAAACAATGGGTGGGGCTGGCGAACTATGCGCAGTTGCTGGACGACTCGCAGTTCTATGTGTCGCTCAAGAACAACCTGATCTGGCTCGCCATGTTCATGCTTGCGCCGCCGCTGGGCCTGGCGCTGGCGCTGCTGCTAAATCAACCCATCCGCGGCATGCGGGTCGTGAAGTCGCTGTTCTTCGTGCCGCTGGTTCTGGCGTCTGTCACCGTCGGCGTCGTCTTCACCTGGGTCTATGATCCCACCTTCGGCCTGCTGTCGCTGATCTTCAGCTCCTTCGGATCAACCGCCCCGGCGTTGCTTTCGGACGAGCATCTCGTCACCTTCGCAGTCGTCGTGGCGGCGCTCTGGCCGCAAGTCGCCTTCTGCCTCGTGCTCTTCCTGGCGGGTCTCAACAACCTGAGCGAAGACCTCATCGGGGCGGGACGCGTCGATGGCGCGCGCGGATGGCCCATGCTGATCCACGTGATCCTGCCGCAACTGCGCGAAGTCAGCTTCATTGCGCTCGCGGTGACAGTCATCGGCGCATTGAGGTCCTTCGACATGGTAGCGGTGATGACCTCCGGCGGCCCTTTCGGCTCCTCGACCGTCCTCGCCTACCAAATGTATGAGCAATCGATCTTCTCCTACCGGTTCGGCTACGGCGCCGCGATCACAACCGTGCTCTTCGTGATCATGGCGGTCTTCATCGCCTGGTATCTGCGCACCCTTCTAAGGCCTGAACGGGAGGGCATCTGATGTATCCGAGACCGCTTGCCGACGACGCGCCTGTCCGCCGCTTCGCCTATGCGTCGATGGTCGTGCTGATCCTTGCCCTCTGGCTCGTGCCGCTGATGGCGGTCATGACGACGTCGCTCAGGTCGTTCGAGGAAGTGATGGCGGGCAACTATTGGGGTTGGCCGAAGAGCTTCAACTTCATCGAAAACTACATGGCAGTCTTCACGCAGACCGCCATGGCGCGATATTTCCTCAACAGCCTGATCGTTACGCTGCCGTCCGTCGTCGGCGTGCTCGTTCTGTCGACGCTCACCGGGTATGTCCTGTCGCGCTACCGTTTCCGCGGGGCCAACCTGATGTTCGCGCTGTTCGTCGGCGGCAATTTTCTGCCGGCCCAGATCATGATGATTCCGGTCCGCGACCTCATGGTCTCGATCGGCCTCTACGATACGTACTACGCGCTGATCGTCTTCCACGTGGCCTTCCAGACCGGTTTCGCGACGCTTTTCATGCGCAACTTCATCGCCGCACTTCCCGACGAGCTTTTCCAGGCCGCTCGGGCGGAAGGTGCATCGCCGTGGCAGACGCTGAGGCATGTTGTGCTTCCGTTGATCCGGCCCGCCCTCGCGGCACTTGCAATCCTCACCTTCACCTTCGTCTGGAACGACTATTTCTGGGCCATCGTCCTGACCCAGAGCGACGCGGTGAAGCCGGTGACCGCGGGGCTGAACAATCTGCGCGGCGAATGGGTGTCCGCATGGAACCTGGTGGCCGCGGCAACGATCCTGGTCGCGATCCCGCCGGTCGTGATGTTCTTTCTCATGCAGCGCCACTTCATCGCCGGCCTGACGGTCGGTGCGGTCAAGGGCTGAGCAGAATTCAAGGAATCCTTCACATGACGAGCGTTGAATTGATCAACATCGAGAAACACTATGGCGGCTTTCATGCGCTGAAGGACGTCAACCTGACCATCGCTGAAGGCGAGTTCGTGGTCATGGTCGGCCCGTCCGGCTGTGGAAAGTCGACCCTTCTGAAGACGATCGCGGGCCTTGAGACCACGAGCGCTGGAACGCTCCGCATCAAGGGGCGGGACGTCACCAGGCTCGAGCCCGGAGATCGCGGTATCGCGATGGTTTTCCAGTCCTATGCGCTCTATCCGCACATGACCGTCGCCGAAAACATGGGATTCGGCCTCAGGATGGCGAAGCGGCCAAAGGCGGAGATCGAGGCGGCTGTCGCGAGGGCCGCGAAGATTCTCAGGCTTGAGGAGCAGCTCGAAAAGAAGCCGAAGCAGCTGTCGGGCGGCCAGCGGCAGCGCGTCGCCATCGGGCGGGCGATCACACGCTCGCCCGACGTCTTCCTCTTCGATGAACCGCTGTCCAACCTGGATGCGGCACTGCGAACGCAGATGCGGGTCGAGCTTTCGACACTCCACGCCGAACTCGGATCGACCATGATCTACGTCACGCACGACCAGGTCGAAGCGATGACCATGGCGAGCCGGATCGTCGTCTTGAACCGGGGCAGTATCGAACAGGTGGGAGCGCCGCTCGAGCTTTATAACAATCCCGACAACGTGTTCGTCGCCGGCTTTCTCGGCGCCCCCCGCATGAACTTCGTCGCCGGCCAGGTGACCGAAGTCAGCGGATCCTCTGCCAGGGTCGTCTGCGCAGGCGGGCTTGAGGTGGGGTTTGAGGCTCTCGTCGGAAAGGTGAGCGTCGGTGAGGCCGTTACGCTCGGCATCCGGCCGGAGAGACTTCGGCTCGATGATGCGGCAGCGCGAATCCGCTTCACGGGAAGCGTCAGGCTGACGGAATATCTTGGCCGCGAGACGATCGTCTATGTCGATGCGGGGCCATTGGTCACCACCGGATCTGACAGCGGCACCAACGTGTTCACCGTGCAGATCGCCGATGTCAGGCCTTTCCACAACGGCAGCGTGGTGTCGCTCGGCTTCGATCCCGCCGACGCCTATCTCTTCGCCGCCGACGGCAGAACCCTCACGCCTCCCAAGGCCGTCGCGAAAATTTGAGCAAGGACAAAATCATGAAGCGTACCCCTCCGGCGCCGCTCTCGATCTGGCGCACCCTCAACTTGGACGATTTTCTGCTCGGCGTGCCGCATTATCCGGAGCATGTCGACGAGAGCTACTGGCTGCGCGATGCTGAGCGGATTGCCGCCGCCGGGTTCAACGTTGTCCGCCTCGGCGAATTCGCCTGGCATCTGATGGAGCCGAGGGAAGGGGTATTCGATTTTTCCCTGTTCGATCGGGCCATCGCAGTGCTCGCCTCGGAGGGCGTGAAGACCATCTTCTGCACGCCGACCGCAACGCCGCCGCGCTGGCTGACCGCAACCTATCCGGAAGTGCTGCGTGTCGATGAAAGAGGCCGAACTGCCACGCACGGCTCCCGCCAGCATGCGGACACCAACAGCCCCGTCTACCGTATGCATAGCCGGCGCATCACCGAGGCCTTGGCGCGGCATTATGCAGACAATCCGAACATCATCGGCTGGCAGACGGACAATGAGTTGAACACGACCGCTTCGACCTCCTATTCCGAAGCGAGCGAGCGCGAGTTCCGCCGCTATCTCCACGATCGGTATGAGACAATTGACAAGCTTAACTTTGCCTGGGGCGGAAATTTCTGGGCGCTTGCCTATGACAGTTTCGATCAGATCACCATCCCGAGGAAGGACAATCCGGGATTTGTCGCGCCCGGACACATGCAGGACTACCATCGTTTCCTCGCCCATGCGACGGCCGCCTTCCAGAATGACCAGGTTGAAATCCTGCGCAGAGCCAATCCGGAATGGTTCATCTTCCACAATCTCGGACGGCTCGAAGACATCGACTTCCGCGGCCGGTTCGGCCAGGATCTCGACTTTCTCGGCTTCGACATCTACCCGATGCTCTACGACGAGATGCGCCGGGCGGGCGGCCACCCCGCCACTCAAGCGCTGCATCTCGACGTCTGCCGTGCCTATTCCGGCAATTTCATTGTGCCTGAGCAGGCCTCCGGTTTCGGCAGCCAGCCGGGTTTCTCGACCATGACGCCCGAACCGGGCGAGATGCGCCGGATGGCACTGAGCTCCGTCGCGCGCGGTGCCGACGGCCTCCTCTTCTTCCGCTGGCGCCCGGCGCATTTCGGCGCGGAAATCTACTGGATGGGTATCATCGACCACGACGATGTGCCCCGCCGCCGCTATCAGGAAGCAAAGCAGTTCGCTGAGGACATCGGCAAGATCAAGAAGGATCTCCTCGGCACCACAGTGCGCATGGACGTCGCAATCGCGGGTGCCGACTTCGACAACCAGGAGGCCTACAGGACCTACCCGATGGGCATGCCGAGCCCCCTCGAAGACGGCATGCTGCTCCATCGGTTCTGCTATTCGAAGGGGATCGCCTGCGGTTTCATCCATCCCGGGGACGATCTGTCGCGGATCAAGGTCCTCTATGTGCCGCACTGGGTGATGTGGAAGCCGGAGTGGAACGAGAACGTCGAGGCCTTCGTCCGCAATGGCGGAACCCTGATCGTCGGCGCCATGACTGGCACCCGCGATGAAAACAACCACATACCGACGGACCCCGCGCCCGGCCCGGGGCTTTCGAAGCTCTGCGGCGTGCACGTAGAGGAGTTCGGCCGGTTGGCAGAACCGGGCGCCGACGGCCTGTTCGGGCTCCATGGAACCGAGTTCGGCTTTCACAACCCGGCGAAGCGCCTGCCGTCCAGTTCGGCATCGCGGCGCCACCGCTTCACGCTGGGCAACCGGGAGTACGAGGCCGCACACCTCTACGAGCTTCTCGCGCTCGACGACGACGTCGAGATTCTGGGGCACTGGTCGAACCGCTTCGCGAGCGGCAGGGCAGCGGTGACGAGCCGCAGGGTCGGCAAAGGCCGGGCCTGCTACGTCGGAACTTATCTGACCGGGCCCTTGGTCGAAGGTTTGGTGGACCATGTCCTCGGCGCGGACGTCCAGCCTCTGGTACCGGACTTGCCGCCTGCCGTGGAGGTCGTCCTAAGGGAGACGGAAGACAGGAAATTGCTGTTCCTGCTGAATTGCGATGCCGAGCCGGTGGAGTTGAGCTCCGTTCCCGCTGGCACGGACCTCCTTTCGGGCAAACCGGTGGACGGCGGACTTGCTCTCGGACCTTATGGTTGTGCGGTTCTGCGCGTGTAAAGAGACACCCAGGTTGTGTCGACCTGGGCCGGTGCGTCGTGCCAAACTGGAACTATAACAGCTGGAAGCAGGAGTCGGATAATCACTGGCTGCTTGGACATGTCGACCGTTGCAACTTGATCGGTGGCCGCAGCTTCGATTCCGTTCAAGGCTTGGGATTAACGGCCCCTGTGGCAGGCACGGAGGCTGGGTGCTGACAGTCGGCGGAAAGTATCAGCAATCGGAAGAGACTATGAAGGCGCTTGGAGATTGGTCCCCGAGCATCCCCCTCGTCAGGGCGATCAACGCGGTGAACCTCGGGAACATCGACGAAGCTAAAAGCCACGTAAAGAAGGCTCTTGAGATTGAACCGAGTTTGACTGCGGAAGGATGGAAGACTTCCACCTTTGTCGACGGCGACGTTGTGGACCGGCAGGTTAGCGACTTGACCAAGGCAGGGCTGCCAGAGAAGTAGCGCCTGAAGTCGCCGACCATTAGAGCAACATTAGCGAGTAAAGCCCGAAGGGCCGCTGACCGGACATCCGACTGCCGTTGACGCACGGAGCAGACCTCACAATTGGCCAATTGGCGGTGTTCTCGCTATGTGCTTTGAAAGTCGCATAATGCATCAAGTGGGCCCCCGCCCTCGACGCGTGCTGAGATGAAGGCCGTCTCAAGGGCTTCCGCGGAACGATGTCCATCTACGCCTTCGCGCCTAGCCGCATCGGCGGCCACCGATCATCTCAAGCGGGTGGAAGGGAGACGTCCAATTCCGCGCATGCGCCTTCAAGGCTGTGCGGCCGGGAGGCGGCGCGGCGCCAATCGTCTATGACGATCTGGACGCGGGCTTGGCATTTGGCGATGCAGGTGCGCTGCTGCTTGCGATTTAAGGCATGTCGAAACAAGGACCGAGGCTGCGCGTTGACAGCAATGGCGCACGGCACCGATCGCGATAACCGACGGTGTAATTGTGCAAGACGCAGACCCCACGCGAAATCTGCGTGCCATGATCCGAAACGTTGGCACGCGCGCCTTTGTCTCGCAGCAAACAAGGAGGATATGACATGGAACTAGTAGTTCCCGGCCTTTATGCATCTGCCCCGGAGCCGCTGCCCTTTGCACCCGAAACCACAATTCGCGCTTTCTTGCTTCAGCGGGCAACAGGAAACCTGCTTATCTATAACGCGGGAACGTTGGCCGCTGATCAGGAATCCGTTCGACGTTTGGGCGGCATATCCCGGCGCTACCTGAACCATTGGCACGAAGCCGGCATGGGCTGCAATGCGATCGCCGAGACGTTCGGCGCACCGCTGCTGTCGCATGAGCTGGAACGACATCACGTCGCAAAGAACTGCCGCGTCGATGAGACATTTTCCGATCGGCATATCGTGGATCGCGACTTTGAGGTGATCCCAACCCCGGGCCATACGGAAGGCGCCACAGCGTACCTCTGGGACAACGGCAAACACCGATTCCTCTTTACCGGCGACACCGTCTATTTGGACGAAAACAATTGGCGCGCAGCGGTGCTCGAGTCCAGCGATCGGGACGCGTACATAGCGACGCTCGAGTCCATCAAACAGCTCGAATTCGATGTGCTTGTTCCATGGGCCGCCTCAATCGACCAGCCTTACATCAGCCACACCAACAGCGAAGACACGCGAACTCGGATCGATGCGATCCTCGAGCGTGTTCGCAGCGGCAGCGATCATTGATCGCTTTGACTTTCCCCGGCGAAGGGGCGGGTCTGACCAACTCTCACCTGCCTCGCGAATGCGGCTACTATGTCGAACAGCACCGCAAGCCATCAAAGCGTGCGACGCGATATCTACCCTGTACGACCAGCGGTGGGGGCGCTCGCACGATCCGGCGAGAAGTTGCGCATTGTGCTGACGTCTTGCGCCGGCGAGCGCGGCATTGGGCCCTTCTTGTTTACAGGTGGAGGGAGCACCGGTGCTCGCAACGAGTTTGACCTGGACGCTGGAGCTACTTGGCACCCAGATTCCGACTAGGCGGTCGCATCGGTACACACCAATAGCCGATCGTAGAAGTGCGGTGATGATCGGGCGACTCGGTGGGAGAACCGAAGCCCCGCCGATTCTCCGGACAGAGTATCCTGAACCTTCGCATAGGATGCCTCCGAGCCGCTTTCATTATAGATGAAGCGTCAAGAAAATCTGCCGACCGATCGAGTAGAGTGGTAAGGCAGATGCTTTCCAGTGGGTTTGTTAGGACGGTGCCAGCGGAACGATCGCGCTGGTGGCGGCCTGGCCCGCGCTCTGGGCCTGCAGCCACTCCCGCCGCCTGACCGACGCCGCGCCGTTCTCGGCGAACCGGTCCCTCGACGAGTTGGTCATCACCGGCCCAGGCCTATACCGGCGCGGTCCCGTGGCGGTGGCACCTGGAGGTCGTCGATGAGTACCGTATCGTTCCTCAACATCGGCATGCACGGGTACATCAACCCGACGCTCCCGGTCGTGGCTGAGCTCGCCCGTCGTGGTCACACGGTCACCTATCACACCTCCCCCACGTTCGCGGCCCAGATTGAGACCGCTGGTGCGAAGGTCCACCTCTACTCCGGGGGCGACCTGCCCCTGCCGAATCCGCCGATTCCCCTTGCGATGCTGGAAGAGCTCGCGCGGACCGCCCTCGGCCTGCTGCCCGGAGTGCTCTCGGACCTCCGCAGCACCCGGCCCGACCTGATTGTGCACGGGGCGGCCTGTCCATGGGGCGCGGTGGCCGCGCGTGAACTCGGTGTCCCGGCGGCGGCCACGTTCACCACGTTCGCGTTCAACAGGCAGGTGCCCAGCCCCACCGGCATCTCCCGCGAGTTGCTGGCCGCCGCGGCGGCCCGTCCCCGCCTGGGTTGGGGCTACGTTCGCGCGCGCTGGGCGCTCCACCGCGGCTACGACACTCGCGCGCTGCCCCTGACCGACCTGATGAACGCGCGCGAGCCCCTGAACCTGGTTTTCACTTCCAGCGCGTTTCAGCCCGGAGCCGACGCGTTCGACTCCTCGTACCGGTTCGTCGGGGCGAGCGTCGGTTCCCGCCCGACTGATCCGGGGTTCGACGCCGTCCGGCTGACAGACCCCGTGCTGTATGCGTCGCTGGGCACGGTATTCGACGCGGGTCCTGCCCTGCTGCGGACCTTCGCGACCGCGCTGGCACCGCTAGGCGGCACTGTTGTCGTCTCGACCGGGCACACGGAACCGGCAGACTTGGGTCCGCTGCCGGCCAACGTGCTGGTCCGCCGATCCGTGCCGCAACTCCAGGTACTGGACCGGGCGGCCCTTTTCGTGACGCATGGCGGTATGAACAGTGTCAACGAGGCGATGCGGGCCGGCGTGCCGACGCTCGTCGTGCCACAGGGCGCGGACCAGCCGCTGGTGGCCCGGCGGGTCGTCGAGCTCGGTGCCGGTCTCGCGCTCCGCACGGATGACGCCACTGCGGAGACGGTGCACGCGCTCGCCCGGAGTCTGCTGGACGAACCGCGCTTCCGCGAGGCGGCAGCCGCACAGCGCGCCGCACAGCGGCAGGCCGGCGGCGCCCGACGTGCTGCCGACGAGCTCGAGCGGTACCTCGACGACGCACGCGGAGGCACCGCCACCGATCGAGCGCGGGGGCGCTGAACCATGTCGACGAGCGTCGTCGTCCTGCTGGTCCTCGCCGGGCTTTCCGAGAGTGCCGGGCGGGTCCTGCCCCTGGTGGCGCGCAGGCCCAAGCTGTCCCCACGGCTCGTGGCCGGGCTGATGGTGACCGGCACCGTTGTCGAGGGCACGGTGATCGCGCTGTGGCCCCTCGCCGCGTGGACAGTCGCCGACCTGGTGCGGCCGATCGTGGCGCCTGACGCGGCCCCGCTGCCCGGCACGACCGGGCTGGCCTGGACACCCGCCCTAGTCGCACCGCTGCTTCTGGCCGCCGTCCTTGCGTTCCCGCTCCTCGGGCCGTTCCTGCACATCCTGCTTGTGGCCGGTGTCGGGGCAGGGCTGGCCGGCCCGCTCGCCGGGGCGTCAGGACTGGGCTGGTGGCCTGCGGCTGGATGCATCGCCATCGCGGGGGTCGGGCTCGCCGCCACGGTCGAGGTGGTCCGGCGGCTGATCGCGAGGAGCATCGCCGGCTCGCGGCAACCGGAGGCGAGCGTGTGAGCGACCTCCTCCTGCTCATCGCCCTCATGGCGCTCGGTCCGTTCCTGCTCCTCGAGGGTTTGCTCGCCCGTTACGAGCTGATGGTCTACACCATCGGCCGGCGCGCGCCGGCCGCCACGCTCCCACCGGAGGTGCCCTACGCTAGGGGTGCCGATCCAGGGCGACCTCCTGACGCCTACGTGGTCTATCTGGACGGGATCGGCAAGCGCCGCTTCACCGATACGCGCGACGGCGGTCAGCTCGTCAAGGCCGTCATCGCCGGAGCACCGGAGCTGCGCTTGCTGGGCCAAGTCCAGCCCTACTCGCCCCTAGCGGAGCCGCTCGTCGGGCGCCCGGTGTGGGACTGGCTCCGGCGCCACGTCGGCATCACTCTGTTCCTGCACAACGTCATGCAGACCCTTGTGGCCGCCGACCGCCGGTACCGCCCGCTGTATAACCGGGCAGTGGGCGCCCAGATCGCCGACCAGCTCCGGCTCGCGGGCTACGAGCCCGCCAGCGGCATACCGGTCGTCCTGCTCTGCTACAGCGGTGGTGCCCAAGTGGCCACCGGCGCGGTCGAGGAGCTCTTCACCCGCCTCCGCGCTCCTCTGTGGCTGATCACGCTCGGCGGTTTCCACAACGGCGCCAACGATCTCACGCATGCGCTCCACCTGTACCGGCTCACCAGCGCGAACGACTGGATCGAGCGGATTGGCGTCGGACTCTTCCCCCAGCGCTGGCGCCTGTGGCGGGGCAGCGCCTGGAACCAGGCCCTGCACGCTGGCAAGATCACTGTGCATCCGCTCGACCCGGCAGCCCACGTCGGGCCGAAGAGCTACATCAGCCCGACGGCGCGGCTCGCCGACGGGCGCAGCTATCTCGACCGCACCACCGAGACCGTGATCGGCATCATCCGGCGCGACTGCACGACAAAAATCCCCGGAAGGAGATAAAGGGACGGATTGAGGCTGATCCTCCCTCGGCGAGAGCGTGCTTGAGGCCTAGATCAACGAAGGTTCCGTTGTCAAAGCCCCATGGCCGGCCTGAAGTTTTACGTTCGGCGCGCCGGCAGAAGCTCTCGGCCGCCCACGTCTCAGGCGAGTCCGGTCGATCGTGTCCCCCGGTTCGTGAAGGCAGGTATTGCTGAACAGAGCCGCAGAACTCGTGCGCGGAAAGCCGCGAGCCGTGAAAACTGCGCCAGTGACTGGTGTGGTTGCTGACGGGGTAACGTGCGGCATGCTATCAATGGATGCGGGCACGAAAGCTTGTGCGGCTAGTTCATCGGCATAGGGAGGATACGATGTCCAACTACAAAGTCGGGTATTTTGTCGGCAGCCTCGCCAAGGGGTCGCTCAATCGCAAACTTGCGAATGCTCTGGTACGATTGGCACCCGACGAAGTTGAGATGCGCGAGATCGCTTTTGGAGACCTGCCACTCTACAGCTATGACTACGATGCAGACTTTCCGAAGGTCGCAAGGGATTTCAAGGACGCAATCGCCGCCGTCGATGCGGTGCTCTTCGTGACGCCTGAATACAATAGATCGATTCCCGGAGGGTTGAAGAACGCCATCGATTGGGCGAGCCGGCCCTGGGGGCAGAACTCATTCACCAGGAAGCCGTCCGGGATCATCGGCACCTCTCCGGGTGCGATCGGCACGGCAGTCGGGCAGCAGCACCTGAAGAGCATCCTTAGCTTCTGCAACTCGCCGATGATGAATGCTATCGAAGCCTATATCCAGTTCACGCCTGACCTGATCTCGGACGACGGGGTGGTCAATTCCGAGTCGACCGAGAATTTTTTGCGGGACTACATGAGCGAGTTCAGCAACTTTATCGGACGCGTATTCACGGTTTTTCCGCGCTCTTCCTGAGCTTTTGGTAGCAATGGCCGCCAAAACCTGGCTAGAACAGGAGCGCCGCTCGTCTGTCGTCTGACGGCACTGGGCGCCGGGCTCTCCGGCATGGGCCGGGATGATCAGCGCGCCGCAGCGCAGACGGGGGCGCAGGTTTCGATTGAATGGGACGGTGCGGGGCGAGGGATCCCGCGTCCTCGCCAGCCGGATCGTTGCGATCGGCACGAGCGTAGTGCGCGCGCTTGAGGCCGCCGTCAATCAGAATTAGGCCGCAGTGCTCGAGACCTCTCATCAAGGCGTGGTCATGGAGTCGGCACGATCGACGGTGTTTCCTGCGCTCGGCCCGCCCAAGTGAAAATCTAAGCGATGAGATCTCCGCATTCGCATCGTCTCACCGTGGGCCTTTCCAAGTGGTCGCGGAGAGTTACATATGTGTAATCGTCCTGATCTTGGCCGCCATGGTGATCGCTCTCCGCAATCTTAGGAAATCCTACGGGACTGCCGAAGGGCGGCTTGAAGTATTGAGAGGGATCAATCTCGATCTCAGCGCGGGAGACAGGATTGCCCTGACAGGGGAGTCTGGCAGCGGTAAGAGCACACTCCTGCATCTCGTAGCCGGCCTCGACCGCCCGGACTCCGGCGAGATCGTGATCGGGGGCCGAGACATTTCCAAGCTGAACGAGCGGGAACGCGCTGCCTACAGGCGGACAGAAGTCGGCGTCGTATTTCAGCAGTTCAACCTTGTCCCCTCACTGGACGTGGCCGCGAATATCGCTTTCCACGCCAAGCTTGCGGGACGCCACGATACGGAGTGGGAAAATGAACTCGTGGAGCGCCTCGGAATCGGGGCGCTGCTGACCAGATTTCCAGAGCAGCTTTCCACTGGACAGCAGCAGCGGGTGGCGATCGGACGAACCCTTGCCGCGCGTCCCGGGTTGATGCTGGCGGACGAACCCACAGGAAATCTGGACGAGGCCAACGGAGACGCCGTCCTGGAACTGATGCTCTCGCTTTCGAAGGGAACCGGATCGACGCTGCTCCTGGTGACACACTCGCAAAGACTGGCGGATAGGCTCGACCGGCAGGTGCATTTGCGATCCGGAAAGCTCGAATGACGACGTGGATCGCAGCTACGGCACTTCTGTCCCACTGGCGACGACGCCCGCTGCAACTTGGCGCTCTCTTGTTGGGCCTGGCGCTGGCGACTGCTCTGTGGTCCGGAGTGCAGGCGATCAACGCAGAAGCCCGCGCGAGCTACGCCCGCGCCGCGGCTGTGCTCGATCAAAACGGGTTGGCGCACCTCGTCTCATCGAACGGCCGCCCGATTTCTCAGTCCGCCTTCGTGCGGCTCAGGCGAGCGGGCTGGAAGGTCTCGCCAGTTTTGGAGGGGGAATATCGGTTCGGAGCCACCCGCTTAAGGGTGATTGGCATAGACCCGCTGACGATGCCCGCAGAGACGCAGACCGTCGATCTGGGAAATGCCGAGGACTTGCTATCCTTTATCACCCCGCCGGGCACGCTCGTCGTCTCTCCTGAAACAGCGGAGAAGATTCGGGGGCAGACCGGTCTCGCACTGCGTGTTTCGGATCGGATGCTCAACGGTGCCGCCTTCATCGATATTGGCATGGCCCAGAGGCTATTACGAAGGGACGGCGAACTCAGTCGGATCGTGATCGCCGAAAACCAACGTCCCGGTCTGGAACCGCTCGGAAAGCTTGTTCCGACGCTCTCGGTTCGCGAGCCGAATGCACAAACCGACGTCGAGCATCTTACCGAGAGCCTCCATCTCAATTTGACGGCCTTCGGTTTTCTCGCCTTCGCGGTAGGGTTGCTAATCGTGTACTCGACCATCGGTCTCGCCTTCGAGCAACGGCGGCCGACCTTCAGAACCCTTCGCTGCCTTGGAGTTTCACTGAGGGGACTTGCGGTTTTGCTGCTTACTGAGCTCGTCCTTTTCGCCGTTGCCGCCGGGGCGGTCGGTGTCGCCATTGGATATCTGGTCGCGTCGCTGCTGCTACCCGGAGTGGCCGCAACCATTGAAGGACTCTACGGAGCCAGCGTGCCTGGCACGCTTTCTCTACGGCCGGAGTGGTGGGTATCGGGCTTTGCCATCGCAGTGGCCGGAACATTGGTTTCGTCGGCACAGAGCCTGTTGCGCTTGATGAGGATGCCTTTGCTGGCGGCGGCTCAGCCTCAGGCCTGGGGGCGATCGTCGGAAAAGGGGCGGCGGTTTCAGGTGCTCGCCGCCGCGGCTTTGCTAGCCCTCTCGGGGGCCCTTCTTCTGTGGGCCGATGGACTCCAGGCGGGCTTTGGCGTGCTTGGCTGTCTGCTGCTCGGGGCGGCGCTACTTCTCCCCGCCGTGCTCTCCGGATTCCTCACCTTGATGCAACGGACGTCTTCGCATGCGCTCGTCACATGGTTCTGGGCCGACGCGCGGCAGCAGCTTCCCGGACTTTCCCTTGCGCTCATGGCATTGCTTCTTGCGCTGGCCGCAAACGTAGGCGTTGGAACCATGGTGTCGAGCTTCCGTCTCACGTTTGTCGGCTGGCTCGACCAACGCCTCGCTGCGGAGCTTTACGTCGCTGCCCGGAATGAAGGCGAGGCAGACAGGCTCAGGGCATGGCTCGCAACCAAGGTGGAGTCGGTGCTGCCGATCTCCAGCGTAGACGCCGAGATCCGGGGGCAGTCGATGCAGATCTTCGGTGTCGTTGACGATCCGACCTACAGGAAGCACTGGCCCCTGATCGTTGGCATGCCGGACGTCTGGGATCAGGTGGCGTCCGGTAAAGGGGTGCTGGTGAATGAACAGTTCTGGAGGCGGGAGCGGCTCCGCATCGGCGATAAACTGGATTTGGCGAGCGACTGGAAGGCGGCCGTTGTCGGCGTCTATTCGGATTACGGAAACCCAAAGGGCCAGGTCATCGCCGGAATAAACGCCCTGACCTCTCGCTACCGGCACGTCTCGCGCCTGCGGTACGGTCTGAGGGTCCCGCCTGATCAGGTTGCGGACCTACGTTCGAACCTCTCGGACGAATTCGGACTACCACCGGAGAACATTCTCGATCAAGCGGCACTGAAGGAACAGTCACGGCGGATATTCGATCGCACATTCTTGGTTACTGGCGCGTTGAACATATTCACGCTTGGGGTTGCGGCATTGGCTATGTTCTCAAGCCTGCTCACGCTTTCGGAAATGCGCCTCCCGCAGCTTGCGCCCGTATGGGCAACGGGGGTGACTAGACGCGAGCTCGCTCTTCTCGAGCTTCTGCGGACGCTGGTGCTCTGGCTGGCGACATTCATTGCTGCTTTGCCGCTCGGCCTGGCGTTGGCGTGGGTGCTTCTCGCTGTGGTGAACGTCGAAGCCTTCGGCTGGCGTCTGCCGATGTATATCTTTCCTTACGAGTGGATCAGGCTCGGTCTCGTCGCACTCGCCGCTGCGGTCGTTTCCGTATTCATCCCGCTTCGCCGGCTGGCGGGACTCGCGCCGGCGGAACTTCTGAAGGTATTCGCCGATGAGCGTTAGATCGATTGCGATTGCTTTTGCGGTGACGACCATGGCCAGCTTGTCCGGAAGCCAAGCGGCCTACCAGGGGTTTGCTGGCCTTGGGTCCGCGGACGAAGGGTTTTCGGTGCCGCAGCCCGGCCGGCTGTTCCGTTTCCCCGCCGATCACGGCCCACATCCGGACTTCCGGATAGAGTGGTGGTATCTGACGGCCAATCTTGAAGCTCCCGACGGGACTCAGTACGGAGCGCAGTGGACCTTGTTTCGGTCAGCGCTTGCTCCAAGGGAGGCCAACGGGTGGTCTAGCCCACAGCTGTGGATGGGCCACGCAGCCGTCACCACTTCAGAGGACCACTTCGTTGCAGAACGTATTTCACGCGGGGGAGTGGGGCAGGCTGGGGTTGTCGCGGAGCCGTTCGCGGCCTGGATCGATGACTGGCAGATGAAGGGACATGCAATCCCGGGAGCGGATCAATTGGCTGTCATCCGCCTGTCTGCAACGGCAGAGGAATTCGGCTACGAACTCTACCTATCGGCCACCGGCCCGCTGGTGCCGCAGGGCGATAACGGCTATTCGGTGAAATCAGCGAAGGGGCAGGCCAGCTATTACTATTCGCAACCTTTTTATGCGGTGAGCGGCTCGCTTTCGCTGCCCAACGGGGATATCGCGGTGACGGGGAAGGCTTGGCTTGACCGCGAGTGGTCATCACAGCCGCTGGCGGAAGACCAGACTGGGTGGGACTGGTTCTCGCTGCATCTCGATACAGGGGAGAAGCTCATGGGCTTCCGTCTCAGAGATGAAGGTGAGGGATTTACCTCCGCCACCTGGATCACTGCGGATGGGCGACCGGACGCCTTACCCGCGGGAGCTCTCAAGATTGTCCCCGTGCGAACCGCCAACGTCGCAGGACGTCAAATTCCTGTTTCCTGGAACGTCCAGATTCCCGGTCGCGGCTTTGACGTCACAACCGAGCCTCTGAACGAGCAAGCATGGATGTCAACGTCCATACCATATTGGGAAGGCCCGATCGCCTTTAGGGGCAGTGTCAGTGGGAGAGGCTACCTGGAGATGACCGGGTACTAGGCAAAGCCACGGCGTAGCGGGCAAGGGTAACTAAGCCGCACTCCTTCCGCAGATCGCGTTACGGAAGTCTCAATCACTCGTTCAGAACCGCGATCTCAGTTCCACGTGTGCAAGCAAAGTTTCCAAGAGCCGTCGCGCTGTTTTCGGAAGATGGTTACGATTGTGCCCTCAAAGCGCACTGACTTGCCGTCTTCTGCAAATCCAGTGGCCCACCATTTGCCGTTCGCAAAAGCGAGGTTCCCTCCCTCTTCCACATCGAGCAGCTCAATTCCGTGATCCTTAACTCCAGCCGAGATCAGTTCGGCCCAAAAATCGTTGATCGCAGCCGTCCCTTTGACGACTGCATGGGTGTGCGGCAACACGGTAGCATCATCGGTGTACAGCGCCGCAACTGCGGCGGCGTCCCCGCCGTTGAAGGCGGCGTTCCATCGGTCGCTCGCTTCTTGCACGAAACCGCGGATATCCAATTCGGGCATGGTCGCCTCCCTTACGCCGCTGGTGACTTTGGAGTGGTTGCGAGCAACTGCGCTGCCTTTAGGTCCGGCAATGCAAATCCTTCCGCAAAACTTTCGAGAATCGCAGTTAGCTCCCGCGCGCTAGTTTCGGTGTGTTCCAATCGGGCAAGTCCCATCGCGGCGCGAAGCTCCCAAAAACGCGCACCTTGGGCTCGCGCCGTATGCAGGGCCCCCCGGAAACAATCCGCAGCTTTTTCCCCTGGCTCGACCTTGGACTGAAGCGCGGCCTCTCCTTGGAGACGAAGCACTTCGGCCGCAAACCAACGTTCGTTCGTCCGTTCGATGTCATCTTGTGCCCCCTGAAGCAGCCGGGTCGCTTCCCCTGCGTTGCCAGCTCTCATTTCAATTTGCGCCTGAACGGCGGCAAAGTATGGCAACATGTATCGCGCCCCGGTGCCTTTCCATTCCTCGATGCCCCTCTGGAGATCGGTCCTGGCACGATCGGTGTCGCCTTCTTCAGCGAATGCCCACGCCTGAAGCACGGTCGCGCCGGCTTGCCATAACCGGAATCCCGCCTCTCCCGATATTTGCAACAGTTCGCCAGCACGAACCTTTGCCCCTTTGCAATCGCCCAGAATCTGGCGAATGACACCACCAAAGAACAGGGGCAGCGCGAGACTGTTACGGTGCTCTAGGTTTCTCGCTTCAGCCGTCGCTTCGTCGTTGACAGTCAGTGCCTGTTCGGGAAAGCCGAGAGCCAAAAGACTCCGTGCCAAGTAGTCGAGGCACACAACACGCGGGTCGAACGCATATACGAAGGCGGGCGACCGGTGTTCCTGTGGGTCATAGAGCGTCAACGCCTCCTCCAGGTGGGCCCGAGCACGCGAAAACTCGCCTGCAGGCAGGGCGCAGACACCAGCCGCCCGATGCGCGAAGAACGAGAGCCCGCGGTCATTGCAGCTGTTGGCAAGTTCCAGCAGTCGATCGGCCGCGCGACGCGCTTCTGATAGTTCGGCGGAATAAAGGTGATACAAGCAAAGTCCGTAGAGAACGGGAAATGCTTCCCGCATTTCGTCGAGTTCCTCACAGATTTCCCTGGCTCGCAAATAGGCGGCACCCGTTTCAGGGGAAGCGAAGCCGTGAGCAGCCATCTGCGCACTTCCGATTGCCAACTGCAACGAGAGTTCGCGTCGCGTCCGTTCTGGCGAGGGCGCAAGGCTCGCCAATCCGTTCAGTGCATTCCCGAAACGCAGAAGAGCTTCCGATAACGAGGAACGCGACAGCGCCCGCCGCCCAGCTCGTTCGTGATACTCGACGGCCTTCTCGACAAGGGATGCCTGCTCGAAATGGTGAGCCAGCAATTCGGGTTCGGCTGCGACGATCTCGGGAAACCGCTCCTCCAGGATTTGGGCAATTCGGACGTGCAACTGCTGCCGTCGACTCAAAAGCAGGCTCCCGTAGGCGGCATCCTGAACCAACGCGTGCTTGAAGGCGTAGCTAGCCTGACCTCTGCCGCCGCGCCGGAATACCAAACCTGCTGTGACGAGCTGTTCCGTCGCCATCTCCAGTTCAGCCTCCGACATGCCGGTTGCCGCAGCAAGTAGATCGTGGCTGAACTCCCGCCCAATTACCGCACCAATTTGGGCGACCTCCCTCACTGAGGCGAGGCGATCGAGACGAGCCATCAGGGAATCGTGGAGAGTTGCGGGCACCGCAAGCGGAGGCAATGGGCCCGACAGCTTGTAGTCTTCGCCGGTTTCCTGGAGGAGGCCGGATTCCAGAACTACTTTTGTTAGTTCCTCGACGAAAAGCGGGACACCCTCGGTCTTTGCGAGTATCTGGTCGAGAACTGCCGACGGGAGGTGCTTTCCGCCCGCCATGGCATCGACAATCGAGGCCGTCTGGGCGCGGCTCAAACGGTTCAAGGTCAACAAGGTTGCGTGGGGGAGACCGTTCCACCGGACGGCCCCGTCCGGACGATAGGTGGCGATGAGCATGACCGGCAGCCGCTGAATGCGACCAACAATGCTGTCGAAAAGTTCGGCCGAAACCGGGTCAAGGTGGTGGGCGTCCTCCAGGAGCATGAGGACCGGTTTGCTGCCTGCGAGGACCTCTAACTGCTCGATCAAGACCTCGAATGTGCGCGCCTTTTGCATTTGCGGCATCAGGTCAAGCGTTGGGTAGCGATCGCCCGTGGGAATTGACAGCAAGGCTGCAATTAATGGGACGGCTAGCTGCGGCTTCCGGGCTGCCGCAAGCGCTTCCTCCAGGAAGCTCAGTTGTGTTTCAGGCGGATCGGTTCGGTTTATGTCGGCGGCGCGGAGCAGTTGGTCGATGATAGGATATAGCGCACTTTGCGCATGATACGGCGAACAGAAGTAGCGCAAATATGTGACCGGTTCGCCTTTCAGCTGTTCGCGAAGCTCTTGTAGAATCCGCGACTTGCCGATACCCGCCTCGCCAAACAGCTCCACGACCTGTCCTTCTCCGGACGACGCAAGCTTCCATCGGTCAATCAGCACACCAATATCAAGGTCCCGGCCGACCAATGGCGCAGCAACCCTTGTGTGGAGAGCATCGAAGCGGCCTTCAGCCCGGCTTTCTCCTGTTACCAGGTATGAGTTGGTGGGAGTGTCAAAGCCATGTAGCTTCTGCGGGCGTATTCGCTTGACCTCGAAGAGCCTGCCCAGCAGCCGATATGTTAGTTCCGAAATCACAACCGTATCCGGCTCGGCGAGCTTCTGCAGCCGAGCTGCAAGATTGGGGGTCTCTCCAGCCACGGCGTTTTCCTGGGCTGCGCCGGTCCCGATCAAGTCTCCCACAACAACAAGGCCGGTCGCTATGCCAACCCGGACGGACAATTGCCGACTGTCCTTTGTGGAGACCGCCTTCACGGCTTCAACCGTGGCAAGCGCTGCTCGGACTGCCCGTTCCGCTTCTTCCTCGTGCGCCTGCGGCCACCCGAAATAGGCAAGAACGCCATCACCCATCAACTTCGCAACATAGCCGTCGTAACGGACAATTTCGCCCGTAACGGCATTTTGGAACTGTCGCAGCAGCGCGCTCATTTCCTCCGGATCAAGACGGGTGGCCAAACCTGTCGAGCCGACCAGGTCGGCAAACATCACGGTGAGCTGGCGTCTTTCGGCTTCGCGTGGTCGGGCATGCGAGGGTTGCTTGATCTGAGTGACTGCTCCAAAAACTGTCGGTTGCCGTGGGACGCTGGAGCTTTCGAGTACAGCGATGGCCTCGAGGATCTTCTTCCGATGGGCGAGGGGCGCGACTCCGATTTCCTTCAAATCCTCGGCAGTCAGCTTGGCCAGTACTTCAGCGTCGATCGCGTTGCTCTCAAAGGCGGCGGCATATTGCGCAAGCCCCAAGCTCTCAAGCCACATCGCGACGTTCATCGGGGTCGCCTCCCGGAAAAAACGCTAAAATTCTAATATACAGCAACGACCTCCAAAACGCACCGGAGTTGCGACCGCGACTCGACAGCTGAAACGCCCCGGATCAGCTTCTGCTTGGCGATGGTCAGCCCATAATTTGTGGCCCCCAGGGCATCGCAGTAGACGGCGTCCAGCTTCGTCGGATCGATGCCGGAGGGGATGTTCAATGCGGCCGACTGCATCACCTCAAGGCTGCGGAGGATGGCATCCTTACGAACCGGCGCGAGACCCTCAGTGAGCTCGGTGACCTGGCAAAGTCGTCATGTTGGTCTCCCTACAATTTCCGTTGGATTTCTCCTCTGTATCCCCGCTGGTGACGGGCGTATTCGCTTTCTCGTTGAGGGCCCGGCGGTGGCGACCGCTGCTGGCGCGTTCCTCCCCGGTGTTGTTCACGGGAGAGCCACGACATGACGAACCGCTTCATGCCGGTGCTGGTCTTGCGGTTTGGGGTTGAGCCACGCTCGCAAGGAAGCTGCTCCATGCCGACAGTCGGAGCGGACGGCCGATTGCCCCAGTTTCGAAGGAACAAGCATGGTGACCTTGCCGTTAGGCCGTAAAATTGTGCAGCGGAGGCATAGCCGTTGGACACGCGCGCTCAAGTCGTTTCGCGAACCTCGCTTTCGCAACCACCGCGGATTTACTACGTGCATCCTTTGATGCTGAAGGGATTCGACGCGTGGAGAGAGGTCTTCGTGCATGCCAAGGACCTCGGTTTTGATACAGTCCTGACGGCACCGCTTTTTGAACGCGGCCATAATGCCAGCGTCTTCGTCACCGGCAACTTCGATCGGCTCGATCCTGACCTGGAAATGGGTGAGTCCGTCCAGGACGGCGTCAAGGCATTGGTCCAGGCGGCTGGGGAAAATGACCTCAAACTGATGCTCGACCTCGTCGTGGATCGGGTGGCCATCGATGATGACAAGCCCGCGGGGTCCATCATTCCCGATCCACGCGTGGCACCGCAGGAAAGCTGCAGCCGGCGGGTCGATTTCAGAAGCGAAGCCAGGCACATCGAGGACTGGCGCAATCGTATGACTTCGCTCACCGGCCTCGGCATTGCGGGCTTTCGTTGTTTAGGCATCGGCCGTCTGGCGCCGGAGGCCTGGTACGATCTTATCGCCTCGACCCGTAAGTTGACGCCAGAAACGATCTTTCTTGCCTGGACGCCTGGCAGTGCCTTCGAAGACCGCAAAGCTCTTGACGGGGCAGGCTTTGACGGCAGCTTCTCCTCGCTTGCGTGGTGGAACCTTGAGGAACGGTGGATCGCAGACGAATATCAGATCCAGCGGCAGATCGGCTATCAAGTCACCTTCCCGGAGGCGCCGTTCGGCAAGCGGATCGCCCACGGCACCGACGGTTGTGAAGTGCTGCAGCGCAAGGCCATCCGCGCGCTGAGACTTGCTTCCACATTTGCCAGCGGCCTGATGATTCCAATGGGCTTCGAATACGGTGCTGCCACGCCGCTCGATCCATTGCACGGCGATGGAACCGGCCTGCTTAGTCTTCGCAAACACGGCTCGTTCGATCTTTCCGAGGATATCCGCGCCGTGAACGGCTGGACCAACAAGACGGCCGCCGGCTTCGCGCGGCAGCCGCTCAAACTCGTCTCCGCCAGCCAGACTCCGGCCGTCGCTCTGATGCAGACGGACGAGGAGGACATTCGCGCCTCACAGAAAATCCGCGTCGTTGTCCTCAACCGCGACCTCAGGCGCGTCGCTAACGCGCCCTTCAATGTCCTGCGGGAGGCGGCATCCTTATTTCTTCCGCTCGTCGACCCGCAGGCCGAAGATGAGGTTCTTGACGCTCGTTTCAAACTGAGGCCGGGCGAGTTGCGCATTTTCGAGGGTCAATCATCCGTACCGATCGTTGATGCCGTTCGCGTACCCGATGTCAGCGAGGCCGCCGCGTCTACGAGATTGGCAATCGAGAAGATCACGCCGTCGGTCGATGAGGGCCGCTTCGTGGTCAAGCGCATTGTCGGCGAGACGGTGAAGGTCGAGGCAGATATTTTCGGCGACGGCCACGACCCCCTTTCGGCTGTCCTGCTCTGGCGAGCAGTCGACGAAAGTGGTTGGAACGAAGTTCACATGGAGCTGGTCGAAAATGATCGCTGGCGTGCGGAATTCACGCCCAAGCGTCTGGGAAGGCACGAATTCGCGGTTGAGGCCTGGCGCAGTCCGTTTCAGATCTTCCGTTATGAGTTCACCAAGAAGCACGAGGCGCGGCTCGACCTCCGGCTCGAAATCCAGGAGGGGATCAACCTCGTGGTGGACGAGCTCGACTACGCGAAAGGCCAGATCAAGACGCAGCTAAAAACCCTCTTCGACAAGCTGGCGGCGGCGCAGGATGTCCAGCGCACCGAAATCCTGCTGGCGGCGGAAACCGCCGCGCTGATGGCGGCGGCAGATCGACGCCCCCATCGCCTCCGATCGCAGATTATCCCTCTTGATGCAGAGCGTCCGGCGGCCGCCTTTGCAAGCTGGTATCAGGTATTCCCACGCTCACAGAGCGGCGATCCAACCCGCCATGGCACATTCGACGACGTCATCAAACGACTGCCGTCCATCCGCGCCATGGGCTTCGACGTGCTCTATTTCCCGCCCATTCATCCTATCGGCAAGACAAATCGGAAGGGCAGGAACAACAGTCTGCGCGCAGCCCCGGAGGATCCAGGCAGCCCTTATGCTATCGGCTCGGCGGAGGGCGGCCACGACGCGATCCACCCTCAGCTCGGCACTTTCGAGGACTTCCGGCGGCTGGTGGATGCCAGCAAGCACGAGGGCCTGGAGATCGCGCTCGACCTCGCCATCCAGGCCTCGCCCGACCACCCGTGGCTGAAACAGCATCCGGGCTGGTTCGACTGGCGGCCGGACGGAAGCATCCGTTATGCGGAAAATCCACCCAAGAAATATGAAGACATCGTCAATGTGGACTTCTATAGCTGGGACGCGATCCCATCCCTCTGGATCGAGCTGCGCGACATCGTGCAGAAGTGGATCGACGCCGGCGTTAAACTCTTTCGCGTCGATAATCCGCACACCAAGCCCTTCCCCTTCTGGGAGTGGCTAATCGCCGATGTCAGGTCGAGGCACCCGGATGTGGTCTTCCTGTCGGAAGCTTTCACCAAGCCGAAGGTGATGTATCGGCTCGCCAAGATCGGCTTTTCTCAGTCGTACACCTATTTCACCTGGCGCAACACGAAGTGGGAGCTCGAGCAATACATGCGCGAGATCACCGCGGAGGAACCGAAGGAGTTCTTCCGCCCGCACTTCTTCGTCAACACGCACGACATCAATCCCGACTTCCTGCAGAACGCTCCGCGTCCGGCCTATCTGATCCGTGCGGCACTAGCCGCGACGCTGTCAGGGCTTTGGGGCGTCTACAACGGTTTCGAGCTCTGCGAGGGCCGGCCGGACGCCAAGCGCAAGGAATATGCCGACTCGGAAAAATATGAGATCCGCGCCTGGGACTATGACCGACCGGGCAATATCAAATCGGAAATCGCGATGCTCAACCGGATCCGAACGGAAAACCCGGCCCTGCATTCGCATCTCGGCCTCCAGCTTCTCACCGCCTGGAACGACAACATCATGTTCTATGAGAGGGTCAGTCCCGGGCGCGAGAACGCTTTGCTGATCGCCGTCAACCTCGATCCCTACAACGCTCAAGAGGCGGATGTGGAAATCCCGCTTCGGTCGTGGAACCTCCCAGACCATGGCACGCTTGACCTCGAAGACCTGATCACAGGTCACACGTTCAGTTGGACCGGCAAGGTCCAACACCTTCGGCTCGATCCGCATGCTGGTCTGCCGTTTGCGATCTGGCGCGTGAGATAAGGCAGGAGAAACAAAATGGACATGGTGATCACAAGGCGCGACCAGGGGCAGGATCAGACCAATCAGCAAGAACCTGATCCCCTATGGTATAAGGACGCGCTCATATACCAACTTCACATCAAGTCGTTCTTCGACGGCAACAACGACGGCATCGGCGACTTCAAGGGCCTTCACGAGAAGCTCGATCATGTGGCCTCGCTTGGCGCCAATACGATCTGGCTCCTACCTTTCTTTCCATCCCCGCGTCGCGACGACGGATACGATATCGCCGATTACACCAATGTCAGCGCCGACTATGGCACGGTGGAGGAGTTCAAGGCCTTTGTAGAAGCCGCGCATCAACGCGGCCTCCGGGTGATCATAGAGCTTGTCATCAACCATACCTCTGACCAGCATCCATGGTTCCAGCGGGCGCGGCAGGCGCCCCCCGGCTCGCCGGAGCGGGACTTCTACGTCTGGTCGGATACAGATCAGAAGTTCCCCGAGACCCGCATCATCTTTCTCGATACCGAAAAGTCCAACTGGACATGGGACCCCGTCGCCGGCGCATATTATTGGCACCGGTTCTATTCCCACCAGCCTGACCTCAACTTCGACAATCCATTGGTTCTGGAGGAGCTTTTGGGTGTGATGCGCTTCTGGCTGGAGACCGGCATCGACGGTTTCCGCCTCGACGCGATACCATATCTGGTGGAACGAGAAGGTACGATCAACGAGAACCTCGCCGAGACGCATGCGATCCTGAAGAGTATCCGCGCCGCCCTTGACGCCAGCCATCCAGGCAAGATGCTGCTTGCCGAGGCCAATCAATGGCCGGAGGATACGCGCGAGTATTTCGGCGATGGCGATGAATGCCACATGGCCTTCCACTTCCCGCTCATGCCGCGCATGTACATGGCGATAGCCAAGGAAGACCGCTTCCCGATCACCGATATCATGCGGCAGACGCCGGAAATCCCGGAAACGTGCCAATGGGCGATCTTCTTGAGGAACCATGACGAGCTGACGCTGGAGATGGTGACCGACGAGGAACGCGACTATCTCTGGAATATCTACGCTACCGACCGTCGAGCCCGGATCAACCTCGGAATCCGGCGCCGTCTTTCGCCGCTCATGGAGCGCGATCGCCGTCGCGTCGAGTTGATGAACGCACTGCTATTTTCCATGCCCGGAACGCCTGTGATCTACTACGGCGACGAGATCGGCATGGGTGACAATATCTATCTCGGCGACCGCGACGGTGTGCGCACGCCGATGCAATGGTCGCCGGACCGCAATGGCGGTTTTTCCAAGACGGACCCGGCACGGCTTGTGCTTCCGCCCATCATGGACCCGCTTTACGGCTATGAGGCAGTCAATGTCGAAGCACAGGGCGCCGATGCTCATTCGCTGCTCAACTGGACACGGCGTATGTTGGCGCTACGCAGCAAACATACGGCATTCGGGCGTGGCTCCTTAAGGTTCCTCTCGCCGGGAAACAGGAAAATTCTTGCCTATCTGCGTGAATATCAAGACGAGACGATCCTCTGCGTCGCCAACTTGTCACGCCTGCCCCAGGCTGTCGAACTCGATCTTGCGAATTTTGCCGGCCGCACGCCCATTGAGTTGACCGGCATGTCGCCATTCCCGCCCATCGGTCAGCTCACCTACATGCTCACTCTGCCCCCCTATGGCTTCTTCTGGTTCCTGCTCGCCCAGGAGGCGGACGGCCCGGCCTGGCGCGCCGAACCACCGGAACAGATGCAGGACATGGTGACCGTGGTGGTGCGCCGCGACCTGCAGGAACTGGTCGATGAGCCACGGCTATCGGGCACGCTCTCGAACGAGATACTGCCGGCTTATCTCGGCAGGCGGCGCTGGTTCGGCGCCAAGGGCGAGAAGCTGAGGCATGCCTCGCTCGTCGTCGCCACGCCGCTTCCTTTCGCCCGTGACCTCTCTCTCGGAGAGGTGGAAGCCGAACTCGACGGCCGCAAGGACATCTATCTGCTGCCGCTTGCGGTGTCGTGGGATGACAGACACCCAACGGCGCTTGCACAACAACTTGCGCTTGCCCGCCTCCGCCAGGGCCGCCGCGTCGGATTTTTGACCGACGGATTTGCGATAGAGGCGCTGGCACGCGGCGTCATCCGCGGACTCCGCGAACGTGCGGTGATCTCCGACCGGGCGGGCACGCTCGAATTCCTCGGGACGGATCAGCTCGACCGCATGAGCGTGAACGACGACCTGCCGGTACGTTGGCTCTCAGCCGAGCAGTCCAACAGCTCGCTTATCATCGGCGAGATCGCGATGGTCAAGCTCATCCGCCACGTCCTGCCGGGCGTCCATCCAGAGGTGGAGATGACTCGCTATCTGACGAAAGTCGGATATGGGAACACTGCACAACTGCTCGGCGAAGTCGCGCACACAACGCCGAACGGCTGCCGTTGCACATTGATGGTCGTAGAAGGAGCGATCCGCAATCAAGGCGATGCCTGGAACTGGATGCTCAGCAACCTACGCCGCGCGATAGACGAGGTGATGGTAACCGGTATCGAAGTAGACTTGGCCGATGAATATTTCAGACCGTTGGTCGATTTCGCCGCAACCATTGGCAAGCGGCTCGGTGAATTGCATGTGGCGCTGGCCCAGCCGACCGAAGATGAAGATTTCAAACCGGTACGCATGTCCAACGAGGATGCCCGACGGTGGGGCGATGCCGCGAAGAAGCAGATTCAGGAAGGCATCGCCATTCTTGAGGAGAGCCAGAAAAGTCTCGCCCCTGAGATCGTCCAGCAGATCGAACCGCTCGTCGAACGACGCGAGGAGCTTTTGAGGCTGGCCGAGCATCTTGCAAAGGCCGCGGCTCGCACATTGATGACCCGCAATCACGGCGACTTCCATCTGGGTCAGGTTCTTGTTGCGGAAGGTGATGCCTATATCATCGACTTCGAGGGCGAACCCGCCCGCGACCTCGCCGAACGCCGCTCCAAGGCCAATCCGCTGCGGGATGTTGCAGGGTTGCTGCGATCACTCAGCTATCTTGCGGCGGCCGCCGATCTCGAGCGGGAACTGGTGAGCGAGGTGGACGATCGAAGACATGGCGCGCTTGTGGCGCGCTTCATCGACATGGCGGAGCCTGCCTTCCTCGAAAGTTATTTCGACGCAGTCGGTAATACACGAGAACTCAACTTACGTCCGGTTTCGCGCGGGCGCATTCTCGACCTGTTCCTGCTGGAGAAGGCGGCCTACGAGATCGCTTATGAAGCGCGCAATCGTCCCAACTGGCTGCGGCTGCCGATCGCCGGGTTCTCGGCTATCGCATCGAGACTCTTGGAGAACGTCGCATGAGATATGAACGCGCAGACCTGATGATCGGCACTGTCGCTGAAGGCCTCCAGGCTCTCGTCGAAGGCCGGCATGGCGATCCTTTCTCTATCCTCGGTCGTCATCGATATGACGATCTCAACGTCGTGAGGGCCCTGTTGCCCGGTGCCGTCTCGGTGGACGTACTTGAGTCCGATACCAACCGCGCGCTGACGCGGCTGGAGATGATTCACGACGGCGGACTTTTCGCCGGTGCAATCGGCGGCGCGGCCAGTTACCTCCTTCGCATCCATTGGCCGGATGCCGTGCAGGAGACGGAGGACCCTTATTCCTTTAGCCTGCTCCTCGGTGACCTTGATCTGCATCTGATCTCCCAGGGCACCCATTACGATCTCGGCCGCACCCTTGGTGCCATTCCGATGGAGGTCGATGGTATCCAGGGCGTGCGTTTTTCCGTCTGGGCACCCAATGCGCGGCGCGTTTCCGTCGTCGGCGATTTCAACAGTTGGGATGGCCGCCGACATCCGATGCGACTGCGGCCATCAGCCGGCGTATGGGAAATCTTCATTCCGCGAATTACGCACGGAGAGCGCTACAAATTCGAGCTGCTCGACGCCCACGGCAATCTCCTGCCGCAGAAAGCGGATCCGGTAGCCCGCGCCAGCGAAGCCGCCCCCTCGACGGCTTCGATCGTCGCGTCGTCCAAACCTTTCCGCTGGAGCGACGAGGAATGGATGCGCGCCCGCCGCGCCGACCGGTCGATGACGGGTGCAATCTCGGTCTACGAAGTGCATCCCGGGTCCTGGCTGAGGATCGCCGAGGAGGGAAATCGGGCGCTCGACTGGGTCGAGCTCAGCCAGCGGCTGATCCCCTATGCGCACGATCTCGGCTTCACGCACATCGAATTTCTGCCGATCATGGAGCATCCCTTCGGCGGCTCTTGGGGCTACCAGCCGCTCGGACTTTTCGCTCCCACCGGTCGTTACGGCATGCCGGAGGATTTTGCCTATTTCGTCGACCGCTGCCATGCCGCTGGCATAGGCGTCATCCTCGACTGGGTCCCGGCGCATTTTCCCACCGATGTCTGGGGACTCGCCCGTTTCGACGGCACCGCACTTTACGAACACGAGGATCCGCGCGAGGGCTTCCACAGGGACTGGAACACGCTGATTTATAATCTCGGCCGCAACGAGGTGAAAGGGTTCTTAATTGCCAGCGCACTGGAATGGCTGGAGCATTATCACGTGGATGCATTGCGCGTGGACGCAGTCGCCTCGATGCTCTACCGGGACTACAGCCGCGAGGAGGGCCAATGGATACCAAATCAATACGGTGGCCGTGAGAACCTTGAAGCGGTGGAGTTCTTCAAGCATTTGAACAGCATCATCCATCGGCGCTGCCCGCATGCCTTTACGGCCGCGGAAGAGTCGACCGCCTGGCCGGACGTTACCAAGCCGCCCGAGGAGGGCGGCCTCGGCTTTGATTTCAAGTGGAACATGGGCTGGATGCATGACACGCTGCACTACATGCAGGAGGATTCGGTCCACCGGAAGTACCACCACGGCGCGATGACCTTCGGCATGATCTACGCCTATTCCGAACGGTTCATGCTGCCGCTCTCCCATGACGAGGTGGTGCATGGCAAAGGTTCCTTGCTCGGGAAGATGCCCGGCGACCAATGGCAAAGGCTAGCGAACCTGCGCGCCTACTACGGATTCATGTGGGCTCATCCAGGCAAGAAACTCCTCTTCATGGGCGGCGAGCTTGCCCAGGAAGGCGAATGGAGCCATGACGGCTCTGTTCATTGGGACCTGCTTGATCGGCCCGAACACGCGGGCATTCAGCAGTTGATCCGCGATCTTAACAGGCTGTATGTGCAAGAACCCGCGCTGCAGTTCGGCGACCTTGACCCGGCCGGCTTCGAATGGGCGGTCGTCGACGATGCGGAAAACTCCATCTACGGCATGTTTCGCAGTTCGCAAGACCGCTCCTCACAGTTCCTGATTATGTCTAATCTTACCCCGGTGCCGCGGCACGATTATCGCGTTGGCGTGCCGGTTGAAGGACGCTATGAGGTTGTGCTCAACACCGACGCGGCGATCTATGGAGGATCCAATCTCGGGCAGGCCGAAGCCTGGACAGAACGCAAGCCGGCGCACGGCAAGGACTTCTCTGTCCCTCTCACACTGCCGCCGCTTGCGACGGTCTTCCTGCGGTGGAGGCGATAGGCTCATTCGTCGCTCTTCCGTGATTGCCCTGCACGCGCTGCCAGCGCTTGCGCTGGACGGTTTTCCGGGCGGATTTCGGGCTTTGTGCCGAGTCGGTCCGCCAATTCTCGGTAGGTGAGGACTTCGTTCGCCATGCGAATCTTCGACGGCTGTCCGGAGGACCGTCGCAGGGACCGCCTAGTCTTTTAGCCCCCTAGTGTCAGTGTCGGGTGGAGAGTGGACGACAGCGACACGCGAAACTCGACACCCCACGAACGAGAACGCACGTCGCCTCGCGACGTATGTGTGCGCTGTTAGGGCAGATCAGCAGACGGGCCAGCCGAGAGCCTCTCTCTCGACCTCTAAACCCGTCACGGAAAGCCCGGCCCACCTCTCGACGCCGATTAATGGTCTATAGTTGGAATATAGAACCAACACGCTTGTAGCCGAGTTTCTCATAATACAGATCCTCATCAGACAGGACGTAAACGATTTGACTTGGATGCTCTTGCGTTATCTTTTTAAGGAGCTCTCTTCCGAAGCCATTGTTTCTCCATGCTGGCGCTACATAGAGTTCACTTACATAAATTCCGAACCCATCTACTAAAGTACGGACATACCCGCAAATTTTACCTTGGCTTATAAAAATGTACGTTTCGCTACTAAGCAATGCGCTCTTAAATATATCTATTGTTTCCGTGCTGGTAAAAGAGTTCCAATCTGGCTCACTTTGTAGAAGTGTGATTAACTCATCTTCGTATTTCCGGCCGTATCTGAAGATGTTGCCCATGAATTCTCTCGATGCTTGGCAAAATTTCCAATTGATAATCGCTCGACGGCTCGGTCACAATCGGATAGACGGGCAGCCGGCGCACGGCAAGACTGCTCCATCCTTCTCACACTGCCGCCGCTTGCGACGGTCTTCCTGCGGTGGAAGCGGTAGGACTCATTCGTCGCTCTTGTCGACGTCAGCGAACAATCGCGTGCGGGTTTGCCAGCGGCGCATCCGTCGTTGGGTAGCCCCAGTCAGCGAGTTGACGCCGGCTTTCTCTGCGATTGACTGAGCGACCATCGCTGCAGTCAGGTCATGCGGGCGGTGAAACCGCTTTGTCTCCATCGTTATTCGGCCGAGGGAAATATGCAAATCTCAGCCAGGCCACGCCATGCGCCAGGAAATCGATCCCCAGCAAGAGCGCAAGAACCCAAAGAGCCATCTTTGGAAACTCGGCCAAGATGACCAATCCTGCACCGGCGCCGAATGCCCCCGACAGCATCATGGTCCATCCTGCCTCACGCCAGTGGCTTATGCTGAGCAGGATTCTGACGATGCCTGAGAACATAAACAGCAGGCCGATCGCGTAGGTTTGAAACAGCTCATGCGTGCGCGCAGATCGTGTCGCGAAGGATGCCAGGACCTGCATCACGCTCGATCCGGCGACCTCGGTGAGCATCAAGCCGAGAGCGATATAAAGAAACCCGAGCAGCGTCTGCCATGACAGGGCACCCCATCTTCTCGCCCAGAAGGCGTAGATGATTTCGAAGGTGCCGACTAGGATCGCAGCGGTTCCGATGAAGGCTGGAGTAACCACCGACGCAAACGCCACATCCGCCAGGACGACCAATCCCGCCAGAAACATGACGCCGCCCAGCACTGCGCGAACGGAAGCCGGGGGGCTGCTCGGGTCGCCACCCGCATTGCTCGGCATGGTGTCGTAAGATGCCATGGCTTCTTCGTGGCTCCGGCTGCTCGTTCTCGTTTTGGTGCGCCGACGTGCGGAGGGGCATAGGCACGAACGTTCGAATCCGCCCGGTGGGTGCCGTCGACAGTCCGCACAGGCACTCAACGGCGATCCGCTGGCCCTCCCTTGAGACTGCAGCGAGCGCGAGGCAGGAACTTTACCGGCACCGCGCGATGATGATTGTGCCGTCCGGTTGTCTGTATCTGCAGTTGCCGCGATTGTAAGACGGGGTTGTTGCGGTCCCGACCGCCGCTCCCACGAGAGCTCCGCCAGCTGCACCGGCGACAGTGCTCGTCGTGTTCCGCCCAATGAGCTGGCCCGCTACGGCGCCCGTTCCGGCGCCAATCAGAGCTCCGCCTAAGCCGCGTTGGTTCTGTTCGGTGGCGCAGCCAACGGCAACGGCGGCCACAATCGCAAGTGTGAGAGGAAGTATTATCCGTCGAGTCATGGCATGCTCCTTTGTGAGGGTGGCCAATCTCTGCACGATCCTGCAATGCACCGGGCGTTGATTGCGTCGAACCGCGCTGTCGCGTTGAATATCCGCGGGAGCGAGAAGATGCCTCTGCAGACCACGGAACCGACATGCGTCGCGATCAGACGCGAACAGGGGCAGCTTTGCTCAACTTCGGTGCCATCGGGCCGCTCCTGGGTTTACCGATGCAGGGGTCCGTCCGCGCCGCTGCGGACGCCGATCAGATCTGGTACCGCTGGTGATGCCAGATGAACTTGTGAAACTGCTTATACTGAAGCGGTTATCGGCTTCTGGCACCACTTCTATAACATGCTTAGGCTGTTTCGGCGCAATGTTAACGTGTAATCTTCAAAATTCCTAGAGGAATTCGATCGTCTGACGGTCGCAGGGCGGGCTTGAAGTGCGACCGCCGAGGGGAAGAATATGTCGGCATTGCAGGTTCCCGCCTTCCTGACGTTCACCATCTCGATCCTGGTTTTCTTCCTAGGTAGCCGGCTAAACAAGTCGGTGACGGCGCTTTCGCGTTGGAACATCCCGGAGGCGGTAACCGGGGGGCTGATTTCCGCGTTTCTCACATTGATGGCATACGCATTCTTTGACACGGAAATACGCTTCGCACTCGGCGCGCGCGACCTGCTGCTATTGTACTTTTTCACCGGTGTAGGCTTGAACGCGCGGCTCTCCGACCTGGTCGCCGGCGGGCGGCCTTTTCTCGTCCTCCTGGCGCTGACGCTCGTTTTTCTTGTCATCCAGAGCGTGGTCGCCGTCGGCGGCACGGCGCTTCTCGGCTTGCCTGCCGGCTTCTCGATCCTGCTCGGCTCGGCCTCGCTTGTCGGCGGGCACGGCACCATCATTGCCTGGGCACCGACGATCTCCACCCGTTTCGGGCTCGCCAATGCAATGGAAGTCGGCATTGCCAGTGCGACGCTTGGCCTCGTGATCGCGAGCATTCTGGGCGGACCGATCGCCCGCCACCTCATCTCGCGCAACGGCCTTCATGGGAAAATGGATGAGGAGTTGATCGTCGGGGTTTCCAATGAACAGGTCGACCGGCACGCAGACGACGTGAGCTACCAGTCCGTGCTGCAAACCCTGCTTGTGATGAATATTGCGGTCATCTGCGGCTACCTGCTGCACGAGCTGGTCGTCGAGCTTGGCATCAAGCTTCCGCTTTTCGTCGTTTGCATGTTCCTTGCAATCCTGCTGACCAACGCGGTCCCCGCAGTCGCGCCGCGGCTGCCCTGGCCAACGAGGACGCGAGCGCTTTCGTTGGTGTCCGATCTTTCGCTGAACATCTTTCTCGCGATGTCGCTCATGAGCCTGCAGCTCTGGACGCTGCAGGGCCTCGGTTTGTCGATACTCGTGGTGCTGGCGCTGCAGACCGTCGCTGCGGTCGCCTACATCCTGTTCGTCGTTTTTCCCGCAATGGGGCGCAGCTACAATGCTGCTGTGGTTTCAGCGGGGTTTACCGGCATCTCACTCGGCGCGACCCCAACGGCAATTGCCAACATGGCCGCGGTGACGAAGACCCATGGTGCCGCGCCGCTCGCCTTCATCATTCTGCCACTGGTGTCCGCGTTCTTCATCGATATCGCCAATGCCGGCATCATCACGTTTCTTGTGAGATGAGGATCCGAACGGCTGCTGCCGGAAGCAGTCCGCCTCCGGTGTCTCAAGACGGTCGAGGCCCTATTACGCGGATTGCGTCGTAGGCGACCACGCGTGGATCAACCATGCGAGCCCGTGGAAAATAAGGTCGATCCCAAGCAGAAGCCCGAGTACCCAAATGCTGGTCGCCGGCCAGCCTGAGACGATGGCTAGCCCGGCCAGAATGCCGAATATTCCTGAGACGAGCATCAGCCAACCACTGCCGCTCCAGTGCCTGATAGCGACAATGACCCGCACGATGCCAGATGCCAGGAACACCAGTCCGAGGAAAAAGGTAAGGACCAAGGCGCCCGAGATGGGCTGGTTCACCACCATCCAGCCGAAGATGACGTAAAGAACCCCCAGCAGGATCTGCCACAAGAAGCCGCCCCACCCCTTCGTCCAGAAGGCGTGAACAATCTCGAATGCGCCCACGGCAATCGCCGTAAAGCCGATGAGCAGCGTGCTGACGAGCGTGGCCAATGCCACGTCGCCCAGCACAAATATGCCTCCAAGAAGTAGGACGATCCCGAGCAGGACGCGAACCCAGGTAGGTGGGCCGGAGAGAGTCGTGGACGTTCCAGAATCGTAGGTGGTCATGTCTTCCTCCTCGGGGTTCAAAGCTTCAATCAGTCGCGGGCGCCGGCCTGCCGTCCTGTGTCCTGCCGCCTCCAAGCTGGACGGGACGATCGGCGGCCTGGCCGGTGCCGCGGACTATGTCACACGCGGCTCCGTCGCTGCCTTCGCTCGCGTGGAAACCCGTTCCGCAACACGCTCGATCACGGCAAACAAGGTCGGGATGATGAAGAGGCCGATCGTCGTTGCCCCCACCATGCCGCCCAGGATAGTAACGCCCACCGCTCGACCGGCGCCGGCTCCCGCGCCCGTAGCGATCGCTAGGGGCACGATGCCGAAGATGAAGGAGACTGCGGTCATCATCACCGCGCGGAAGCGCTGCTCGGCGCCGAGCCGTGCGGCCTCCGCTATCGATTGCCCTTCCTCGTGGCGCTCCTTGGCGAATTCAACGATCAGGATGGCGTTCTTCGACGCGAGCCCAATCAGGAGCACGATGGCGATCTGCGCATAGAGACTGTTCTGCAGCCCGAAAAGCATGAGGGCTCCGGTCGCGCCGAACAGAGCGGCGCCGAGTGACAGGATGACGGCGATGGGCAGCGTCCAGCTTTCGTATTGCGCGACCAGCAGCAAGTAAGCGAACAGAAAAGCCAAGCCGAAGATGATCGGTTCTTGTCCGCTGCTGCGCCGTTCCTGAAACGACAGACCCGACCACTCGAACCCGTAGCCCGCCGGCAGTTCCTGTGCCGCCACGCGTTCGATCGCGTCCATGGCTGCTCCCGAACTGCCGCCGGGGGCGGCTTGCCCGTTTATCTGGGCTGCGACCGACAGATTGTAACGGGAGATGACGAAGGGCGCGAGAACAGTGGTAGTCGATACCACTGTTCGCAGCGGCACCATCGCGCCCTCGCGGTTGCGGACATGAAGATTGAGGATGTCCTCCGCATCCGCGCGGTGCTCTGCGTCAGCCTGGAGATTGACCTGGAAGACCCGCCCCTGCAGTGTGAAATCGTTCACGTAACGAGAACCGAAGCTCGCGCCGATCGTCGAATAAATGTCGGCTACGCTCACGCCCAGAGCCTCTGCGCGGATGCGGTCGACGTCAACATATATCTGCGGCACGTCGGCGCTGAAGGTCGTTGCCGCACCGCCGACTTCCGGCTGCTGGTTTATCTCCGAAACGAATGCGCGCACCACCTGAGCGATCTCTTCCGGCCGCTGCCCCTCCAGCGCCTGCAGGCGCAGGTCGAGACCGCCGACGGCGCCGATTCCGGAGATCGCCGGCGGCGCAAAGGCCGCGATGTTGGCTCCCGGTATGGTCGAGAACTGCGCCCGCAACTTAGCGAGGATAGCGTAGAGCTGCAATTCCGCCGTCTCGCGCTGGTCCCAAGAGTCGAGGGCCGCGATCACCATCGCTCCATTCGGGGAAGCGGTGCCTTGCAAGATACTGAAGCCGGCGACGGAGACGACGTTTTCGACGCCGGCTGTCGTCGACAGCAGATGCTCGACCTCATTGACGACTGCCCGCGTACGATCAAGCGAGGCGGCGTCCGGAAGCTGGATATCCATGAACAGCGCGCCTTGATCCTCGTCGGGAATAAAGGTGGACGGCAGGAGGGTAAACAGCAGGAAGGCGCCGAGGAAGCAGGCCGCGAGCGCGGCGAGGGGGATGATCCAAAGGTGCACCAGGAAAGCGACTGCGCGGCCGTAGCCGTTGCGCGTCGCGTTCAGGACGCTCGTGAACCAGGCGAGCGGGCCGCGCCGGTAGCGGCCCTGTCCGCGCTTCAGCAGGATTGCGCTGAGCGCCGGACTGAGCGTCAGCGCCACTATGGACGAGAGAACCAGTGCGGCCGACAATGTGACCGCAAACTGACGATAGAGCTGGCCGTTGATGCCCGATAGGAATCCGGTCGGTGTTACGACGGCGAGCAGCACCAGCGTCGTCGAGATGATCGGCCCCGTGATCTGCCGCATCGCCTTGCGGGTCGCAGCCGCCGTATCGATAACGGGATCGTCTTCCATGACGTGTTTGACGTTCTCGACGACGAGGATCGCGTCGTCGACGACCAATCCGATCGCCAACACCAGGGCGAGCAGCGAGATCGTATTTATCGAATAGCCGACGGCCAGCAGAACGGCCATAGCGCCGAGCATCGACACAGGGATGGCTACCGCCGAAACCAAGGTGGCGCGCCAGTCCTGCAGGAACAAGAACGTGACGAAGAGCACGATCAGGAAAGCCTCGATGAGGATCTCGACGATCAGTGACAGGCTTGCCCGGACGAATCGCGTCGCGTCATAGACGGGTTCGTATTCGAGGCCGGCTGGAAACCTCGGCGAAAGGCGTTCGAGCTCGGCGAGCACTGCGTTGGCGGTCTGGATCGCGTTGGCGCCAGGGGCCTGGTTAATCTGCAGCATCGCCGCTTCGTGCCCGCCGAAGTATGCCCGTGATGAGTAGTTCCGTGCACCGAGTTCGATGCGGGCGATGTCTTTGAGCCGCACGACGGCGCCCGCCCCGCCCGTTCGCACCACGATGTTGCCGAACTCCTCGGCGCTCACGAGCCGACCTTGGGCCACCAAAGTATATTGCAACTCCGTGCCATCCTGTGCCGGGGGGGCGCCCGCCTGCCCGAGGGAAGCCTGGATATTTTGACTCTGGATCGCAGTTGCCACGTCACCGGCGGTGATGCCGAGCGCATCCATGCGTGTCGGGTTGAGCCATACGCGCATCGAGTATTCGGATGCGCCGACGACGGCGGCCTCACCGACGCCTGAGACGCGCGAGAGCGCGTCGATGAGCGTTGTCGCGGCGAAATTGGTGATCTCGAGCGCGTCGAGCTTGTCCTCCGGCGAATAGAAGGCGATGCCGAGCACGAAATCGGGCGAGCGTGACCGCACAGATACGCCCTGCTGGGTTACAGCGGACGGGAGCTGGGAAATCGCCAGTTGCGCCCGGTTCTGCACATTCACCTGTGCGATGTCGGGATCGGTGCCCACTTCGAAGGTCACGGAAAGCGAATACTGCCCGGCATTCGAACTTGTCGACGACAGATACATCATGTTGGGCACGCCGTTTATGGCCGTTTCCAACGGCCCGCCGACGACATCGGCAATCACATCGGCGCTCGCACCTGGATAGGTTGCGGAGACTGTTACGGTCGGCGGTGTGATCTGTGGATACTGCTGCACCGGCAACGCAAAGATGCTGATCGCGCCGGCGATCGAAATGATGATCGAGATAACGATCGCCAGCCGCGTCCGGGTAATGAACAGATCGGAGATCATTGGGTGCCGTCCAAGGGCTGGCCTTCGCTCGGCTGTACCGTCATGCCGTCGGAGAGGCGCTGGATTCCCTGGACGACGACCTGCTCGCCGCCGTTGAGACCTGTGGTAACCGCCCAGCCGTTGCTTATACGCGCGCCCGTATCGATCCGCCGTTGCGAGACGGTGTTGTCCTGGCCAAGCAGATAGACGAAGCGCCCCGCGCGATCCTGCAACACCGCCGTTTGCGGTACCACCGGCAGTTTGGGTGTCTCCTTCCCCTCTATCGACAGCGTGACGAACTGTCCCGGGATCAGCACGTGATGAGGATTGGGAAAGACCGCGCGAGCGGTAACTGTTCCGGTCTGCTGGTCGACCTCGTTTTCGACGAACTCGATCCGACCGGCCTCGTCGTACTCAGTCCCGTTCGCGAGACGCAGCGAAAGTTTAAATGCATTCGGATCCAAAGGGCCTTCGCTTGCCTCTTGCTGCCGGGCAGTCACAAGCAGGCCCTCGGTCATGGCAAAGGCCACGCGAATCGGATCGAGCCTTACGACTCGCGCTAACGAACCGGAGTCGGGCCCGACCAGGTTACCGGCCGTGAACATAGCACGGCCGATGCTGCCGGAGATCGGCGCCGCGATACGAGTATAGGAGAGATTGAGTTCAGCAGTGTTCAGAGCCGCCTCCGCGACCAGCGCGTCCGCGGCGGCGACATCGAAGGCGGCCTGGGCGTCATCCAGCACGGCGCGCGATACGGCGTTGCGAGCGAAGAGGTCCCGATTGCGCGCAAGGGTCCTTTCGGCCGATTCCCGCGACGCCTCCGCGCGCGCTAGCTGCGCCCGCGCCGAAGCGACCGACGCCTCGAGCTGATCCGGCTCGATCTCAAACAGTGTGTCCCCGGTCTTGACCGCCTGGCCATCCTTGAATGCCACGGCACGCAAAAAGCCGGTGACGCGCGCCCGGATGTCCACCGCATCGATCGTCTCGACGCGGGCGGTAAACCGCGCTGGGTTACTTACCTGCTGAACCTCGACCTTCTCGACGACGACGGCAGGAGGCGGCATTGCCTGACCTGCGCCTTGCTGCTGGGCAAATAAAGGCGAACTGACGCACAGGGCCACCGTCCCTGTCAGGCAGGCAAGCATCAGGCGAATGCGAGAAGCAGGTCCGATCATCGTGCCGTTCCGATTGCGCGATATTGCTGAGGGCTTTCATGCGACGTGCTCATGACCGTGCTCTGCGTATCGTGAGAGCAATGGCGATGTACGCACCGCCGGCGACAAGCAGGGAAATGCCGGCGATGGTGCCCGAAGGGAAGAGGCGGGTGTGGGGCAGCTTCAAGGCGAGCGCCGCGCTGGCTGCAAGCGCAACCACGCCCGAAATCGCGAACCAGTACCAGCCATCCTGTTTGCGCACGACTGCTGCGAGCGCGATTTGCAGAACACCCTGTACGAGAAGCACCAGGGCGATCAGAAGAGTGATCGCGAGGGCTCCCTTCAGCGGGTTGAAATATATCAAGATGCCGCCGACCACCTCGACTGCGCCCGTCAATTCCTGCCAGATGAAGCCGTTCCAGTCCTTGACCTGCAAGGACTGGACCATCTTTGCAACGCCCGCGAGCACAAGGACCGCACCGAGGACGACGCTCGCCGCGAATTCGGAGGCGGCAGGGAGCGCAACAGCCAAGATTCCGCCCATCGCCAGAGCGATACCGAGTGCGAGAAACCACCCCCATCTCGAATGCAGGGACTTTGCCCGGCGTTCATAGTCCACTCCTTCCTCGGAACCGCTCATCGGCGGTTGTCCAATTGGAGCTCCTGCCATGGCTGGCGCCTTTCACAGGTCGTCGCAGTGCGCTCGGATCTTAGTAGTCAACCGCATCGCGGATGATCGGACAGGTCATGCAGTGGCCGCCGCCGCGTCCACGACCGAGCTCGGCCCCGGTGATGGTGATCACCTCAATACCGGCCTTGCGCAGCAGTGTATTGGTGTAGGTATTGCGGTCGTAGGCGAGCACCACGCCGGGCGAGAGGCAGACGAGATTGGCGCCGCTGTCCCATTGCGTCCGTTCACGCACATAGGCATTGCCGCCGGTCTCAACCACGCGCATCTCCTTGAGGCCGAGGGCGTCGCGCACCGTTTCAACGAACGAGCCCCCGTCCTTGTGCAACTCGACGGCCCCCGGTTTGTCGCCCGGCCTGTAGGAGAAAGCCTCGATACTGTTAACGATGTCCGGATAGATCAGGACGCAGTCGCGGTCGGCGAAGGTGAACACCGTGTCGAGATGCATGGCCGCCCGCAGCTTGGGCATTGCGGCGACGATCACGCGATCCGCTGCGCCCTTTTCGAACAGGGTCGCCGCGAGCTGGCTGATTGCCTGCCGCGACGTACGCTCGCTCATGCCGATCAACACGTTGCCCTTGCCGATCGGCATGACGTCGCCGCCCTCAAGGGTGGCGAGACCCCAGTCCTTGGTAGGGTCTCCCCACCAGACATTGACCTTGCCGGCGAAGTCCGGGTGGAACTTATAGATGGCGGTGGCGAGGATGGTCTCTTCGTGGCGCGCCGGCCAATAGAGCGGATTGAGCGTCACCCCGCCGTAAATCCAGCAGGTGGTATCACGGGTATAGAGCGTATTGGGCAGCGGCGGCAGGAGATACTCTGCGACGCCGGCGGCGTCCCGGATCAGCTCCAACATCTCGCCCCCGAGCGTCTCGGGAAACTCATAGGTCGACAACCCGCCTATCAGGGTCTCCGCGAGCTCACGGTCAGACAGCCCTTCGAGGTAACTGCGGATCTCGTCCACGAGCCCAAGCCCGACTTGGTTCGGTACGACCTGGTTGTCGAGAACCCACTTTCTGGCTTCGGGGATCGCCACGGTCTGGGTCAGCAGGTTGTGCATCTCGACAACTTCGACGCCACGGTCGCGCATCTTGGTCATGAAGTCGAAATGGTCGCGCTTGGCGTTGTCGACCCATAGGACATCGTCAAACAGGAGGGCGTCGCAATTGGTGGGCGTCAGCCGTTGATGAGCACGCCCCGGCGCGCAAACCATGACCTTGCGCAGTTGGCCAACCTCGGAGTGTACGCCGAAAGTGTGCTGGATCGAGCTTTCAGAAGACATGGCACATCTCCTTTTTTCAGATCGTCAGGTAGCCGGTGGACAGTCCGATGATGGCGGCGATGCAGCCGATGACGGCAGCCGCGAAAATCAGCCAGTCGACGGATGTGTTGAAGAACTGCTTGCGCTGCTCACGCCTGGCCCAGAAATAGAGGGCCGTTCCCGGGGCATACAGAAGCGCCGATAGCAGTACGAACTTCATCCCCCCGGCGACAATCATGAAAAACGTGTAGACCGCGGCGATGCCGGCTATGATCAGGTCGCGCTTGCGTTCATGCGGCCTGACTTCATAGGTCTCGGCACGTCGTGCCAGCAGGAACCCGAAAGCGGCCACGAACAGGTAAGGGATCAGCGACATTGCGCTTGTCAAATTCAGCATCAGCGTGAACGCATCCCGCGACCAATAGGTGCTGATGACGAACAGCTGGACGACGATGTTGGTGAGCCACAGTGCCGCTGCAGGGACCTTGTTCTGGTTTTCGGTGCCGAAAAGCCGGGGCATGTCCTCCGTGCGCGCGGCCACGTAGAGCACTTCCGCGCACACCAGAGACCAGGCGAGATAGGCGCCAAGCACCGAGACGATCACGCCGATGCTGATGAAAACTGCACCCCAGGGGCCGGCGACGGCAGCAAGCACGCCAGCCATCGAAGGCTGGCTCATGGCGGCAATCTCGGGGCGTGTCAGGGCCGCATAGGGCAGCAGCGTGACCAATACCATCAGCACGCTGACACCGATAAAGCCCATGATCGTGGCCGTGCCGATATCGGAGCGCGTCTGCGCATAGCGCGAATAGTTGCTCGCGCCTTCGATGCCGATGAAGACGAAGACCGTCGCCAGCATCGTCGCCTGGATCTGCTGGAGGAGGCTTGCCTCCGGCATCCCCTCGCCGCCCCAGAAGTTGAGCCGGAACAGGTCGAGCTTGAAGAAGAAGAAGAAGAGGATGATGATGAAGGCGATGATCGGAACAACCTTCGCGACGGTCACGACGGTGTTGATAAAGGCCGCCTGCTGAATGCCTCTCAGGATCATGAAGTGGAAGAGCCAAATTCCGATCGAGGCGACGAGGATGGCGACCACGGTATTGCCGTCGCCGAAGGCAGGAATAAAATTGCCGAGCGTGGACTTGATCAGCACCCAGTACGACACGTTGCCGATGCAACTGCCGATCCAGTAGCCGAAGGCGGAGAGGAAGCCCGGATAGTCGCCGAAGCCCTCCTTGGCATAGGCGAAAACGCCGGCGTCGAGATCGGGCTTGCGTTCGGCCAGCGACTGGAAGACGCGTGCCAGCATGTACATGCCGCCGCCCGCAATGCACCAGGCGATGATTGCGCCGAACGGCCCTGTTGCGATGCCGAATGTCCGCGGGAGCGAAAAGATGCCTGCGCCGACCATGGAACCGACAACCATGCCGGTCAGAGCGAACAGGGACAGCTTCTGCTCAGCTTTGCTCGCCATCGCACCACTCCCGCGTTGACCGAAGTAGGGGGCCGTCCGCGCCGGTGCGGACGCCGATCAGATCTGGTACCGCTGGTGATGCCCGGATGAACTTGTGGAACTTGCCTGTGACTTGACGCGGTTATCCGCTCCTGGCACCACTTCTATAACATGCTTGGATTGTCCGAGCGCAATGTTAGCGTGTAATCTTCAAAATTCCTAGAGGAATTCGATAGCCCGCTGATGTTCCCCCATAAGGACGTGTGCGCACTACGGCACCGCGCCTTTCTCACGCGCAAAAAACCCTGAAATCTATAGGGTGATGTAACCGGTCACGAGACCGTAGATGCCAAAAAGGCATCCGGCCGCTACAGCCATGAAGACGAGCCATTCTCGAGAGTTGAACAGCGGCTTCTTCTGTTCCCGCCTTGTGTAGAAGAACAGGGCCGTTCCAAGCGCGTAAAGGATGGTGGAGAGCAGCAGGAACTTCAGGCCTCCGGCATAGATCATGAATGCCGTATAGAGCGTGGCGCAACCCGCCAAGATCAGATCGCGGAACCGCTCTGCCGGCCTGATGTCATAAGTCTCACCGCGCCAGGCGACGAGGAAGCCATAGGCTGCCACCAGCATGTATGGAACCAGAACCATCGCGCTCGTCAGGTTTACCATCAACCGGAACGCGTCCTCTGAAAACAGCGTGCTGACGAGGAAGAGCTGGATCACGCCATTGCTCAGCCACAGAGCCGCAGCAGGGACGTGGTTGCTGTTCTCCTTGGCGAGAACGCTAGGCATGTCTCCGTTCTTGGCGGCGCAGAACATCACCTCGACGCAGATCAGCGACCATGCCAGATACGCCCCGAGCACGGAAACGATCAAACCGACACTGACGAAGACGGAACCCCATGGCCCGACGACGGATTCCAGCACGGAAGCCATCGAGGGTTGCCGCATCCCCGCGATTTCCGGCCGTTCGAGCGTGGCATAGGGCAGCAGCGTCACCAGCACCATCAATCCCAGTACGCCTGCGAAGCCCAGTGAAGTGGCCACGCCCACATCAGACCGTTTGCGGGCGTAGCGCGAATAGACGTTCGCGCCCTCGACGCCGATAAACACAAAGACTGTAACCAGCATGGTCGCACGAACCTGCTCGAAGAGGCTCGCCTCGGGCATACCCACACCGCCCCAAAAATTGGCGCGAAAGAGGTTGGTCTCGAACACGCCGAGCAGGATGACGATGAAGATCACGATGGGGACGATCTTTGCCACGGTGACGACGGTGTTGATGGCCGCTGCCTCCTTGATCCCTCGCAGGATCATGAAGTGGAAGCCCCACAGTGCGACCGAGGAGACAAGCACGGCGGCCACCGTGTTGCCGTCTCCGAAGACCGGAAAGAAGGCGCCGAGGGTCGCCTTGATCAACACCCAATACGACACATCGGCAATACAGCCGACGAGCCAATAGCCGAGCGCCGAAAGGAAGCCGGCATAGTCGCCGAAGCCGGCCCGTGCATATGCGTAGACGCCCGCATCGAGATCGGATTTGCGTTCCGCAAGCACGCGGAACACATGAGCCAGAGTGAACATTCCCGCCCCTGCGATGCACCAGGCCACGATCGCGCCGAACGGTCCGGTAGCGTTGCCGAAGGTGCGCGGCAGGGAAAAAATCCCGGCGCCAACCATCGACCCGACCACCATTGCGGTCAAGGCGAACAGAGACAGCTTCTGCCCTGAATTATTCGTCATGTCTGCTGGACCCGCCGAACAAGAGTTGCTGCCGCAAATGATCACGTTGTGCATGGTACTGGATCTGCACAGAGTTTCTCAACCATACGTCTGCAATCGTCGCACTGTTGTCTATCGGTAGTATACACGATCATCGCCGGACGGTGGCTGCCCGGTGATGCCGCCCGCCGACCGTGAGCATCGTAAGGTCGATCATGTTCGGCAATTAGGTGCGGGAGAGGGTCGATCTTCGCCCCCACACTGCGCCGCGAGCATCTTGCTCGTCCGAGCCGCGCCGAGCGGCTCTTGGAGCGGCCAACGGAAGCGGCACTTATGCCCTGCGTGAAGTGTAGTTTATGAAAAGGCGGGTCCCGTCCGACATCGGCGCATTGTTATGCGAAGTGAATTCAAACATCATGCCGGACGGTGAATTCGCGAAACGTGCCTGTGCCATGTCCCGAGTTTTAATCATTATCGGACTTGTTATTGTCGCGGTCGGCATTCTCTGGCCGTGGCTTACGCGCCTTGGTTTGGGCAGGCTGCCGGGCGATATTCTGATCCAGCGCGAGAATTTCACCATCTATATTCCGATTACCACCGGGCTACTTTTCAGTATTGCACTTTCCGCCATCCTCTGGCTCCTCAATCGTTAGGCGGCAATGTTGCCAAGCCTGTTTCGAAAGGCGGCGCGTCCGACGACACGGATTCGGGAGGCCCTTGTGCCGGCGGCGGGAACGCCGTCCGAACTCAGCACGAACAGTCTCACGCGCGATCATCAGCCCATTCATCGCTCCACCAGCGACTTGAGGCGTGCCAGAGCCTCGTCCCACTGCGCGGAAACTCTGTCGAGATACGATCGTGCCTGGATGATCGCTCCTGGTCGGTAGCCGAACTGGCTTTCGCGGCCGACGCGGATGCTTGTGACGAGGCCGGCGCGCTCCAGCACGTGCAGGTGTTTGGTCACCGCCTGCCGCGTCAGCTTTGTGTCGGCCGAAAGCATAGCGATCGATCGTGTCTGGCCGTCGCTGAGCTTTGTCAGGAGCGAGAGGCGGGTCGGGTCTCCGAGGGCGGCGAAGACCTCGACCGGGCCGGGATCGGCAGGCTCAGGCTTCGACATAGGCCTTGATGTTTCCCGCCTGGATCTCCCATCCGCTTTCATTGCCGCGCAAAGTTTCCATGCGGCGATCCTCTGGCAGCGTTTCGAAGCCCGATTCGACGATGGTGAGACGCGTGCCATTCGCCGTCGGTTCGAGGCGGAATTCCACGAGCGTAGATGGCGATGTCGAAAGGTCGGTGTCGTCGCCGTGCGGCCATCGGAAGGAAAACAGCGTCGGGGCCTCCATGCGTTCCGTCACCGAAGTCCATTTGGTGCCCTCATGGCCGGGATAAGTCATTTCGCCGGTCGTTTCCTGGCCGACGGCGAAGGGTGCGTCAAGCCTTACGCGGAACCATTCGCCGAACGCCGTGTGGTCCGTCAACGCATGCCAAACCTTTTCGATCGGCGCGTTGAGTTCGATGCTCTTCTGGATACGATCTGTCATGATGCAACCTCCTGGTTGCCAATATCCTTACAGGTCGAATCGAAAAAGGCAACCAAAAGGTTGCTTTCTATGGATTGCAGGACGAATGCGCTCAGTCGGTGGATTCGTCAGGCCGTACGGTCAGCCGGTTCTCGACGCTCGAAACGCCGATCACCGAGGCGGCGGCCTCTCCGGCGCAGCCAATGTCTGCCTCCTTGGCGACATTGCCCGAAAGCACGACCATTCCACCGAGCGCCATAACGGAAATTCCACTCGTGTCCACGAAAGTGGCGTATCGAATGAAGCGCAGCACCTTCTCGGCCAGATCGTCATCCTTGAGGTGGGGGTCGTCGTCCCGATGGGAATAAAAGGAATTGCCCGTCGACATCAGCGTTTCCTCTGTCGTCTTTGAAAACGCTTGCGCGGGGCGAATGTTCCGCCGGCGGCGCCGGCAAGCGGGCCGCGATCTACTGCATGTTTCGTTAAGTCGTATCCGATTTACGGAGAAAACATGCAGCAATTCAAAGTGCTACAACGTCCTTTGTGCGTCTGAACGGAAGCTCGGCGCTGTAAGCCGCCGCCGCCTTCCTCCAATGCGCCCCTTGCCTCGGCCGATCGAACGGGTCTATGCCTCCAGTTCCACCCAAGGCGCACCATGTCCGATATTTTCCTGAATGTTCTCCCGATTTTCGTCCTGATCCTGACCGGCTGGCTGGTCGTGAGGCTCGGCTATTTGAAACCGGCTGTTGGCGATGCGCTCGGCGATTTTGTCTTTCGTGTCGCCGTGCCGGTCCTCTTGTTCCGCACGATTGCCGAAGCCGATTTCAAGGAAGGCTCGCCCTGGCCGCTTTGGGTCGCCTACTTTTCCGGTGTAGCCGTTACCTGGACGGTCGGCCATCTGGCGGCGACCTTTGCCTTTGGGCGCGACGCGCGCGTGGGGGTGCTCGCAGGCGTGTCCTCGGCCTTCGCCAACACCGTGTTCATAGGGCTGCCGCTGGTTTCGCGCGTGGTCGGCGAGGACGGGCTGGTGGCGCTGTCGATCCTGCTCTCGGTCCATCTGCCCGTCATGATGATCGCCGGCACCGTGCTGATGGAGCGTGCGGATCGGAAAACGAGCGGCAAGCCGGGACAAAGCCCTTTGAGGTTGCTTGCCGGTGTCGGACGCAATCTCGTTCGCAATCCGCTGGTGATCGGTCTCGCCTGCGGCGCGCTTTTTCATCTTCTTGACCAGCCGCTTGGCGGACCGGCGAAGGCCGTCGTCGATCAGCTCGCCGGTACGGCGGCGCCGGCCGCACTGGTGTCGATCGGCATGGCGCTCGATAAATACGGTCTGGCCGGAAACACCGGGCTTGCGGCCGTCACCAGCACGTTGAAGCTGCTTGTATTACCCGGCGTCGTCTTCGGCGCCTGCCACATCCTGGGGCTGAACGACAGCTGGACGGCCGCGCTGGTGCTGACCTCCTCGGTGCCAACCGGCGTCAATGCCTGGCTGATCGCCAATCACTTCAACGTCGGTCATGCGCTCGCTTCCTCGACGATCACGCTGACGACGGCGCTGGGCGTGCTCAGCGTTTCGGCCTGGGCCTACCTGCTGATGTGACTATTGCGTGTTCCCATGCAGCGTCCTTTGCGCGTCGCAAAGGACGCGCGGCGCTGTAGAAACGTAAAAACCCGGCCAGAGGCCGGGCTTTCCAAATCAAATCTGTTCCTTGACGACTTAGTTCGCCGGTGCGGGTGCCGTAGCCTGGCCGTCCTGGGCGGCCTGTCCTTCCGCCGGCTGGGCTTCGCTCGAGCTGCCGGCTGCTGCCGGGTCCGGAAGCGGCGCCGGGCTATCGGCCTGCTCGCGCAGCCAGGCGATCAGGTTGGCGCGCTCGTCGCCCTTCTTGAGGCCGGCAAAGCCCATGGCCGTACCCGGCACATGCTTCTTCGGCGCTTCGAGGAAGAAGCTCAGGTGGTCATAGTCCCATACGACCTTGCCGCCTTCGGAGAAGGTTTGCATGCCGGCGGAGTAGGCGAAGCCCTCATGCGAGGCGACCGGGCGATTGACGATGCCCCAGAGGTTCGGGCCGACCTTGTTCGCCCCGCCCTTCTCCACGGTGTGACAGCTTGCGCATTTCTTGAAGACGGCCTCGCCGGCGGCAGCATCGGCCTTGGCAAGCAGCGGCGCGATCGGCTCGGACGTCGCTTCCCCGCCGGCCGTTTCTGCTTCACCGCCAGCCGGTTCCTCGGCGACGATAGCGAAACCTTCCTTCTCGGGAGCTTCGGAATGGAAAATGCCTTCCGATGCAATGGATACAGACATCAGAACGAAGACCGTACCCAGCAAGGCACCCATGCCCATGTTCACATATGAATTCATCTGCAAACGCTCCCTTTGCCACCGGCGTAAACAAAAACCCGGCCCATCTTGAAATCGCGCGGAACCTATGTCTTTTGGCTCTGCGTTGCAACAGAGATTATCGACCCTGAAGTGAGACTTTTTGACACTTTCAGTGGCGTTTTTTAAGGCTGGACGATGAATCACGGAAATTCTGGCAAAGCTCTCGTGCTCATTCCGGCGCGGATGGCGTCCACGCGCCTGCCCGGCAAGCCGCTCGCCGACATCTGCGGCCTTCCGATGATCGTGCAGGTGGCCAAACGGGCGGCCGAGGCGGATGTCGGCCGAATCGTCGTCGCCGTCGACCATCGCGACGTCTTCGAAGCGGTCAGCGATGCCGGCTTCGAGGCGATCATGACGCGGGTCGACCATCAGTCCGGCTCGGACCGCATCCATGAGGCCCTGCTGAAGGCGGATCCTCACGGCGAGGCGGGGGTCGTGATCAACGTGCAGGGCGACCTGCCGACGATCGAGCCCGGACCGATCCGCGCGGCGCTGAAACCCCTCGATAACGCTGCGACCGATATCGCGACGCTGACCGTCGAGATCACTGACGAACACGAAAAGACCAACCCCAATGTCGTGAAAGTCGTGGGCTCGCCGCTTTCCGAGAGCCGTTTGCGTGCACTCTATTTCACCCGCGCCACCGCACCGCACGGGGCTGGGCCGCTCTATCACCACATCGGCCTTTATGCCTATCGACGCAAGGCGCTCGAAACCTTCGTATCGTTGAAGCCTTCGGTCCTGGAAAAGCGGGAGTCGCTTGAGCAATTGCGGGCGCTCGAAGCCGGGATGCGCATCGACGTCGAGATTGTCAATTCGGTCCCTCTCGGGGTCGATACGGCCGAGGACCTCGATAAGGCCCGTCGCATTCTCTCCGTGAAAGCCTGAGAAGGAATTCGAAAGTGACTGTCAAGACCAACAGGATCTCCTTCCAGGGCGACTTCGGCGCCAATTCCGACATGGCCTGCCGCGACATGTTTCCGTCGATGGATCCGCTGCCGTGCCAAACCTTCGAGGATGCCTTCGTGGCGGTGGAGAATGGCGATGCCGATCTTGCCATGATTCCGATCGAAAACACGATCGCCGGGCGCGTCGCCGACATCCATCACCTGTTGCCGGAATCACGCCTGCACATTGTCGGCGAATACTTCATGCCGATTCGCTTCCAGCTGATGGTGCTGCCCGGCGTCTCGCATGACGAGATCCGCACGGTGCACAGCCATATCCACGCGCTGGGCCAATGCCGCAAGATCGTTCGCGCCAATGGCTGGAAGCCGGTGGTGGCGGGCGACACGGCCGGTGCCGCCAAGCTTGTCAAGGAAACGGGCGACCGTTCCATGGCGGCGCTCGCCCCGCGCCTGGCCGCCGACCTTTACGGGCTCGATATCATCGCCGAAAACGTCGAGGACACGGACAGCAACGTCACGCGCTTCGTCGTGCTTTCGCGCGAAGAGCAGCGCATCGTCCGGAGCTCGGACGATGAATTGATCATCACCACTTTTGTTTTCAACGTGCGCAACATTCCGGCTGCGCTCTATAAGGCCATGGGCGGCTTCGCCACCAACGGCATCAATATGACAAAGCTCGAGAGCTATCAGCTCGGCGGCAAGTTCGTCGCAACCCAATTCTATGCCGATATCGAAGGCCACCCCGATGACGCGCCGGTCCGCCATGCAATGGACGAGCTGCGCTTTTTCTCGGAGAAGGTGCGCATCCTCGGCACCTACCGCGCGCATCCGATGCGCGGTGTCCTCTGAACGGGGCGATAACGCCGTCACCGTGATGTGACCCGTCCGGGATCTTGGCAACCGAATCCACAGCGGAAAAAATGGCGGAATTTCGTTAACTGGCTATTCGTTTGGCGCATGCCTAATTTGCAATCATGGAACTACTTAAATCTTGGGCAAATCCCTATTTGACGTCCGTCAAGATATGGAGTGTCAAAGATGAAGATCCGCCAGAAGATCATGGAATACGCAAAGCTGCGCCGCGCTGTTCGCGAGCTGAACGCTCTCGACGATCATGTGCTGAGCGACATCGGTATTTCCCGTTCTCAGATCCAGGCCGCCGTTTACGGCCGCTAAAAGTCCCTCAGCGATGTTCGCGCGTCTTGAAAGATGCGCGGCGCTGTTACGTCTTCCGCACCCCGCCGGCTTCCCGTGCGGGGTGCGAGCGTTTTTGTGCACAGCATTGTCCGTGCGGCGCCGGAGGACCCACTGCGCATTTGGGCGAAATTTGTCAGTCGTCGTAAAGGCAGACCCTAAGACGATGCCCGTCGGGGTCGAGGGCGACGAATGTCGGTCCGAAATCCATTTTCGTCAGAACCGATCAGCTCCGCTCGGACCAGGCCAGCCAGTCGCGCATCAACCGGTGGGCAATCGCTCCCTTTGGCGGCGGAATGTGTTCGTCGCCAGTGTCGGCTACGCCGGTCGTGCGTTCTAACATCGCTTCGGTCTCTGCGCGTGAGAACCAGCGGACGTCTTCGAGCTCCTGTTCGTCGCGTTTGATGACCGTCGATTTGGCCTCAGCGTAGCAGCCGATCATCAGCGAATGCGGCAGCGGCCAGGGCTGCGAGGCATGGTAGCGAACCCGGCCGACGCGGATACCCGATTCCTCCTGCGTTTCCCGGCGCACGGCGTTTTCGATCGTCTCGCCCGGTTCGACGAAGCCGGCGAGGCAGGAGTACATGCCCGGAGGGAAATGCGGGCTGCGCCCGAGCAGACAGAGATCGCGCTCGAGATCGATCGTCAGCATGATGACGACGGGGTCCGTGCGGGGAAAGACCATGTGGTTGCAGGCCGTGCACACGCGCCGGTAACCGCCCGCAGCACCATCCATCGGTCCGCCACAACGGCCGCAGAACCGGTTGTTGGCGTTCCAGACGATCAGGCTGGAGCCTTGCGCAAACTGGCCGAGCAGTTCCTCCGGCAGCATCTGCTGGCGGTAGAGCGTTCGCGCGTCGGCGATCTTGAAGGGCTCGGGCAAGGTCTCTTCCGTGAGCCCCGATGGCACGGCAAGCCGCGGCTCGCCGTTCGGCAGATAACCGAGGAGGATCGCCTCGTCGAGCGCCGGTTCGAGGCCTTCGAGCTCATAGGGTGCGAAGAGCGGGTCGATGATCTTCTCATCGTGCTTGACGATCAGCTTCGCGCCGGAAAAGGCGAGGAAATGCGCGCCCGGATGCCTTGACGCCACCTCCACACAATCGTCGGGACGGTGCTCGGATTGGCGGTCCAGGTGATTTTCCGCAAAGGCGACGAGGGTGCTCGGCTCCGGATGCGGGCTTCGAAGGTCAAAGATCGATATCGTCATCTTCAGAGATTTTCCAGAATACGTGCTGCGAATACCTGCTGCTCGTCACTCGGCCACGGCTCGGCCTTGCCGAACCCCCACACCGGCCCCGGCCAGTTCGGATCGCCTTCTCGGCGAGCTATGATATGAACATGAAGCTGACGGACGATATTGCCGAGCGCGCCAATATTGATCTTGTCGGCGCCGGTGACCTTCTTAAGCGCGGTTGCCACAATGTTGATCTCGAAGGTCAGCATCGTCTGATCAAGGGGCGTCAGCTCGAAAATCTCGGAAACGTCCGGGCGCTGGGGAATGAGGATCAGCCACGGCCAACGGCGGTCGTTCATCAGGCGCAACTGGCATAGCCCGATCGAGGCGATCGGGATGCCGTCGCGCTGAAGTCGCTCGTCAAGAGGGAAGGTCGTCAACAGATTCTCCTAGCAGTCGGGCGGATTCGCCTTGTTTTGCATATCGATACCAGTTTTTTGACGCCTTGGCTTGCATTTGCTTCAGATATTGCCGATATGGAGGCCGGGAGGTTGGTGGTGGACGAGCCACTCGCCAACCGGGTCAGGTCCGGAAGGAAGCAGCCCTAACGAGCCCCGGCACGGGTCATCGTGCCAGCCTCCCACCTTATCTTCGTATCTCCGTCCTGTCGGGACAAGAGTTCGAGCAGCGGCAGGGTCGATGAGCGACGAAACGTCCATTTCATCCGAACAGAAGCCAGCCGCCTACCGTGTTCTGGCCCGTAAATATCGGCCCAAGGACTTCTCCGACCTTATGGTCGGGCAGGAGCCGATGGTGCGCACGCTCACCAACGCCTTCGAGACCGGCCGCATCGCCCAGGCCTATATGCTGACCGGCGTGCGAGGTGTCGGCAAGACGACGACCGCCCGCATTCTGGCGCGGGCGCTGAATTACAGAACCGCTGAGATCGACAAGCCGACGATCGATCTGCGCGTGCCCGGTGAACATTGCCAGGCGATCATGGACGGCCGCCATGTCGACGTGATCGAGATGGACGCCGCGTCGCACACCGGCATTGACGACATCCGCGAGATCATCGAGCAGGTGCGTTACCGCCCGGTTTCCGCCCGCTATAAGGTCTATATTATCGACGAAGTGCACATGCTCTCGACGCAGGCCTTCAACGGCCTGTTGAAGACGCTCGAGGAGCCGCCGGAGCATGTGAAGTTCATCTTCGCGACGACCGAAATCCGAAAGGTCCCGATTACCGTCCTTTCGCGCTGCCAGCGTTTCGACCTGCGCCGCATCGGCGCGTCGGACCTCGTTGGCCTCTTCTCTACCATCCTCTCCAAGGAAGGCGTGCCTTTCGATCCCGAGGCGCTGGCCATGGTCGCGCGCGCCGCGGAAGGTTCGGCGCGCGACGGTCTATCGCTGCTCGACCAGGCGATCGCCCACGGCGGCGGCTCGGTCGAACTTGAAACCGTGCGCTCGATGCTCGGACTTGCCGACCGCGCTCGTATCGTTGATCTCTTTGAGCACATCGTCAAAGGCGACGTCACGGCGGCGCTTCAGGAGTTCGCCGCGCAGTATGAGGCGGGCGCCAATCCGACGGTCGTGCTGACCGACCTTGCCGACTTCACCCATCTCGTCACGCGCATGAAATATGTTCCGGACGCGGCGAACGACCAATCGCTGAGCGAAATCGAGCGCCTGCGCGGTGCCGACTTCGCCGGCAGCGTCGCGGTGACCGCGCTTTCGCGCATCTGGCAGATGCTTCTGAAGGGCATCCCAGAGGCGGAAAGCTCGTCACGCCCTGCGGGTGCTGCGGAAATGGTGCTGATCAGGCTCGCCCATGCCGCCCATCTGCCGTCGCCGGAAGACGCCGCACGACGGCTGCTGGAGCTTTCGGACGGCGAGGGGACCGCCGGTCGCCCGGCGCCGCGCGGCAATGCCGGCGGAAATCAGGTCCAGACTGGCTTCTCCATGCAGGCGCGCTCGGTGGAAGCGGCGCCCGTTCAGCGCCCCTCGAACAACGGCGCAACCATGCTGCGTGCCGTGCCGGATGTTGCGCCGCAGCCGATGAGCGTCGGTCACATCGAGGAACGGCCAGCACCAGCCGCGGTCGCGAAGCCGGAGCCCAAGGTTCCGGTCAACTCGATCAGCGATATCGTCGATCTCTGCGGAAAGAACAGGGACATCAAGCTGAAGACGCTGGTGCGTGGCTTCGTGAGACTCGTGCATATCGAGCCCGGCCGCCTCGACGTCAACGTGCCCGACGACGCACCGAAGACGCTGCTCGGCGAGCTCGCCGTGAAGCTTAAGGAATGGACTGGCATTCACTGGATCGTCAGCTACAGTCGCGAACCGGGCGAGCCGACCCTCGTCGAGGCCGAACAGCGCGCGCAGGAGCAGCGGGTCAATGACGCCCGCCAGGATCCGGACGTGGCGGCAATCCTCGCGCGCTTTCCGGGCGCCCGGATCACCGACGTGCGCATCCGTGCGGCGGAACAGGAAATCGAAGCGGTCGCTCCGGCGGCGGCCGAATCGGAAGACGGGGACATCGTCCCTGGCGACGATATCGAATAGTCCGGCTAACAAGCTTCTTGGAAGAATTACGAAAGACAGGAGACGACGATGCGCGACATCATCGGCATGATGGGCAAGGTCAAGGAAATGCAGGCCAAGATGGAGAAGCTGCAGGCGGAGATCGCCGCGCTCGAAGTCGACGGCACCTCCGGCGGCGGCCTCGTCACTGTCCGCCTCGACGGCAAGGGCCACATGAAGAGCCTGAAGATCGACCCCTCGCTCTTTAAGGAGGACGATGTCGAAATCCTCGAAGACCTGATCGTTGCCGCGCACAAGGACGCCAAGGACAAGGCGGAAGCCGTGCAGGCGGAAAAGACCCGCGAACTGACCGCTGGCCTGCCGATCCCGCCCGGCATGAAACTGCCGTTCTGATCACGCAGTAAGCCCTCCACAGGGCCGCTGGTGGCAGAAGCGAAAAAGCGTGTTACCTTGCCGGCCTTTAAGTCGGTAGCGAGGGTCAGGTCATGAGTATTGCGTCGCTGCTTGTCTTTGCGGGCGCGCTGATGATTGCCGCCGGATCGCCGGGGCCCAGCATCGCGGCGCTTGTCGCCCGCGTGCTTTCGAAGGGGGCGCGGGACGTGCTTCCCTTCCTCGCCGCCATGTGGATCGGCGAGGCGATCTGGCTATCCTTCGCCGTTGCCGGTCTTGCCGCGATCGCCGAGACCTTTCACTGGATGTTCGTCGCGATCAAATGGGCGGGTGTGGCCTATCTTTTGTTCCTCGCCTGGAAGATGTGGTCGGCTGAGCCAGACGTGCCGGGCGGTGGGCTGCCGGAAACACGATCGGCGTCGAAGCTCTTCCTTGCCGGGCTCACCGTCACGCTTGGCAATCCCAAGATCATGATGTTCTACGTGGCGCTGCTGCCGTCGATCATCGATCTTGGCTCGGTCACGTTCCTCGGCTGGACGGAACTGGTCGCGACCATGTTCGTCGTACTTGTCGCGATCGATCTCGGCTGGGTGATGATGGCTGCCAAGGCGCGGCAGTTCCTGAAAAGCCGCCGTGCGGTCCGGATCGCCAACCGCGCCAGCGCCGGCACGATGGCCGGTGCGGCGGTCGCAATCGCCGTGCGCTGATCGGCGTCAAAGCGATTCCGTTTGCCGATGAATTGAGCTAAAAGCCCGGCATGGCAAAACGAGTCACCGGCCCCGAAATCGAAAAACTCATCCAGCTCCTGGCGAAGGTGCCGGGCCTCGGCCCCCGTTCCGCCCGCCGGGCCGCGCTGCATCTCGTCAAGAAGAAGGAGCAGCTGCTCGGTCCGCTAGCGGACGCGATGGGCGAGGCGCATCGTAAGGTCCGCATCTGCTCCTGCTGCGGCAACGTCGACACGATCGATCCCTGCACAGTGTGCACGGACGAGCGGCGTGACCAGTCCGTGATCATCGTCGTCGAAGATGTCGCCGACCTTTGGGCGCTGGAGCGCGCTGGCGCGATGAATGCCGCCTATCATGTGCTCGGCGGAACGCTGTCGCCGCTTGACGGCATCGGACCGGACGACCTCAATATCAAAGGCCTGGTGGATCGTGTCGCCAAAGGCGGTGTGCGCGAGCTCATCATTGCGGTCAATGCGACGGTGGAGGGGCAGACGACGGCGCACTACATCACCGATCAGCTTGAAGGCATGGATGTGAAAATCACGCGTCTCGCCCATGGCGTTCCGGTCGGGGGCGAGCTTGATTACCTTGACGAAGGCACGTTGACGGCCGCCCTGCGGGCACGCACGACAATCTGACGCTCTGCGTATCGCAGCGCACCTCATTTCAGGAAGCCAGATGCTGAAATTCCTTTCTGTCTTGATACTTTCGCTGACCTCCTTTGCAGGTCTTTCCTTCGCGGCTTCGAAAGCCAATGTGGAGAACCAGTTCCGCCAGTGGCTGCAGAACGACCTCTGGCCTGAGGCGCAGAAATCCGGCATCTCCGCGGCCTCCTTCAAGGCGGCCTTTGCCGATGTGAAGCTCAATTGGGATCTGCCCGACCTTGCGCCTCCGGGCTTCCCCAAGCCGAAGGAACGCAAGCAGAGCCAGGCGGAATTCTCATCGCCCGGCTCCTATTTTTCCGAAAAGCGCCTGCAGGGACTGGCGGCGACCGGCCGAAGCCTCGCCTCCGCACATGCCTCGACCTTGAAGCGTATCGAAAGAAAATACGGTGTCCCCGGACCAATCGTGCTGGCCATATGGGGCCGGGAATCCGGTTTCGGTCGGGCGAAGATCCCGCACCCGATCATGGACGTTTTGGCGACCAAGGCCTTCATGTCGACGCGGCCTGAGCTTTTCCGGCGCGAACTGATCGCCGCGCTCCACATTCTCGACAGTGGCGACGTGCGCGAGGCGGAAATGCGCGGGTCCTGGGCCGGCGCCATGGGGCAGCCGCAGTTCTTGCCGTCGAGCTTCCTGAAATATGCCGTGGATTTCGACGGCGACGGCCGCCGCGACATCTGGAATTCGGTGCCGGACAGCCTGGCTTCGATCGCCAATTATCTCTCACAGAAAGGCTGGCAAGCTGGCCGTGACTGGGGTTTTGAAGTCCTGATCCCCGACAATGTTTCGTGCGCCCAGGAAGGCCCGGATCTCGCCCGCCCGATCGCCGACTGGGCCGGCATGGGGATCGGGCGCATCTCCGGCAAGGCCTTTCCGTCGGCGGAGCGCGCAGCAGCCGGCATGATGCTGGTGCCGGCCGGCACCCACGGACCACAGTTCATCGTCACGCCAAACTTCTACGTGATCAAGGAATACAACAACTCGGACCTCTATGCGCTTTTCATCGGCAACCTCGCCGATCGTATCGCTTCCGGCGGCGGCGCGTTCCGGGGAGAGTGGGGCGATGTCGGAAACATGCTGCGCTCCGACGTGCTGGCGATGCAGAAGGCGCTCGTCTCCAAGGGCTACGACGTCGGCAAGGTCGATGGACTGCCCGGCTACAAGACGCGCCGGTCGCTCGGCGATTGGCAGGCGAAGAACGGCCTGTCCGCCACCTGCTTCCCGGCCGCGTCGCTGAAGGCGAAATTGCGCTGAACTGCGATTGATTGGACGCTTGCATCGAGAGCAAATGCCGTGAACCGTCGGCAGGGACGTGACGTCGTCGTGCTTCCAGCCGTCGACTGGACCCGCGCAGTCCCCATGCCGCCGCCGATTTGATCGGGATGGGCAGCTCTGCCCTGCGCCTTCGCGATCGGTCGTCCGCTGATCGTGCGGAGAGAAGCGTTATCCGAAGTGTTCGATCCATCGATATGTGGCCTCTTCCTGAAACAGGGATCTTATGGACTGGCGGCCGGAGCGAGCCGTCTCGCCGAACAGATACGAATGGTGATCAAGGATTCCCCCCGGATCGCGCTCGGACGCCTCGGCAGGGAGATGCCATCAGCCGCTTCAGCCTGCAGCGGGCCGTGGAGCTGCAGTCGGATATCCATCGCCAAGTTTCGGGCAGCCCGCCAAACCGAAGGCTAGCCGATGCGGTGCATTCGGCACGTCGGTCACTTATGCTTGAAATTGAGAACCATGACCCCTCCCGCAAGCGAAGAAGGAACCTTAAGCAGCAACAGATATTGACCGCCGCCGCCTAGGCAACTGGCCACCGACTCTGTCCTAATAGGGATATCCCAGTGACCGCGTAGTCGCGAAGAAGTTCGCCAGATAACGACAAGCGCAGCATTGTGGCATCAGCAATCCGGGTGCCGGACGGAACCGAAGCCGCTCTAGCGGCTTCGGTCGTGAAGCGGGGGGCCTCGCCCCTGAGAAACACCTCAATAAAGCAAGAAATCAGCCGCTGCCGGCGTGTAGCCGTTGTCGAAGGTGGCAAGCAATACCTTTGCCGCCCCTCCATTGCCGTCGCTGTCGTAGTAGAGAGCTTTGTTGGACGCGTCATATATGAAGCGGTCGTTGGCATCGACCGCGTTCGCGCCGACCCTGAAAGCCGCAGGATTTAGGGCTCCTGTCGGACCTGAACTCACGTCGAAATAGATGAAGTCGGATGAGTCGAAGTCGGTAATGTGGTCGGCGCCAGAGGTCGTGACGAGGCTTTGGCGGAACACAAACTTGTCGGCGCCGGCACCGCCAGTCACCCGGTCGGCGCCCGCCTGCGCCTCTATAGTGTCGTTGCCTGCCCCACCGGAGATCACGTCATCGCCAGCGCCGCCATAGAGAAGATTGTTGCCGGTATTGCCTGCGATTGTGTTCTTCAGGGCATTGCCGGTACCCGAGAGATTGCCGCTGCCGAGCAGCGTCAGGTTTTCGATCGAGGTTAGGCCGGCGAGCGAGCGCGTGACGGTCGAGGTAACCGTATCGGTTCCGCCGCTGTCGCTGACTGCGTCGTTTTCTGCGCCGAGGACGAACGTGTCGTTGCCAGTACCGCCGATGAGCTTGTCGGCGCCGATACCGCCGTCGAGGATGTTGCTGCCGGAATTTCCTGTGATCGTGTTGGCACCAGTGTTGCCGGTGCCCTTCACATTGCCGCTGCCCGTCAGCGTCAGGTTCTCGACATTGGCGCCGAGCACGAAGCTGACTCCGGCCCTTACTAGGTCCGTGCCGCCGCCGGCGCTTTCGATAACCACGTCACCCGCATCGGCCACGACGTAGGTGTCGTTCCCTTGCAGGCCAGCCATGGTGTCGGCACCGCCGCTGCCGTCAAGTACATTGTTTCCAGCATTACCACGAAAGGTATCGGCATTGTTGGAGCCGGTCAGGTTCTCGATGCTGACGAACGTGTCGCCTGCGGCATGGCCCCCGGACGCGGTGCCGGTCTCGAGATTGACAATCACGGCCGTTGATCCGGCGTAGCTTGCCGTGTCGGTATCGGCGCCGCCGTCGAGAACATCGGCTCCTGCACCACCTTTCAGCACGTCATTGCCACCCAGTCCATAATAGATCTCGTTCCCGTCACTCGATTTTCCTGCGAGTGGCAGGACGTCGTTACCTTGGGTGCCGGTATATGTAACGACTGCGCTTCCGCCGCCTGTGCCCGGCAGGGTGCCGAGACCGACATTGCCGTACAGGACCGGCTGATTGCCATAAAGCGCGAAATCGCCCCATTGACCTCCGCCGATCTGGTTGTTGGTGATGCTGATCGAGGCGTCGTCGACGGCGCCGCCGCCCTTCCGATCGTCGAGGTAGACAGTGTAGCCGCCGCCCACGAGCTGATTGCCGTCGATCTTGATGTTCGAGAGGCCACCGAACTCGTTGTTCAGCATGATCGCCGCTGTCTGGCCGTGATCATTGACTACGGTGTTGTGCAATATCTGGACATTCGAGGCACCGTTGTTTTCGATACCGTCATAGTGGGGGTCGGTGCCGCCGGCAGCCAGACCATGAATAAAATTGTCCTGGATCAGGGAAGGCCCTGTAATGTTTATGCCGTTCTCAACGCCATGGATATTGGTGCGCAGGATGGTACCAAATCCATGGATACCGTTTTGCGTCGTGCCGCCGCCAGCGATTTCGCTGTCCATCAGCGTGAAGCCAGTGGCGTCGTCCATAACCCTGATCGCATGCCAGGGGGTTTTGGAGATGACCTTGGTGTTCTGGATGGTGACGTTCTTGGCGTCGATGATGATATCGCCGAAAACTTCGAGATTGCTGATCACCGCGTTGTCGGTCGTGATGTGAAGTGTCCCTTCATACCGGGTCAGGGTCCTACCTTGCGGAACGCCGGTATTGGAAGCATCGGGAAATGTGGTCGCCATTTTCTCAATTGCCTTTCTCTACCCTAGGCCCCATGAACCCATGGTAACTGCACGACTCTTGTGCGATTCCGGCTAATGCGGGATAAGTATGATAAGTACGCCACCGCTGCATTAGCGGGTAATAAATGTGGCCTTAACGGGGCGCAACCCAACCAAAGGGACGAGGCATATCCCTTGCCCCAATGGGCTTATTCCCCCACAAAAATTTGTCGCGTCGGGCGATTGTTGAAATATTTGTGGAATCCTGAACAATTCGCGGGGGCGCAAGTGCTTAATCCAATGGATCCTGAACAAATAGCGACACCTAACGCGCAGGCCTCCAGAAGCTCGGAATTTTTTCCTCTGCAACCTATGCGCGCCGACTCGCTCGGCGCTCGTGGTCACTCTGCGCTAGATCAAAAATCAGGGCCCGTCTCGCAAGCGAAAAGTCTCGGGGCTGCACCCGCTTGACCGTTGTGGGTTCGGGCGGCCGACCGCCTAATAGATAACGACCATTGTATGGATCTGCTGCATGTCACCCTTAATCGTAGCCGATAAGGAACAAAAACATGCAGCAATTCAAAGTGCTACAGCGTCCTTCGCGCGTTTGAAAAGGCGCGCGGCGCTGTAGGAGGATCGTGGTCGGCTTCAAGGAGTGACGCTCCGGTGGAAGAGGGCCAAACACGCGTCCCGCGCCCGGGGGGATGAGGCGCGACCGAGTCGGGCCACCTCTCAATGCATCTCGGCGGGCTGCTTGTAGCGTTCGTAGTGCTCCGGAACGATGGTCTGCCGCTCGATCATCCGGTGGACGCGCGGCGGCTTCTCACCGCGATGGAGCGCCGTCAGCTTGTCGCCGACGGCCGCGTCGGCCTGCGTGCGCCGCTGGTTGTGACGGACATACTCCACCCAGGTCGGCACGTGATAGGTCTCGGTCCAGGTTGTCGGGTTTTCGAGGTCGCGCATCAGCGCCCAATGTCCCGCGCCGTCACGGATACGGATGCGGCGGCGTTCCGCCATGGTCGTCAGGAACTCGGGGATGTCGGGTTCGTGAATCTCATAGTCGATCATGATGACGATCGGGCCGCTGCGCGGCTTGAGATCGAGCTCGAGCGGCGGTTCGGCGAAGCGGTTGAGCGGGTCGAGGTTCAGCGACTTGAATTCCGGCAGGGCGAAGCGAAGGCCGATGGCCGCTCCGCCGAGCATGAGAAGACAGGAGCCGATGAGTGCGTTGGCAGCGCCGTATTGCTCGGCGGCAACGCCCCACAGCCAGCTGCCGCCGGCAATGCCGCCGAAGGTCATGGTCTGGTAGAGGGAAAGTGCCCGTCCCACCACCCAGCGCGGGGTGGAGAGCTGAACGGTGGTGTTGAACAGCGCCAGCGCCAGCACCCAGCAGGCACCGGAGACGGTGAGGGCGAGCGAGGTCAGCCACGCCTCGGTGCTGATCGCGGTAACCGCGGCACTTGCGGCAAAGCCGGCGAAAGCGCAACGCACGACCGCCTCGCTTGACAGGCGTTCCCGGAGCCTCGCGCTCAGCAGCGCGCCGCCGATAGCGCCGAGGCCGAAGGCGCCGAGCATGATGCCGTAGGTGAGCGGACCGCCGCGGACGAGATCGCGGGCGACAAGCGGCAGCAAGGCAAGGATGGCACTTGCCGACAGGCCGAAGACAAAGCCGCGCAAGAGCACCTTGCCGATATTCGGCGACATCGCGACATAGCGGAGGCCTGCGGAAACCGCCCGCCCAAGCGTTTCACGTGGCAACGGGCTTTCCGGAACCTCCCGTTTCCAGCGGAAAAGGGCGAATAGGATCGCCAGATAGCTGAGCGTATTGGCTGCGAAGGCGGCGGCAGCACCCGCGGCTGCCACGATCGCGCCGCCGATCGCCGGACCGACGCTGCGGGTGATGTTGAAGCCCACGCTGTTCAGCGCCACGGCCGCCGGCAGGTCATCGCGCGGCACCATGTCGCCGACCGAGGCCTGCCATGAGGGGTTGTTGAGCGCCGTCCCGCAGCCGATCAGGAAGGTGAAGAGCAGGAGCAGCCACGGCGTGATCAGGCCGAAATAGGCGCAGGCCGTCAAGATGGCCGAGACGATCAGCATGAACCCCTGTGCGACGAGCATGATCCTCCGCCGGTCGAAATTGTCGGCAAGCGCGCCCGACACCAGCGAGAAAAGCATGATCGGCAGCGCGGTGGACGCCTGCACCAGCGCCACCATGTTCACCGACTGCGAGATGGACGTCATCAGCCAGGCGGCGCCCACTGCCTGGATCAGTCCGCCGAAATTGGATGCAAGACTGGCGATCCAGATGATCCGGAACGTATCGTGCTTGAAGGGGGCCAGGGGCGACATGCGGCTCGTCACCTCGTATTCTATTCGTTTGACCAATGCGAAGCGGATGCTCTCTTATAAACTTTGAAATGTGGCGTGCCAGCCGCTGAAATTGACGGTCGGACAGGAAAGCGGTCCGCTCTCGGTCGCTGCTCCTCGAGACGCGGTCGCGAGTCTTGCAATTTGCAGCGATGAAGCGTATATGAGCCTCAAATTCTTGATCGGTTAGATGAAGAGTGGGCCCGTCAGGACCCGCTCTTTTTTATTAGCCGGTCCGATGAGGAGACGATCGTTTGTCCGATAAGACAACGGCTGAAAATGCAAATGAACCGCGGCTGATCACCGAAACCGGTCTCGATCAGCGCGTTGCCGACATTATCGAGCCTGTGCTCGTGCAGATGGGCTTCCGCCTCGTGCGCGTCCGCATGTCCGGCCAGAACGGCTTGACGCTGCAGATCATGACGGAGCGCAATGATGGCACCATGACCGTCGAGGATTGCGAAGAGGTCTCCAAGGCTATTTCGCCTGTCCTCGATGTGGAAGATCCGATCGACAAGGCGTATCATCTGGAAGTGTCGTCGCCGGGCATCGACCGCCCGATGGTACGCAAGTCCGATTTCGTCCGCTGGCAGGGCCATCTGATGAAATGCGAGACTTCGGTGATGGTCGAAGGTCGCAAGCGGTTTCGTGGCAAGATCGTGTCGGTGGACGAAGACGGCTTCCGTCTCGAGCGGGACCAGCCCGCCTACGGTGAGGAAGCGGTGGTCGCAATCCCGTTCACGGCGCTTTCGGATGCCCGGTTGATCCTGACCGACGACCTGATCCGCGACGCGTTGACGGCCGACAAGAAGGCGAAGGCCGCGCGCGCCGCCAACCAGAATTTCGAAGACGAAGATTCACCTATCGAATAAGGCAGGGCGCGCTTCAAAGGCCCCTGCAACCAGACGGAGACAAGATATGGCAGTCAGTGCTAACCGGCTCGAACTTCTGCAGATCGCAGATGCTGTGGCACGCGAAAAGGTGATCGACCGCGAGATCGTTCTGGCCGCAATGGCGGATGCGATCCAGAAGGCGGCTCGCTCGCGTTATGGCTCGGAGTCGAACATTCGCGCGGACATCAATTCGAAGACCGGCGAAATCCGTCTGCAGCGCCTTCTGGAAGTGGTCGAGAAGGCGGACGATTATTCGACGCAGATCCCGCTGGAGCTTGCGCGTGATCGCAATCCCGACGCCAAGATCGGCGATTTCATCGCGGATCCGCTGCCGCCGATGGATTTCGGCCGTATCGCCGCTCAGTCGGCCAAGCAGGTGATCGTGCAGAAGGTTCGGGAAGCCGAGCGTGACCGCCAGTACGAGGAATTCAAGGACCGCGTCGGCGAGATCGTCAACGGCACGGTGAAGCGCGTCGAATATGGCAACGTCATCGTCGATCTTGGCCGGGGCGAAGGCATCATCCGTCGCGACGAGATGATCCCGCGCGAAAACATGCGCTACGGCGACCGCGTCCGCGCCTTCGTCTACGATGTCCGCCGTGAACAGCGCGGGCCGCAGATCTTCCTGTCGCGCACGCATCCGCAGTTCATGGTCAAGCTCTTCACCATGGAAGTGCCGGAAATCTATGACGGTATCATTCAGATCAAGTCGGTTGCCCGCGATCCGGGCTCGCGCGCCAAGATCGCCGTCGTCTCCAACGACTCGTCGATCGATCCGGTCGGCGCCTGCGTCGGTATGCGCGGCTCCCGCGTCCAGGCCGTCGTCGGCGAGCTTCAGGGCGAGAAGATCGACATCATTCCGTGGTCGCAGGATCCGGCCTCCTTCATCGTCAATGCCCTGCAGCCGGCGGAAGTCGCCAAGGTCGTTCTCGACGAGGATGCCGAGCGCATCGAAGTGGTGGTTCCGGACGAGCAGCTCTCGCTCGCCATCGGCCGCCGCGGCCAGAATGTCCGCCTTGCCTCTCAACTGACCGGCTGGGATATCGATATCCTGACCGAGCAGGAGGAAAGCGAGCGCCGTCAGAAGGAATTCAACGAGCGGACCCAGCTCTTCATGGAAGCACTCGATGTTGACGAGATGGTCGGCCAGGTGCTCGCCTCCGAAGGCTTTGCGCAGGTCGAGGAACTCGCCTATGTTGATCTCGATGAGATTTCGTCGATCGATGGTTTCGACGAAGAGACGGCGACCGAGATCCAGACCCGCGCCCGCGAGTATCTGGACAAGATCGAAGCCGAGATGGACGCCAAGCGCAAGGAACTCGGCGTTGCCGATGAACTGCGCACGATCGATGGGCTGACCAGCCAGATGCTGGTTGCGCTCGGCGAAGAGGGCATCAAGACCGTCGAGGACTTTGCCGGTTGCGCTGCCGACGATCTCGTCGGCTGGAGCGAGCGCAAGGACGGCGAGACCAAGCGCTTCGAGGGCATCTTCTCGAAGTTCGAGGTAACCCGTGAAGAAGCCGAGGCGATGATCGTCCAGGCGCGCCTTGCCGCCGGCTGGATCACCGAAGAAGATCTGGCAAGCGAGGCGGAAGAACCGATCGAGGTCGCCGAAGGCGCCGAGCAGGACGCCTGATCACGATGACAGCGGAAACCGATGCTGACACCCTGCCTTCGGACAAGGGTCCGAAGGACCGGAGCGGCAGCACCCGAACCTGCATCGTCAGTCGCGAGAGCGGTTCGCCGGACGAGTTGATCCGCTTCGTCGCGGGCCCTGACGGACGCGTTGTCCCGGACCTGAAGCGGCAGCTTCCCGGGCGCGGATGCTGGATCAAGGCGGAGCGGCCGCTTGTCGAGAAGGCGGTGGCGAAGAAGCTTTTCGCCCGTGCCCTGAAGGCCGATGTCACGGCCGACGCGGCGCTGGCGGAAGACGTTGACAGGCTGCTTGCCGAGCAGCTTGCCGGAATGATGAACATGGCGCGCAAGGGCGGCCAGTTCGTTTCCGGGGCGATGAAGACGGAACAGGCGGTGCGTGGGCTTGCGGCGCTTGCCGTCTTCCACGCCAGCGATGCGGCCGCCGACGGTGTCCGCAAGATCGATCAGGCTCGCAAGGCGATGAGTTTCGTCGCCGACGATGAAAAGGAAATAGCCGCATTTCGCCCCTTCACGGCGGCGGAAATGGATCGGCTTTTGGGAAGTAATGCTTTTATCCATGCCGCAGCGCTTGCAGGGCAGGCGGGTGAGGGTGTAGTGAAGCGCGCAATCATGCTCGAAAAGTACCGAGGATCCGTCCCGGTCCGGGCCGAAGGCGGCGCTGGCAAGCCACAGCAATGATACGCGTCACCGGCAAGGGCCGGCATCGCGAGCATTGTTTGAGACAATTTGGAAGACAGGGTCAGGTGTTTCGCATCCGGCCCTGATCGCTAGGAACGGAACGGAATGACCGATAACAAAGACGACAAGACACTCAGCGTAGCGGGCAAGAAGACGCTGACCCTGAAACCCTCCGGGGTTCAGCAGGGGACAGTGCGTCAGGACATGGGCCGCGGCCGCACCAAGGCGGTCGTGGTCGAGACCAAGAAGAAATTCGGTCTGGCGCGTCACAAGGACGAGCGGCCGATCACGCCGGCTGCTGCGACGCCTGCCGCCCGCCAGACCGAACAGCGGCCCGTTCCGCCGCAGCCGTCCGGACGCCCTGCGCCGCAGCCGCAGCCGCATCAGCCGCGCCAGGAGCAGAACCGTTCGCGTGTCGGCGTCGTGCTGAACGATCTTTCCGCAGGCGAGATCGAGGCCCGCCGCCGCGCGCTCGCCGAAGCGCAGATCCGTGACGCCGAGGAAGCGAAGCGCCGCGCCGAAGAGGAAGTCCTCCGTCGGCGCGAGGAAGAAGAACGTCTCGCCCGTGAAAAGGAAGAGGCTGCTCGCCGCGCCGCCGAAGAGGCAGCGCGCCCGGCGGCCGTCGCCGAAAAGGTCGAGGAAGAGCGGCCGGCCGCTGCTGCGCCCGCCGTTACGGCCGAACGCCGTCCCGACACACGGCCGCAACCCCCGCGTCCGGCTCCGGCCGCCCCGCAGGCGCCGGGCGGAGCCGCGCTGCGCGGCCGCCGTGCCGGCGACGATGAAGAGGAAGACCGCGGCTCGCGCGGCGCCGGTCCCGCCCGGGGCAAGGTCGCACGTCCGGAGCCCGCGAAGCCGGTGACGCGTCCGAAGGGCGATGATGGCCGTCGCCAGGGCAAGCTGACATTGACGGCCGCCGTCGACGAGGATGGCGGTCAGCGCGGGCGTTCGCTCTCGGCGATGCGTCGCCGGCAGGAAAAATTCAAGCGCAGCCAGATGCAGGAGACCCGCGAGAAGATCTCGCGCGAGGTCGTTCTGCCGGAGACCATCACGATTCAGGAGCTGTCGCAGCGCATGTCCGAACGCGCCGTCGACGTCATCAAGTTCCTGATGAAGGAAGGCCAGATGATGAAGCCGGGCGACCTGATCGATGCCGATCTCGCCGAACTCATCGCCGGCGAATTCGGCCACACGGTCAAGCGCGTCTCGGAGTCGGATGTCGAAGAGGGCATCTTCAACATCGCCGACACCGAAGAGAACCTGGAGCCGCGCCCGCCGATCGTCACGATCATGGGTCACGTCGACCACGGCAAGACGTCGCTGCTCGACGCGATCCGCCACGCCAACGTGGTTGCCGGCGAAGCCGGCGGCATCACCCAGCACATCGGCGCCTATCAGGTCGAGCAGAGCGGTCAGAAGATCACCTTCATCGACACGCCCGGCCACGCCGCCTTCACGGCCATGCGTGCCCGCGGTGCCCAGGCGACGGACATTGCCGTCCTCGTCGTGGCGGCTGATGACAGCGTGATGCCGCAGACGATCGAGTCGATCAATCACGCCAAGGCGGCCAACGTGCCGATCATCGTGGCGATCAACAAGATCGACAAGCCGACGGCGAACCCGCAAAAGGTCCGCACCGAGCTGCTGCAGCACGAGGTCTTCGTTGAATCGATGGGCGGTGAAGTTCTCGACGTCGAAGTCTCGGCGAAGAACCAAACCAACCTCGATAAGCTGCTTGAGGCGATCCTGCTGCAGGCGGAAATCCTCGACCTCAAGGCCAATCCGAACCGGACGGCTGAGGGTACGGTGGTCGAAGCCGAGCTCGATCGCGGCCGCGGCGCGGTTGCGACCGTTCTCGTCCAGAAGGGTACGCTCACGCCTGGCCAGATCATCGTTGCCGGCGACCAGTGGGGTCGCGTGCGCGCCCTGGTCAACGACAAGGGCGAGCATGTGAAGTCCGCGGGCCCGTCGACCCCGGTCGAGGTCCTCGGTCTCTCCGGTACGCCGGCCGCCGGCGACAAGTTCGCGGTCGTCGAGAACGAAAGCCGTGCGCGCGAGATTTCCGAATATCGCCAGCGGCTTGCACGCGAAAAGGCGGTTGCGCGCCAGTCCGGCTCGCGCGGTTCGCTCGAGCAGATGATGAGCCAACTCCATGCTTCCGGCATGAAGGAGTTCCCGCTGGTCATCAAGGGCGACGTGCAGGGTTCGATCGAAGCGATTGCCGGCGCTCTCGAAAAGCTCGGGACCGACGAGGTTCGGGCGCGCGTCGTGCATTCGGGCGCGGGTGGTATCACCGAGTCGGATATCTCGCTCGCCGAAGCCTCGAACGCCGCGATCATCGGCTTCAACGTCCGCGCCAACAAGCAGGCGCGCGATGCAGCCGAGCGTGCCGGCATCGAAATCCGCTACTACAACATCATCTACGATCTGGTGGATGACGTGAAGGCGGCGATGTCCGGTCTGCTGTCGCCCGAACGGCGCGAGACCTTCCTCGGCAATGCCGAGATCCTGGAGGTGTTCAACATCACCAAGGTCGGCAAGGTCGCGGGTTGCCGTGTCACCGAGGGCAAGGTGGAGCGTGGCGTCGGCGTCCGTCTGGTGCGCGACAACGTCGTCATCCACGAGGGCAAGCTCAAGACGCTCAAGCGCTTCAAGGACGAAGTCTCGGAAGTTCAGGCCGGCCAGGAATGCGGCATGGCCTTCGAGAACTACGAGGACATCCGCGCCGGCGATACGATCGAGTGCTTCCGCGTCGAACACGTTACGCGCACACTCTAATATTCGTCCGGTTGGAGATTGTGCGGGCGCCGGCTCCTGTTCGGCGCTCGCACTTTTTGAAGCGAGCTTAGAAGGACGTGGGAGGTTCTCCGCCCGCATCCCGCATTTCATTGAAATCGATCGCGTCTGTGATCTTGGGCGAATTCGATCCAAGATCATGACGTGATCCGAGGTAAGCACGATGACCAGATCCACATCCTCCGCTCCTTCCCAGCGCATGCTGCGCGTGGGCGAACAGGTGCGCGCCGCGATCACGCAGGTTCTGCAGCGTGGCGAGGTGCGCGATCCATTGCTCGAAAAGACGGTGATTTCCATTTCCGAGGTGCGCATGTCGCCGGATCTGAAGATCGCCACAGCCTATGTCACCCCGCTCGGCATGAGCGACCATGGCGCGATCATCGAGGCATTGAACCGGAACGCCAAGTTCATCCGTGGACGGCTGGGACCACAGCTCCGGCAGATGAAATACATGCCGGACGTCCGTTTCAGGGACGATACGAGCTTCGACAATTATCAGAAGATCGACGCGCTGCTGCGCTCGCCGGAGGTCAGCCGCGACCTCGATTCCGATACCGACGACGAAGAATAAGAAAGACCCATGTCCAAACCGCGCAAACCCAAGGGTCGCCCGATCTCGGGCTGGCTGATCCTCGACAAGCCGCTCGACTTTGGTTCCACCGAGGCCGTTTCCAAGATCAAGTGGCTGTTCAAGGCGCAGAAGGCGGGTCACGCCGGCACGCTCGATCCGCTCGCCTCCGGCATGCTGCCGATCGCGCTCGGTGACGCGACGAAGACTGTCCCCTACGTGATGGACGGGCGCAAGATCTACGAGTTCACCGTCGCCTGGGGCGAGGAGCGGACGACCGACGATCTTGAGGGCGAAGTCGTCCGCTCGTCCGCAGAGCGGCCGACCGAAGAGGCGATCCGGGCCCTCCTGCCGAGATATACCGGTGTGATCAGCCAAGTGCCGCCGCAATTTTCGGCAATCAAGATCGACGGCGAACGCGCCTACGATCTCGCCCGCGATGGGGAAGCGGTGGAAATTCCAGCTCGCGAGGTGGAGGTCTTCCGGCTTTCACTGATCGGATGCACGCCGCATCTCGCCCATTTCGAGATCGAATGCGGCAAGGGAACCTATGTTCGCTCGCTTGCGCGCGACATGGGCCGCGATCTCGGCTGCTTCGGGCATATCGCCTCGCTGCGCCGCACTTTCGTGGCTCCCTTCGGCGAGGATGACATGGTGCCGCTTGCCGACCTCGTGGCGTTGGAGAAGATCGAGGACGATGGCGAGCGGCTCGCCGCGTTAGATGACTTCCTGATCGAGACGGGCGAGGCTCTTTCCGAGCTGCCGCACATCGCCGTCAACGACGATCAGGCCCACCGCCTCAAGATGGGCAATCCGATTATCCTGCGCGGCCGCGACGCACCGCTGCCCGCTCCCGAGGTCTATGCGACGGCGCGCGGCAAACTCGTAGCGATCGGCGAGATCGCCGAAGGCGAATTCCGGCCGAAGCGGGTGTTTGCCACGTCGTGACCCGGCGGTACTACTTCCTTAAGGGATAAAGACATGCAGCGATTCAACGCGCTGCATGGTCCTTTGCGCGCCTAAAAGACGCACGGCGCTGCAGCGGTTTGCGTTTGGCGAAACGCTGACGCATGATCGCGGGAGACGATTCGATCTATTCGGCGCAAGCTGCGGATATGGCCGTTCGCGGCAGTCGGGGCCAATCCGAGATCGCGATTTTGCCATGCGCGTCAACCCGAAGTGGTTGTGCGGCCGACGCGCGGGAGCGCACGGGACCTCGTTTGATCGTTGGCCACCGGCGGCGCGACGATAGACGGTGAAAGGCGGCCCGGGTGACTGAGGTGTCAAGGAAGGACCACGGAGAAACTTCGCACGGCGGCTTGCAGGCTGCCGCGGCCTTCGTTCGGGACCGTCTCCGCCGGCCGTTCAGCTTCTATCTTATGTCGTTGCTGCTGATCGCGATCATCCCTTCCTTCATCTTCTCCTTCGTCATCCTGAAACGCAGCATGGACGCGCAGGAGCAGGTCGTGACATCCCTCCTGAAGGCCTCGACCGGCTCCGTCGCGCGCATCATCGAGCGCGAGGTTGAGGGCATGCTGACGACGCTCAAGGTTCTGTCGACATCGAGTGCGATGGAACTGCGCGACATGCGCGCCTTTTACAACCGCGCTTCCGTCGCCCTGGCCGACACCGATTCCAATCTGATTGTCATAGACAGGAACCACAATCAGAGACTGAACACCCACCTTCCCTTTGGTGCGCCGCTCGGACAGGCGTCCGATCCGGAATCCATCGAACTTGCCTTCAAGAACAATGGTCCGCTCGTCTCCGGCGTGTTTTTTGACAGCACCGACGGGCGATGGGCATTCAATGTCTATCTTCCGGTCAGTCTGCCAACCGGGGAGAGCTATCTGTTGGCCTTGACGCAAGACGCTGACGGGATGGCGAAGGCCGTCAATCGCGACACCCTGTCGCCCGGCTGGAATGCTGCCCTGGTGGATGGCAGCGGCAGAGTGATCGTGTCTTCCGATGCGGCGGTCAAACCGGGTGACGCCTTCTTCCTCGAGAAGCTGCCGGCGATCAGCATCGGCGTCGCCAACATCAGCGAAAAGGGCGCCGACTACCGTGTCGCGACCGAGTTTTCCATCCTGACCGGATGGCGCATCGTTGCCTGGGCGCCGCGTGCCGTTGTCGACGCGCCGATACTGTGGTCGTTCCTCTGGTTGTCGCTTGGCGGCATCATCTTCGCAAGCATCGCGGTCGCGGGTTCGCTGACAATCGCGCGCCTGTTGTCGCAGGGGGTGAAGCTGCTTGCCATGGATGCGCGCCGGCTTGGTGCCGGCGAGCCGATAAAGCCGCGTCGATATGTGATCACCGAGGTCGAGGACGTATCGAGCGCGTTCGCCCGGGCGGCTGCGGCGCGCGCCAAGGCCGAAGGGGAGATCCGCTTCCTGATGAGAGAGGTCGCACACCGCTCCAAGAACCAGCTCACAGTCATTCAATCGATGCTGAATCAGTCCTCCTCTTCCACCGAGAGCGCCTCGGAATTCGCGGAGGCGTTTCGAAAGCGCATCGCCGGGCTTGCTCGGTCGACGGACCTGATGGTCGCCAACGCCGCCCTTGGCGTCGATTTCCGTGAACTGGCGCAGAACCAGCTGCAGCCTTTTGCTCCGGACGATCCGCAGCGCATCGTCCTCAGCGGTCCGGACTTGCGGTTGGAAACACAGGTCGCGCAGATGCTCGGCATGGCACTGCACGAACTTGCGACCAACGCGACCAAATATGGCGCACTTGCCAACGCGACCGGTACCATCAGGCTCGATTGGTCTGTATCGGATGGAATGATCGCTATCCGTTGGCGCGAGGAGGGAGCGGATATTGCGCCGCCGAAACAAACCTCCGAGCGAACGGGCTTCGGAACGGTTGTGCTCGAGCGCATGCTCGGCATGGCGCTTGGGGCCGAACTCGAAAGGACGATGCACCCGGACGGCATCGAATGGACCATCCGAATTCCGCGCGACAGCAGGAGCGACGTACCCGCCGAAGCCGGAAGATGACGGCAAGGCAGAGGGGCGCGGACGTTTTTCAACGGCTTGCCGGATAGCACACTCAATTCCCGGAAACCGGCGGGGTGCGCCTTCAGCAAACCGGCAATTGAAGTGTGGCGTGTCGCCTCTGAACGCCGGGTTCCATGGCCCTTTCCTTTTCGATCCAATTCGTTTATAGGCACGCCAGCGAAAGGCACTGCCTCTCGTATGAACGGCCGCGGCTGGACGACATCCCGGCTGCCGGCGACCCCCAAATCCTCGAAACGAAAGGATCATCCGATGTCGATTACTGCAGAGCGCAAGGCTCAGCTCATCAAGGAATTCGCGACCGCCGAAGGCGACACCGGTTCTCCGGAAGTCCAGGTTGCGCTCCTGACGGAACGGATCAACAACCTGACCGAACACTTCAAGGGCCACAAGAAGGACAACCATTCCCGCCGTGGTCTTCTCGCGATGGTTTCCAGCCGCCGTTCGCTCCTCGACTATCTGAAGAAGAAAGACGAAGCGCGCTACAGCAAGCTGATCAACGCCCTGGGCATCCGTCGTTAAACGACCTGACTGGCGGATCGCTTGCGGTCCGCCGGTTTTTTATCGGGCGCTTGATCGCCTGCTGCATGCTTCCTTAAATCGGGGCCGATTAAAGGATAGAAGCGTGCGGAAATTCAAAGTGCTGCTGCGACTGTTGTGCGTCTGAAAAGACGCAACCGCGCTGCAGAAATTGCCTCTCCGCTGGCGCCTGAGGCGCGAGGATTGGAGAGAACGTCCAGCGAACCGGATGGGCCGGTATCGCGGATCAACCGATGGCCCGTCATGGGGCAGGATTGCAGGATGCTTCGGCGCCCGCGTGCCGAGAGCCGCCACGCGGGCAGCACGCCGAGACGGAACCGAGCCGGTTTGTTTTGAAGCCTCCCGTTGTCTTGCCCGTGATGCGCCACCACCAAGCGGCTTTCAGATCATCCGCGCTGCAACAGCCGCGGAAGGTCTCCCGCACACGAAGGACAGAACATGTTCGAGACCCACAAGGTAGAAATCGAATGGGCAGGGCGTCCGCTCAAGCTCGAGACCGGCAAGATCGCGCGTCAGGCTGACGGCGCCGTTCTCGCCACCTACGGCGAAACCGTGGTGCTTGCCACCGTCGTTTCGGCCAAGGCGCCGAAGCCTGGCCAGGATTTCTTCCCGCTCACTGTCAACTACCAGGAAAAGACCTACGCCGCCGGCAAGATCCCTGGCGGCTATTTTAAGCGCGAAGGCCGCCCGAGCGAAAATGAAACGCTCGTTTCCCGCCTGATCGACCGGCCGATCCGTCCGCTCTTCCCGGAAGGCTACAAGAACGACACCCAGGTGATCGTGACTGTCATGCAGCATGACCTGGAAAACGATCCGGACGTCATTTCGATGGTCGCGGCCTCCGCCGCACTGACGCTTTCCGGCATTCCGTTCATGGGACCGATTGGTGGCGCCCGCGTCGGCTACATCAATGGCCAATATGTGCTGAACCCGCACCTCGATGAGATGGATGAATCCTCTCTCGATCTCGTCGTCGCCGGCACCCAGGAAGCCGTGCTGATGGTCGAGTCGGAAGCCAAGGAACTGCCGGAAGACATCATGCTCGGCGCTGTCGTCTTCGGCCAGAAGGGCTTCCAGCCGGTGATCGACGCGATCATCAAACTGGCCGAAGTCGCGGCCAAGGAACCGCGTGAGTTCGAACCGGAAGACCATTCCGCGCTCGAAAACGCCATGCTCGCCATCGCCGAAGACGAGCTGCGCAACGCCTATAAGATCACCGAAAAGGCTGCGCGCTACGCCGCCGTTGACGCCGTCAAGGAGAAGGTGAAGGAACACTTCCTTCCGGAAGGCATCGAGACCCCTGCTCACACCGCGGAAGAAATCGCCGCGGTCTTCAAGCATCTGCAGGCCAAGATCGTTCGCTGGAACATCCTTGACACCCAGAGCCGCATCGACGGCCGCGATCTCGTCACGGTTCGCCCGATCGTCGCCGAAGTCGGCATCCTGCCGCGCACGCATGGTTCCTCGCTCTTCACCCGCGGTGAGACGCAGGCGATCGTCGTCGCCACGCTCGGCACCGGCGAAGACGAGCAGTATGTCGATTCCTTGACTGGCATGTACAAGGAAAACTTTATGCTGCACTACAACTTCCCGCCCTTCTCGGTCGGTGAAACGGGCCGCATGGGGTCCCCGGGCCGTCGTGAAATCGGTCACGGCAAGCTCGCCTGGCGCGCCATCCACCCGATGCTGCCGACGGCGGAACAGTTCCCCTATACGCTGCGTGTCGTTTCCGAAATCACCGAGTCCAACGGCTCCTCCTCGATGGCCACCGTCTGCGGCACGTCGCTGGCGCTGATGGATGCAGGCGTTCCGCTTGCAAAGCCGGTCGCCGGTATCGCCATGGGTCTCATCAAGGAAGGCGATCGTTTCGCTGTTCTCTCCGACATCCTCGGCGACGAAGACCATCTCGGTGACATGGACTTCAAGGTTGCGGGCACCGAAGCCGGCATTACCTCGTTGCAGATGGACATCAAGATCGAGGGCATTACCGAAGAAATCATGGGCGTCGCGCTCAACCAGGCCAAGGGCGGCCGCATGCACATTCTCGGTGAAATGGCCAAGGCCATCTCCGAGAGCCGCGGCCAGCTCGGCGAATTCGCACCGCGCATCGAAGTGATGAACATTCCGGTCGACAAGATCCGTGAAGTCATCGGTTCGGGCGGCAAGGTCATCCGCGAAATCGTTGAAAAGACCGGCGCCAAGATCAACATCGAAGACGACGGTACGGTCAAGATTGCATCTTCCTCCGCCAAGGAGATTGAAGCGGCCCGCAAGTGGATCCACTCGATCGTCGCCGAGCCGGAAGTCGGCCAGATCTACGAAGGCACGGTCGTCAAGACCGCCGATTTCGGCGCCTTCGTCAACTTCTTCGGCGCTCGCGACGGCCTCGTCCACATCTCGCAGCTCGCCTCCGAGCGCGTCGCCAAGACGACCGACGTCGTCAAGGAAGGCGACAAGGTCTGGGTCAAGCTCATGGGCTTCGACGAGCGCGGCAAGGTTCGCCTCTCCATGAAGGTCGTCGATCAGGCGACCGGCAAGGAAGTCGTTACAGAGAAGGCTGAGAAGAAGGACGGCGGCGAAGCGGCCGAATAAGCCGGCCCCGCCGCGATTGTTCTGGGGCGCGGAGCGGATTGCTCCGCGCCCCTTTCTGTAAGCAAAGAACGGATACGACGCCCCATGAGCCGCGACGCACTGAAAACCCTGTTCCATCCTTTCGACACCGGTGTCATCGATCCGCCGGGAGAGGATGAACGTGTGCTCTTTCTGGGGGCGGAGGCGGGCTACCGGCTGCCGCAGGACTTTTCCGCCTCGATCGCTGCCGTGCAGCCTCTAAGGTCGCTCTATCGCGCCCTGGAAGCGGCACGCGCCGACGTGACGCCGCTCGCCGAGGGGGAGGACTATGACGCCGCGCTCGTGCTCTGCGGCAAGCACAAGGGCGAAAACGAGGATCGGATCGCCGAGGCGCTCAAGCGCACCCGCGCGGGCGCATTGGTTGTGATTGCAGGCGGCAAGGAGGATGGGATTCAGCCGCTGCGCAAGAAGATCGGCAAATTCGGCTGGGATGGGGATTCGCTGCCGAAATACCATGGCGTCGCCTTCTGGTTCACCCGGCCCGAAGATGTGTCGGAGGCGGTGTCTCAGCTTGCCAAGGTGCCGGTGCGTGTCGACGGCCTGTTCGAGGCGTCGCCGGGCATGTTCTCGCACGACCGGGTGGATGCCGGTTCGGAGCTTCTTGCCTCCCGTCTGCCCAAGGATTTTACCGGCCATGCGGCCGATTTTGGTGCCGGCTGGGGCTATCTGTCGGTGATGCTTGCCCATGCCTCGCCGGGGCTGAAGGGCATCGATCTCTTCGAGGCGGACTACGAAGCGCTGGAGGCAGCGCGCGTCAACATGATGGCGAACGCCCCCTCGGTGCCGGCCCGTTTTTATTGGCAGGACCTGACTGCCGAGGAGACGCGCGACAAATACGACCTGATCGTCATGAATCCGCCCTTTCACGAAGGGCACGCCGCCGAGCCGTCGCTCGGTGCCGCGATCATCAAGTCCGCCGCCAAGGCCTTGAAGCACGGCGGCAGACTGATGCTGGTTGCCAATCGCGGTCTGCCCTACGAACAAGTTCTCGCGGAAAACTTCAAGGAGAGCGGCGAGACATGCCGCAACGCGCGCTTCAAGGTGCTCTGGGCGAAACGCTAAGCACTTCTTGAAAAGGCGTGGAACGGCTCTCCGTACGGAAATGCGTGAGCTCAAGGAGTTGGCGTTCACAAGGACGCACACGCTCCAGACAGAGCCATCACTTGGCCGCGATGCACCGTTTCCAGTTGCCAGCAGGGACGATCAGGCACACCATAGTCACCTCAGTGCGTCTTTGCAGGAGAGGAGCAGGCTATGGGATTCGGACCCGCTCGACCCCCTATGATGGAAGATGTTGAGGAGGTGATTGCGCGCGACATCAAGAGTGCCGAGGGACATGGCGCGACGTCGGAAGTCCCCCTGCAGTTCCGCCGCAAACTCTATCGCGTGCCGCTTGTGACGGGAAAGCTACGACACATGCGTGGCGCGACAGCCCTTGTCGGCCTCGGGCTTCTGGCCATCCTGTTTGGATTGATCTGGGCCTGGACGGCCGCCTAATCCGGGTCCGGGCAATTCCGGGAAAAGTGTGTAACGGTTTTCCGTCCGGAATTTACGTGGACCTACTGCAAGTCGCAGCCGATTTAAGGACAAAAATACGCAGCAATTCAATGTGCTACAGCGACCTTTGCGCGTCTGATAAGACGCGCGGCGATGTAGTGAACAACCCGAATCGGCGGGCTACTCCACGTCGGCCGTGCGCAATGCCTCGAGCGTCGGCATGGAGGTAATGTTGTAGCCGGAATCCACATAGTGGATTTCGCCTGTCACGCCGCGCGAGAGGTCGGAAAGAAGGTAGAGCGCGGAATTGCCGACATCGTCTATCGTCACCGTGCGGCGCAGGGGCGAATTCTTCTGCTGCCACGACAGCATCGCGCGGGCGTCCGAGATGCCGGCGCCGGCGAGCGTGCGGATCGGTCCGGCGGAGATCGCGTTGACGCGGATGCCGCGCGTGCCGTAGTCGGCGGCGAGATAGCGCACCGAGGCTTCGAGGGCGGCCTTGGCAACGCCCATCACATTGTAGTTCGGCATTACGCGCGTCGAGCCGCCATAGGTAAGCGTCAGCATCGTGCCGCCTTCATTCATCAGTTCGGCGGCGCGTTTGGCGATCTCGGTGAAGGAGAAGCAGGAGATGACCATGGTGCGGCTGAAATTGTCGCGCGTGGTATCGGCGTAAAGCCCCTTCAGCTCGTTCTTGTCGGAGAAGCCGATGGCGTGAACGACGAAATCAAGCTTTCCCCAGCGCTCCTTGATCGCAGCGATCACGGCGTCGACCGAGGCGATGTCCTCGACGTCGCAGGGCAGGAGGAAGTCCGAATCGACCTCTGCGGCGAGCGGCTTCACCCGCTTGCCGAGCGCTTCGCCCTGATAGGTGAAGGCGAGCTCGGCACCCTGGGCTGCGAGCGCCTTCGAAATGCCCCAGGCAATAGAATGGTTGTTGGCCACACCCATGATGAGGCCGCGCTTTCCGTTCATCAGTCCGTTCATGGTGTTATCCGTTGTAGCGCTGGAAGACGAGCGTGGCGTTGGTACCGCCGAAACCGAAGGAGTTCGAAAGAACCGTGTCGATCTTGGCGTTGTCGATCCGCTTGCGGACGATCGGGACACCTTCGAACTCCGGGTCGAGCTCGCTGATATGAGCGCTTTCACCGATAAAGCCGGCCTGCATCATCAACAGGCCGTAGATCGATTCCTGGACGCCGGCAGCGCCCAGCGAATGGCCCGTGAGAGATTTGGTCGACTGGATGTGCGGCATCTTTTCGCCGAAGACTTCGCGAATGGCGCCGATCTCCTTGGAGTCGCCGACCGGCGTCGAGGTTCCGTGGGTGTTGATATAGTCGACATCGCCCTTCACGGTCGCGAGCGCCTGACGCATGCAGCGCACGGCGCCCTCACCGGACGGGGCGACCATGTCGTAACCGTCGGAGGTTGCCCCATAACCGACGATCTCGGCATAGATCTTGGCGCCGCGGGCCTTGGCATGCTCCAGCTCCTCGAGCACCAGAACGCCGGCGCCGCCGGCAATCACGAAGCCGTCGCGGTTGGCATCATAGGCGCGCGAGGCCGAATGCGGCGTTTCGTTGAACTTCGAGGACATTGCGCCCATGGCGTCGAAGAGGTTCGACATAGTCCAGTCGAGATCCTCGTGGCCACCGGCGAACATCACGTCCTGCTTGCCCCACTGGATCATTTCCGCGGCATTGCCGATGCAATGCGCCGAGGTCGAGCAGGCGGAGGAGATCGAGTAGTTGACGCCATGGATCTGGAACCAGGTCGCAAGCGTGGCCGAGGCCGTCGAGGACATCGCCTTCGGTACGGCGAAGGGGCCGATGCGCTTGGGGCTCACGTTCTTGCGGGTGATGTCGGCAGCCTCGACGATCGTGCGTGTCGAAGGACCGCCCGACCCCATGATGATGCCGGTGCGCTCGTTTGTGATATCGCCGGCTTCGAGGCCTGAATCCGCTATTGCCTGCTTCATCGCCACGTGATTCCAAGCGCCGCCCTGCGAAAGGAAGCGCATGGCGCGCCGGTCGACGAGGTCCGCCGGGTCGAGCGAGGGCGCTCCCCAGACATGGCACTTGAAGCCGTTCTCGGCGAAGTCAGGGGAAAACGTGATGCCCGATTTCGCATCGTACAGTGATGCCGTGACTTCCTCGGCATTGTTACCGATCGAGGAAACGATGCCGAGGCCCGTGACAACAACCCGTCTCATGGTAATGACCTTTTCTTATCTTGAACCCGTCCTGGCCATTTTGCGGCTCAGTCGGCCTTTTCTTGGAAAAGACCGACCCTGAGGTCGCTGGCCTTGTAGATCACTTCGCCATCGGCCTTCATCCAGCCGTCGGCAATGCCAAGCACCAGACGACCGCGCATCACGCGCTTGAAGTCGATGCCATATTCGACCAGCTTGGTCTTCGGCGTCACCATGCCTGTGAATTTCACTTCGCCGGTGGAGATCGCGCGGCCCTTGCCGGGCTCTCCCAGCCAGCCTAGGAAGAATCCGGTCAGCTGCCACATGGCATCGAGGCCAAGGCAGCCGGGCATGACGGGGTCGCCCATGAAATGGCAGGGGAAGAACCAGAGGTCCGGTGTGATATCGAACTCGGCGCGGATGTAGCCCTTGTCGTGTGGGCCTCCGGTTTCCGAGATGTCGGTGATGCGGTTGAACATCAGCATTGGCGGCAAGGGCAGCTGGGCATTGCCGGGGCCAAACATTTCACCTCGGCCGCAGGTCAGGATTTCCTCATAGCTGAAGCTGGATTGTCTGGTGGTCATGAATGGTTGCTTCCCCGAGTGACTGAGTGTTTCCCGACTGCTTTAGAGCAAGTTCGGGCTGAATTGAAGGGTGGCTGCGCCAATGGCTATCCCGCCGGCCGCAGTTCCCGCTTCTGCGATACCTATAAGTTAGTGCGGATGGCGGCGAAAACCCGCTTCACATTTTCTCTCATGCGGCTCTTATTCGCGACATCGTTCCGCCGTCGCTTACAGTATGAATGTGGGCGCGACCAGAGTTAAATGCCAGGCTTCCCCCGCTTTGGGCCGATTTTCAGGCGTTTGCGCCCCCTGGAAGCTCGGAATCTATTGAAAGCGACGGCAGCAGAAGTTATATCGCAAATGGATAATCCGTGAATTTTGGCCAGGATACCGAAACGGCTGCGCATGACGAAAGCACCACAGATGTGTTCGCAGGAGAGGCTGCGCAATTCGGGGTTGCGCCCGACACGTCAGCGCGTCGCGCTTGCGGATCTCATTTTCGCAAAGGGCGACCGTCACTTGACCGTCGAGGAACTGCACGAAGAGGCGGTTGAGGCCGGGGTCCCGGTTTCGCTAGCGACCGTCTACAACACGCTGCACCAGTTCACCGAAGCAGGCATGATCCGCGTGCTGGCGGTCGAGAGCGCCAAGACTTATTTCGACACCAATGTGTCCGACCACCATCATTTCTTCGTCGAAGGACAGAATGAGGTGCTCGACATTCCGGTGAGCAACATCCAGATCGACAATCTCCCGGAGCCTCCGGAAGGCATGGAGATCTCCCATGTAGACGTCGTGATCCGTCTGCGTCGCAAGTCCGACCGCTGACAGTGAGAACGGCGCCGCGTCCGCCGGACGCTGAAGGCACCGTGTAATTGTCAAAGGCTTCTACATCACGTCATTCGGGTCGCGACCTGGGCCGGCCTTGCCAGTCGGCAGCGTCCAGCCATAGCGCAACGCGCCGCCGCGAACCGCAAAGGCCGAGAGCACGCCGACCGCGGAGGTCGCCGCGAGCGGCATGCCGATAATCGTCGCCAGAACGAAGCCCCCGGCGCCGACAAGGGCCGCTGTGACGTAGATTTCCGGCCGCAAGAGCACCGAGGGTTCACCGGCCAGCAGATCGCGCAGGATACCGCCGAAGGTCGCCGTCAGCATGCCGGTCACGATCGCGACGATCGGTGAGCCTGTCGCTGCCAGCCCCTTTGCCGCACCCATGACGCAATAGGCCGAAAGGCCGACCGCATCGAGCCACACAAGCATGCGATAGCGGGACTCGAACCGGTGGGACGTGAGAAACACCAGGAGCCCGACCGAGGCGCAGACGATCAGATAGGCCGGGTTCAACACCCAGAACACCGGCGTCGCGCCCAGGATCACGTCGCGCATCGTACCGCCACCGATGCCGGTGACGGAGGCGAGAAAGAGATAGCCGATGATATCGAGCTGCTTGCGCGACGCCGAAAGCGCGCCGGTCGCGGCGAAGACGGCCACACCGGCATAGTCAAGAATTTCGAGGATCGGCATGGGTACTCCGCTCTGGACTGCGCCGAGCCCGGGTTGACGCTATCCGCGATCATTAGCGCAACGCCCGGAATAAGTCAGCGGGGCGGAAGGCTACGCTATTCAAAGAAGATGCGTGACAACGCCAGCTAAGGATCTTGCCCCTCACTCTGGCCCTCACTCCGCTTGAAGGGAGGGGACCCGGAGCTTGGCGCAGCCGTCGTCCTTAAGCCCGATATCCAGAAGACGGCGCCGCTTGATCCTTCGGCCCGCGCGGGGAGAAGGTGCCGGCAGGCGGAGGAGGGCGCCATTGTGCCCGGCGCATCGTAAAAGCCTATTGCGGCAGGACCGTCTGCGTCCGGCCGAGCAGATAATAGGCAAGGAGCCCGGTCCACTCCTTGGCGGCCGTTGTCGTCAGCTGCGCGTTGAGTGAGGGCTGGGTGAAGTCGAAGCCGAGCCGCACCTTGCCGCTCGTCCGATAATCCGTCGGCCAGGGCATTGCGTCGATGCCGAACGAACGGAAGAGGCCGATCGAGCGCGGCATATGGTAGGCCGAGGTGACAAGCGCGCAATGCCCCATCCCGTTCGCGCCCAGCAACTCGTTGGTATTGCGCGCGTTCTCGAAGGTGGTGCGCGAGTTTTCCTCGCGCACGAAACGATCGGGGGCGATGTCGAACGCGTCGAAGAACGCCCGCGAGGCCTCCGCGTCACCGGCGTAACCGCCGCTCAAGGAACCGTCCCCGCCTGACACGAGGATGCGCGCGGCAGGATAGGCCTTGGCGAGCCGAACCGTCTCGACGAAGCGCTCCGCCGCCTGATTGAGCTCGATGCCACCGCGCCCATCAATCACCACGTTCTCGAAGGCGCCGCCGAGCACGATGATGCAGGAGAGCTCCGCTGGCGGGGAGGGGCGGGGAAACCGGTCTTCAAGGATCTGGAGGAAATAGGAGCCCGTCGTCGTGAACAGTGTCAGGAACAGCACCACGAGGCCAAGTGAGCCGAAGACGCCGCCAATGCGTGTCCGGCCGCTGAGCGCCAGCAGAAAGCCGATGAGGATGCTGAAGAAGGCGAGCGAGAGTGGCTGGGCAAGGAGCCAGAAGATTTTTGAAACGAGGAACATAAGGCAACTGTTCTGGCTTGGTTGGTATTGAGCAAATGCGCGGCACAAGCAGACCGTGGTCCCATGATTCGTCGTTGAAACAACGCCCTCTTGGAATCGCGCCGGGTGATTACCAAATCTTGCAGATCATCAACAAAGCTACTTTGATTGGAGGGTCAAGGTGGAAACGCAAGTGCGCTTTTCAGAACTGGCCATCGGTGACGAAGAAATTGCGATGCTCCAGAGGGTGCATTCCCACGCGTGCGGCATTAACGATGTGAAGCCCGAAAGTGAGCAGGGATTAGACATTGGGAGGATGCTGTTCAGCTTGTATCAGCAGGGCGTCCGCGGCGAGCTGTCGTTGATGCAGATGGTGAGCGCACGAAAGTACGGCGAAGACTAGCGAGAACATGAGATTCCCGGCTCCGGGCGAGGCCTGCCGAGTATTGTGGGCGGCAGGCCTCTGACCGCTCCTCCTCGTCGTGAGCGGCTGATCGATCAGATCATGACGAAGTCGCGAAGGCCACTCGCTCGATCGATATAGCTCGCCCTTGCGGCTGTACGCGATTGCCCGTTTGGTCGGTTCGGCAAATTGTATCCGGAGCTCCTTCCGCCCGACGAAGCAGCGCAACGTCTTGTGCGAAGTTCCAATTGTTTGAGTCAGTAATAGGAATTTTGGTGGAGCTAAGCGGGATCGAACCGCTGACCTCTTGCATGCCATGCAAGCGCTCTCCCAGCTGAGCTATAGCCCCATCAGGGTCCGGCAGTGCCGGTTCCGGGAAGATCGTCGGGCATTTTGCCCGGCGAGTGGCGGCTTATTACTTCTGCTTTTTGCAGATGGCAAGCCGAAAATTGAAGGCCGGTGCGATTTTCTTTTTCCGCTCCGGCTGATTGCCCGATCGCGAGCCCTTTCGGCGGTCGAAGCGGTTTCGCGCGCCTTTTTAGGCACTTAGCGAAGGACGCGGGCGGTTGCGCCGCCCGCATCCTGAAGGTCGATCAGACGTCCTCGTCCTCGTCGGAGACGCCGATGAGGTCGCTCATATCGTCGTCGTCCTCGTCTTCGTCGGTCTCGAGGAAGGTGTCGTCGTCGTCACCGTCGATCTCGACGTCGTCGTCACCGAGATCCGGCAGGTCGTCGCTGCCCGATGCTTCGTCGTCGGCATCCTCGAGCGAGACGAGTTCGACTTCGGTGTTCTCTGTATCGACTTCCGTTACGTCTTCCTCTTCTTCCTTCTCGAGCACCTTGGCGACGGAGCTCTCCTCGAAGAAGGACAGCGGATAGGACTTGCCCGTGTAGGGGGAGACGATCGGATCACGGTTCAGATCGTAGAATTTGCGCCCCGTTTCCGGGTCTATGCGCTTTGTTCCAAGTTCCGGTTTTGCCACAGTCAAAGCCTCTTGAATGGCCGGACGAGCCGGCTCTTGCCGGAAAGCCGGCGGGTGGAAAGTTATCAAGCTTATGATGATTAGCCGGTCCCCATAATCGTCTTGACGACTTCTGTCAAAGACAAACTTCGGCCGGGCCTCGCTCGCATTTTCTTTGTCCGGGAGGATGACCCTATTTGTGCTTTATGTTAGGGAGCCGACGAGACCGGCGGTCCGCTCCTAACACGCGAGAAGCGCGTGATGTTCCGTGGCTGCCGTCAGCCGGATTGTCAGAGGAAAAGCATCATGTCCCATGGCTCAAGCCCGCGGCCTGCCACCGCAAGCAAATCTTCCGATCTCAAGGGCACGGTCCGCATTCCCGGCGACAAGTCGATCTCGCATCGCTCCTTCATGTTCGGCGGCCTTGCCGCGGGCGAGACGCGCATCACAGGTCTCCTCGAAGGCGAGGACGTGATCAATACCGGCAAGGCGATGCAGGCAATGGGCGCCAAGATCCGCAAGGAGGGCGACACCTGGATCATCGACGGCGTCGGCAACGGCGCGCTGCTTGCCCCGGAAGCCCCGCTCGATTTCGGCAATGCCGGCACCGGCTGCCGGCTAACCATGGGCCTTGTCGGCGTCTACGATTTTGAGTCGACCTTCATCGGCGATGCCTCGCTCACCAAGCGGCCGATGGGGCGCGTGCTGAACCCGCTGAGAGAAATGGGGGTCCAGGTGAAATCCGCCGAAGGCGACCGGCTGCCGGTGACGCTGCGTGGACCGAAGACGCCGAATCCGATCACCTATCGCGTGCCGATGGCCTCCGCCCAGGTGAAATCGGCCGTGCTGCTCGCCGGCCTCAACACGCCCGGCATCACCACCGTCATCGAGCCGGTGATGACGCGCGATCACACCGAAAAGATGCTGCAGGGTTTCGGCGCCAATCTGACGGTGGAGACCGATGCCGAGGGCGTGCGCACCATTCGCCTCGAAGGGCGCGGCAAGCTGACGGGCCAGGTGATAGACGTCCCGGGCGATCCGTCCTCGACGGCCTTTCCGCTGGTGGCCGCTCTTCTCGTGCCGGGCTCGGACGTCACCATTTTGAACGTCTTGATGAATCCGACGCGCACGGGTCTCATCCTGACGCTGCAGGAAATGGGCGCCAACATCGAAGTCATGAATGCGCGCCTCGCCGGCGGCGAGGATGTCGCCGACCTCCGCGTGCGTTATTCGGAGCTCAAGGGCGTCACCGTGCCGGAAGAGCGCGCCCCGTCGATGATCGACGAATATCCGGTGCTCGCCGTCGCTGCCGCCTTCGCCGAAGGCTCGACCGTGATGAACGGCCTCGATGAACTGCGTGTGAAAGAATCCGACCGCCTCTCCGCCGTCGCCGACGGCCTGAAGCTCAACGGCGTCGACTGCGACGAGGGCGAGGCCTCGCTGGTCGTCCGCGGTCGCCCGGGCGGCAAGGGCCTCGGCAACGCCTCAGGTGGTGAGGTGAAGACGCATCTCGACCACCGCATTGCCATGAGTTTCCTCGTCATGGGGCTCGCCTCCGAACATCCGGTGACGGTCGACGACGCGACGATGATCGCAACCAGCTTCCCGGAGTTCATGGACCTGATGACGGGGCTGGGAGCGAAGATCGAGCAGAGGGAAGCCAAGGTCGCTTGATGACAGTCACCATCGCCATCGACGGGCCTGCCGCGGCCGGCAAGGGGACGCTGTCGCGCCGGATCGCCGAGGAGTACGGTTTTCCCCATCTCGACACCGGGCTTACCTATCGCGCCACCGCCAAGGCGCTTCTCGATGCCAGGTTGCCGCTCGATGACGAGGCGGTTGCCGAGAAGATCGCGCGTGAGGTCGAGCTTTCCGGTCTCGACCGGTCGGTTCTGTCCGCCCATGCGATCGGCGAGGCGGCTTCGAAGATCGCCGTCATGCCGGCCGTGCGCCGTGCATTGGTCGAGGCGCAGCGCGACTTTTCTCGGAAGGAGCCGGGGACCGTGCTCGACGGACGCGATATCGGCACCGTCGTCTGCCCCGATGCCACCGTGAAGCTCTATGTGACGGCTTCGCCCGAAGTCAGGGCGAAACGGCGCTACGACGAGATCATTGCCGCTGGCGGATCTGCCGATTATGACGCGATCTTCGAGGATGTGAAAAAGCGCGATGAGCGCGATATGGGCCGGGCCGACAGCCCTCTTCGCCCCGCGGCGGATGCGCACTTGCTTGACACTTCCGAAATGAGTATAGAGGCGGCATTCCAGGCGGCGAAGACGCTGATCGACGCGGCCTTGCAAAAGAAGATTTGAAGAAAGCCATCGTCGGCTCCTGCCGGATCGCGATCTTGAAAAGCCTGAAATTCCGTCCACGCGCCGGATTGCTCCTTCAGATGGGGCGGACTGGGTTCAGGCCCGTTTAACGCTAACCCCCGGCGCATGCGCGTCTCTTCGTGAGATGCATCAGGAGATTTTATGTCTGCAACCAACCCCACCCGTGATGATTTCGCAGCGCTTCTCGAGGAGTCCTTCGCCAAGACGGACCTCGCCGAAGGCTATGTCGCCAAGGGCGTCATCACCGCGATCGAAAAGGACGTCGCAATCGTCGACGTCGGTCTGAAGGTCGAAGGCCGCGTGCCGCTGAAGGAATTCGGCGCCAAGGCCAAGGACGGCTCGCTCAAGGTCGGCGACGAAGTCGAAGTCTATGTTGAGCGCATCGAAAACGCGCTTGGCGAAGCCGTTCTGTCACGCGAAAAGGCTCGCCGCGAGGAAAGCTGGCAGCGCCTGGAAGTGAAGTTCGAAGCCGGCGAACGCGTCGAAGGCATCATCTTCAACCAGGTTAAGGGCGGCTTCACCGTCGATCTCGACGGCGCCGTAGCCTTCCTGCCGCGCTCGCAGGTCGACATCCGTCCGATCCGCGACGTGACGCCGCTGATGCACAACCCGCAGCCCTTCGAAATCCTCAAGATGGACAAGCGCCGCGGCAACATCGTGGTCTCGCGCCGTACGGTTCTGGAAGAGTCGCGCGCCGAGCAGCGTTCTGAAATCGTTCAGAACCTCGAGGAAGGTCAGGTTGTCGAGGGTGTCGTCAAGAACATCACCGATTACGGTGCGTTCGTCGACCTCGGCGGCATCGACGGCCTGCTGCACGTGACCGACATGGCATGGCGTCGCGTCAACCATCCGTCGGAAATCCTGAACATCGGCCAGCAGGTCAAGGTTCAGATCATCCGCATCAACCAGGAAACCCACCGCATCTCGCTCGGCATGAAGCAGCTCGAGTCCGATCCGTGGGATGGCATCGGCGCGAAGTACCCGGTCGGCAAGAAGATCTCCGGTACCGTCACGAACATCACCGACTACGGTGCGTTCGTCGAGCTGGAGCCGGGCATCGAAGGCCTGATCCACATCTCCGAAATGTCCTGGACCAAGAAGAACGTTCACCCCGGCAAGATCCTGTCCACCAGCCAGGAAGTCGACGTTGTCGTTCTCGAAGTCGATCCGACCAAGCGTCGCATCTCGCTCGGCCTCAAGCAGACGCTCGAGAACCCTTGGCAAGCGTTCGCGCATAGCCATCCGGCCGGCACCGAAGTCGAAGGCGAAGTCAAGAACAAGACCGAATTCGGCCTGTTCATCGGCCTCGACGGCGATGTCGACGGCATGGTCCACCTCTCCGACCTCGACTGGAACCGTCCGGGCGAGCAGGTCATCGAAGAATACAACAAGGGCGATGTCGTCCGTGCTGTCGTTCTCGATGTGGACGTCGAGAAGGAGCGCATCTCGCTCGGCATCAAGCAGCTCGGCAAGGATTCTGTCGGTGAAGCTGCCGCTTCCGGCGAACTGCGCAAGAACGCCGTTGTTTCGGCTGAAGTCATCGCGGTCAACGATGGTGGCATCGAAGTGAAGCTCGTCAACCACGAAGACATCACCTCGTTCATCCGTCGTGCGGACCTGTCGCGTGACCGTGACGAACAGCGTCCGGAGCGCTTCTCGATTGGTCAGGTTGTTGACGCCCGCGTCACCAACTTCTCCAAGAAGGACCGCAAGATCCAGCTGTCGATCAAGGCCCTGGAAATCGCGGAAGAGAAGGAAGCCGTCGCTCAGTTCGGTTCGTCCGACTCCGGCGCTTCGCTCGGCGACATCCTTGGCGCCGCTCTGAAGAACCGCCAGACCAACGAGTAATCGTTGCGGACCGGAAATAATGAGCCCGCGGAGAGCGATCTCCGCGGGCTTTTTCGTTGCGTGGGATAAGAGCCTGCTGCGTGTTCCTTAAACAGGAGCCGATTTAAGGATAAAACATGCAGCAATTCAAAGCGCCACAGCGTCCTTTGCGCGTCTGATAAGACGCGCGGCGCTGTAGAGACTAGCCGAGACCGCCGAGCTTTCTATAGAGATCATAGGCATCGCTGTCGGGCTCGTCGCCCTCTTCTTCTCCACCGTCGGAGGACTCCTTTGCGGATGTCTCGCGATCGCCTTCGCCTTCTGCCTCCGCTCCACCATTGTTCTCTCCGTCACTCGCCCATTCCTGCCGATCGGCCCTCTGAGTAGCGTCTTCGGAATCCGTCTTGGCCGGGAGGTAGGGAACGATTGCGAACGGTATTGCCTCGCGCGGAAGCCCGTTTTGGACGAGACGGGTGATCGTCTGCTGTATCGTCGGATCGTCGCCGGGGTTTGGTGCCTTCGCTGGATTCGCGGAGCGCAGCGCCGCCGTCTGCTCCGGTTCGTCGGCGGATTCCGGGTCGCTCATCGGAGCGGTCCCGGTTGTCTCGTACCTGGAGCGCGTGAACGGCAAATGTTCCGCCGCGTCGGTCTCCAACGGCGTCGCCGTCACCTGCTCACTAGTCTCTTCGATCTTCGATACCGCCAACTTTTCGTTCTCGGCCAGGATTTCGGGAAGGGCGACGCCCTCACGGATAATCGCTTTAACGGCCTCGGCGGAGAAACGCGCGGCCTGACCGCTGGGTTCTCCGCGCGGACCTGCAGGTCGCGTGCCATGCCCGTCGCCTTCGAGATCGGGCGCGGGGCGGCCATAGGTGCCATCCACGTCGAGCCCGTCGTCAGCCGCTTCAGCAGGCCCATGTTCGGCCAAAGCCGCCTTCGCTTCGCGTGCCGTCGGTTCGGAGCCTTCCGGCGCGGCGGGGAAGACCGGATCGGACGGAGAGGCGTCGGAGCCCCCGGTTTCGCCAGCCATGTTGCCGGTCGTGGTTACTTCGCCTTCAGGCTGAGATTCTGGAAGTGCCGCAACGGCCTCAGCTATCTCGCCCTGCTTGGTGCCGCCCGCAACCGGCGCCGCTGGCTCCATGTCCGGAGGTACTGAGACACGCGTCCGCTGCGCGCGTGCGTCCGTCGTTCTCGCGGTATCCGATCGCTTGGAGTCCGCCGGCACCTCGTCCCGCGCCTCCTCGAACGTCGCCTCAGCCGGGTCACCCTCTTCGCCTGCGCCGAAGGTTTTCTTTAGAATCGACTGAAGCAGCGCGACATCGCTTGATGCGGACGCTTTTATTGCGGCGAACTGGGGCGGCGCGGCTGTCTGCACCGGCAGATTGCGGATCGCTTCCCTTGCCTGAGATTGAGGAAGTGCTGCATTGGTGCCCGCTGGTGCAGTTCTTTCGGGGTGGCCGGTAGGGGTGGCGGTCAGTACGGAGAGGCGGTGCGCGAGACTGCGACCGCCGAGTTGGCGCTCAAGAAGCAGCCGCTCCGGCATCGGCAAGGATTGAAGGAAGGCGATCAGGCGCTTGACGAAATCGCGGCCGCCTTCCTGCGGCAAGGGCGGAAACCTGAGGATGCGCGCCAGATCCTCCATCAGCCGCACCAACGCGTCCCTGGAAAGAACCTCCTTGCCGGACAGATGACGGCTGAGCGCGTCGAGAATTTTCTGGATCGCTTCGGCGCGCTGACCTGATGGAAGCGCTGTATGGCGGATCTGCAACGTGGTTTCGTCGCCTGGGCCGACCGCGTTTCTGATCGTGAGAATGGGCAGCATTCCGGTTTCCACTTCGCTACCGCCAACGTCCGTGCTTGCAGGCGCCCTGCGTAAAACTCGCCGCAAAGGCCCGAACGGCGCCGGACTCCCTGATTTGCTGTCGGAGAGCGCTTCATGCGCGCAACGGTCGGTTGGACGAGTCAGCGACGATTTTGTCGCGGACACTCACGGCGACTCGCGTCCTGTCAGACGTGCAAAGGACGCCGTAACGCCTTGAATTTCTGCATTTAGGGCATGATCCTTGAGGATAAGCTAAAGGAGTTTATGAAATCTTAACCATACCGCCTGCCGCGCTGAGGCTGCTGCGGGCCTTGCGTGGGGGCCGTTCCCGGTCCATCCTGCCCCTACAGGGCCGTGCGTCCAATCGGACGCGTCAAGGTCGCTGTAGCACTTTGAATTGCCGCATGATTTTGTCCTTAAGTCGATTCCGATCTAAGAAATCATGCAGTAGCCTTCACGGAGCTGCCGATGACATTTCGACCGCCGCAATCGCTGGGCCGCTTTGATACAAGGAGCGGCGTGAACGTGCTCGAATATGAATTGATGGCGGAACGTGCGGACGCGCTCGGTCGAAATGGGTTGAAGGTCGAGAGGGCGATTGCGGCGCTCAACCGGTTAGACAGCAGCAAGGACGGGCCGGCTGTCCGCGAGCGGCTTCTCGACGAGGCGGCGGACGTTGTCTGGGCCTTCCTCATCCAGCGAGAGATATGCGGCCTGCGCGACAGTCCGGATGCGGTCCGCCGCTACGGCATTCCGAAAGAGGTCATGGCCCGCCTCGGAATCGTCAGAAAGCGATGATCGGGCTACTGCTCTGAGCCTGCCAGCTTGCGCCTGATAAAGTCGTAGATGCCATCCTCGTCAACGTGAAGAACGAAGAGATCGCGTGCCTCGTCTGCCTGCTTGTCGGTCTGCTTTTCGCCGTCCTCATGAAGCGCAGCCATCAGGCTTGCCTCTTCCTTCGTGATACCGGCATTGTCGCGCTCACCGCCTCGGTTTTCCGAAGCATCCTCCTCCTTGTCATTGTCATCGTTCCGCGCTTGCGTTTCCGCGACCTCGGCGCCAGCGGCGAGAACGGTCAGCATCTCGGCTGCATCGACGCCGTCTTCTTCGGCCGCTGACTTCCCGGCGCCGATATCGGCGGCAACTTCGTTCCGTTTCCTGACCGCCTCATGCAGTTCCTTCACGTCGTCGAGCTTGTCATTGGCCTCAAGCGTGCGGATCGTCTTCTCGCGCTCGGCATGGGTCTCAGCATCCTCGACGCGTGTCGGATCGCTCTCCGTCCGTTCTAGTTTCAGCTCCTCGAGCGATTTTGGATTGGCGGCATCCTCCAGCCGTTGCAGCACCTTTGCCGTTTCAATGGCGTTCAGCCCGCCATCTTGCGCCTTCGTTTGCAGCGCCGCCTCAAGCTTGTCGTCTTCCGTGCCATAGGGATTCTTGATCGCGGCCAGAACCTCCGAGAGTGAAAGGTCGAGCCCATCGAGGCCGAGCGTCTTCTCGATCATGCGGACCTGCTCAGGCTCAAGACTGGAGAGCGCCTCTTCGAGCTGACGCCCATAGGCGTAGGCCGATTGGCCATCCGCGCGCTCCAGACCGACGAGTTCGCCAAGCTTGCCGGTCAGTTCGAGCTTGAGTTCGGTGACGTCGACCACGGCACGATTGAAGAAGTGGTTGTTGATCTTGTCGTTGGCGGCCTTCTGCGTCTCGTCCGACTTGATCCGCGCCTTGAGGACCTTGTCCTCCTTGGTCGCTTTCGCCTTTTCCTCTTCCTCCGCGCGGCGCTTTTCGATGTCCTCGATGATAGAGCCCACGAGGGTGGTCGAGACGGTCGCACTCGCTTGCTGGGTCGGAAGCAGCATCGTTTCAATCCGCCATCTGATTGTACCAGGCTGAAACGATACGCGGCCCAAGTTAACTGCGCCTTAATGATGCCGACGGACTGTCTGCCCCGCCGAAGGTACGGCGGAAATTACAGCGCGACATATTCGGCCGGCGATGCAGCAGTCTGCCCCCCCAAGCCGAAGCTTCAAAAATCAATGAGGCCCGGCGGAAGTCGCCGCCGCGCCTCGTTAGAGCGAGCCCTACCAGCCCCGGATCACCACGCCTCCATAATAGCCAGGTCGGTAGTACCGATGGCCGTAGCCGGGGCCGTAGTAGCGGTACGGATAGTAGCCGCGATAAGATCGGTAGGGATAGTAACCGGGGTAATAGCCGGGTCCGTAGTAGCGGGTCCCATAGTAATATCGGTTCCCGTAGTAGTAGGGGCCGGGATAGTATCCGACGCCCGGGCCGAAATAGAAGCTGATGCCGGCCCGGCGATAGCCGGGATGATAGCCCGGCCAGCCGCCATAGTAGCCACCCCGCCAGCGGGGATAATAGCCCCGGCCGCGATGGGTAACGGTCTGAACATCTGCGGGTCGCTCGACGTCGAGCACCGGACGCGGCATGGCCTGGACAGCCGCGACAGGGGGAATCATGGAGGCGGCCGCCAGCGCGCAGCTCATAACGAAATTCCGAAATCCCGTCATTTTTTCCTCACTTTCCGAAAGACGTGCTTTCCGGTTTGTCCCCGCTCCATAGACGTTTGTTTTGGTTGGATTATTCCATGACGTCGGGTCGCGCGCACGCGTGCTCAACCGCGGATTTTCCGCGCCGATCAGCCGTCGGAGGAAGCATGCGCCTCTCCCGCACTCGTGTCACTGAAATTCTTGTCCCATCTTTGCCCGGTTGGAATGCTCTGACCGACGGAAGGGAGCGCACGACGAAGCGGCTCCACTCCCGGCGCTTTTTCGGGATCCGGCACGAAAACTTCAAAATGCCTGTTGACACTTCGGCCCGGGCCTTTTACATGCCGGTCCGTCGCCCAGATGGCGGAATTGGTAGACGCGCAGGTTTCAGGTACCTGTGCCGCGAGGCGTGGAGGTTCGAGTCCTCTTCTGGGCACCAAGTTCCGATTTCAGACTGCCTCGCGCGGTCATGAGACGCAAAAAAAAGCCCGGTCAGCCGGGCTTTTTTGTTGTCTGGCGAGTGCGGTCTTGACGACACCTAGGCCGCAGTTCCGGTCTGCGCTTCATCCATTTTCAGCCCGACCGGGGTCGCACTCAGCACCTCATAGACATCGAGGGCCGTCTCCCGCCCCTTGGCTTGGGCGGAGCCGAGCGGACGGAAGGTGATGACGTCCCGACATTGTGCCACGACCGCGCCGCTCGCCATAATCGTCGTGCCGTAATTCTTGTTCATGCCCTCAAGCCGGGAGGCGACATTCACCGTGTCGCCCATCGCCGTATACTGCAGCCGCTCCTTCGCGCCGACGCTGCCGACAACCGCCGTCCCGGTATGAATGCCGAAGCGGGTGCGGAACTCCGGAAGCCCCTTTGTCTTCTGTTTTTCGTTGAACGCCTGCAGCCTCTCCTCGACGGCGAGGGCGCAGCGACAGGCGTGTTCGGCGTGGCGTTCGTCGGCGACCGGCGCGTTCCACATCGCGAAAACCGAGTCGCCGAGGAACTGGATGATGGTGCCGTTGTGGGCATGCACAGTTTCGCTGAAAATATCGAAATATTCCGAAAGCATCGCCACCACCTCCTCCGGCGCGTGGCGCTCGCTAATGGTGGTGAAATCGTAGATGTCGGTAAAAAGCGCCGTCACTTCCTGACGCCAGCCGGCGCGGCCGCTGAATTGCCCGGATTCGATGCCTCGGCGCACCAGTTCCTTGGGCACGTAGAGCGCGAAGGTGAAGATCGCGTCGCGGGCCTTGTTCATCGCGCCGTTGAGCGTCGAGATTTCCGTGACGTGCGACGGCACGTCGATCGGTGTCGTAAAGTCCAGATCCTGCAGCCGGTTGGCGCTGGCGGTTAGTTGGTGCAGAGACTTCGTGATCAGATGGGCGAGAACGAGAGCGCTGAGGACGGCAAGCACCACGACGGCACCCGAAACCGCGAGGCCCTGGAGCAGGGCGGCGTTGGCGGTCGCCATTAGTTCGTCGAGAGGGGCGGCGACGACGACCCTGTGGCCGGAAAGCAGCAAGGCCGACGCCAGCGGGGTCACCACGACAAGATAGGTGCGATCACCGACGTCGACGAAGCTCGCCTTGCCCGGTGGCGGCGGGTTGAGCCGGATGCTTTCGATGAGGGGATCGTTTTGCGGCGCAGCGACCGGGTCATACTTCTGTTTTGCGGCCATGATACGCTGCATCATGGCGGGATCGGAGTGGATGATCGGCCGTCCGACCGCGTCGAGAACGAACGAAACGGAACCGTCGGTAAGCCGCTCGCGAGAGAGGAAGTCAGTGATCGTGTCGAGAACGACGTCCGCGCCGATGACGATCTTTCCGTTTCCGTGATGCGCTTGCGATATGGTCATTCCCAGCTTGCCGGTCGTGGCCATTTCGTAGGGTCCGGTCGATACGGGAGCCTTCCCGTCGACGGCTGCCTGATACCAGGGGCGCGTTTGCGGATCGAAGCCAGTCGGCGTCGATCGGCGTTCGGCGAACTGACCGCCGGCTGCATCGAGGAACAAGACGCGGTTGACCGGCTTTCCTTGGTCATCCTTTTCCATGGAGCGGACCGCAAGCATCGCGCCGCGCGGCGCATCGAGCGCCATGCGCCATGCCGGCATTGCCAGATCGACGACTTGGAAGAACGTGCCATCTGGATAGCCCACATAGACGCCATCGATATGCGGAGACCGCATGATGCCTTCGCGAAGGATCGCAATCTTGTCGTTCAGGCGCTCCGGCGGAGGCACGAGAAAGGAATTGGCCACCGATGCCACAAGGCCGACCAATGCCGATGTGTCGCCGGAAAGGACCCCGAGCCGATCGACGAGACGGCCGACGAAGGCGCGCATGCTCGCTTCGGCATCTTCAATCGCGGCATTGCGTGACCGGCGGTAATCAAGGCCGACCAGCGTGGTGGATACCACGATGAGCATGGCAACCATCACGAGGGCGAACAGGGATCGGAGAGAATGCGTCCAGATCGCGGGATGCCTGTTCTCGTCGGAGCCGCGCATGCGTTTCAGTCCCGTCTGTAAGTTCGCCGTCAATCTTTGCAGCATTGCACGGTCTTTGCATAGAACTTGTTAATTGGCGAGCCGCAGGAGCTGGTGAGCCAAATACTGCCTCGGTTCAAAAGGTAAGCAAATGCTTACGATAGCCCGGCATCTCGTGGCTTACCGGCGTCATCGGGCGAACCGGCCATGAACTGTTGTCCGATCCAAAACAGGATACAGCCGACTAATAGTTCAGGCCGCGCTTCTGCCGTTCGAGCGAGGGCGGCAATCGACTTCCCCGGAAGGCCGGGCCGTCGCCTTCACGGCACTTGTAGACCGTGTCGTAGCCCGGCCCGCGGGAGGACTCGAATGGCGCCCAGCGATCGACGAAGACCTGCTCGCAAGCCACCCTCGGCGGATCGCGCAGCGGATCCTCGGCGCGAACGCCCGGAAGGTCATAGTAGGTTTGGGCGAACTGCGGCGCGCTTTCTGTCGCGAGCGCAGCGGCCGTCGAGATCGCCAGGAGGAAGGCGGCGCAGGCAGGCACCAGGACGGATCGAAGCGAAATCATGCTCTCAGGCTTTCTCAGGAGGGGATCGGCAGGACCGGACGGGAGAACGTACGGTATTGCCTCCGGCAAACTTGCGCTATAGGCCAACTGTGTTCCAATTCATTTGGCTAGTTGATCTGGGGATTTTCGATGGCGAATACAATACGGTTCCACGAAGGCGATATTTCCGCGGCCGATGCGGCTCGCTACACGGGCGCTATCGCCATCGACACGGAAACGCTCGGCCTCATCCCCCGCCGCGACCGGTTGTGCGTGGTGCAGCTTTCACCGGGTGACGGTACTGCCGACGTGATCCGCATTGCCGCCGGGCAGAGAGAAGCGCCGAACCTCGTTGCGATGCTCGCCGATCCGGCGCGCCAGAAGATCTTCCACTTCGGCCGCTTCGATATCGCCGTACTCTTCTACACCTTCGGCGTCACGACGACGCCCGTCTTCTGCACCAAGATCGCCTCGCGACTGACGCGCACCTACACCGATCGGCACGGGCTCAAGGACAATCTCAAGGAATTGCTCGACATCGACATTTCCAAGCAGCAGCAGTCCTCGGATTGGGCGGCCGAGATCCTCTCACCGGCACAGCTGGAATATGCAGCCTCCGACGTGCTTCACCTGCATGCGCTGCGCGACAAGTTGACGGCACGCCTTCTGCGCGATGGCCGCATGGAGCATGCCGAGGCCTGCTTCGCCTTCCTCCCGACACGCGCCAAGCTCGATCTGCTTGGCTGGGAAGAAACGGATATCTTCGCCCACAGCTGATGTTCACGGGGTCAGCCACAGGACGGCGGCATAGCGCGCCGCCTTGCCGAGCGTCACGAAGATCAGAAAGAGTGTGAGCGGCGTCCTAAGCAGCCCGGCGACGAGCGTCAGGGGATCGCCGACGACCGGCAGCCACGAAAAAAGCAAAACGGGTCGGCCATAGCGCTGAAACAGCGATTCGGCCTTCCGCCGCGCAGGCGGCGAAACCGGAAACCAGCGGCGGTCCTCAAATCGGATAAGAAAGCGGCCGAGCGCGAAATTGACGACGGCGCCGAGGACATTGCCCGCGGTCGCCGCCAGGAAGAGGCCGGTGCGACTAGTCTCGCCAGCAAGCGCTGCTGCGACGATTGCCGCCTCCGAAAGACCGAAGAGCAAGGTCGCCGACAGGAAGGCCGCGGCAAAGACGCCGGAGAGCACGCCGAAGTCCAGGCTCAACTCCTGTCGACATGGCCGAGATCGCGCTCCGGCTCGATCACGTCGCGGATCCGCTGCTTCAACTCCTTCGGGCCGGGAAAGCCGCCATCGCTCTTGCGCTCCCAGACGAGCTCGCCATCGACGCGGATCTCGAAATTGCCGCCAGTGCCGGGGATCAGCGCGACTTCGCCGAGCGCGTCGCCAAAGGTCGACAGCAGCTCCTGTGCCATCCAGCCGGCGCGCAGCAGCCAGTTGCACTGGGTGCAGTAAAGGATCGTGACGCGAGGCTTTTCGCTCATCTCATGTTTCCTGCTTTACATCGGGTTCAAACATATCGGCGCGTCGGGGTCGCAACAACCGCCCCTTCACGCTCACATCACATACATGTCAACTTTTATAGTCATGTTTTTATCGGAGGGAGCCTTGAATTGCGATTGGCGCCCGGCAAGAGAATTGCTGCATTGCAACCGATTCCCGAGGAAATCATGACCGACACCACCGCTACGACCGGCCGCCCGCGCGCAATCCTGCCGGCACTCGAAAAGATTTACCTGCCGCTCGACACCTTCGCCGAAACGCTGCTGCGCGTGCTTGCGGGTGCGCTGCTCGTCACCCACGGTTACGGCAAGATCCTCGATCCCTTCGGCGCCGTTGGCATGGTGGAAGGTCTGGGCTTCTATCCCGGCGTTTTCTGGTCGCCGCTGCTTTCCGCTACCGAATTTTTCGGCGGCATTTTCATCGCCATCGGCTTTCTGACCCGCCCCGCCGCTTTCGCGGCCACCATCGTGCTGCTGGTCACCGTCTATTTCCACGGTTTCGTGCAGGGCCAGGGGCTCGGCGGCGCCGAGAAATCGATCCTTTGGGCGGCAATCACTTTCTTCTTTGTCATCCGTGGCGCCAACAACCAGTCGGTAGACGCCAAGCTCGGCAAACAGTTCTGATCTCATGGGTGTTGACGCGGCCGCTCCCCGGCCGCGTCCCTCCTCCTCGCGATATAGATTATCGGGCGACGCTGCGGATCGTCATGCGATGCGCCTTTCCCGCCCGGTCGAGCCAGTCGATCGACTGTCCGACGGAAAGACCGATCAGCGCCGCGCCGATCGGCGTCAACACCGAAATTCTGCCAGCTTCGATATCGGCCTCCCCGGGGTAGACCAGCGTCACTTCCTTGGCGAAGCCATTGTCTGCATCGAAAGCAACGGTCGAGCCCATCTGCACGCTGTCCTTCGGCAAATCATGTGTGGCGACACGGGCCCGTTCGAGTTCCGAAAGCAGCGCTTCGGCGACCTCGGGCATGCGGTCGAGCGCCGACACGGCAAGTGCGGTAAGGCGCGCATGGTCCTCGGCATTGATGATAATCGGTGGAAGTTTCCTGCGGGTTGCTTTGTCCGCCATGATGAGATCCGTGTTTGGGCGCTTGGTCGCCTTGCACCACATGTTCCCTCAAAGGAGAAAAACACGCGGCAATTCAAAGTGCGGCAGCGTTCTTGCGCCCCGATGAGTTCCAATGAAATGTTTGTTGCGCTCGCCGCACGGAAGTCTGTGGAATAGCCGCAGACGGTCTCGATGCGAAAGGCTCCCCTTCCCCGGAGAGCGCACGCATCCGGGCCGGGGTCAGTTTCCTGCGATAGGGCAGACCCGGAAAGAACAACGGAAATGGATCGCGAGCGTCGGCATGGCCCAAAGGTCGGAAAGTTCGTCGGCGAAGTCAAGGCCGCTATTCGCCTCTTGAACGGTGGCGGCGGCCGTGGTCAACCTAGCCCATGCAAGGAAAGAGCTTGACGGGACGGCAGGGCGCGGGCGCGCCGGCTGCGTTTTCGGGCCACCCGCGGTAATGCGATCTCGTGATGGCGGAGGAGGTTTGGTCATGAGCGAAGCGATCGAAGGCGGCTGCTTTTGCGGGCGCATCCGTTACCGGCTGAAGGCGCGGCCGATGTTCGTCCATTGCTGCCACTGCAGCGATTGCCAGCGCCAGACGGGTAGCGCCTTTGTGTTGAACGGCCTTATCGAGGCGGAAAGCGTCGAACTGCTGAAGGGCGAGCCTATGATGGTCACGCTGCCGACCGACAGTGGCCGCCCGCACGACGTCTATCGCTGCGCCGACTGCCAGTCAGCGCTCTGGAGCGACTACGGCCGGCGCAAATGGCTGTCCTTCGTCCGCGTCGCAACGCTCGACCGGCCGTCGGAATTTCCGCCGGACGTACACATCTACACACGCTCGAAACTCAACTGGGTGGCGCTGCCGGCGGGCGCCAAGGCTTTTGAGGAATATTACGACATGCAGGCGCTCTGGCCGAAAGAGAGCCTGGAGCGGCGCGATCGCGCCTATGCCAAGGCGAAAGGACAGGCGCGCCCATGACGGGAAGCGAGCGTGAAAAGATGGCGGCGGGTGAGTGGTACCGCTGCCTCGATCCGGAACTCGACCAATTGCGCGATCGAGCGCGCAAGGCGGTTTACCTGCACAACACGTTGCCGCCTGTCGAGCGAGGCAGCCTCGCCCTGGCCTTGAGGGCGCTCTTTGCCGGTGTAGCCGCCGACGCCTTCGTGGAGGCGCCATTCCATTGCTCTTATGGCATCAACATTGAGCTCGGCGCCCGCGTCTACCTGAACGCCGGCTGCACCATCCTTGACAGCGCGCCCGTCGTCATCGGCAGCGATACGATGCTGGGACCGGGCGTGCAGATCTATTGCGCCGAGCACCACAAGGATCCGGTGCTGCGTCGCGAAGGGCTGGAAATCGCCCGCCCCGTGACGATCGGCGAGAACGTCTGGATCGGCGGCGGCGCGATCATTCTCGCCGGGGTGACGATCGGCGACGGCGCGATCGTCGGCGCGGGCGCGGTGGTGACGCGCGATGTGCCGGTTGGAGTGACCGTCGTGGGGAACCCGGCACGGGTTCGGCGGTGACGCTTGAAGAAAGAACGGGGGCTTTTGTCAATGGCCGATGACTTCGAGATATATGTCCGTCCAGCGCGTTCCGAGGACGTGCCAGCGCTTTGTGCCTTGCTGAACGAGATCATTCGGATCGGCGGCACCACCGCCCACGAAACGCCGTTCACTCACGAGAGCTTCACGGCCCATTTTCTTACCGGCCCGGGCTTCGTCAGTTGCTATGTGGCCGAGGATGCCGACGGCCGGCCTTGCGCGTTTCAGGGATTGGAGCGCTGGGACGGCCTTCCGGATGGTTGGGTGGATATCGGAACTTTTGCCCGGCCTCATGCGAAGGTTCGCGGTGCCGGAACGGCGCTCTTTGCGGCCACCAAGGCACACGCACGCGCCGCCGGCTTCAACGCCATCAATGCCACGATCCGCGCCGACAACTCCGGTGGGCTCGCCTACTATGCGAAAATGGGCTTCGTAGATTACAAGGTCGAGAAGGCCGTGCCGCTGAAGGACGGTCGGCCCATGGATAGGATATCGAAGCGCTATCTTCTTTAGCGACGATCGATGGACCTGCAGTGCGTATCAGAAGCCTCGGAATGCAAAATCCGTGGCTGTGACGATATCGTCGCTGGCTTGATAGGTCGGAGACCATTTCGTCGAGCTCGATCGAGGGTATCGCGGCCATGAGGTGATCGTGTCATAGTCGTTCCAGCAAAGATGCGCACAGTATATGCGCATCCCTTCTGGAAGGAAAACGCTCACTCGTCGCCCATCTTAAGCGCCGCGATAAACGCTTCCTGCGGGATCTCCACCTTGCCGAACTGGCGCATGCGCTTCTTGCCTTCCTTCTGCTTTTCCAGAAGCTTGCGCTTGCGGGTGGCGTCGCCGCCGTAGCATTTCGCCGTCACGTCCTTTCTCAGCGCCCGCACCGTTTCGCGGGCGATGATGCGGCCACCGATTGCGGCCTGGATCGGGATCTGGAACATGTGCTGCGGGATCAGGTCTTTCAATTTTTCGCACATGACGCGGCCGCGCTTTTCCGCGGCCGAGCGGTGGACGAGCATCGAGAGCGCATCGACCGGCTCGCCGTTGACGAGGATCGACATCTTGACGAGGTCGCTCTCGCGATAGTCGGAAAGGTTATAGTCGAACGAGGCGTAGCCCTTGGAGATCGACTTCAGGCGATCGTAAAAATCGAAGACCACTTCGTTGAGCGGCAGGTCGTAGGTGAGCATCGCCCGGTTGCCGACATAGGTCAGTTCCGTCTGGATGCCGCGCCGGTCCTGGCAGAGCTTCAGGATGCCGCCGAGATATTCGTCCGGCGTCAGGATCGTTGCCCGGATCCAAGGCTCGCGGAATTCGGAGATCTTGACGACGTCCGGCATGTCGGCCGGGTTGTGCAACTCTTTCTCGGTGCCGTCCGTCATCGTCAATTGATAGACGACCGAGGGAGCGGTCGCGATCAGGTCGAGGTCGAACTCGCGCGACAACCGTTCCTGGATGATCTCGAGGTGCAGGAGCCCGAGGAAGCCGCAGCGGAAGCCGAAGCCGAGGGCGGCGGAGGATTCCATCTCGAACGAGAACGAGGCATCGTTGAGCCTGAGCTTGCCCATGGCGCCGCGCAGTTCCTCGAAATCGGCCGCATCGACCGGGAAGAGGCCGCAGAACACCACCGGCTGCGCGGGCTTGAAGCCCGGCAGCGCCTCCGAAGTCGGGCGCTTGTCCTCTGTGATCGTATCGCCGACGCGGGTATCGGCCACTTCCTTGATCGAGGCAGTGATGAAGCCGATCTCACCGGGCCCGAGCGAATCCATTGCGACCATCTTCGGCGTCAGCACGCCGACGCGTTCGATCGTGTATTTGGCGCCGGTGCCCATCATGCGAATGGTCTGGCCCTTGGTCAGCACTCCGTCGATGATGCGCACGAGAACCATGACGCCGAGATAGGTGTCGTACCAGCTGTCGACGAGCAACGCCTTCAGCGGTGCCTTTTCGCCACCCGAGCTCTTCGGCGCCGGCAGCTTATGGACGATCGCCTCGAGCACGTCCGGAATGCCGAGGCCCGTCTTGGCCGAGATCAGCACGGCGTCTGAAGCGTCGATGCCGATCACTTCCTCGATCTGTTCCTTGATCCGATCCGGTTCGGCGGCCGGCAGGTCGATCTTGTTGAGCACCGTGACCAGCTCGTGGTTGTTGTCGATCGCTTGGTAGACGTTGGCAAGCGTCTGAGCTTCGACCCCTTGGCTGGCATCGACGACGAGCAGCGAGCCCTCGCAGGCTGAAAGCGAGCGCGAGACTTCATAGGCGAAGTCGACGTGGCCGGGCGTGTCGATGAGGTTCAACACATAGGTTTCACCGTCATCGGCCTTGTAGTGCAGGCGTACGGTCTGCGCCTTGATAGTGATGCCGCGCTCGCGCTCGATATCCATGCTGTCCAGCACCTGCTCGGACATTTCGCGCTCGGCAAGACCTCCGGTTGACTGGATCAGCCGGTCGGCAAGCGTCGATTTGCCGTGATCGATATGGGCCACGATCGAGAAGTTGCGGATATGCGACAGGGGCGTCTTGGAAGATGTTGTGCTCATGGGCCGCATATAGCAGCGCGATCAGGCAGCGCAAAGCGGGAAATGAAGGCTTCGTTCACTATAAATCCGACCGTGGCGTGGCTAATCCGCCTCCGGCTTTGACCTCGGCGAAGGCGCGTGCATTCGGCACCTGCGCGCTCCTGAGCTCGAACGTATCGCAGAGCTGTGGAGGCACGCGCTCGCGTATGCGCAGGCGGACCAGCACGAACACCGCATAGAGGATAGCCACCAGGATTGTCGCATGGATGAATAGCTGCGCACCGAAGGCGGGAGTCAACGCGGTGACGAGCATCGGCACGACCGTCGCCCCCGTCGACCAGGCGACGAGCATCGTGCTGGCGAGCGGGACGAAATCGGCCGGGTCAGTGCGGTCGTTCGCGTGCGCATTGGCGATGGAATAGACCGTCTCCACGGCGCCGGCAAAGAGAGCGAAGACGAGGATCAGCAGGAGAAGGCTGTCGAAGGAAGCGACGAGTGCGGCGAGCCCCGCCGCCACGATCAGAGCGCAGGTGGCGATGAGGACGATGCGCCGGTCGATGCGGTCGGAAAGCGCGCCCATCGGATACTGGATGACGAGCAGGCCGAATTGCATGACGAACATCAGCGTCGCTACGTTTGTCTGGCTGACCGCATTGGCGGCTGCATAAATCGGCGTGAAGCCCTGCACCAGCATCGAGAGGCCACCGGAGGCGAGCACGCCGATCAAGGCGACGGGAGAGTTGCGCCAGGCCAGGGCGAAGTCGATGCTGACCTTGCCGGGCGTCGGCGGCGTCGGCAGGCGCGTCAGCCCGATCGGCAGGATGGCGATAGCCGTGAAGAAGATCGTCACGATCGGCGCGAGATTACCATCGACGGGAATGCGGCCGAAAAGCCATGCGCCGGCTCCAAGCCCGATGACATAGGCCATGTAGAACAGCGCCATGGCCTTGCCGCGCCAATGATTGTCGCTCGCGTGGTTCAGCCAGCTTTGGGTGATGATGAAGTTGGTATTGGCGGCAGCGCCATAGAGGCCGCGGGCAAAGATCCAGAGAAGCGGGTGGACGCCGAGACTGATCAGCACGGCGGCAAGGATCACGAGCGCCATTGAACAGGAGAAAGCCCGTGCATGGCCGACGCGGCGGATCAGCGGTCCCGCCATTATGCAGCCGAGGAGCCCGCCGAAGGCGATGGCGGTTACCGCGGCGCCCGGAACCCAGTCTGGCGCCTCGGATCGTGTCAGTACAAAGGGGACATAGGCGAGCATCATGCCGTTGCCGATCGCGACCGCCGTCATCGAGGCAACGATGCTGGCGATCGACATGAGCGAGGAAGGGGATCCGTGCCTGGCTTCCGCGATGTCCATGCTACCCCCTCGACAAGAGATTCCTAAACTATTGAAGAAAAATGCCTTTGCGAGTTAACCGCTCGCCCGCAACCATAGCGCCTGACGCTCCGGCGCGTTGTCGTCAAAACGGCATAGGCGAAATTTATTTTGGCGGTTCGATAGTGTCTTGACTCCACTATATGAGAAATGCAATCTCGAATAATGGAAAAGCTCAACGATCCACTTGAACAGGCTATCGGCGAACGGGTGCGGCAACTGCGAACCGAGCAGGCGCTGACGCTCGACGATCTCGCGACCCGCTCCGGCGTCAGCCGGGCGATGATATCGCGCATCGAACGCGGCGAAACGAGCCCGACCGCGCAACTCCTGGCGAAGCTTTGCAGCGCGCTCGGCACGACGCTTTCGGCGCTCTTCGCCTTCGAGGCGAAGGATGCATCGCCGGTCGCGCGGCGAGCGGATCAGCGGCTTTGGCGTGATCCGGAAAGCGGTTACCTGCGCCGGTCTGTTTCGCCCGAAGGCGTCGGATCGCCAGTCGATATCGTCGAGGTCACGTTTCCGCCCCAGGCCCGGGTAGTCTTCGAACGTCAGCCGGCGGATCGCGGCATTACGCAGCATCTCTGGCTCTTTTCCGGCCGGCTCGAACTGATGATGGAGGGCGGATCCCACCTGCTCGAGGCGGGCGACTGCCTCTTCATGGGACTGGAAGAGGCGCACGTTTTTCATAACCCTCATGACGAACCGGCCCACTACGCCGTCATTCTCTGCCGCACCAGGGTCTAGCCATGCCTGAGATAAACATCCGCGTGCTCTGCGAAGAAGAAACCCATGCCGCTCTGCCGGCGCTTGCCGAAGTCCTTTCCGATTGCGTCGAGGGTGGCGCGTCGGTCGGGTTCATGCAGCCTTTCGCGCCGCAGGATGCCTTGCCTTTCTGGAAGGCGGTTTGCGCCGCCGTCGCCCGAGACGAAGCGGTGCTGATCGTTGCCGATGTCGATGGCCGAGTGGTCGGTACCGTGCAACTCGGCATCGCTACGATGCCCAACCAGCCGCACCGCGCCGACATCAAGAAACTGCTCGTCCACCGGGATGCGCGCGGCCTCGGTCTTGCGCGCCGGCTGATGGAGAAAGCGGAGGCCGAGGCCGTGAAGCGCGGCCGGCGGGTGCTGGTCCTCGACACCGCCACCGGTGAGCCGGCGGAGGCGATCTATGACCGCCTCGGCTGGCTGCGCGCCGGCGTCGTTCCCGACTATGCGCTGATGCCGGACGGCCGCTATTGCAGCACAACCTTCTTCTACAAACATCTGGCGCTTTAGTGCAGTTCCTGGCGCGCAACGGTTTAACTGCCTGAAATTGCCCGCTGCATATGTCCTTAAATCGTACCTGATCTAAAAACAAAAACATGCGGCAATTCAAAGTGCTACGGCGTCCTTTGCGCGTCTGATAAGACGCGCGGCCATGTAGTGTCTAACCCGGGCTAGCCGCAAGCTCCTGTTTCCACCAGGCGACGGTCTGTTCGATGCCCTGCTGCAAGGAGACACGGGCCTTCCAGCCGATGAGCTCCTCTGCCAGGACCGGTGACGGACACAGGTCGACGTCTCTTGATCTGTCGGCAGGATGGAAGTCGACAAGTGCCGGATCGGCGCCGGTTGCGGCCAGGATCGCCAGAGCTGTCTCCCGCATGGTTGGCGCATGGCCCGAGGCGATGTTGATAATCGATCCACCGCGCGCGGAAGTCTCTGACAGACGGTGCAAGGCATCCACCGCGTCGTCGACGAAAAGCAGATCGCGACGCTCGCTGGGGCGGCGCACTGTAAACCGGTCACCCGCAAGACACCGTCGAATCAGTGACGGAATGAGGAAATCTTCCGATTGGGAAGGCCCGTAGATGAGTGAAAGCCGCGCCGTGATGACGGGAAAAGGAAGCCGTGGTTGCAGCGCCTCGACGTAATGTGCGCCGGACACCAGCCCTGCGGCATAGGTTGTGCTAGGCATTTCTCGTTGCCACTCCGCATGCGGAGCGGGCGCTCTGCCGTAGGCTGCCAGGGAGCCGGCACGAATGAAGATACGCGGTGCCGGACGCGCTTCTGCCGCCGCTGCGATCACCGACAAGAGGCCGAGCAAATCCTCCTTGACGCTCCCGAAGGCATCACCGAGTCCCGGCTCTTCCTTGCGCCTGGTCGACACGGCGAGATGAAAGACGCAATCGGGCTTTGCCTCTGCAAAGCAGCGCTGAAGAGCTTCATGCTCGTCGAGGTGCAGAAGGTGAAGTTGGATCTTGCCCTGAACCTCCTGCAGACGATGCAAGCTCGTCTGAGGACGAGCCAGCACGTGGACGTCGTGCCCAGCCGCCAGACAGCGCACCACCACATGCGATCCGATGAAGCCGGCGCCGCCGACGATCAATACGCTCGCCATGATCCTTCCCTACTTCATGTCTTCCTAAACCCTGGCCGATTTAAGGATAAAAACATGCAGCAATCAAAAGTGCTATAGCGTCTTTGCGCGTCTAACGCGCGGCGCTGTAGTTTCTCGCGGCAGAGCTGGTTATAGCCCGCCACGTATCTCGGCGGATTTCCGCCGCTCACGATACGAAGAAGCTGGAGAGTCCTTGGCCGGCGGCAAGTGCTACGTAGGCGAGAACGGCGAAATAGATCGTGGTCGCGACAAGGAAAAGATAGCCCGCGGCCACCATCAGGCCGTCGCGCTGGATGATACCTAGCGATAAGAGCAGGATGGCGATGCCGGGCAGCGTGTTCGACAGCGGAATCAGTCCGAGCGGAAACATCAGGAGCACACCGCCGGCCATGATCATCAGCCCATTGAAGCGGTTCATGACGGCGCCTTGCGTCAGGAACCGCAGCCTCGGCCGCACGAAACGGTCGAGCTTGGAGACGAGAGCGGCTCCCTTTTTGAGCGTCGGCACGAGCTTCTCGGTTTCGATCTGCCTGTCAAGGATGCGTTGCGGCAGCCAGGGCAGGCGATTGAGTGTGATCGCCAGCGAGATAAGAATGATTGCCGCACCGAACACGGTGCTGACGCCCGGAATCGAAACGGGAATCAAAAACGGCAGGGTCAGTAATGCGCAAAGCAGCAGAAAGCCGTGCTCGCCGATTCCGATCATCAGCTCGCGCAGCGTGATCGTATTGCCTCTGATCGAGGCGATCATGTCGTTCAGCGTGTCGCTGAGATTGCGTTCCGTGTCGCCGAACTCGACCGCCATGCTGTCGTCCCCGCTTGTCTGACCCCTTACAGCGCAGTCTTTCAGACGCACAAAGGTCGCTGTAACGCTCTAATCTGCTGCATGGTTTTGTCCAAGAAACCATGCAGTGGCCCCGTATAACACGGGCATGTGAAGGATCGGTTAGCGGGCGCTCTGGACAGCAATATGGCGTCAGGCGACGGTTTTATCGAGCTGCCGCGACCGTTGCCGGCGTGCAACATTATGGTGCATTCCGCCGGTTCCAGGGAGAACGGAATGCCTCTTCATCTTGCTGCCTTAATCGATAGTATGAAGCATTTCGAGCACCAATGGGGACAATCGATTCGATGATCAAGAAATGCGCCATCCTGGCCATTGCGGCCGTTTACCTTTCCGGATGCACCACCACCGATCCCTACACGGGCGAACAGAAGATGTCTAATACGGCGGGCGGTGCGCTGATTGGCGCGGGCCTTGGCGCGGCGACCGGCCTTCTGGTCGGCGGCAGTGCCGCGGGACGGCGTGATGCCGCGCTCGTTGGCGCCGGCATCGGTGCGCTCGGCGGCGGTCTGGTCGGCAACTACATGGACCAGCAGGAATCGGAACTGCGTGCGCAACTGCAGGGCACGGGCGTGTCGGTGACGCGCGCCGGTGACCGCATTATCCTCAACATGCCGTCGAACATCACCTTCGCGACCGACCGCGATCAGGTGGTGCCGGCCTTCTATTCGACGCTTGACTCGGTCGCGATCGTGTTGCGCAAGTTCAACCGGACGCTGATCGACGTGGACGGCCACACCGATTCGACCGGCAGCGCCGCCCACAACCAGGCTCTCTCCGAGCGCCGCGCGGCTTCGGTTGCCAACTTCCTCGGCAGCCGCGGCATCGACCAGCGCCGCATTTCGACCATGGGCTATGGCATGGAGCGGCCGATCGCATCCAACGCCACCGAGGCCGGCCGTGCGCAAAACCGCCGCGTCGAAATCTCGATTGCCCCAATCAAACAGGGCTGATCCGCAAAATCACCGATCCGAAAAGGGGCCGCGCGGCCCCTTTTCCTTGATCGCCAACAACGCATCAAAATCGATATCGAAGCAGGCGCCCAATCGGCGGCAGCATCGGCATCGCCTCGAGCACCTGAAGCGCGATCTGCGCAAGGGGGCGTCATACGCGCCGCCTCGGCAACGCTCCAGTTGCTGCGGTCCTCGGCGAGCACCAGGCCGGTATCTCTAATGCATTTCTTGGTTCTGCGTATGTCGATTTGAGCTTCCGCCAACCGTCCTCCGGGCGGAGGCGATGCCCAGGGCCGGTGCGAGTGAGAAGAGCCCAAAGAGCCAGATCGCGGCTGAGGTGGCGCCCTCCGTCGTGCCCTCGCCAATCCCTGCCAGGTTGGCTGTCATGCCGGCAAGTGCGGCGCCGAGCGATGCGGCGAAGAGCTGGATCGTCGTGATCGACGCTGCCGCCTTTTCCTCTTCGCCAGCGGGCGCCGCGGCATAGACCGCCGTGACGATGTGCGGCCAGGCGAGCCCGATGCCGAAGCCGACTGCAGCGATCCCGAGGCACAGTGGCACCGCGATCGCGGCAAAGCCAGCCGCGGTGATCGGCATGAAAGCGGCGATCGCCAGGAGACCGGCAAGGCCGAAGAACGGGCCGGCAGCAATGGTCTTGCGAGCGCGGCGGCCCTCCCAATGCGCGCTCGTCATCGACCCGGCTGTCCAGCCGAGCGCCATCAACGCGGCAATGTAGCCGGCAACGAGGGGAGACCGCCCGTGCAGTTCCTGCAGCAGATAGGGAACGTAAATCTCCGGCTGCATGCCGATCATCGCCAATGCAATGGTCGCATAGAGCGCCGCGAGCGGCGAGCGAGGATTGAGGGTGCCCTGCGGCAACAGCCGCGCTGCCGCGCTGCGTTCGCTGGCAACGAGCATCGCGAAGAGAATGAGCGCGGCACTGACGCCGGCGATCTGTTCGGCGGTCGCCGTGAGGGTGCCGCTCACCGAAAGCACCAGGACAATACCGATGAGCAGCGTGAGTTGCGTCAGTGGCAGCGGACCGCGCGCGCCTGAGGTCGTCCGCGGCAGAGTCGAGAGAGCGAGGGTGGCGAGCACCGCCGTCAGGGGCAGCAGCGACCAGAAGGCAGCCCGCCACGCGCCATATTCGGCAAACACGCCGCCAACGGCCGGGCCGACGAGCGTCGCCGTGCCCCAGGTGGCGGATATGAGTCCGATCGCGCGGGCCCAGAGTGCGGCCGGGAAGACCATGCAGATGACGCCATAGGCGAGCGCGTAGAGAAGTCCGCCGCCGAAGCCCTGGATTGCGCGGCCGGTAAGCAGCAACGGCATGCCCGGGGCGAGGGCGCACGCGAACGAGCCAAGTCCGAAGACCAGTGCACCGACGGCATAGGCGCCCCCGGCGTCGGCCCGAGCGAGCAGCCGCGCCGAGAGTGCCGCACCGAGAATGGATGCGGCAACGAAAAGCGTCGTGCTCCAGGCATAATAGTCGAGCCCGCCGATGTCCCGCACGACCGAGGGCATGACGGTCGTGACGATATAGATATTGAGTGCGTGCAGCGCGACGCCGCCGCTCAGAACAAGCGAATGGATGGCGTTTCCGCCGGAGAAAAGGGTGAGCCAGCCGGCATCGGATGCGGTCGCGGCCTTCTTGGTCTTGTCGAGCATATGTCGAGCCTCGTTGATGGGTCACCGTCTCAATGGACGGTTGCGTCGTCAAGATGAGCGAGCTTGTCCGGATTGCGGACGATGAAGATATCGGCGACCCGGCCGTCGTGGTCGTAGCCGAAGGAAACCGTCGCGGCGACATCGTCGCCATCGCCCCTAAGTACGATGCCTCGTCCGCCATTGAGCTCAGCAGTTTCCCACCGGTAGTGCGACCAGTATTCGGTGAGTCGATCGGCGATGAAGGCCACGACGGTCTCCTTGCCGGAAAGAATGCCGAGCACGGTCGCGGCCTTGCCGCCACCGTCGGCAGTGAGCTTCACGTCGGCCGACAGCAGCGCCGAAAGGCCGGCGATGTTGCCGCCGTGAATGGCGTCATGGAAGGCGGCGAGGAGTTCGTCCTGCCGTTCGCGCGGTGTCGCATGTCGGGTCTGGACCACACCGATATTGGATTTCGCGCGTGAGACCAGCTTGCGGGTGGTCGCCTCCTGCATGTCGAGCGTTTCGGCAATCTCGTCATACGGTTGGCCGAAAATCTCATGCAACAGATAGGCAGCCCGCTCCTTGGGCGTCAGCCGTTCGAGCATCAGCAGGAATGCGGTCGTGAGCGAGGAAGTGAGCGCAAGCTTCTCCTCCACGTTGTCGTCGCTTGCGGTATGGATCGGTTCCGGCAGCCACGCGCCGACATAGTTGACACGCTTGCGATGCGCGGATTTCAGCAGATCGAGGCAACGGCGGGTGCAGGCGGTGGTGAGCCAGGCGGCCGGACTTTCGATCGCGGAAAGATCGGCCGCCTGCCATTTCAGGAACGTATCCTGCACCGCATCCTCGGCATCGGCGCGCGAACCCAGAATGCGGTAGGCGAGGCCGAGGAGGCGGGGTCGCGCCTCCTCGAACGTGTCGCTCTTGTCGTTGCGGACCATGTCAGTGCCTCGAAATCTGGATGCGGTTCCAAAGGTTGATCATCGCCACGGTCGACGTGATGACGCCGATCTCATTGTCGCTGAAGTGCTCGCGAAGCCGAGCACGCAAGCTTGCGAAATCCGTCCGGGGCTCAAGCTCCGTCAAGGCCTCGGTCCACGCGAGTGCGGCCTTTTCGCGCTCGGAGAAATCGCCGATCTGATCCCAGACGATAATGCGGTCGAGCCGTTCGCTCGTCTCGCCGTCGGCACGGGCTTCCTTCGTATGCATCTTCACGCAGAAGCCGCACCGGTTGATCTGCGAGGCGCGAAGCTGGACGAGGTGGTGGATTGTCCGGTCGAGGCCGTGGCTGTCCATTTTCGCGTGCACTTCGGCAAGTGCGTCGAGCACATCCGGGATTTCCTGTTCGTAACGCACGGCTTTCATATCGGTCATGGTCTGTCTCCATTGGGGTCAATTGAAGCTTTCGACCAGTTGACGATTGATCGTCGGCACCTGTGACGTGCAGCGCGAATTTTTCGGGAGATCGGCCCTTACAGAGTCACCGTGATCTCGGCGGATAGGCGTGCTCGTTTCCGCGGAAATCGGTGATGGTGTAGCAGCCGCCCCCTTCCGCAGCGATTGTGCTTGCGTTGATGACGGCCTTGCCATGGCCGCCGGGGATGTCCAGGATGTAGGTCGGCTGGCAGAGGCCGGAAACGCGGCCGCGAAGTGCAGCGACGAGTTTCTGCCCCTCTTCGATCGACAGCCGGAAATGGCCGGTGCCAGGGGCGAGATCGGGGTGATGCAGGTAATAGGGCTTGATTCGCGTCTCGACGAATGCGCGCATCAGGTCCGCGAGCACGTTCGGATCGTCGTTGACGCCCTTGAGCAGCACCGACTGGCTGACCATGACGATGCCCGCGTCGATCAGGCGGGCCGAAGCGGCGCGCGCCTCCGGCGTCAGCTCGCGCGGGTGGTTGGCGTGGAGTGCCACATAGGTGGCCTTGCCGCTCGCCTTCAACGCCGCGACGAGGTCGGCGTCGACGCGCTCCGGTTCGACGACGGGCACGCGTGTGTGGAAGCGGACGATCTTGAGGTGGTCGATCGCGCCGAGCCGCCCCATGACTTCGCCGAGCCGACGGGGCGAAAGCACCAGCGGATCGCCGCCGGTGAGGATTACCTCCCAGATTTCGGAATGGTCCTCAATGTAAGCGATCGCGGCGTCGAGTTCGGCCGGCGTCAAAGTGCCGAGCCCCTGCGGCCCGACCATTTCGCGACGGAAACAGAAACGACAATAGACCGGACACACATGCACCGCCTTGAGCAGTACGCGGTCGGGATAGCGGTGGACGATCCCGGTGACCGGGCTGTGCGAACCGTCGCCGATCGGATCGGCGCGCTCTTCCGGCGTGAGCGTCAGCTCGGCTGCGTCCGGCACAAACTGCCGGGCGATGGGGTCGTCCTTGGCCTGAGTGTCGATGAGATCCGCGATTGCCGGGCTGACCGACACGGCATAGCGCGACGCCACGCGCGAGATCGCTTCTTCGTCCGCCGGCTCTATGAGGCCAGCGTCGACGAGCTCGCGCGCCGTTCTGATGGAGCGCTGCGCAGTCATGCGCTTGCCTCCGCCACCGGCGCCCAAAGGACCTGATCAATGCGCGAAGCCCCCGTCGCCAGCATCGCCAGGCGATCGAAGCCGAGCGCGATGCCGCTCGCCTCGGGCATGATGGCGAGAGCCGACAGGAAGTCTTCGTCGAGCGGATAGGTTTCGCCATAAACGCGCGCCTTCTCCGCCATCTCCAGCTCGAAGCGGCGGCGCTGTTCGGCAGCATCCGTCAGTTCGCCGAAAGCATTGGCAAGCTCGACGCCGCAGGCATAGAGCTCAAACCGCTCAGCGACGCGGCGATCTCGCGCCGTCGGCCTGGCGAGCGCCGCCTCCGCTGTCGGATACTCGTCGAGGATCGTGGGCCGGCCGAAGCCGAGATTGGGCTCGACCTTTTCCACGAGCACGCGGCTGAAGAGGTCAGCCCAGGTGTCGTCGTCGGCGACGCGGAGGCCAGAAACCCGCATCGCCGCGGCCAGCCGGTCGCGATCCGTCCCGCCGTCCTCGGCGATCGAGGCGAGCAGATCGACGCCCGCGAAGCGCTCGAAGGCTTCGGCCAGCGACAGCCGCTCCGGTTCGAGAAACGGGTCGGTGGTCCTGCCTTGGTAGGAGAGGGAGCGCATGCCTGTCGTCTCGGCGGCGAGGGCGAGAATCTCGGCACAGTCGCGCATCAGCGTCGCATAGCTTTCGCCGGCGCGATACCATTCGAGCATGGTGAATTCGGGATGGTGCAGCGGCCCGCGTTCGCGATTGCGGTAGACATGGGCAAAACAGGCGATGCGCTTTTCGCCCGCGGCCAGCAGTTTCTTGCAGGCGAATTCCGGCGAGGTGTGGAGATAAAGCGGCTGGGCAGCACCGTCGTGGCCGAGTGCCTGCGTTGCAAAGGCATGCAGATGCGCCTCATTGCCCGGCGACACCTGCAGGCTCGCGGTATCGACTTCGACGAATTCCCGCTCGTCGAAAAACCGCCGCAACGCCGATTGGATCCGGTTGCGCCCGATCAGAAAGGGGCGCCGGTCAGCATGGACATCCGGTGTCCACCAGGGAGAAGCATGCGGCATGATCGGTCGGTCCAAACTTTCTTCGCGTGCCAAGTTTCTTCGCGTGCACGCCGGCGCAGGCTGGCTATTTGCGCGAAATTAGGTTAGTTGCGGCGCGAAATCTAAGTTTTCGCGTCCTTCAGGGCCGAGTTTCCCGGCTCGCCGTGTCGCGCATACCTCTGTTACAAGGAAGACTAATGGTCAAGGTCATCGCTTCTTCTGTCCGCAAGGGCAACGTTCTCGACGTCGACGGCAAGCTCTATGTCGTGCTTACCGCACAGAACTTCCACCCGGGCAAGGGCACGCCGGTCACGCAGGTCGACATGCGCCGCATTTCCGATGGCGTGAAAGTTTCCGAGCGCTACCGCACGACCGAGCAGGTCGAGCGCGCGTTCGTCGAAGACCGCGAACACACGTTCCTCTATGAAGACGGCGAAGGGTTCCACTTCATGAACCCGGAAAGCTACGACCAGTTGGTCATGTCGGCCGAAGACATCGGCGACCAGAAGGCCTACCTTCAGGAAGGCATGGCGGTCATGCTGTCGATCCACGAAGGCGTTGCGATTGCCATCGACCTGCCGCGCCACGTCATCCTCGAGATCACCGAGACCGAACCGGTGGTAAAGGGCCAGACCGCGTCGTCCTCCTACAAGCCGGCGCTTCTTTCGAACGGCGTTCGCACCTCCGTGCCGCCGCACATCCAGGCCGGCACCCGCGTCGTCATCGCGACCGAAGACGGTTCCTACGTCGAGCGCGCCAAGGACTGATTGAGAAATCCCCACGGGAAATCAAACGGGGACGGTGGTCGCTGACTGCCGTCCCCGTTTTCGTTTCACATTCGGGTGCCTACACCTGCAAATAGGGGGCGCATTTTGTGAAGCCGGTGCTAGGATGCCGCCTTCCGAAGCGGGGCGCGACGCAAGGTGGCCTCCCAACTGCGTCCTTTCTCATTCTCGGCGATCCTGTCACGCGAGGTTTTGCATGTTCCCACTGTCGCATATGATGAAGTCCTTCATTCGCAAGGGTCGCCTGACGGTGATCGATGCGGATGGCAAACGCCACGTCTTCTCCGGAGAGCCCGGGCCACACGTGACAATGCGTCTGACGGACAAGCGGCTTTATCGCAGCCTCGTCTTCAACGCCGAACTTGCCGCGGGCGAAGCCTATATGGATGGCACGATGCGCTTCGAGGAGGGCTCGACGCTTCGGGATTTCCTCACGCTGTTCTCGATCAACCGGCTCTCGCTCGGTTCCTATCCGGTCCAGAAGGTGCTGCGCGCGATCAAGATGCGCTTCCGCAAGCGCCAGCAGGCAAACCCTAAGGGCAAGGCCCAGCAGAACGTCGCGCACCACTATGATCTCGGCAATGATTTCTACAAGCTCTTCCTCGACGAGAACATGCTCTATTCCTGCGCCTATTTCCGCGCGCCCGACGAGACGCTTGAGGCGGCGCAACGAAACAAGCTCCGGCTGCTCGCCGCGAAACTCTGCCTGAAGCCGGGGATGAAGGTGCTCGATATCGGCTGCGGCTGGGGCGATCTGGCGCTCTACCTAGCGGCGCTCGAGAATGTCGAGGTCCTGGGGGTGACGCTTTCGAAGGAGCAGCAGGCACTCGCTTCAGAGCGGGCGCGCAAGGCGGGCATGGCCGATCGCGTGCGTTTCGAGTTGAAGGATTACCGCGACGTCCAGGGCCCGTTCGATCGCATCGTCTCGGTCGGCATGTTCGAGCATGTCGGCGTGCACCACTACGACGAGTTCTTCAAGAAGCTGAATGCGTTGATGCCGGACAACGGGCTCGCGGTGCTGCACTCGATCGGGCACATGAGCCCGCCCGGCATGGCAAGTCCGTGGCTGCGCAAATACATCTTCCCCGGTGCCTATTCGCCGGCGCTTTCGGAAGTCTTCTCGGTTGTCGAGCAGAACAGCCTGTGGGTGACCGATCTGGAATTCCTGCGGGTGCACTATGCGACGACGCTCGCGCACTGGGGCAAGCGCTTCGAGGAAAACCGCGACAAGGTGATCGCGATGTATGACGAGCGCTTCGCCAGGATGTGGGAGTTCTACTTGATCAGCGCGGAGATGATGTTCCGCACTGGCAGCCAGCTCGTCTTCCATATGCAGCTTTCGCGCTCGCGCGACGCCGCCCCGATCGTGCGCGACTACATCACTGATCAGCAGCGCGCCTATATCGACCAGGAAAAGGCGCTCAGTCTCTCGATCTGAGCCGGTGCATCCGGTCGGTCCGCGATCTCCGTTGCTTTCCTATCAAGTTTGCGCCTCACCCTAGCCCTCTCCCCGTCATGACGGGGAGAGGGGACCGACGTCGGCGCGGCTTACACCTTCTCCCCGCCGCTGGGAGAAGGTCCCGGCGCGGGATGAGCGGCGTTGCGGTGCAGTAAGCTTCGCCGCTCCGTGCCTTGACGCTTCACGTTCCGGGTCCTATTTTTAGAATTATTCTAAAGAAGGTTCTTGCCGATGTTTTTCCGCCTCTTCTCCCGTTTCAAACGCCCGTTTCTTTCCCTAAGCGAGCAGGAAATCCTCGCGCTGGCGATCTCCTCGGAGGAGGACGACGGCCGCATCTATCTCGCCTATGCGGATGCGCTGCGCGAAAAATATCCGCATTCCGCCAGGGTTTTCGAGGAGATGGCGGAGGAGGAAAGCCATCATCGTCAAGCGCTGATCGATCTGCATGTCGCCCGTTTCGGCAACCGCATCCCATTGATACGGCGCGAGCATGTGCGCGATTTCCCGGAGCGCAAGCCCGATTGGCTGATCGCCGAGATGCCGATCGAAAAGGCGCGCGAGGAGGCGGAGGCAATGGAGGAGACAGCCCACCGTTTCTACGTTGAGGCTGCCGCGCGAACGCAGGATGCGGCGACGCGCAAGTTGCTCGGCGACCTTGCGATTGCCGAGAAATCCCATGAATCGCTTGCACGCCGGCTGGGCGAGAAACACACGCCCGAAGACGTGCGCGCTGAGGAAGAGCAGACGTCGCGCCGGCAGTTCATCCTCACTTACGTACAGCCGGGTCTTGCCGGCCTGATGGACGGTTCGGTCTCGACCCTGGCGCCGATCTTTGCTGCCGCCTTCGCAACCCAGGACACGTGGCAGACCTTTCTCGTCGGCCTGTCGGCCTCGGTCGGCGCCGGCATCTCGATGGGCTTCACCGAGGCAGCCCATGACGACGGCAAGCTTTCCGGGCGCGGCTCACCGATCAAGCGTGGGCTTGCCTCGGGCATCATGACGGCGCTCGGGGGGCTCGGCCACGCGCTGCCCTATCTGATCCCGCACTTCTGGACGGCGACGGTGACGGCGGCCGCCATCGTCTTTGTCGAGCTTTGGGCGATCGCCTTCATCCAGAACCGTTATATGGAGACGCCATTCCTCAGGGCAGCCTTTCAGGTCGTCCTCGGTGGCAGTCTGGTGCTCGCCGCCGGCGTCCTGATCGGGAATGCCTGATGCATGTCACCCCAAAAGTGCATGGCGGTTTTGGGAGAATGACATGCGCCGAAAAACGACATGAAAAAGGGCCGCAAGCCGGCCCTTTTTGATAGCTCTTTTCTGGTTTGGTCAGTTGCCGACCGAGCCGACGAGGACCTCCCCGCCGTTATCGATGGTCACCCAGCGGCCGCTGTTATAGGAGGCCTGGCGCTTGAGATAGCGATAGGGCGTCTGGGTCCAGAGCCTCACCCTGTTCTCGAGATTGTCGAGGATGAAGTCGCCCTGCGCGGTGCGCACGGTCAGGACCGCATGGCCCTCGCCGTCGGGCTTGCGCACGACAGTCATTAGCAACTGGCTGGCAGAAAAGCCTCGTTTCATCAGCCGGCGGCGCTTTTCGAGCGCGAAGTCTTCACAATCACCAGTGGTAGTCGGGTAAGACCAGACCTCGTCCCTGCCGTGAAGCTGAAGGTCGGTTACGGGCGTGATCTCGCGATTGACCGCTGCATTGACCTGCCGGATGACGGCCCAGCCTCTGTCGGTGACACGCGGCGCGACGGTGGTCTTGGACCGCGCACGGCATTCACCGCGATACCTCTGGCAAAACTCGTAATGCCCGATCGGCTGGGAGGTTACCGTGCCGGTCTGCATCCATGGAGAGGGCCCCGCCTGGGCCGGAATTGCCGTGTTTGCTGAAATGAAAACTGCGCAAAAAGCCGCAATGCTTGCCTTAAGCCCTGTCCAAGACGCCATACAGATCCCCTGCAACGCGGCGTGCCGGCTCTTCCTGTCCGGACCTTTCCGCGCAATCCTGAGTTGACGACAGCTTCTGTAGGATTTCCCCCGACTGCTGCTCTAATCGTTAACAAAGAGTTAATATTGTTAGATCGATGGAGTCAATCTTCTGATTCGCGGATCGGCCCTTATGGTTAAAAACGCCCAGATTTGGCGGCAATAACGCTTGCGCCGCAACAGCGTTGCGCGACGCGCAGTGAAAAGATGCTTGATTGTGCGGTCGTCAGGCTTGCGTCAGCATGGCGCCGATCGCCTGTTTCAATTTGGCAATATCCTCGTCGCGCGACAGCCGATGGTCGCCGTCGCGAATGAGAGTCATCACGACATCGTCCGCCGGCATATGCTCCATCAGCTTTAGTGCATGGGCATAGGGCACATCGGGATCGCGCATGCCTTGGAGGATATGGACCGGGCAGCCCGTTTCGACGGGGCCCAAGAGCACGCGATTGGCGCGGCCGTCTTCGATCAGTGCCCGCGTAAAGATGTTGGGCTCTGGACTGTATTGCGACGGCTCCTCGAAATAGCCGCGTTCCGCAAGCGAGGTTTTCTCGGCTTCGGTGAGATTTGGTTCGATCAGCTCCGCCGTGAAGTCCGGGGCGGGGGCGATCAATACAAGGCCGGCGACACGGCCAGTCTCGCCGCGCCGTTTGAGCTCCTGAAGGAGCCGCAAGGCGACCCAGCCACCCATCGAGGAACCGATGAGGATCAGGCGCGCTGCCGGCGCGGCGTGGTCGATGACAGCAAGGCTTTCCTCGATCCAGCGCGAGATCGTGCCGTCCCGGAAATCGCCGCCGGAGGAGCCGTGGCCGGAATAGTCGAAACGGATGCAGTCGGTTCCGGCCGCGCGGGCATAGTGCTCGACTTCGACGGCTTTCGTGCCGGTCATGTCCGAGCGATAGCCGCCGAGCCACACGAGCGCAGGGCGCTCAGAGCGCGGCTCCGCGCGGAAGATCCGCATGGCGATCGAGCGCGCGGAAGCACCGGTGCCCACCTCCATCCGCGTGATTTCCGTTTCGGCTGATGCTGTTGACATCGGATATCCTCTTGAAAGACGGCGGTGGCGAAGATTTCCTTCTAAAACAGATTCGCCTATGCTTCGACAGAGGGTGATTTTCCTTGCGAGCCATGCTATTGACTCTGGCGCCGCAATTCACACATTGCCGTCGGTGACAGTTTCAAGCGCTTCGTTTGAGATCGCGCTGATCGTTCAAGCAGACCATAGATACGTAAATAGCTCGAGGAGAGTACGACCATTCGCAGACCGTTCAAAGCGGACGCCCCGGTTAAAGAGGGGCCGCGCTCAAACAAGGAAATCCGGGTCCCCCGGGTTCAGCTTATCGATGCCGAAGGCCAGAATGTCGGCGTCGTTCCGATCGACCAGGCGCTCCGCATGGCGGACGAAGCCGGTCTTGATCTGGTAGAGATCGCACCGAATTCCGAACCGCCGGTGTGCAAGATTCTTGATCTGGGCAAGCTGAAATACGCGAACCAGAAGAAGGCCGCGGAAGCGCGCAAGAAACAAAAGATCGTCGAGATCAAAGAAATCAAGATGCGTCCGAACATCGACACCCATGACTATGAGGTGAAGATGAAGGCCATGAACCGCTTCTTCGAGGAGGGCGACAAGGTCAAGGTGACGCTGAAGTTCCGTGGCCGCGAAATGGCCCACCAGGAACTCGGCATGAAGCTGCTCTTGCAGGTGAAGGACGACACCCAGGCGATCGCCAAGGTGGAAGCCGAGCCGAAGCTCGAAGGCCGCCAGATGATGATGGTGCTGGCGCCGAAGTGATCGGGCGCGCCCACGCATGATAAATAACGGGAAGCCGCCGCGTCAGGCGGCTTTTTGTTTGATCGGCATCTCCCCGGGCGGGTGGCTGCCGAGCCAAGTGACACGGGCTTGGGGTGGTGTCCGGTTCCTTCCTTTGTCCGCTTGCGTTTTTCAGGATGCGCGGGTATAAGCCCCCGTCCGAACGGTCCGGCAGGGCATGCCGTGGCCGTTCTTAACGCTGGAAATGGGCCGCGTCTGCCTGTTTCGCACTATTAAGAACAATGGAGTAGCAAAATGCCCAAGATGAAGACGAAATCGTCTGCCAAGAAGCGGTTCAAGATCACCGCCTCGGGCAAGGTGAAGGCGCAGGCTGCCGGCAAGCGCCACGGCATGATCAAGCGTACCAACAAGTTCATTCGCGACGCGCGCGGAACCATGGTTCTCGCCGAAGCTGATGGCAAGAAGGTCATCAAGAACTACCTGCCGAACGGTCTCTGAGACGTCAGGCATATTGGATACTAAGGAGATCATGACATGGCACGTGTAAAACGCGGTGTAACCGCCCACGCCAAGCACAAGAAGACGCTCAAGGCCGCCAAGGGTTTCTACGGCCGCCGCAAGAACACCATTCGCGCCGCCAAGGCCGCAGTGGACCGTTCCAAGCAGTACGCCTATCGCGACCGTAAGGTTAACAAGCGCAACTTCCGCGCTCTCTGGATCCAGCGCATCAACGCTGCCGTCCGCGAGCATGGCCTGACCTATGGCCGTTTCATCGACGGTCTCAATAAGGCCGGCATCGAAGTCGACCGCAAGGTCCTGTCCGACATGGCAATCCATGAGACGGCAGCATTCGGCGCCCTCGTCGAAGCCGCCAAGAAGGCGCTCGCCTACCTCAAGGAAGCCGGCACGGCAAACGAGTTTGAAAGCGCTGTCCGTTAAGCCAGCGTTTTCCCAAGACCGTTTCTGAAATTGTTGGGAAACCCGCGCTGGCAGGGCTGGCGCGGGTTTTTTCTTTTCGGCTCGCCAGCCGTGATCGGAGCCACGGTCGACCTCTCCGGCCGACATTGCGCGATCACATTGCTGAAGAATTGAACCGATACACCGAACCATTCCCGCATCGAGGCAGGACAGAATGAGCGAACTGGAAACATTGGAACGAACATTGCTGGCGGAAATCGATGCCGCCGGCGACGAGGGAGCAATCGAGGCGGTGCGCGTCGGCGCACTCGGCAAGAAGGGCTCCATTTCCGAACTCTTGAAGACGCTCGGCACGATGACGCCGGAAGAGCGCCAGACGCGTGGCGCCAAGATCAATGCGCTGAAGAACACGGTAACGGATGCGATCTCCGCCCGTAAGCTGGCGCTCAAGGATGCGGCAGTCGCCGAGCGACTGGCGCGCGAAACGGTGGACATCAGCCTGCCGGTCCGCTCCTCGCCGGCCGAGCGGGGGCGCATCCATCCGATCAGCCAGATCGTCGACGAGATCACCGCGATCTTCGGCGACATGGGCTTCTCGATCGCCGAAGGGCCGGATATCGAAACGGACTACTACAACTTCACGGCGCTCAACTTTCCCGAAGGCCATCCGGCCCGCGAGATGCACGACACCTTCTTCTTCCATCCGGACGAGAAGGGCGAACGCAAGGTGCTGCGCACGCACACCTCGCCGGTGCAAATTCGCACGATGGAAGCACAGAAGCCGCCGATCCGCATCATCATTCCCGGCAAGACCTACCGGCAGGACTCGGATGCCACCCACTCGCCGATGTTCCACCAGGTCGAGGGTCTGGTGATCGACAGGACGGCGAATGTCGCCAACATGCGCTGGGTGCTGGAAGAGTTCTGCAAGGCCTTCTTCGAGGTGGATCAGGTGACGATGCGTTTCCGCCCGTCCTTCTTCCCCTTCACCGAGCCGTCCTTCGAGGTCGACATCCAGTGCGACCGTTCCGGCCCGATCGTCAAGTTCGGCGAAGGCACGGATTGGATGGAAATCCTCGGCTGCGGCATGGTCCATCCGAACGTGCTGCGCGCTGGCGGTCTCGATCCGGACGAGTATCAGGGCTTCGCCTGGGGCATGGGCCTCGACCGTATCGCCATGCTGAAATACGGCATGCCGGACCTGCGCGACTTCTTCAACGCCGATGTGCGCTGGATGACGCACTACGGCTTCCGTCCGCTCGACATGCCGACGCTCTTCGGCGGCCTTTCGGCGTAACCCGGCGTGAGAATTTTTAGGATACAGGTGACAACATGAAGTTCACGCTTTCCTGGCTGAAGGACCATCTGGAAACCGACGCCACGCTCGAGGAAATCTGCGCCCGTCTGACGATGATCGGGCTGGAAGTCGAAGAGGTAGACGACAAGGCGGCCTTCAAGCCCTTCGTCATCGCCAAGGTGGTCTCCGCCGAGCAGCACCCGAATGCCGACAAGTTGAAGGTGCTGATGGTTGACACCGGCAACGGCCAGCCGGTGCAGGTTGTCTGCGGCGCGCCGAACGCACGCAAGGGACTTATCGGCGCCTTTGCGGCCCCCGGCACCTATGTTCCGGGCATCGATGTCACGCTTTCGGTCGGCAATATCCGCGGCGTCGACAGCCGCGGCATGATGTGCTCGGAAAAGGAGCTGGAGGTTTCCGACGACCACACCGGCATCATCGATCTACCGGAGGATGCTCCAATCGGCACGAGCTATGCGGCTTACGCCGGGCTCGACGATCCGATCATCGAGATCAACCTGACGCCGAACCGGCCGGACTGCACGAGCGTTCACGGCATCGCCCGCGACCTCGCCGCCTCTGGCCTAGGCACTTTGAAGACGCGACCGGTACCGTCCTTCGCGGTCGAAGGTGAAACGCCGGTCAAGGTGAGACTCGATCTCGGCGAAGACAAGCACCTCTGCCCCGGCTTCGCACTTCGCCTTGTGCGCGGCGTCAAGAATGGCCCGAGCCCGGCCTGGATGCGCCAGCGGTTGAACGCGATCGGTCTGAGGCCGATCAACGCGCTGGTCGATATCACCAACTACCTGACCTTCGATCAGGGCCGGCCGCTGCACGTCTTCGATGCCGCCAAGGTCACCGGCAACCTCACGGTTCGCCGGGCGAAGGAGGGCGAGAAGGTGCTGGCGCTCGATACGCGCGAATACACGCTGTCGCCGGCCAATGTGGTGATCTCCGATGAGGATGGGATCGAGTCGATCGGCGGCATCATGGGCGGCGAGCACTCCGGCTGCGACGAGAACACGACTGACGTCTTGATCGAATCGGCGCTCTGGGATCCGATGAACATCGCCAAGACCGGCCGCACGCTCGGCATCATCACCGATGCGCGTTATCGCTTCGAGCGCGGCGTCGATCCGGAATACATGGCGCCGGGCCTAGAGCGGGCCACGGAGCTGGTGCTGGAACTTTGCGGTGGAACGGCCGCCAAGCTGGATGTGGTCGGCTATGAGGGGCATACGCCCAAGGTGGTCGACTTCCCGGTGTCTGAGGTGAAGCGCCTGACCGGCCTCGAGGTCTCGACCGAGGAAAGCGTCTCGATCCTGACCAAGCTCGGCTTCGGCGTGGAGGGCTCCGGCGAGCGCTTCCGCGTTACCGTGCCCTCCTGGCGCCCGGACGTGGACGGCAAGGCGGATCTCGTCGAGGAAGTCATGCGCATTCACGGCGTCGACAACATCGTTGCGGCGCCGCTCGAAAGCCACAATGTCGTCAACGGCAAGATCCTGACGACGCTGCAGATCCGCACGCGCCAGGCCAAACGCGCGCTCGCAAGCCGCGGTATGCTCGAAGCCGTCACCTGGTCCTTCATCTCGGAAGAGCAGGCGAAGCTCTTCGGCGGCGGCCAACCGGCGCTGAAACTCGCCAACCCGATCGCCGCCGACATGTCGGACATGCGGCCGTCGCTGTTGCCGGGCCTGCTGACGGCTGCGCAGCGTAATGCCGACAAGGGCTATGGCGATGTCGCGATCTTCGAGGTCTCCGGCACCTATGAAGGGGATACGCCGGAAGGCCAACGCCGCGTTGCAAGCGGTGTCCGCCGCGGTACGGCGTCGCTGAACGGCGCCGGCCGGCTCTGGTCGAATGCGGCAAGGGGCGGCGGCAAGGCGGTCGATGTTTTTGACGCCAAGGCCGATGCCATCGCGGTACTTGAAGCCTCCGGCGTGCCCATGGGCAATATCCAGTTCGAGGCCGGTGGCCCGGCCTGGTATCACCCCGGCCGCTCCGGCACGATCAAGCTCGGTCCGAAGATCGTGCTCGGCAGCTTCGGCGAGTTCCATCCGAAGACGCTCGATGCCCTCGACGTCTCGGGCGCGCTTTGCGGTTTCGAGATCTATATCGACGCTATGCCCGAGCCGAAGAAGAAGGCAACGCGCACCAAGCCGGCGTTGGAACTTTCGCCGTTCCAGGCGGTCAAGCGCGATTTCGCCTTCGTCGTCGACAAGACGGTCGAGGCGGCTGCGATCCTTCGGGCCGCATCCGGTGCGGACCGCAAGCTGGTGACCGGTGTCAACGTCTTCGACGTGTTCGAGGGAGCCTCCCTTGGCGAGGGGAAGAAGTCCGTCGCGATCGAGGTGACGATCCAGCCGGTGGAACGTACGTTGACCGACGAGGATTTCGAGGCGCTGACCTCGCGCATTGTCGCGAACGTTGCCAAGAGCACCGGCGGCGTGCTCAGGGCTTGATGCGAAGAGTGCTGGCGCGTTGGCGATTGACGAGACTGCATGGTCTTGCCTGTCATCGCCCCTCATCCGGCCTGTCGGCCACCTTCTCCCCGTTTTGACGGGGAGAAGGTGACTCGCGGCGCCGGCGCAGCAACTCGATGCCGATTTAAGGGATCACGCAGTAGCGCTACAGGAACTGCAGCAGCTCAATGCGGTTGCCGAATGGGTCGCTGACATATCGGCGGACGAATCCCGCAAGCGGCTCGTCCTCCGTTGCTTCAATCCGGCCCCGTCGAGCCGCGCTATCAGTGCGAAAAGATCGTCGACGATAAAGGCGGGTGCGCCTTGCAAGCGGGTGAGAAGTCCTTCTCGACACCGAGGTGGACTTTGAGTCCGGGACGCTCGAACCAGCAGCCGCCGCGTGCGGAAAGGTTGGATGGTTTAGGCACCTCCGGAATGCCGAGAAGGCCGGCATAGAAACGCCGCGCCTCGGCTTCGCCACCCTCCGGCATCGCGAGCTGCACATGATCAATCCCGATCACTGTTCCAGCGGCTGGCATTGGCTCGTCTGCACCAGCACTCATGAATGGACGTGCCACACCTTGTTGACGATCAGCCACCGTCCGTCGACTTTCAGCAGCGACAGGTAATCCGTATAGCGTGAGCCGGCGAATTCATCGACGACCTTCACGCTCGCCGCGTCGCCGGTGATGTGGATCACCTCCACATCCATGAGAGGCTGCTTTTCCGGTGGCGCCGAGCCTTCCTTCAGGATCGCTGCTATGAAGGCGTCGCGGGTCAGCCACTCGATGGCCCCCTCATAATTGCCGACGATCGAGGCGTTCGGGTGGAAGGCCTTGCGCAGCGCTGCCTCGTTGGCGAAGGCCATGCCGTCGACGTAGAGATGGACCACTGCGCTGATCGCCTGCTCTTCGGACATTCCTCATTCCTCCTCTTTGGGCTGATTGCACTATAGGTAGGGCATCGCAGGTGAAATGCGATGCCCTCCTGACTGCCGGAATGTTCGGGAGAAGAATGCGTGTTACCGGTTCGTCAGTGACAGCGACGCCTCGGTGTAGCGCTTGCCGGCAACAAGGTCCGGCGACAGGATCTCGGCGAGCTTGTTCAGCTCGGCGTCGGAAAGGACGATATCCGCGGCGGCAACATTCTCTTCCAGATGCCGGATCTTGCGGGCGCCCGGAATCGGCACGATGAAGTCGCCCTGGTTGATGACCCAGGCGAGGGCGAGTTGCGCGGCGGTGAAGCCTTTCTCCGCTGCCAGCGTTTCGAGCGTCGAGACCAGCGCCGCGTTGGCATCAAGGTTTTCTGCCTGGAAGCGCGGCAGCGATCGGCGGAAATCGTCGGCGGCTAGATCATCCATCTTGGCGATCGTGCCCGTCAGCATGCCGCGCCCGAGCGGACTGTAGGGGACGAAGCCGATGCCGAGTTCGCGGCAGGTTGCGAGCACCTCCTCCTCCGGGTCGCGCGACCACAACGAATATTCGCTCTGCACCGCCGCGATCGGGTGGACCGCATGGGCGCGGCGAATGGTGGCGGCACTCGCCTCCGAGAGGCCAAGCGCGCGTACCTTGCCCTCCTTCACCAGTTCCGCCATTGCGCCGACCGTCTCCTCGATCGGCACATTCGGGTCGACGCGGTGCTGGTAATAGAGGTCGATGACGTCAGTCCCGAGCCGCTTCAACGAGGCTTCGGCGACGGCTTTAGCGTTTTCCGGCCGCCCGTCGACACCCTTGATCGCTTCGGCCGCCGGTTTGCCCGGCTCGATGCGGAAGCCGAACTTCGTCGCGATCGTCACCCGGTCGCGCACGTCCTTCAATGCTTTGCCGAGCAGTTTCTCGTTCTCATAGGGGCCATAGACTTCGGCCGTATCGAAGAAAGTCACGCCGAGTTCGACGGCGCGATGGAGCGTGCGGATCGATTCTTGCTCGTCTGCCTCGCCGTAGGCGAAGCTCATGCCCATGCAGCCAAGGCCGATGGTAGAGACGGTTAGTTGATTTCCGAGCTTGCGGGTTTTCATGGGAGGTCCTTTCAGGCTTAAACGCCGATTTCCAGGGCGTGAGAGGCGGCGAGGCTGGCGTCGAAGGATGGTCGTCGTGGATGCGCAGCGGCTTTCGACGACGAAGGTAAAGATAGGACGACCATTCGTAGTAGAAAATCTCTGTCAATTCTCACGGGTTGTTCTATTATTTCGATCAATGAATCGCACGCAGCTTTCCCAACTCGCCGTCCTCTCTGCCGTCGCTGCGCATGGCAGCTTCCGCGGCGCGGCAAAGGAGCTCGGCGTCGCCCCGTCCGCCGTCAGCCATGCTGTCGGCAGTCTCGAGGCGAGCCTCGGCGTCCGATTGCTCTCCCGCACCACGCGCAGCGTCGCACCGACGGAAGAAGGGCGGCGGCTCCTGGAACGGCTGCGTCCGGCACTCGACGAGATCGCCCATGCGCTGGAGGCCGCGGCCGAGGCACGAGAGCGCCCCGCAGGAAATCTGCGCATTACCGCGCCGCGTTTTGCAGCCGATCTCATCCTTGCGCCTCGTCTCGGCGCCTTTCTCGATCGCTATCCCGATATTGTTCTGGAGATCGCCAACGAAGACGGCTTCACCGACATTGTCGAGCAGGGTTACGACGCCGGCATCAGGCTCGGCGAAAGCCTGGAAGCCGACATGATCGCGGTGAAAGTCGGTCCGGACCTAACAAGCGCTGTTGTCGCCGCGCCTTCCTATTTCAAACGCCACGGGAGACCCGCCCATCCGCGCGATCTCGCCGAGCATCGCTGCATTCGCCGGCGCTTTTCAAACGGCACGCTCTATCGCTGGGAATTCGAGAAGGAGGGGGAGGAGATAACCGTCTCGGTGGCCGGGCCCTTGATACTCGGCGAGGACCGGCCGATCATCAAAGCGACGCTCGGCGGGGCCGGCCTCGCCTACCTCTTCGAAACGCGCGTGACCGAATACATCGCTGCCGGCAGACTGGAGCGTGTGCTCGAAGATTGGTGCGCCCCCTATGCCGGCCCCTATCTTTATTATCCCAGCCGTCGCCAGATGCGCCCGGCACTCAGGGTCTTCATCGATTTCTTCCGGCACGTGGAGTGACGGCGGCCGGCGTCTACAGTGCCGCGCGTCTTATCAGACGCGGAAAGGACGCTGTAGCACTTTGATTGCTGCATGTTTTTATACGATTTAAGGAAACATGCAGTTGCGCCGGCCGCCGTCAACGATCATGCGGCCTTCTTGTTCGCTTGCGCCATGGCGAGTTTCGTCAACTCCTCGTCGGTGACGAATTCTTCCTTCAGCGTCTTGTCGAGAAGCGATACGGCGTCCTTCAGACCGATCGTTTGCGCCCAGGTCTTCAAGGTGCCGTAGCGAGCGATCTCGTAATGCTCGACGGATTGTGCGGCGGAGATTAGGCCGGCGTCGAGTGCAGGAGTGCCCTTGAACTCCTCCATGATCTCCTCGCCTTCGGCGATAATACCTTCAATCGCGTCGCAAGTTTTGCCCTGTGCGCGTTTGCCGATCATGTCGAAGACCTGCTGCAGCCGCTCGACATGGGTTTCCGTCTGTTCCCGGTGCTTCTCGAAAGCGGCCTTGAGTTCCGGTGCCTGTGCGCCGCGTGCCATCTTCGGCAAGGCCCTCAGGATCTTTCGTTCGGCGTAATAGATGTCTTTCAGGGTATCGTGAAAGAGGTCGTTCAGCGTTTTTTCCTTGGCCATAGTTCGGCGTCCTTTCGGCTCGTGATTTGCGGTAGCGCCAACGAAACACCGTCGAACCGCGTTTGTTCCGGGCAGGCGAATTTGCCGCGTGGCTGTGCTCCTCAGATCGAATGTCCGCAGCGAGCAGCCTTCTCTCGCACTCGGAAATCGGGTGGCTGCTTGGCAGCGGATCTGGGATTGCTTTGTCGCTCTCGAGAAAGGAGTCCATGATGCCAAGACTTGAAGGAAAGATCGCGATCATAACCGGGGCAAGCTCAGGTATCGGCCGCGCCGCCGCCACGCTTTTTGCCCGTGAAGGCGCAAAGCTCGTCGTTACCGCGCGGCGCGAGCGCGAACTCAAGCAACTCGTGCAGGAAATCGAGGATACGGGCGGCGAGGCCGCCATGCTCGACGGCGACATCCGCGACGAGGCCCTGAACGAGGCGCTGATCGATCTGGCGGTCCGCCGCTTCGGCGGGCTGGATATCGCCTTCAACAATGCCGGAACCGTGGGCGCGATGGGCGAACTCCCAGCGCTCTCCCTCGAGGACTGGCGGGAAACGCTCGACACGAACCTGACGAGCGCTTTCCTTGCAGCCAAGCATCAGATACCGGCGATGGTGGCTCGTGGGGGCGGCTCGCTGGTCTTCACGTCGAGTTTCGTTGGGCATACTGCAGGCTTTCCCGGAACCACCGCCTATGCGGCGAGCAAGGCCGGTCTTGTCGGCCTCACACAGTCGCTGGCGGTTGAATTCGGGGCGCAGGGGGTGCGCGTCAACGCGCTGCTGCCGGGCGGCACCGATACGCCTTCCAACCACGCGAACCTGCCGGGTGCTGCGCCGGAAACACGAGGCTTCATCGAGGGCCTGCATGCGTTGAAACGGATGGGGCGCCCCGAGGAGATCGCCGAAGCCGCGCTCTATCTCGCGTCCGATGCTGCGAGCTTTGTCACCGGGGCGGCGCTGCTCGTAGATGGCGGCGTCTCGATCAACCGCACCTGAGCTTGCAATCATCGAGCGCACTGCATGTTTCCTTAAATCGAAGTCGATAAAAATATGCAGAAATTTAAAGCCCTACAGTGTCCTTTGCCCGTCTCAAAAGACGCGCGGCACTATAGGAGCACAGTGCTGTCTCGTAGGCTCCCGCAGCCGCGGCGCGGTAAGGAGGAGTAGCATGAAGAAACCCGGATCGATGAAGTCGCTTGAGGATCTCGGCCGCGTCAGGCTCTCGCAAAACTTTTTCCTGCGGGACTTCCTGCATTCCGAGATTGCCGACTTTTATCGCCTTCCGAACATTCCGGACGATCCGGATCTTGCCATCGAGGCGGGTAGCAAGCTGTGCGAGGAACTGCTTGAACCTTTGCAGGCGACCTTCGGTCGCCTGCACATCCGCTCCGCCTATCGCAATCGCGCGGTCAATGCCTTCGGCAACGCCAATAAGCTGAATTGCTCCACCAATGCGGCGACGGCGGCGGACCACATATGGGACATGCGCGACGCCGACGGATGCATGGGCGCAACCGCCTGCATCGTCATTCCCTGGGTTTGGGATCGGGAGCGGGAGGGGGGCGGCTGGCAGAGCCTTGCCTGGTGGATCCACGACCACCTGCCTTATGCCTCGCTCTGCTTCTTTCCAAAACTCTGGGCCTTCAACATCCAGTGGCACGAGAGGCCGCGCCGCACCATCAGGAGCTATGCCGAGCCGCGCGGGCTTCTGACGAAGCCGGGTATGGCCAACCACGAGGGTAGCCACGCGCAGCACTATGCCGGTTTCCCACCGCTCGCGAACGTGGCGAGTGTGTAGTTAAGCCCTCCCTCACAAGGGGGAGGGGCTAACTGGGCAGCACCGTCTCACTCAACGCAGCATCTCAACAACGGGCAACGGTGAAGACCAAGCGTGGAGGCTGCCACCAAGCGGCCCCTCCTCTTTGTGGGGAGGGGGGTGGGAGAGCTTTCTCGTCCGCCGCCGATCTCCACCTCTGTCCCTGGTCCGCTTCCGCTATTCGCTTACGTCGTTCAGTCTAGCGATCGCCTCGTCGGAAAGCTTGAGCTCCGCGGACTTCACGAGACTTGCCAGTTGCTCCAGATTGGTTGCGCTGGCGATCGGCGCGGTCACGCCCTTGCGGGCGATGATCCAGGCGAGCGCGATTTCCGCCTGTTTCGCCCCGGTTTCCTCGGCGATTTCATCCAGGACGCCGAGGATGCGCATGCCGCGCCCGTCGAGGTATTTCTCGACGCCGCCACCCCGGGCGGAACCCTCGAGGTCGATGTGCGAGCGGTATTTGCCAGAAAGGAATCCCCTCGCCAGGCTGAAATAGGTGATAACCCCGATTTCCTCGGCTATGCAGAGCTCTCGCAAGGGGCCGTCAAAGGACGCCCGGTCGTAGAGATTGTATTCCGGTTGCAGCACCGCATAGCGTGGCAGTCCGTCCATCGCTGAGACGTCGAGGGCGTTGCGCAATTGCGTCGCATCGAGGTTCGATGCGCCGATGGCGCGGACTTTGCCCTCGGAGAGAAGTGCATCATAGGCGGCAAGGGTTTCCTCGTAAGGCGTTTCTGGATCCGGCCAATGCGAAAGGTAGAGATCGACATGATCGGTCTGCAGACGGCGCAGCGAGTCCTCGACCGCCTGCATGATCCAGCGTCGAGACAGACCCTTGCGGTCCGGCCCCAACTCCGATCCGACCTTGGTGACGATGACGGCCTCGTCGCGCGCACGGCCCGACCGCTTTAGCCACTTGCCGATGATCGTTTCGGATTCTCCGCCGTTGTTTCCGGGCACCCAAGAGGAATAGACGTCCGCCGTATCGACGGCGTTGAAGCCGGCGTCGAAAAAGGCGTCGAGCAAGCCGAAGGATGTCTTCTCATCTGCTGTCCAGCCGAAGACGTTGCCGCCGAAGACGAGCGGCGCAATTGAGAGGCCGGTGCGGCCAAGTCTGCGCTTTTCCATGGTTTCGCTCCACAAGGTTGGATGAAATCAAGTCTGCGATCGGGAGGATTGCGGCTGAAAGATAAGTCAGCATCGTGCAGAATGACACCTGCCAGATGGCGATGATTTTGATCTGACCGCCCCAAAATCGTAAGCGTGGTCAACTGCAATAAGTTGAGACGCGGGGACGCGAGCGGAGATGCGCCTGCGCTTTTCCTCATCTCGCTCTGCCGTTTCTGCAGTCGCGTAGTTGCTAGGTACGTACCTCGGGGCTAGTGTCGGCGCAGCCAAGAAGGAGTTTAGCCATGCTGCGTTTCGGAATTCTGTCGACGGCCAGGATCGGTCGGGAACTTGTCGTGCCCGCCATTCAGGATGCGGATAACTGCGTGGTCTCGGCGATCGCCAGCCGCGATCTCGCCAAGGCGAGAGTGATGGCCGACCGTTTTTCGGTGCCGCATGCGTTTGGATCCTACGAGGAAATGCTGGCATCCGATGTGATCGATGCCGTCTACATTCCGCTGCCGACCTCGCAGCATGTGGAATGGACGATCAAGGCCGCCGATGCCGGCAAGCATGTGCTCTGCGAAAAGCCGATTGCGCTCAAGGCGGAGGAGATCGACGCTGTCATCGCAGCGCGCGACCGCAACAAGGTGCTGGTCTCGGAAGCCTTCATGGTGACCTACAGCCCGGTTTGGCGGAAGGTGCGCTCGCTGCTGGCGGAAGGGGCGATCGGCAAGCTCAGGCATGTCCAGGGGGCCTTCACCTATTACAATCGCGATCCCGGCAACATGCGCAACGTCCCGGAACTCGGTGGCGGCGGCCTGCCAGACATCGGCGTCTATCCGACGATCACGACCCGTTTCGTGACTGGCAAGGAGCCAGCTCGTGTTCAGGCCAACACCGACCGCGACCCGGAATTCGGCACCGACATCTATTCGAGCGTGCGGGCCGACTTCGGCGATTTCGAGCTGAGCTTCTACATTTCGACCCAACTTGCCGCCCGTCAGGTCATGGTCTTCCATGGCGACAAGGGTTACATCGAGGTGAAGTCGCCCTTCAATGCGGACCGCTACGGCCGCGAAGAGGTTGAACTGACCAATCAGAATCATGCGCAGTCGCAGCTCTTCCGCTTCCAGGACGCGCGTCAGTACAAGCTTGAGGCTGAGGCGTTCTCGCGCGCGGCAAGCGGCCAGCCGGAGGAAGTGGTGACGCTCGAGAACTCGCGCCTCAACCAAAAGCTCATCGACGCCATCTACCGAGCGAGCGAAAAGGACGGCTGGGAGCCAGTCTGAACCAAATCATTAGCCGGCGAATGACGGCCCGTCTTGAGCGGGCCGTCTGCTGGACGCCGCGGCAGGTGATCATCAATCCGATTACCTCCGAGGTAATGGATTTTGTGCTTCCATCGGGCCAATCTGCCGGCGCAATGGAGGAAAGGGCTTATGGAATTCGGCCGTCACCTGAAGGAATGGCGCGGGCATCGCCGCATGAGCCAGCTCGATCTCGCTGTTGCCGCTGGAATTTCCGCGCGCCACGTTTCATTCTTGGAAACCGGCCGCTCGAAACCGTCCGAGGGGATGATTCTCCGGTTGGCGTCGGTGCTCGATATTCCAGCCCGGGATCAGGGCTCGCTCTTTACCGCCGCAGGCTACCGGCCGCGGCTGACGACCCGTCCCGCTCGCGGGCTCGATTCCATGCCTCCCGCCGTTGCGGGCGCGATCCGGCTGATGCTTGACCGCCATGCTCCCTATCCCGGCCTCGTCTTCGACCATGAATACACCGTGTTGCTCACGACTCCCGCTTTTGCCGCGCTTGCGGAAGCCACGAAGATACCGGTCAACCCCGGTCAGAACTTCCTCGACGCCTTCCTCGGATCGGAGAGCATCCGTGCGCTCGTCATCAACTGGGAGGCAGCCGCCGCGGACCTTGTCCAGAGAGTGCGCATGGAGGCCTGGTTGCAGGGTCCACGCAGTCCCTTGCAAAGGCGGCTAGAGCGTCTCGTAGCTGATCCTGCGGTCGCCCGCGCAATCGAAAACTATCCGGAGACCGACCGGCTGCCGGTGCTGCCGGTCGAACTGCGCGTCGGTGCCACCGAACTGCGCTTCATCACCACGCTTTCGACCTTCGGCTCGACTCAGGACGCGCTGGTTGAGGGTGTCTTGATCGAATCCTTCTTTCCGGCTGACGACGCGACGCGGCACTTCTTCGATCGAGCGGCTTAATGCTCGGTCGAAGCCACGCACCAACTCGGCACAGATCAAGAATTTATGACGATCATGCCGCCGATGATGAGCGCGGCGCCGGCGGCATAGCGAATGGTGAGCGCCTCACCGAGAAAAAGGGCCGCGAACAGCGGTACGAAGCAGAATGTCAGCGCCATGAAGGAATAGGCAAGCGTCAGCGGCACGGATCTCAAGGTGAAGATCCAGATGATCGTACCGAGGCCATAGAGCGCGAGCGCCGCAAGAAGCGTCGGATTTGCGACAAGCGCCGCCAGACCTTTGAAATCGAAGCCGTCCGTTCTCGCGCTGGTCAGCTTGAACAGAATCTGCCCGGTGGAAATCAGGATCGGCGTGAAGATCAGCCCGAACCAGACCGCCGGCGCGAGATTGAAAGCCATCATCCGCGGGAGCCTCACGACTTGTCTTCGCGGTAGAAAATGTCGCGCCCGATGTCGACGCACTCATGGCGCTCGGGCACCGGATGCATCGCCCGCAGGAAAGAATGCGTGTAAGGAAAGAAGTTGAAATGCGGGTTGAAGGTGTAGCGATATTCCCGCTCACGCGGCACGACGATGATCACCCGCTTCCGCGCGATGCGGCGGAGCTCCGAAATCGCCCGGCGATAGTCGAGAATATGTTCGATCACATGGGTGCAGACGACCGTGTCGAACTCTCCGTCTGAAAACGGCAGCTCCTCGATCATGGCGGCAACATATTCGACGCCGTCGATGGCAGAGGCATCGTCAATGGCGAAATCGACGCCGGCGAGCCGTTCAAGGGCCGGGTTGGTGCTTCCGATCCGCTTGAGTAGGGCGCCGGTGCCGCAGCCTACGTCGCAGACGCTGGTGCCGCGGATCTCGGCCGCGATCTTGCGGATGCAGGCCTCGGAATTGTCAGTCCCCTCGTGCACACGCGGGTGCTGCCGGTAAAGTTGTTCATACTCCGCGGCAGAAAGGAACGGCGCCCGCTCGCGAAAGCGAGCGAGATGCGAGATATGGTCGCCCCAGGCAAGACTCGCCATCCCCTTAAAGAAGCGCGAATCGCGCAGGATGGGCGGGATAACGTCCTCGATGACGAAGCGTATGCGGTTTGTCGTTTCCCGGTTCATGGTAACGTTCCTCGAGCAAATCCAGGAAAAGTGTGTAGCGGCTTCCGTCCGGAATTGCGTCAGTTCAAAGAGTTAGATCATGCGGCGGCTTTCCTGCGCCGGCGCTGCGGCAGTGGAACAGGGATTACCGTTGTTTTTTCTTCATCGCGCGGCCGTCTCCGCACGATCGTCATATAGTGGATCCGCAATTGCTCCGTTCGAGCGCGCGAGACGGAATCGAGAATGAGGCCGGCGGTGAACAGCATGATCGCCATCAGCATGAGCGCCATCGAAAGGACCCAGGTTGGCAGGCGCGGCACAAGGCCGGTTTCGAAATATTCGATGAGCACCGGCGCCATGAAAATGAGGCTCGCACCCAGGAACGCAAAACTGATCAGGCCGAAAAAAGCGAAAGGCCGCGTCTCCTTCATCAGCATGGCGAACATCCAGAGGATTTTGGCGCCGTCCCTGAAGGTCGAAAGCTTGGAGTGCGAACCTTCGGGCCTCCGGCCATAGTCGAGTTCGAGTTCGCTGACTGGCAGCTTGAGCCGAGATGCGTGCACGGACATTTCCGTCTCGATTTCGAATCCGTTTGAAACGGCGGGGAAACTCTTCACGAAACGACGCGAAAACGCCCTGTAGCCCGAGAAGATATCGCTGAAGTCGGTACCGAAGATCGAACGGTAAAGAATATTGAAGATACGATTGCCGAAGGCGTGGCCCTGGCGCCCCGCTTCCACCCGGATATCTCTTCGGGTTCCCACGACCATGTCCGCCTGTTCGGTCAGGAGCGTGCGGACGAGGTCCTCGGCATCGGCTGGCGAATAGGTGCCGTCCCCGTCGGCCATGACATAGATGTCCGCGTCGATGTCGGCGAACATGCGCCGGACGACGTGACCCTTGCCTTGGCGGCGCTCGCGCACGACCGTCGCTCCGGCGAGCATCGCCTGCAGCGGCGTGCCGTCGATCGAGTTGTTGTCGTAGACATAGATGCGCGCGGACGGCAGAGCCGCCCTGAAGTCGCGCACGACCTGACCGATCGTCGATGCCTCATTGTAGCAAGGCAGGAGGACGGCGATGTCTAGCTGATCGAACATGGATCGCTGCTCCGGTGGCGGGAACTCAAACGATCCTACACGCGGCGCGGTTAACAAGACGCTATACGCCGCCCGGAGCATCGAGCGCGCGATCCGGAAAGCGCCTCGGCCGCAGCTTTACGCTTTCTTGATTGGCGCTCGCTAAGATTGCGGTGACTTCAAGCGGAAGCCGTGACGCGGTTCTTCGCATCAAACGAATGATCACGCAGCGTTGTTGGACCGCTTCAACTCCAATGGCAGCCGTGATCCCAGCGGCGGGTGGATAGTCCGATGGCAGACACGGGCGGGACATGGATTGCGTCGGATGAGGATGCCGGTGCAAGGTACGCTCCGCTGTGGTCGCGATTGCGGTGGATGATATTCCTCTACGGTCTGCCGGTTGTTGCCTTTCTCGCCATCGGGATGCTGCGCGCCGAGGACTATGTCGGCCGCGACAACGACGATGCGATGCGGCTCGTTCAGGTCCGCGACCTGCTGGCCGGGCAAAGCTGGTTCGACCTCACCCAGACCAGGCTCGGCCTCGATGGCGGCACATTGATGCACTGGTCTCGTCTGATCGACCTGCCGCTTGCGGCACTCATTTCCCTATTCGAGCCGATCGCCGGTACCGGGCGAGCAGAAATGATCGCCTTGGCGATCTGGCCGTTCGTGCTGGTCATTGCGCTGCTTGCCACGATGGGGTTGGCGGGTCGACGGATTGGCGGCCCGCAATGCATGCATTTCTGCCTCGGATTGACCGCGATTTTCATCGCGACCAGCAACCGCTTTCTGGCGGGGGCGATCGATCATCATAATGTCCAGCTTGTCCTGGTGGCGACAATGGTGGCGATGGTGGTCGATCAGCGATATCGGGCGATCAACTTCGCGATCGCCGGTGCCGCCGCGGCCCTGGCAATCGCGATCGGTGTCGAGACGACACCTTTCGTTGCCGCGATATGCCTTGTCGTCGCGGTTATCTGGGCCCGGGAGGGGCGGGTGTTCGCCTCTGCGGCCATCGCCTTCGGTACGGCTCTGGCAGCAACTGTGAGTGCAGCGTTCTTACTGACCGTCGCGCCGCATCTCTATGGTGCAGTTACATGCGATAGCCTGTCGATCGCGTTCTATACCCTGTCCGCGGCGGGCGGCGTTTTGCTTGCCGTCGCGGCCACGGTTGCAAGCGGCCTTGATCGGCCCGCGCGGTTTGCGATTCTCGCCGCCGCCGGCGTTGTAATCGCAGGCGTGCTTCTCGGCATTGCACCGGAGTGCCTGCGAAATCCGCTCTCCGATCTCGATCCGCTCCTGCGCGAGCTCTGGCTCGACCGTGTTATCGAGGCACGCTCATTCCTGTTCATCGCGGAGCAGGACCCGGGCAGCCTCGGCGGCTTCTATGCTGCGGGCTTGCTGGCCGTCGGGCTTTGCCTCTGGCGCATCTGGCGGGGCGAACGCACCGGCCTGTCGCTCATCCTCTTGGTCGTGGTTGCCGTTAACTGGGGCATAGCGCTGATGCAGGTTCGCGCCAGCGTTTTCTCCAATCTGCTTTCCATCCTGCCAATTTCGCTTCTGCTCGTCGATCTAAGGTCGAGGACGATGCAGGGAGGCGGCGGTCCTTTCGCATCCATCATCTATGTCTTGGCGGTGCTCGTTTCCGTCCCGGCCGTCTGGGCGGTGGCGGGCGAATTGGCCGTCAACGGCGTGGGAGAAATGGCGGCCGACGGTCAGAAGGGCGCGGACCGCTGCTATTCGGCGGCGGCGATGGCGGATCTGCAGAAGATCGAACCGACTCTTGTCGTCGATCCGTCCAACATGGGCGCTTCGATCCTGCGCTTCACAGAGCATCGCGCGCTCAGCGCGCCCTATCACAGAAATCCGCAAGGCATGTTGGCTGAACTGCGAATCGGATTGGCAGCACCGGATGAGGCGGCGGGGATGCTGAAGGCGCTGGGCCAGCCGATTCTGGCCTTCTGCGCGGATGATCCGCAAACGCGCATGATCGCCGAGAGGGAGCCCCGGGGGCTTTATGGCCGTCTCGCCGCGGGGGAGCTACCGGATTTCCTCGAGCCGTTGCCGGTTGCGGCAGGCACAGGCGTAAAACTCTTCCGACTCAAGGCAAATATTCTACCGCAAGTCGCGGAATGAGCCGCCATCAGCAGAAAAACGGTAGAAAGGGGGCGCGGGGCTGCTGATCTTCGCGGCGCTGTCGGTTACAAAGGGCGCATGAACTCGTTCTTCGATTCCCCAGTGCCATCGAATCTGGCCGAATATTCGGTCTCGGAGCTTTCCGGTTCGATCAAGCGAACCGTCGAGCAGGCGTTCGACCAGGTTCGCGTACGTGGCGAGATCTCCGGTTATCGCGGTCCGCACTCCTCGGGCCACGCGTATTTTTGCCTGAAGGATGATCGCGCCCGCATCGACGCGGTGATCTGGAAAAGCGCGTTTTCGCGACTGAAATTCCGCCCGGAAGAGGGGATGGAGGTCATCGCCACCGGCAAGGTCACCACCTTCCCCGGCTCGTCCAAATACCAGATCGTCATCGAATCTCTAGAGCCGGCGGGCGCCGGCGCGCTGATGGCGCTGCTCGACGAGCGCAAGCGCAAGCTCGCGGCCGAGGGCTTGTTCGATGCCGGGCGCAAGCGGCCGCTGCCCTTCATGCCCAAGGTGATCGGCGTCGTGACCTCGCCGACCGGCGCTGTCATCCGCGATATTCTCCACCGAATCGCCGACCGTTTCCCGGTCCATATCGTCGTCTGGCCGGTGCGTGTCCAGGGCGACGGTTCGGGTGAGGAAGTGGCAGCGGCGATACACGGCTTCAACGCGTTGGAGAGCGGCGGGCCGATGCCACGGCCGGACGTGCTGATCGTCGCGCGCGGCGGCGGTAGCCTCGAGGACCTCTGGAGCTTCAACGACGAGGCCGTCGTGCGGGCGGCGGCCGCGTCCGATATTCCGCTGATCTCGGCCGTGGGCCACGAGACGGACTGGACCCTGATCGACTATGCCGCCGACCAGCGGGCGCCGACGCCGACCGGTGCCGCCGAAATGGCAGTGCCAGTGAAGGCCGAACTCGAAGCGGAGGTGTCCGCATTGTCGGCACGGCTGAAGGCGGCCGCTGGACGACAGATGGAGAACCGTCGGCAGGCGGTGCGCTCGCTTTCCCGTGCCCTGCCTTCGCTCGATCAGTTACTGGCTCTGCCGCGACGCCGTTTCGACGAGGCCTCGGCCGGTCTTGGCCGTGGCCTGCAAATGAATACCGCCAACAAGCGCCGTACCTTCGAGCGGATAGGTGCGCATCTCCGGTCGGATCTGCTGACGACGAGGATCAGCGATCGCCGGCGGCGCCTGTTGGAGGCGATGAACCGAGCCGAGCGGATCGTCGAGCGTCAGGTCCATCGCGGTCAGTCGCGCGTCTCCGCCGCCGATGCTTCGCTTCGCGCCTTGCCGTCGCGGCTCATCGGACAGATCCACCGCGCCTCCGATCGCGTCTCGGGGCTTTGCGCGCGATCCGATGCTGCCATTGCCGGCGAAATGCGCAGGCTCAAGGGCGTGCTCGGCGCACAGGACCGGGTGCTGCAATCGCTGTCTTATCGCAACGTGCTGAAACGCGGCTTTGCGCTGGTGCGCGATGCGGCCGACCAGCCTGTGAAACAGGCGGCAACGGTCGCGCCCGGCATGGCGCTTTCGCTGGAATTCGCCGATGGCCGCGTGTCGGCGGTCGCGGGCGAAGGCGGCGCCCCTTCGCCGCAAGAGCCAAAAAAGCGTTCGTCACGGTCGCCGGAGCCGGCTTCCGGGCCGCCCAAGCAGGGCAGCCTGTTTTGAGCGGACTGGGAAAATGTGCCCGCAGTTTTCCGCCCGTATCCCACCGCATCTATTGGGTCGACGACGATGCATATCCTGATGGTGCTCGCCCATCCGCTCGAGGACAGCTTTGCCGCAAGCGTCGCGCGCGTGGCCAGGCAAGCACTTGAGGGCAGGGGCCACACGGTCGACCTGCTCGACCTCTATCGCGAGGGCTTCGACCCCCGGCTGACCGTTACCGAGCGCGGCAGCTATTTCGACGAACACTATGATGCCTCCGCGGTCTCGGGCTGGATCGCGCGGGTCAAGGCGGCGGACGGGCTGATGCTCGTGTTTCCGCAATGGTGGTTCAATTTCCCGGCGATCCTCAAGGGTTTCTTCGATCGCGTCTTCGCACCCGGCGTCGCCTTCGATCACGATCCGGCGGGCGGGAGGATTGTCCCGCGGCTCGGCAACATCAAGCTGTTCTGGGCGCTGACCAGCACCGGCTCACCCTGGTGGGTGGTGCATCTCTACATGGGCAATCCGGTGCGGCGGCTGCTCAAGCGCGGCATCGCCGCTTTCTGCAGCAAGGGTGTCGATTTTCGCATGATCAGCCTACACGACATGGATCGGGCGACAGAGGCAAAACGTAAGCGCCATCTCGAACGCGTGGGCGTTTTGGTGAGTCGGATCTAATGCATGTCGCCCAAAAGTGTGCAGCGGTTTTGGGACAAAGACATGCATAAAAGCAATGACCTAAAGCGCGTCGCATGAGTCCGATTGAACGCGCTTTGGAGCAGGATGGGGAAAGTGTGCGCGGTTTTCCGCCCGCATCCCGCTCCAAAGGTGATTTCATTCAAATATCGCCAGGAATTTCCGGAGCATCCCGTCGAGCGCTTTCCGTTCCTCGGGATCAAGCCCGGCGACCAGGCGCTGCTGGTTGGCGACATGGGCCGCCGCCGCTGCGTCGATGCGTTTGAGGCCCTCCGGCGTCAGCGCGATGATCACACCACGCCGGTCTTCTGGATTGTCGAGTCGCTCGACGAGGCCGGCCCTCTCGAGTTGGTCGATGCGATTGGTCATCGTGCCGGAAGTGACCATGGTCGCCGCAAGCAATTCGCCAGGGGAAAGCTGAAAGGGGGGTCCAGAGCGCCGGAGTGTCGCCAATACGTCGAAACTGGCCGATGTCAGGCCGTGATCGCTGAAGACCTTTTCCTGCTCCCGGGCGATATGCCCCCTAAGCCGCGCCAAGCGCCCGAGAAGACCCATCGCCGAAACGTCCAGTTCCGGCCGCTCCCGGCGCCACTGTGCCAGGATCTTGTCCACGTGATCCTTATCCAGCTCTTCCATATCCACCCGCGCGAGTCAGCGCCGAACCGTTTAGCGCCGTGATGTTCGCTCTAATCCCCAGATATCTTGACGTCAAGATAATTAGCGCTAGAATGCAAGTATCTTGACGTAAAGATACTTGAGATAAAGACATGAATGCACGCAACTTCGACATCGGCCTGACGGCTGTAGCCCCGGCCATCTGGGGCAGCACCTATCTCGTCACCACGGAATTCCTGCCGCCGGGCTATCCGCTAACGGTTGCGATGCTCAGGGCGCTGCCGGCGGGGCTGATTCTTTTGCTCATCGTCCGGCAAATGCCGAAAGGCATCTGGTGGCGGCGCAGCTTCGTGCTCGGCGCGCTCAACTTCTCCTTCTTCCAGGCGATGCTGTTCGTCTCCGCCTATCGCCTGCCCGGCGGCGTCGCCGCGACCGTCGGCGCGATCCAGCCGCTGATCGTCGTCGTCTTGTCGCGGATCATTCTCGGCTCCCCGATCAGGGTCGTGAGCATCGTAGCCGGGGTAGCGGGCATGGTAGGCGTGGCGTTGCTGGTGCTGACGCCGGCAGCCACCCTCGACCGAGTGGGCGTTGCGGCTGGCCTCGCGGGCGCCGTCTCCATGGCTTTCGGTACAGTGCTCACCCGTCACTGGACGCCGCCGGTCTCGCCGCTAACCTTCACGGCCTGGCAACTGGCCGCCGGCGGCTTCCTGCTGGTGCCGGTGGCACTGTTTTTCGAGCCGGCCTTGCCGCCACTCACCGCCACAAACCTCATGGGTTTTGCCTATCTTGGCCTGATCGGCGCCGCATTCACCTACCTGCTCTGGTTCCGCGGCCTTTCGCGGCTGCAGCCTTCCGAGGTCGCGCCACTCGGATTCTTGAGCCCCGTCGTGGCGATATTGCTCGGCTGGGGCGTGCTCCAACAGCAACTGGCAGCCATGCAGGTGCTCGGGATCATCGTCGTGTTCGTGAGCGTCTGGATGAGCCAGCAGGCACAGATGGGGCGCCGGGCGGCGCCCGCTCGCGCGTAGCGTCTGATTGCGTGGCTACCTAAAAGCCAGGCGGAGCCCGTCACGCTAGCCCTCTCCCCGCAGCCTGGGAGGGGGAAATTGGGAATGCGCCGCACGTTCCTTCTCCCCGCCTGCGGGGAGAAGGTGGCCGGCAGGCCGGATGAGGGCTGGCCTGCGAGGCCGAAACCGATCAGGCCCACTCGCCTTTCCGCATGACCGGAGCGCGGCTGCCGTCCGCCCGCACACCGTCGATATCGACCTTGCCCGAGCCGATCATCCAGTCGATGTGGATCAGGCTCGAATTGCCGCCCTGCGCCCGGACCTGTTCCTTGCTGAGGCTGGCGCCATCGACGAAGCACTCCGAGTAGCATTGGCCGAGCGCAATGTGGCAGGAGGCGTTTTCATCGAAGAGCGTGTTGTAGAAGAGGATGCCGCTCGCCGAGATCGGCGAGGAATGCGGCACCAGCGCCACTTCGCCGAGGCGGCGTGCACCGTCGTCGGTGTCGAGAACCTTCTTCAGCACTTCCTCGCCGCGCGACGCCTTGGCTTCGACGATCCGGCCGCCTTCGAAGCGCACCTGAATATCGTCGATCAGCGTGCCCTGGTGAGAGAGCGGCTTCGTGCTCGATACATGGCCTTCGACGCGCAGTGCGTGCGGCGTCGTGAACACCTCTTCGGTTGGGATGTTCGGGTTGCAGGTAATGCCGTTCTTGGCCGTCGAGGCGCCGCCGTGCCATTCGTGGCCATCCGCAAGCCCGACGGTCAAATCAGTGCCTGGGCCGGTGAAATGCAGCGCCGCGAAGCGTTCGCCGTTCAGCCATGCCGAACGCCTTCTGAGGTTCTGATTGTGCTCTTTCCAAGCGGCGATCGGGTCATCGACGTCGACGCGGGAAGCGGCAAAGATCGCATTTGCCAGCTTTTCGATGGCGACCGACTCGGGATCATCCGGAAACATCTGCTTTGCCCAGGAAGGGTTTGGATAGGAGACGATGTTCCAGTTGATGTCGAAATTTGTGATCTTCTCGAGCGCCGGCTTGTAGGCGATCGAGTTCGCCTTGTTGGCCCGCGCGACCTTCGCCGGATCTTGAGCCGAAAGCATCATCGGATTGTCGCCGGCAACGGCGAGCCGCGCGGCGCCGCCGGCATAGGCTTTGGCCATGCCTTCGTACAGCCAGTCGCTTGCGCGATCAAAACTCTCGTCTGGCGCATGGGCGTAACGGGCAAGGGTGCTTTCCTCATCGGAATAGAACGTCGTCACCAGACCCGCGCCGGCCATATAGGCGTGCTTGGTGATGAGGCGCACGAGCGGCAGCGCCGCGATCGGCGCGGTCACCACCAGGTCCTGACCCCTCTGGAGCTGCAAGCCGACCTTGATGGCGAGCTCCGCGAGCTTTTCGAGTTTTACGGGATCGACGGGATTCCTTGCGGATTGAAGGGGGGCGTTCATCGCGGCTCCTGCTGTCCTCTCGCGCCGGTGGGAAACGAGCGCATGGCTTTTGCGTGCCGTCGCCGCCTTGCACGTTCAGGACGCGCGCGGTCGAGCGGTGCGCCCGTTTTAGACCGGTTCAGCCGAAAACAGAAGGCCTTTACGATGTAGCCCCGCTCGATGCAGCCGCAGTCTCACGCGGCGGCCCGCCTCGAGCGAAGAAGCGCCGCGTTATGCTTGTCGAGAAACGCTATCAGTCGCTCGGGATAATCTTCGGTTACGGCGGCTTTCACGCTCGCCCGTGCGGCAAGCACCTTTCTCCAGGCGGCGACGCGCGGCAGATTGTCAAAGATGCCCGCTTCCGAAATCGTGTCGAACACGTCGAAATAGCGGAAGATCGGCGCAAAGACGGCATCGACCAGGCTGAAATCGGCGCCCGCGAAGTAGGGGCCATCGACGAGCTCTGCTTCGACAGTCGCGAACTTCGCCATGAGGACACCGCGCTTGGTTTCGAGCACCTCGGCATCCTGGGTGGTTTCATAGATCCAGAGATCGGAAAGAATGGCCGAACCGAACTCCATCCAGCCACGACGACGCGCCCGGGTCAGCGGGTCGGCGGGGTGCAGTTTCGCTCCTGGCTGGGTTTCTTCCAGATATTCGCAGATCACTGAGCTCTCGAAGAGGATCGCTTCACCCTCGTCCTGGGGGATGCGGAGCAGGGGCACCTTGCCTAGCGGTGAGATTTTCAGGAACCAGTCCGGCTTGTCGGCGAGATCGATATAGACGCGTTCGAACGGCACGCCTTTCTCGGCGAGCGCGATCGCGGCGCGCTGGACGTATGGGCAGAGGTGGTGGCTGATCAGGGTCAGTGATGCGGTCATCGATATTCTCCCTGCTTTGGCAATGTAGATGCAATTGCATATATATCGACTTGCCAAATCCGTCAAGATAGATGTAATTGCATCTATGAAGGATGAACGAATGTCAGAGGGCTGCGAGCCGACACTGGCGACCACGCGGGCGTGGGTCGCGCTCATGCGTGCACAGCGGCGTGTGCTCTCGGCGATCGAGAAGGACTTCAAGGAAGCAGGCCTGCCTCCTCTCGGCTGGTACGATGTGCTTTGGGAGCTGGCGCGCGCCGAAGCCGGCAGGCTCAGGCCATTCGAGATCGAGGCCCGCACGCTGCTTGCCCAATACAATCTCTCGCGCCTGATCGATCGGCTGGAAAGGGAAGGCCTGGTGAGTCGGGAAGCCTTCGACGAGGACGCTCGCGGCTGCTGGGTCGTCGTGACCGAAGCGGGCCGTCAGATGCGGGCCCGCATGTGGCAAACCTATGCGCGCTCGATCGAGAGGCATGTCGGCGCAAAGCTCGGCGACGGAGAGGCGGGCAAGCTCACCGAACTGCTTTCACGGCTGACCTGAAACGACCGGATCATGCTATCAGGGGAGCGGCGATCGCTTTCAGCGCCGCCTGCGCATCCTTGGGTTTAAGCCGCACCTGTAGCCCCCGCTGCCCGCCATTGATATAGACGAGCGCTTCGGCAAGTGCTGCTTCCTCGATCGCGGTCGGGACGATCTTCTTCTGGCCGAAGGGACTGATACCGCCGACATGGTAGCCGGTCACCCGCTCGGCGTCGGCGGGCTTCATCATGTTGGCGGATTTGCCGCCGAAGGCGGCCGCCAGTTTCTTCATGCTGACTTCCTTATCGGAAGGCACGATGCAGCAGACCGGCTTGCCGTCGACCTCGGCCATCAGCGTCTTCAGCACGCGGGAAGGATCCTCACCAAGCGCCTCGGCCGCCTGCAGGCCCACGCGCTCGGCGTCCGGATCGTAGTCGTAGCTGTGCACAGTGAAAGAAACGCCGGCTTTGGCGAGCGTCTGCGTGGCGCGGGTCGTCTTGGACATCTCCTGCCTCTTACGCGCCAAACCGTGCTTCGTAGAGCTCCGGCTTGAAGCCGACCAGCAGTTTGCCGTCGGCATCGAGAACCGGGCGCTTGATCATCGACGGCTGCTTGAGCATGAGCTCGATCGCCTTCTCGGCCGTCATGTCCTGCTTGTCCGCTTCCGGCAGATTGCGGAAGGTCGTGCCCGAGCGATTGAGCACCGTTTCCCAGCCGAATTCGTCGCACCAGCGCTGAAGATGCGCCCGATCGATCCCTTCTGCCTTGTAGTCGTGGAACCGGTAGGCGACGCCGTGGCCTTCAAGCCAGCTACGCGCCTTCTTCATCGTGTCGCAGTTCTTGATGCCGTAGATCGTAGCCGTCATGCCGAATCTCTTCCCGTCTCCACCAGTGCGGGAAACACATAGCGGGGCACCGCCTCGGAGGAAAGCCCGGAAGCGCCCGCTTCAGGTTACGCCGACGTAACGGCCGGGTTTGTGGTTGATCGCAAGCATCATGTTGACGACGGCAGCGCCAACGACCGAGAGCACGAGGTTCGCTGGCGGCAGTACGAAGGAGGCGCCCCCCAGGATTGCCAGATCGACGGCAAGCTGGAAATATCCGGCGCGGATTCCCCATTTCTCCTGTAAGTAGATCGCCAGGATGTTGATGCCGCCGAGACCGGTGCGGTGCCGGAAGAGAACGAGGAGGCCCATTCCCATCAGCCCGCCGCCTACAACGGCAGCGTACACCGGATCGATCCGCGCGAACTCCACCCATTGCGCGGTCAGGCGGGAAAACAGCGAAACGAGGCTGACGGCGAAGAACGTGCGCAACGTGAAAGCCCAGCCGAGCCGCCGCACGGCAAGAACGTAAAAGGGCAGGTTGACCAGGGAGAAGACCAGCCAGAACCCGGCTCCGGTTGCGTATTGCAGAAGCAGCGCGAGGCCGGCGGTGCTGCCGGTCAAAAGCACCGCCTTGCTGTAGATCACCACGCCCAGGGAGACGACGAGCGTGCCTGTCAGGATGGCAAGCGCATCCTCGTAAAGCCTGTGGCGCTCGGCCGGCGCAATGGCAATTTGGGCCTCTCCGTCGACCTTCATCCTCGCTTTCTCCGTCAGAGGTTCGTGAAATTGCGGACGACGCCGGCGATTTCCGCCGTTTTCAGCCCGGCGATGTTGATGCGGCCCGATGTCGGCATGTAGATGCCATGGTCGCTTCTGAGCCGCAGCACCTCCGCTTCCGAGAGCGGCAGCATCGAGAACATGCCCTCCTGAGCGGCGATCGCGCCGAGCGCCTGCCAGCGGGCTCTGAGACCTTCCGCAAGCGCCCGGCGGATGCCGGTCATGCGCAGGCGCATTGCCTCGAGTTCCTCCGCCCAATCGCGTGCGAGGTCTTCGTCCGAGAGGATCGTGCGCACGACGGCGGCGCCATGATCCGGCGGCATGGAATAGCTGGTGCGGGCGAGTCCGGCGAGGTTGGACCGCACGGCGTCGGTGGAGTTCGGCGAGGCGGTGAGTGCGTAGATGGCGCCGGTGCGCTCGCGGTAGAGGCCGAAGGATTTCGAGCAGGAAACGGCGACGAGTGCTTCGGGAACAACGCCGATGAGATGCCTCAGGCCGGCAACGTCCTCTTTGAGGCCGCGGCCGAAGCCTTGGTAGGCGAGATCGACCAGCGGCAGGAGACCCCGCTCCGCGGCCAGCGCGGCGATTTCCAGCCATTGCGCCTCGCTCAGCGCGCCGCCGGTGGGGTTATGGCAGCTTGCATGCAGCAGCACCGCGTCACCGGCGGCCGCGCCCTCGAGCGCGCTGACGACATTGTCGAAAAGCACCGCCTGCGACTGAATGTCGAAGAAGCCGTAGGTTGCCGTTTCGAGGCCCGCCGCCTTGAAGATTGCCGCATGATTCGGCCAACTCGGCAGGCCGAGCCAGATCCGCCGGCCGCCCACGCGATGGATAAGGTCGGCTGCGAGCCTGAGCGCGCCCGAGCCGCCGGGCGTCTGCACGCTTGCGATACGGCTCCGTTCGACCGTATCGCCGCCGACGAGCGTCCAGAGATGGTCGAGGAAAACATAGTCGCCTTCAGGCCCGACATAGGCCTTGGTGTCCTGCGCCTCCAGAAGCCGCTTCTCCGCCGCCTTCACAGCCCGGAAGATCGGCGTGTGGCCGGTTTCGTCACGGTAGACACCAACGCCAAGGTCCACCTTGCCGGGGCGCTCGTCGTTTCGGTAGAGGCCGATCAGGGCCAGCAACGGGTCGTCGGGTTGACGGGCGAGAGCATCGAACATGCCAGGGGTCCCTCTGGTGCTAACGATTGAGGAATAGTCGTTTTGGGCAGGCGGAAAGGCAAGCCGCATGCGCAACTTGTTTGTAAATTCTGTAAGATAGCTTGAACGCAAATTCGACGCTGCATTTGCGAACAATCGCAAGAAGGCTTACATGTTTTTGCGTGAAGAGCGCAGTCTTTGCTTTTGATTTGCGTATCTGTGGGTTGGAGCGAAATCGCGATGGAGCGCGGAAAAACGGAACTGGATGCGATTGACCGGCGGATCATCCGCCTGCTCGTCGAGGATGCATCGAGAAGCAACAACGAACTGGCGGAAAAGGTCGGCCTCTCACCGGCGCCCCTGTCGCGGCGTTTGGCGCGGCTCTATTCGGCGGGGGTCATCCGCCAGACGGTCGTTGTGGATCCGCGGGCGGTCGGCATCGGCTTTCAGGCTTTTGTCGAGGTGACGCTGGAGCGCACAGCCAGCAAGGTGGGACAGCGTTTTATCGAACTGGTCTCGCGCATGCCGGAAGTGGTCGAATGCCATACGGTCGCCGGCGATTTCGATTTCCTCCTGAAGATCGCCGTCCGCGATGTTGCGGACTACAAGCGCCTGCTCTGGAGCGAGTTCGAGCAGATCGCCGAAATCAAGACGCTCCGCTCGACCATCCTTCTCGATAGCCCAAAAATGCACACGGGTGTCGCGCCGTAGGTGTGGCAACTGCTCAAGGCCCCTCATCCGACCTGCCGGCTACCTTCTCCCCGCAAGCGGGGCGAAGGAGACTCGCAGCAACGCTTCACTCCCAAATCCCCGTTTTCCGCCCCCGTGAAGAGGAGACTGGCAGGCGCGGCATCGTCCCTTCTCCCCGTCAAAACGGGTCGCGGCAGCGGGATGAGGGCCATTTCAGAGGGTCACGCCTCCAGCGTGCCGGGCTTGCGCACCGCCAGCGAAGGCTCCTCGCAAGCAATCTTCATAAGATCCGACCGGCGGCGTGCCAAACGGGCCGAGACCCGGGTGACGATCAGCCCGTCCTGTGGGGCTCTCACCTCCACAGCGCCGTCCGGCGCGCCGGGCTTGACGAGGATCGTCGCGAGCAGGTCTCCAGCCTTTACGCTTTCGCCGATATCGCGATGGAAGAGGATCGCGCCGGCTTGAGGCGCGCGGATCATCTCGATGTTGTCGAGCGGCACGGCTTTGCCGGAGAACGCTGAAAGATCGGCGCGTTCCCCCGCAACCACGCCGCGGCCGACGAGGAACTGCCAGACGCCATCGGCATCCTTCCATGCGGTTGCCGGATAGACGTCGCGCGTGCCGCGCAGTTCCACGGTCACGGAAAGCCTCCCGGGCAGGGCGGTCTTTTTCCGGCCCCTATCCTCGTTCTTCCAGGCATGGCCAACCGCTTCCTCGAAAGCGGAGCTTTCGCCGTCGGAGAGAAAGACGGCTTTCATGTCGAGCGCCGCGGCGAGGTCCGCCGCTTGCGGCCAGAAGGCCTCGTCGATATAGGCGTATTGCAGCCCCTCGTCGTCGCAGTGTAGGTCGAGCACCAGCTCGGCGCCAAGGGCGATATGGAGCAGCTGCCGCTTCAGTCGGTCGGTCGCCGAGTACCGGTCGAGATCGTCGAGCAGGCCGTCGCGTTCCCCTAGGGAAATCAACGGGAAGTCCCGGTTGAAATTAGTGCGGGAGCCGAGATCGAAGCGACCTTGCAACTCGCCGAAGTGGGACTGCGCCGAACCGATCGGGTTTGCTTGCGGAACGACGGTGATATCGCCAAGGATCGTGCCTTCGGCATCCGCTTGGCGCAGCTTCTCCAGAAGGAAATGCAACAGCGCCGTGCCCGGCAGCTCATTGGCGTGAAGCGCCGCCTGGATATAGGTCGCGGGCGCTCCGGCTTTCGTGCCCTTGAACCGGAACACCGGCAGCCGCCACTCCACTCCAGGCGTATCGCCGGCGATAATGATCTCGGAAATTTCCACGGTCTCTCCCCGTCATTTGTCATGAGCGCTTATCGGTGCTCCCGCCGCGTTCTGCAAGCATGCAAGAACGATATCGACGCTGCATCAGCCTCGCTGCTACGCGCGCGTTAGAGCGAAAGCTGCCAGCGGTCGACAATCCTGAATTCTCCCCGGCCTTTGCGCGTATGGACAAGTGCAAAGTCGTGAACTGCCCATGCGATCGGTCTTGCGAGATCGACCTGGGGAGCTTTGCGGTCGCCGTAGAGAAGCGTCATACGGGGAATAATCTTGCCTGACGCATTTGGCTGGCGCGTGATCTCCCGGACCAATGCGGTGAAACCGGCAACAGAGTCGCCGCAGGTCAAAATGCGCGGATACTGGTGACCACGGCGCACACTGACAAGGCGGTCGAAGCATAGATGAAACCCGGCGGCTTTCGAGCGTGAACCGAGTTTCGCGGCAAATTCGTTGACTGCCTCCGAAACTCCGCGGCCTTCGTGAACCTTGGCAACGGACACATGCAGCCGGTTACGATCGTAGATCTTTCCGGAAAGCCCATGTTTCTGCTGATCCCGGCGCGCAAGTTCCAACGCCTGTTCTGCCGCTTGTGTTTCCGGAAAAACAGCGAAGTAAAAGATATCGACAGCCTGTGGCGGAGAGAAAGGGCCCAGGTTCAGAGAAAGCTGGTCCGAAGTCATGGGATGCTCCCGTGTTCAGCATACCCAGCGGCGCTGAACCAGATACATGGGAACGCGAAAAGGGCGCACCAAGGCGCGCCCTTCGGAAATTTGGAGCATCGTACCCCTCGGGGGCTATTCCCACTCGATCGTGCCCGGCGGCTTCGATGTGACGTCGTAGACGACACGGTTGATGCCGCGGACCTCGTTGATGATGCGCGTTGCGGCGCGGCCGAGGAATTCCATGTCGTAGTGGTAGAAATCGGCGGTCATGCCGTCGACGGAGGTGACGGCGCGGAGCGCGCAGACGAATTCGTAGGTGCGTCCGTCGCCCATGACGCCGACGGTCTGCACCGGCAGGAGCACCGCGAAGGCTTGCCAGATCGCGTCGTAGAGGCCCGCCTTGCGGATCTCGTCGAGATAGATCGCGTCGGCCTCGCGCAGGATTTCGAGCTTCTCGCGGGTGATGCCACCGGGGCAGCGGATCGCAAGGCCAGGTCCGGGGAAGGGATGGCGGCCGATGAAGCTGTCCGGCAGGCCGAGCTCGCGGCCGAGCACGCGCACCTCGTCCTTGAAGAGTTCGCGCAGCGGCTCGACGAGCTGCATGTTCATGCGCTCCGGCAGGCCGCCGACATTGTGGTGCGATTTGATCGTCACCGACGGTCCGCCGGTGAAGGAAACGCTTTCGATCACGTCCGGATAAAGCGTGCCCTGGGCCAGGAAATCGGCGCCGCCGAGCTTCTTTGCTTCTTCCTCGAACACCTCGATGAAGAGACGGCCGATGATCTTGCGCTTGGTCTCCGGGTCGCTGACGCCCTCCAGTTCGCCGATGAAGCGGTCGGAAGCATCGATGTGGAGGAGGTGGAGGTTGTAGTGTTCTTTGAACATGGCGACGACGTTCGCCGCCTCGTCCTTGCGCATCAGGCCATGGTCGACGAGGATGCAGGTGAGCTGGTCGCCGACGGCTTCGTGGATGAGAAGGGCTGCGACCGAGGAATCGACACCGCCGGAAAGCGCACAGATCACCTTCTTGTCGCCGATCTGTTCACGGATCGCCTCGACCGCCTTGGCACGATAGGCCGACATGGTCCAGTCGCTCTTGATGCCGGCGATCTTGTGAACGAAGTTGGCGATCAGCTTGGCGCCATCAGGCGTGTGAACCACTTCCGGATGGAACTGCACGGCATAATATTTGCGCTTCTCGTCGGCGATGAAGGCGAATGGTGCATTGGAAGAGGTCGCGACCACCTCGAAGCCTTCCGGGATCGCCGTGACGCGATCGCCGTGCGACATCCAGACCTGATGGCGCGAGCCGACCGACCAGAGACCGTCGAAGAGGGCGCATTCCTTCTCGACTTCCAGGAAGGCCCGGCCGAATTCGCGGTGATGACCGCCTTCCACCTTGCCGCCGAGCTGCGCGCACATGGTCTGCTGGCCGTAGCAGATGCCGAAGACCGGCAGACCGCTGTCGAAAATCACCGACGGCGCGCGCGGGGACCCGATTTCGAGCGTAGAGGCCGGGCTGCCGGACAGAATTACTGCCTTCGGCTTCAGGCGCTTGAAGCCTTCCTCGGCCGACTGGAACGGCACGATTTCGCAATAGACGCCGGATTCGCGAACGCGCCGGGCGATGAGCTGGGTCACCTGGCTGCCGAAATCGACGATGAGGACGGTGTCGGGGTGGGCTGTCTCAGTCATAGCGGGCCTTCAAGCTTGATCATGGCGAGCCTTTAATGAAAGCCCGCTGTTGGCGCAACGATTACATTGCACCCCGACAATTTAGGACTTTCAGAGCCTGATTTCACCGGCTCCGATGGCCGTCTCCAGCCGGTCGATCGCGGCGGCGAGCTTCTCGTCGATCACGTGCAGATATTCCTTCCAGTCGTCGACATGCTTCAACTCCGCCTTGCCGTCCGAAATGCCGCGCAGTCCGATCAGCGGCAGGCCGAAGGACTGGCAGGCGCGCAGAACCGCGAAGGTTTCCATCTCGACCATGTCTGCGTCGATGCCGTTATAGGCCTTTCCCGAGACGATGTTGGCGCCGGTCGAAAGCCGGGCCTCCTTCACGCCCGGGATGCGCAACGGCAATTTGACGACCGCGGGAATATCGAGGAACGGTGTCGCTCCCTTCTCGAAGCCAAGTGCGGACGCGTCCATGTCGCGATAGCCGACCGACGTCGCCTGATAGACCTCGGTCTGTTCGAGTGTCGCGGACCCCGCTGAGCCGAGCGACACGACGAGATTGGGCAGGCTGTTGGCCGCATAGAGTTCGGCGAGCGTCTTCGTCAATGTGACGGCGGCCTCGACCGGACCGACGCCGGTCATCAGCGGCGCAATGCGAGTGCGCAGGCTGGGCCCGTATTCCGCATCGACCGCCATAACGTAGAGGATCGTCTTGCCTGCCACGGAATTCAGTTCAAAGCTCATCCTTCGATCCCTTCACGTCCGCGCACCACCATCATCGTTCCCGTCATCGAGGCGATCAGCTTGGCCGGCCCGTCCGGCCGGATGGCATAGGCCCGCCCGTCCGAAACGATGATCGTCGTGCCGGGCTTCGTCACCTCGCCGCGGAACAGGAAGCGGTCGCCGCGGCCGGGCGAAAGCAGGTTTACCTTGAACTCGATCGTCAGCAGCGACGCGTCGGGGTCGATGACGGAATAGGCGGCATAGGTGCCGGCGGCGTCGAGCGCCGCGGAAATCACGCCGGCATGCAGCAGGCCGTGCTGCTGCGTCAGCTTGGGGTCGAAGGGCAGCTCGATCTCGACCGTGCCCGGCTCGATGCGCGTCAGCTCCGCGCCGATCGTGCGCATCGCCGCCTGGCGATCGAAGCTTTCCCGGATGCGGGCGTGAAAATCATGCGGCTCGTCGTCAATCAATAGAAAAAGCCTTTCCGAGGGCGGGGCCGAGCGCCCGCGTCGGGCAGACAGTCGCATGTGAGTGAAAGCAGGACAAGCGCGGGCGAGGCGGAAAATCAACGCGTTCGGAGGCTGCCGGGTCCCGACATGCGAAATATGCGCCCAATTGGGACACGCGCTCGCTTTCGCGAGACCCGGCTGATCCATATATGTCTAGGATGAGGAACATCAGACGCATTGAAATCCGACCGGCCGAACCCGACGATGTCGTGATGATGGCATCGGTGCTCGTGGAGACCTGGCGGTCGACGTTTCGGGGCATCATCTCCGACGCGTATCTCGATGCGATGACAGTCGAGGATCAGGCGATCCGGCATGCGCGCCGGATGCGCGCCGCAGGCGTTTTCCATGTGGTCGCGGCCGATATGGCTTCGCAGAAGGTGATCGGCCTTGCGAGTTACGGGCGAGCACGAGGGATGCCGCCGGCATTCGACCGCGAACTCTATACACTTTACGTGCTGGAGGAATTCCAGGGCGCCGGTATCGGCTCCGCACTGGTACGCACGGTTGCGCGGCATTGCCGAGACACGGGCGCCTCGTCGCTTTTTGCCTGGGTGCTGGCGGGCAATCCAAACCGCGCGTTTTATGAACGGCTCGGGGCGCATGCCGTCGGGCGAGGGCGCGTCAGCGTCGGCAGAGAAAGCTACGATCAGGTCGCCTATCGCTGGGACGATCTCGTAACGCTTTCAGGCGCCGGGAATGCCGCGATGTGACGTCGCCACTTCTACCCTAATCTGACGATATGCTGGTCCCAGGCAACCGCGCTCGTGCGCTCCTCGAAGCGCCCGTTGTAGGAGGAGACGGCGAAGCCGTGCGCGGCCGTGGCGACGCCAGCGGCCTCCGTGACGAACTCCTCATTCAGGACAGCGCCTGTGCGGGCATCGAGCGTGACGGCGACATTGCCCTTCGGAGATGTCAGTCCGACGAGCCCTTCGCGACGGTTTACCGCGATGGCGCCGACATAGTTGGCGAGCGCCTCGGTCGTACGCTCAGGAAGTGTAAGGAAGGCAAGATCCTCACCGCGCGAGAAGTGGCCGACGAGTGGGGGCAGGTCGTTGCGCGGACCTTCGTATTGGCAGGCGAACCAAATCTCTCCATCGGCGCCGACATCCACGTGGCGCGTCGATAGCCGGCTAAGATCCTTCGGTAGCACGTGTTTTTCGATGAGCGCGCCCGTGACGGTGTCGACCAGCGTCAGACTCGGCTCCATATGGTCGAGATTGAGCTTGGTGCGGCCGAAGTCCGGATGGGTCTCGATGCCGCCGTTGGCGATCGCGAGCGTCCGCCGGTCGGCGGCAAGGGTCATGTCGTGCGGCCCAATGCCGTAGGTCGGAAATTCGCCGATCCGAGCAAATCCCCTCGTGCCGTCGTAAATGCCGATCATGCCGCGATTGGCGGAAAAGTCGTTCTCGGTCGCATAGAGCAAGCGCCCGTCGGCCGAAAAGCAACCGTGGCCGAAGAAGTGGCGGCCTTCGGCAGCTGTAATCACGACCGGTTCGGCGGCACCATCGGCCGAAAGGATCATCGCATAGGTGCCTGGCCGGCGGGCAAAGGCAACGGCTCGGCGGCTTTCCGGCGAGAAGGCCATGCCGTGAGCCCGCGCTGGCAACAGCGTCCGGTCGATGATTTCGCCCTCTTCCGTCAGGGTCGCGACGCCGTAGCTGCCGTCCGGCGCCATGAAGGCCGAGGCGAAGACGGCGTCCGATCTTTCAAGTGCGAAAGCGCCACGCGGAGTAAGCGTCGCCAGCCAGGCGGCGCCTGCCATTTTGACGAAGCTGCGTCGATCGATGAGTGGTTTCTCGGTCATGCGCGTCTTGCCATAAACGGGACGACGTCGGCGGTGATGTTGCCGCCGACAGGGTTCAGCAGATTATCATCTCAGAGCCAGCCACGGCGTTTGAAGTAGAGGAACGGCAACAGCGCCGACAGCACCATCATCGATAGCGCGTAGGGGTAGCCGAGTTGCCATTTCAGCTCCGGCATGACGTCGAAATTCATGCCGTAAACCGAGGCGACGAGCGTCGGCGGCAGGAACACGACCGCTGCGACCGAAAAGATCTTGATGATCTGGTTCTGCTCGAGATTGATGAGCCCCAGCGTCGCGTCGAGCAGGAAATTGATCTTGTTCGACAGGAACAGCGCGTGATCGCCGAGCGAGGTTGCATCGCGCTGGATCAGCTTGATCCGCTGCCGGCTCTCCTTGGCTGCCTTGCGCTGACCGTTTCCCTCAATCGCGACGTGGTAGGCGACGAGTCTGCCGACGCTTACCAGGCTTTCACGGATGATCGTCAGCAGGTCGCCCTTCTGGCCGATCTGCTCGATCAGCGATTGCAGGTCGCGCGTCTTCTTGGTGGCGCTGGCGTTCGACTTGCGAAAGACCTCGCGCGAGATCGCATCGACCTCGTTGCCGGCGCGCTCCAGCGCGTCCGCTGTGCGATCGATCATCGCCTCGAGCAACCCCAGCATCACCAGTTCGCCCGTTTCGCACGCCGCGCCGTTCGGCCTCTGGATGCGGGTTGCATAGACTTGGAACGGCTTCGGGTCGGCGTGGCGTACCGTGACGAGACTCGTTCCCTTGAGAATGAACGTCACCGGCACTTTTGCCGGATTGTCGCTGTCGAGTTTGGCCACGGCAGTCATCGTCATGAACTCGGCGCCGTCCTCCTGATAGAGGCGGTCGGAAAGCTCGATTTCCTGCATCTCGTCCCGTGTCGGGATCGCGATCGCCAGCCTCTCTTCGACGAGGCGTGTTTCCTCGGCGGAAGGATTGAAGAGGTCGAACCAGATCACCGGTTCCTGGGATGCCAGGCCGTTGAGGAGGTCGACGGGCGCGAGATGGTTGTTCTGGCCTTTGTAAATGCGCAGCATGTGGGGCTCCATGAGGCGAGTCATCCGACCGCCTGGAGCCCTGATCAATCAGGACCGGACGGCCGTGAGCGTGAAGGCTCGACTTCGACTGTCGGGGTTCATTCCGGTTGATCCTTGGTAGGTGAAACATGCCCGCGACGGCGGACACGAATTGCGCTTTGCGCCCAAAAGCGCGGCTTGTCAACCGCCGGCCGGCGGGGCCTCTTCACGTTGCCGTGTCAACCTGCCAGGTCAATCGCCGTCGGCAAAGGAAAAACCGGCTCCGAGGCCGATGGCGCCGCCGAATTCGCGATTGAAGCGATCGAGGAGGTCAGCAGTGTTGAGCGTGATGAAGTCGAGCGTGGTGCGCCGGTTCTCGTCCACCAGCGCCGCGTCGATCGGTCCCTCGATGCCGTCCGCGGCGCGGATCAGGACCTTGAAGAGGAAATTGATCGAGCCGGCGATCGAGCGGCTGTCGGCTGGAAGCAGGCTTTCCATGCCGGCCGTATTGAAGAGCAGGTGCAGGGCCCGCAAATTCGCGGAAATGGACGGCATCGTATTGACCGAACGCCAGTAGATGGCGAGCCTTGGACGGCCCTTGTCGGACTTTCCGTCGGCCGCGCCGGCATAGAAGGGCCGCAGCCGTTGGTCCTTCACCATCTCGATGCTGTGGACGAGAACGCCGAGGAGCTCGGTTGCGGCTTCCTTGTTGTCGCGGAAGAGCGGATTGTCGGGACCGGGCTTCTTCCAGGCCGCCTGGATTCCGTCCGGCCTTTCCCATTCGGCAAGGATCTCGCGCGCGATCGCCCGCAGGTTTTCCGATATCGCGACGCCGTAGCGGCAGCGAAAGGCTCCGTCCTTTCCGGCAAGCGTTTCTGCCCCGGTGCCGTAGAGTACGTATTCGAGCGCGCCGAGGCCTTGGACAGCGACGCTTTTTTTCTTGAGGCTTTCTACCTGCGTTGCGCTTTCGTCTTCCTTGGCAAGAATCGCCTGCACCTGCTTGAGACCGGTGCTCTTGCGGTCGGGATAAAAGAGGAAGCGCTCGAAGCGGTTCTGTTCCAGGGCCGGGCCGAGGCGGATGATCTCGATCGCCGACCATCTCTGTACCACGCCCGAAAAGGCCGAGCGGGAGGCCTCTAGCGCCGCGGCCGAAGGTGCCTCGCAAAGCGCGGCGCTCGTTTCCGCAAGCTCGACCGTCGCCTCCGCGAGGCGGCGATAGCCGGGGATGATGAAGCCGTCTACGGCCTTTGCCATGACGCCCGGCACGGCGGCCTCGTCGACGACGCGCGGCGAGAGCGCTTCACCTTCTTGCGCGGCCGTCGGAGTGGCGATGGCCGCGACTAGGGTGATGGCCAGGACAAGGGGAAGGCTCGGGCGCATCAGAGTGACTCCAGGAATGTGATCAGGGCCTTTCGATCGTCCTTCGGCAGCGCGGCGAAGGCGTTGCGAGCCTTTTCCGCTTCACCGCCGTGCCAAAGGATGGCCTCCGCAAGATTACGGGCGCGGCCATCGTGAAGGAAGAAAGTGTGGCCGCTGACGGTTTGCGTAAGTCCGATCCCCCAGAGCGGCGGCGTGCGCCACTCGCGGCTGTCGGCGACGCCGACTTGCTGGCCGTCGGCAAGAGCTTCGCCCATATCGTGCAGCAGGAAATCCGAATAGGGCCAGATCAACTGGAACGCCTGCTCCTTGTGCGATGCATCGCGCCGGGTCACGAATTTCGGCGCATGGCAGCCCGTGCATCCGGACTCGTAGAAAAGCCGCTTCCCTCTCAAGGTCTCCGGAAAGCTCGCTTTGCGACGGGCGGGCACGGCCAGGTTGGAGGCATAGAACGTCACGAGGCCAAGCACCGGATCGGGCGCCTCGACGGGGCCGAGCCGTTCCTGAACGCCGGTCGGAAACGCCCGGCAGCCGGTCTGCGCCTCGGTGCAATCGCCATGGCTACGGTCGTCGTCCGGGCTGGATAGGCCGATGTCGATGGCGAAGGCGTCGGCGGTCTGTCGTCGGAGCGTCGGGCTTTGGGCCTTCCAGCCGAAACGGCCAAGCATCATGGTTCCGGTTTTGGCGTCGCGGATAAGCGCAGGCCGCCCGCTGATACCGTCTCGGTCGCGGTCTTCCGGATCTGCGAGCGCGAAAATGTCGGCCTCGTGGATCGTCTCGATCAGTCCGAGACCGATCATCGGGGAAGCGACGCGCGGTGAAAGCGTCGTTGTCGGATCGAGCGGACCATAGCCGAGGCCGGCGATCGTGTAATGCGGCTTGCGCAGGGAAACCGTCTCGCCGCCCGCAAGCCTCACCCGCTCTTCCGTATACGTGATCGCTACGCGCCCTTCGGCTGCAAGCCCCGGCACGGCACTGTCCTGAAGTTGCGCACCGTAGACGGGATCGGGAAAATTGAGCGCGGTATGGGAGGCGATCATCTCCCGTTCGGCATCGTCGCGCGGCGCACGCGCAAGGCGGTAGAACATCGACATTGAGTCGGACGCCCCTTCCGGCGGTCGGCCGCGTCCGTCGCGGGGATGACAGCTCTCGCAGGAGCGGGCGTTGTAGAGCGGACCGAGCCCGTCGGAGGCTTGGGTGGAGGAGGGCGACGAAACCCAGAGCTTCTCGAAGAGCGCCTTGCCGAGCTTGAAGTTCTGCTCAGCCTCGAAGGGCAGGTTCGCCGAAAACTGGGAGAAGACTTGCCGATCGACCGGCGCAATCGTCGTTGCGGCGCCGGCGGAAAGGGCCTCGAATTGTTCCGCCTTGGAGAAATCCGTCGTCGGCCGGGTGACGGTCCGCACGCGCGCGCGGTCGTGCTCGGAAAGGTCTTCGCGTTCGGGGCGGCACCCCCCTCTGCCCTGCCGGGCATCTCCCCCACAAGGGGGGAGATCGGCAAGGGGTGATGCCCCACTCAACCCATTAACCTGCGGGTGTGCCGTTGAATTAACCTGCACGGGGGCCGTTGAATTCGATCCCGGCCTGCGCGCGGTTACTGTCGGGCAAGGCTTTACCTCCGGCCGATCTCCCTCCTTGTGGGGGAGATGCCCGGCAGGGCAGAGGGGGGTGCCCACACCCGCGCCCCCGCTTTCAGCCGTTGCAACCTGATTGGCTTCCGCCTTAGCGACGAGATTTGCATCGCCTCCCATCGCCGCTGCGGTGAGACCGAGAGCGGCGAGCGGCAGCGCTAGGAGGCGGGACGTCACATGCATTGGACTTGGGCCGGGCCGCACCTTTTGGAAGCGGCCCGCCTTTCGGCTCATTGGAAGACGGCGCTAGGATTATCCAGGCTGTCGGAACCTTCAAGCTCGATCGTGCCGAGATCGAGTGACGCGATGACGCGTTCGACGGTCTTCGCCTGCGCGATCAGGCCGTCGATAGCGGCCTGCACGGTGGCGTTACCCTCCGCATTGCCTTCGCCGATCATCTGGTCATAGGCCTCGACCGTTTCGGCGCGCTTCGCCACGGCCTGCATCTTTTCGACAGTGGCCGCAAGGTTGTCCTTCAGTTCCTTGTCCAGCGCCGCGTCCTTCGCCGCAACGAGTTCGGAAAGCGAGGGACCGGTGAGCTTCGTGCCGTCGACCCGGGTATATTCGCCGGTATAGGCGGACTGGATGCCGATCGCGTCATGGAGATGCGAGTTGTGCGTGTTGTCCGAGAAGCAATCGTGCTCTTCTTCCGGATCATGCAGAAGCAGGCCGAGCTTCATGCGCTCGCCGGCCAGTTCCCCGTAGGAAAGCGAGCCCATGCCGGTGAGGATGGCGGTGAGGCCGGCCTTAGGATCGGCTTCGACCGCCTTTGTGGCGGCGCCCTCCGGCGTCCAATTCGCGACCATCTCCTTGAGATCGGAAACGAGCAGGCTCGTGGCTGCCTTCAGGTAGGCGGCGCGGCGATCGCAGTTGCCGTTCGTGCAGGCCTTGGTGTCGAAGTCGGTGTAGGAACGGCTGCCGGCGCCCGGACCGGTGCCGTTCAGGTCCTGTCCCCAGAGTAGGAATTCGATCGCGTGGTATCCGGTCGCGACGTTCGCCTCGATGCCACCAGCTTCCTGCAGCGTCCCGGACAGGAGTTCGGGCGAGATGTTCGTCGCGTCGACGTCCTTGCCGTCGATCTTGATCGTCTTGTTGGCGATCACGTTGGCGACGAAAAGGGCGTTCTCGTCGCTTTCCGTGCCATAGCTCTGATCGACATAGTCGATCAGGCCCTCGTCGAGCGGCCAGGCGTTCACCTTGCCTTCCCACTCATCGACGATCGTATTGCCGAAACGATAGACCTCGGTTTCCTGATAGGGGTTGCGCGCCTTTAGCCAGGCTTCACGCGCGGCCTTCAAGGTCTCTTCGCTCGGGGTTGCGATCAGCGCGTCGACGGCCTTGTCGAGTGCTTCGGCCCTCGTCAGGGCGTCTTCGTATTTGGCGTGGGCAACGGCAGCATAGTGCTTGACGACCGCAGCGGCGTCGGTGGCGGCATTCGCCGGTTGCAAGGCCAGTACAGACGTTGCCGTCATGAGCGCCAGCGCGGCAGCGCGGATGAAATTCTTGGTCACGACCCTCTCCTTTGCTCTCCTGCAGCGCCGCGCGTCCCAATGAGGCGCACAAAGGTCGCTGTAGCACTTTGCATCGCTGCAGGTTCTACCCTTCAATCGGGTCCGGTTAGGAAACATGCAGTGGGCGGCGAGCCAACGTCTCGGAGCCCGCAAAAGCCCTCATGTCATGGACCAAAAGTAAACTTGTGTCAAAGTGTATAGTTTAGAACGGTTTCAATCTTTTCGCGGGCGCACGTGCCGAAACACCGGCCGGCGATCTGGCGCTAGCTCCTTCGGCCCATAAGGCAGAAGAAGAAGCCGTCGGTTCCCGTCGAAGCGGGCGTCAGCGTAACCGTCTTCATGTCGGCCGACCACGGCTGTGGCTTATCGGTGCCGAAGAGGGCCGCCCATGTGTCGGCGGCCGAGACGATCTCGAATTCCGGATTCTCGTCGCAGAAACCATAGACCTGCGACTCGTTCTCCTCGGGAAGCACCGAGCAGGTCACGTAGATCAGATGTCCGCCTGGCCGAACGAAGTGGGCGGCGCTTGCAAGCGCTTCCTCCTGCTGCGCCAGCCTCTCCTCCAGGTTCTTTTGCGTAAGCCGCCATTTCGTGTCCGGGCGGCGCCGCCAGGTGCCGGTCCCGGTGCACGGCGCATCCACGAGCACGCGATCGAAGCGCCCGGCAAGCGGCGCCAGCGATTCCGCCGATTCATGCACCTGCACATTGCGGGTGCCGGCGCGCTTCAGCCGTTCGATGATCGGCGCCAGCCGCTTGCGATCGGCATCGTAGGCATGCACTTGGCCCTTGTTGTTCATCGCTGCCGACATGGCGAGCGTCTTGCCGCCGCCGCCGGCGCAGTAGTCGAGCACCTGCTCGCCTTCCCGCGGGAAAACGAGATCGGCGACGATCTGCGAGCCCTCGTCCTGAACTTCGAACCAGCCCTTCTGGAACGAGATCTCCGCCGTGACGTTCGGAAGGCGCGAAGCGCCTTCACCGGCCGGGATGCGCACCCCGTGGCGCGCGATCGTAGCCGGTTCGGCGCCGCTGCGTTCGAGCGCCTTCAATACCTTGTCACGGCTCGCCTTCAACGTGTTGACGCGCAGGTCCAGTGTCGGCCGCCCGGCAAGCGCCTGGGCCTCCTCGAGCCAGTGGTCGGAGAAGTTCTCCTCGAAAGAGGGCTGCGTCCACTCCGGAATATCTGCCTGCACATGCTTGGGGGCATCTTCAAGCCGGCGCCCGGCAAAGGCCATCATCATTTCCGCTGAAGGCGCCTCGGGCGCGAACTTGTCGTAGGCGAGCTCCGCAGCAAGCGTCTCGGGGGTGAAGCCCCATTGCCGATACATGACCGCATGGCCAAGCGCTGCGGCACTGTCGCTGTCCATAAGATAGGCGTGGGAGAGCTTCATCCGCAGCGCGTCGTAGACGATGTTGCCGATGGCGGCACGGTCGCCCGAGCCGGCGAAGCGGTGCGAAAGGCCCCAGTCCTTGAGTGCGTCGGCGACGGGACGCTTCCGTTTCTCTATGTCGTCAAGAACCTCAATGGCTCCGGCGAGCCTTCCGCCCAATCGCATCTTCGATGAACTCCTTTTTCGCCGTGGTAGCGGCGATGACACCGAAGAGCAAGTCGGAAGCGGTAGAAATGGAGGGGGACTGGTAGTCTCCATAAGCAAATCCGCCCGGAGCGAAAATCGGGCGGAAGTATTGGCGGATCAGGAATTGATGACCTGGTAACAGATGCTGGCGGTTCCCGAGCGGATCATGCCGATTTGCGAGGCGGCGGCCTTCGACAGATCAAGCACCCGGCCGCGAATGAACGGGCCGCGATCGTTGATCCGGACGACGACTGTCTTGCCGTTGCGCTTGTTGGTGACCGCGACCTTCGTGCCGAATTTGAGGCTGCGGTGGGCGGCCGTGAGGCGTGCGGCGTTCATTCTTTCGCCGGACGCGGTCTTGGAAGTCAGTGCGTACCAGGATGCACCGCCGCAAGCGGACCCTGCTGCCTGACTATCGGATGCCGAGACCAACCCCATCCCGACGGTGAATAGCACTGCTGCGGCAGCAGTCTTAATGTTCGCTGGTTTCAAGCGACGACCCCCACGGTTTGAAAGTTTAGTTAATTTTCCCTGCTGATCGAGCTAATTGAGGCGAAAAATGGCAAAACCGTGCTTCAACCGTTAACCATGCATTAGGAATTATTGAAATGCAGTAAAAATTTAAAATGGAAGATTGTTTGAATTATTTTAAAGTTTGCTACGAAGTTCCTTGGAATCAGGGGTTAGACGTCGAAATGAGCTCCGCTCCGAGTGCAGGCTCCTTGTGATCAAAAAAAATCATTTAAAATTTCGATTCGCATGAATTTCCATGAATCGGGCTCGTGAAAATCCCCTAACTATCGCAAAGGTTGCATAAGTAGGCGAAGTATAGGCCAAATATGGGCAAGCGTTAGGCTGTCAAACCAAAGTCGTGCTCATCGTTACTATCGGATGATCTGAAGACATGCTTTCATCCGAACGGAGGTATTCTGAATACACGAATTGTGGGGGAGTCTACTTCCCGCGCCAAGTGCCAGTTTCCCACAACTGTGCAAGCGACACGCGATAGTTCGGGAAGGCGAATTGGAAGCCGGCCTCGCGAAGGCGAGCATTCGAAACGCGCTTGTTCTCGCCGTAAAAGGAGCGCGCCATCGGCGACAGTTCGGCGGTCTCGAAAGGAATTTCCGGTGGTGGCTCGACGCCCATCAGCCGGGCGGCTTCCGCTACCACGTCCTGCGGCGCGGCCGGTTCATCGTCGGTGACGTTGAAGACTCCACCAATGCCACGATTGGCGAGGAAGGCGGCAGCCGATCCGATGTCTTCGACGCGGATGCGGTTGAAGACCTGATTGGGCTTCACCAATCGGCGTGCCGTACCCTCGGCGAGGTTGCGAAACGCATTGCGGCCCGGGCCGTAAATGCCGGCAAGGCGCAGGACCGCGACGGGAATGCCGTGCTGGGCACCATAGTTAAGCCAAGCATTCTCAGCCTCGACCCGCTCGACCGAACGCTGGGAAACCGGTTTATACGGCGTTTCTTCCGTCACCCAGGCGCCCTTGTGGTCGCCATAGACGCCGACGGTAGAAAGATAGCCGATCCAGCGAAGGTTCGGCAAAAGCTCGGGCAACGGCTGGACGCCGGCCCGGAACATCGGGTCTCCGTCGCGGCCCGGGGCAATCGACTGAACGAGGTGCGTTGCCTGGTGCATCGCATCCGCGAGCTCGGCGGATATCGCCGTTCCATCGTAAAGGAGGGGGCGAATCCCGGCTTGCGCAAGCTCGGTGAGCCTTTCGGGTGAGCGGGTGGTGCCGGTCACGGACTGGGCAGCAGGCGCCAGCGCTTTCGCGATCGCCGTGCCGGAATAGCCGGCGCCAAGAATCAGGACATGCATCGGTCTACTCCTGCCATTTCCCATTCCGAAAGAACGTCGTTGTCGGTTTCAGGACCGCATAGGCCGGCGAAGGCGACAAGTTCGTCGCGTGGCAATAGTCGCGAGAGCGCCCAGATGGCCATGCCTCTTACCGTTGGGGAGGCGTCTCGCGCCAACGCCTTGCAATGCGGTATCAGGTCTTTTTCGCCGGAATTGCCGGCCGCGATCAAGGCGTTTCTGACGAAACGGTCGCGACCGATGCGTTTGACCGGAGAACCGGAGAAAAAGGCGCGAAACGCCGCATCTTCCAAGGTCAACAGGAAGTTCAGCTCCGGCTCCTTCAAGTCGTCGCGCGCTTTGAGCTTCATTTCAGAGGCCGAGTGCGCGAACTTGTTCCACGGACAGGCGGCGAGACAGTCGTCGCAGCCATAGATCCGGTTGCCGATCAGCGGGCGGAGTTCGGGCTCGATCGGCCCCTTGTGCTCGATCGTCAGGTAGGAAATGCAGCGCCGGGCATCGATCTGGTAAGGCGCCGGAAAGGCGCCGGTCGGGCAGGCATCGAGGCAGGCGCGACAGGAGCCGCAATGGTCGCGTTCGGGCTCGTCGAGATCGAGATCGGCGGTCGTGAAAATGCTGCCGAGAAACAGCCATGAACCGTATTCGCGGCTGACGAGATTGGTGTGCTTGCCCTGCCAGCCGATACCGGCCTTTTCGGCGAGCGGCTTTTCCATTACCGGGGCCGTGTCCACGAAGACTTTAACGTCCTCGCCGGCGCGGGCAGCAAAGCGCGTCGCGACCTCTTTGAGCCGCCCCTTGACGACATCGTGGTAATCGCGGTTCTGCGCGTAGACGGAAATCGCTCCGCGGTCCAGCCTGCTGAGGATTGCGCGTGGATCGTCCTCGGGGCCGTAGTTCATGCCGAACATGACGATCGAGCGTACGTCGCTCCACAGCACGCGCGGATCGGACCGACGGTCTGCCGTTTCGGCGAGCCATTCCATCGTACCGTGAGCGCCTTCGGCCAGAAACTGTCTCAGCCGCGCCGGCGCCTCCGGAATGGCGTCCGGTCGCGTGATGCGACAGATATCGAAGCCCTTGTCCGCCGCCTCGCTCTTCAGGAACGCGGTGAGTATGCTGCGCTTCCTGCCCTGGTTCTCCGCTCTTACGGCGCCGCCAGGCATCGTCTTGTCCTCAAAAATCGAGGTCCGCATAGTGCGAAACCGGTGTGACGCCGCGCACGCGTTCGCCGAGCAGCGGCCGGAAGGACGGGCGGGATTTCAATCGCTGGTACCACTCCTTGGCCGTCGGCGCCTCGGACCAGTCGATCTCGCCGAGGTAATCGAGCACGGAGATCGCGGCTGCCGCGGCGAGGTCTGCATAGGAGATGCGGTCGCCCGCAAGCCACGGGCGCGAGCCGGCGAGCCAGGAGAGATATTTCATGTGCTGGCGGATATTGGCGCGCGACGTCCGCAGGATTTTCGAATCCGGTGCACCACCGCCCTGATCCGGCGTCATCTGCAGCTTGAAGATGCGTTCACGCACCAGCGGGCGCGTCACATCGGCCTCCATCTTCTGCAGGAACCATTCGGTGAGCCGGCGAATCTCCGCTCGCTGGAACGGATCCTCGGCGAGCAGCCGGCGGTCGCGCTTCATGATGCCGCTGGTTTCGTCGAGATATTCCGAAATGATCGTCGCGCCGCAAAGCGCGCGCATGCTGTCATCGACATAGACCGGCAGCGTGCCCGCCGGGTTGAGGGCCAGAAAGTCCCGCCGGTTCTCCCAAGGCTGCTCCTCGCTCAGTTCGGTCTGGTAGCCGTATTCCGAAAGAATCAGGCGTACGAACCGGGAGGCGGAGGACATGGGGTGATGATAGAGTGTCGGCATCGAGGGTCGGCTTCGTAGATCTATTTTTCCGGGAGCGCTACAGCGCCGCGCGTCTCATCAGACGTAATGCAGCTGCAGCACTTTGAATTGCCGCATGTTCTTAGCCTTAAATCGGTTATGATTTAAGGAAACATGCAGTAGCATCGCGGCACACGTGTCTGGCCACGGCTCGTTAGTACGAGCTATAGGTAGTTCAGGTGGCAAACACAAGCAAATCGACCTTCTCCTCCCAAATCCCAACATGTCAGGAACATCTTATTTATGGCGGATCAATCGATCATCAGCGCGCTCGTACTCGGGCTTGTCGAGGGACTGACCGAGTTCATTCCTGTGTCGTCGACGGCGCATGTTCTCCTTGCCGGCCACTTCCTTGGCTTCAGATCACCCGGGAATACCTTCGCCGTTCTCATACAGCTCGGTGCGATCCTTGCGATCCTGCTGGTCTATTCCCAGCGGCTGCTCAAGATCGCGCTGGCCTTGCCGTCGAGCGCGCTGGCACGTCGCTTCGTGCTCTCGGTGCTGATCGCCTTTCTTCCCGCGGCCGTCATTGGTGCCGCAGCCCATGGCTTCATCAAGTCCGTGCTTTTTGAAACACCGATGTTGATTTGTACCGTATTGATCGTCGGCGGCGTCATCCTTTACGCGATCGACCGTCTGCCGCTGAAGCCGCGCTACACCGATGTGATGGACTATCCGCCATCGCTCGCCTTTAAGATCGGCCTCTTCCAGTGCCTTGCGATGATTCCGGGGACGTCGCGTTCCGGTGCCACGATTGCCGGTGCCCTGCTGATGGGGACCGACAAGCGTTCTGCGGCCGAGTTTTCATTCTTTCTCGCCATGCCGACGATGGTGGGTGCCTTCACCATCGACCTCTACAAGAACCGCGACGCGCTGTCCTTCGACGATATGACGCTGATTGCGGTCGGGTTCATCGCCGCCTTCGTGGCCGGGGTGTTCGTGGTGCGTTCGCTGCTCGATTTCGTCTCGAACCGCGGCTTTACGCCCTTCGCGATCTGGCGGATCATCGTCGGGGTCGCAGGTTTGATCGGACTTTGGCTTCTTGGATAGGCAAAAATAAAGCCGCATGCGCTCCTTCGAGACGCATGCGGCTCCCTGGCCCCCGCCAAAACTGAATATCACCGTCGCAGTGCCGTCGGTCTCCGAGAGAACCGCTGCGGCTACGCAACAGGTGCCGGCTTACTCGCCGGAAAACTCGATCGACGCCGTCGTGCAGGGGTCGACGCCATAGGCGGGCGCGCATCCCTTGCTGCTGCTTGCCACGGTGCTCGGAGCCATGAATGAGCCAGCCAGAATGATCAGTGCCGCAGACGCAAAAAAGATTGCGATCGACTTGCCCATGGGACGTCATGCCTTTCGAGTGTGATGTTGACACCAACTGCGCTCGCCGAGCGATGTGGCGCGAGGGGTGTTTATTCGCTGGATATGTCATGATCAATATCAGGACATGCTGAATCCGCGGTAAACGCCATTCGCGCTTGGCAACTGCGGCAGAACTGCAACGCTGTTGCATCGTTGCAACAAACAAAAACCGCCGGCAAAGCCGGCGGTCACAGCGCGAAATCCGAAGGGGTGGGATGTCAGGCCGCCCGTCCGCCCCGCGTATACTGCCCCTGCGGGCGATAGCGCACCAGATAGCTCGGCAGGATGGAATCGAGCATCGTCGCTTCAATGCCGATTCCGGCGAGCGTGCGTCCTTCGGTTTCGGCTCGCGCGGAAACGACATTGTCGGTTTTGAGCAACACTACCTGATCCGCCGTGAGTGGCGGCGTGATGAACGGCACCAGCGAAGCGACCCTACCCATCAACGAAGCGACACCGAAGGGCAGCGATACGAGATGCCGTTTGCGGTCGATCGTCTTCAGCATAAGCTCGAGACATTCGCGGAACGAAAGGACCTGCGGCCCCCCGAGCTCGTAGATCTTGCCTTTCTCGACCTTGCCGTCGACCGCGCGGGCGACCGCTTCGGCAACGTCGGTCACATAGACCGGCTGAAACTTCGTGTGACCACCGCCGATGAGGGGCAGGACCGGCGAGAACCGTGCCATTTCGGCGAACTTGTTGAAGAAGCCGTCCTCGGGTCCGAAAATGATCGACGGCCTCAGGATGATCGCTTCGGGAAGTGTTTCGAGGATCGCCGCCTCGGCGCGGCCCTTGGTGCGGGCATAGCTCGACTCGGACTTGGCGTCGGCACCGATCGCGGAGATGTGGGTTAGCGTCGCCCCGGCTGCCCGTGCCGCTTCGGCGACGGCCCGCGCTCCAAAATCCTGAACCGCGTCGAACGTGTTTCGGCCGCGCTGGAACAGGATGCCGACACAGTTGATCACATGGTCGGCACCTTCGACGGCGCGGTCGATCGATTTGCGATAGCGCAGATTGGCCTGGACGAAGGAAATCTGGCCGACATTCCCGAGTGGCTGGAGATGACCGGCGAGGTCGGGCCGACGGACCGCGACACGAATGCGATAGCCGCGCTTGGCGAGCGCGCGCACCACATGACGGCCGACAAATCCGGACCCGCCGAAAATCGTCACCAGCGGCGGAAGGTTGGACAAGGTCATGGGAAACGCACTCCTGATATCATGGAAGATTTGCTTGCTACATAGCCCAAGCGATGGACGAGGTGAAGGCCAATCCACATGGCCGCACAAGCACTTTCGTGACGCCTTCCGCGGGCCTCAGACGCCTTCGACCACCACCATCTCGGCGTCGGCCACTTCCTGGCGGATCGCCGCGGCAATCTGGTATTCGGGTGAGTTGTAACAGTCGACTGCGGCCTGAAGGGAGGGGAACTCGATGACGACGTTGCGAGAGCGAACAGCGCCTTCCAGGCGGTGGAAATTGCCGCCTCGGGCAAGGAATTTGGCGCCGTATTTCTCGAAGGCCGGCTTTGCCGCTGCCACATAGTCCTTATAACGCTCAGGATCCCGTATATCGACCCGAGCGATCCAATATCCCTTGGCCATGGTAAGCTCCTCGTCTTTCGGTAGAATACACAGACGGGATCGTTACTTCCGGCAATTCGCGGTCAACGTCAAGCGCAGCTTCTTGCCAATGGACGGAAGCTTGCAGAATAACGGCGAAGCTTGCCTTCGCCGGCACATCAAGCGGAAAACGCGCTCTCCATCTCGGTCAGTATCGCGCGGGCGGCAGTCAAAGGCTCTGCAGCCTGGACGATCGGCCGCGCAACGACGAGATGGCTCGATCCGGCGCGAAGCGCTTCAGCCGGCGTCATCACACGCTTCTGATCACCCTTGTCGGCGCCTGCCGGACGGATGCCGGGCGTGACGAGCGCCATGTCCGCTCCGATGATCTTGCGCACGGCCGCAGCCTCCTCGGCGGAGCAGACAATGCCGCCCATTCCCGCGGCGCGCGCCTGTTCGGCGCGGCGCAGCACCAGCGTGTGCGGATCGTATTCGTAACCGGCATCGATGACGTCCTGCTCGTCCATGGAGGTGAGAACCGTAACGCCGAGCAGGCAGAGGCCGGATCCGCGCGCCGCCTCCACCGCCGCCTTCATCGCCTTGGGATAGGCATGCAGCGTCAGCATCGACACGCCCATCTTCACAATGTTCTCGACGCCCTTCGCCACCGTGTTGTCGATGTCAAGCAGCTTCATGTCGAGGAAGACCTTCTTGCCGCTTGCGGCAAGGTCGCGCGCGAATTCGAGTCCGCCGGCGAAGGCGAGCTGGTAGCCGATCTTGTAGAAGACGATGCTGTCGCCAAGCGTCGAGACGATCTTTTCCGCCTCGGCAATCGTCGGAAGATCAAGGCCAACGATCAGCCGGTCGCGCGCGCTCATGGTCATGTCGAGATCACCCCTGCCAGAATTCCATTGGCGTCCAGTCGCACGTGACGGCGCGATCCGCAAGGCGAAAAGCAAAGAGGTTGCCGCCCCCTGCCGGCTGGTCCGCGTCGCGCGCGATCGCGGCGCCGGTCATGCGGCATTTGAGCAGCGTCCCGACGCCGCCATGGCCGACGAAAGCGATCGGGATCGCCGGGTCGTGGCGATCGAGAATGTAGGAAACGGCATGCCAGATGCGCGTCTGCGCGTCGATTGCCCGTTCCCACCCTTTGAAGCTTGCGTTCGGGTGGGCAAAAAACCAGTCGGCGGCCTCCTCGAACGCATCCGGCGGAAGGAAGCCTGTCGCGGAGCGGTCGTTCTCGCCCATCTCTTCGTCTGTCTCGACCGGGATGCCTGCCGCCTGCGCCAATATGGCCGCCGTCTCCACCGCTTTCGTCTCATGGCTCGATACGATGCGGCCGAGGGACCGGACCCATGGGTTCGAAGCCGCCGCGCGGGTGCGGTCCCTGCCGAGCTCGGACAGTCCCCATTTCGGCACGGCGATTGCCGGGTCAATTGTGACCTGCGGATGGGTCAGATAGACGCCGAACACGCGACGCCTCAATGCGCCCTGCGATAGACCCAGAGCTGAGCGGGCGGAATGTTGCGCACGACGAAGTCGAGATGCTGGATGCTGTAGCGATCGGGCATGGCAACAACCGGCGAGAGCGGACCGTAGGAAATCTGCACGACGGGCCGTCCGACCGGTATGCGCGAAAGCAGGTCTTCGACAAGTTCGACACGGCGGTGCATCGGAAAGTTCAAAAGCGGGACAGCGGACACCACGCTGTCGAACTGCCGGTCCTTCAGCGATCCGAGCGTGTGTTCGAGATCGAATGCGTCGCCGTTGATGAACTGCACGCCGGCGAAACGGGTTTTCAGCTGGTTGAAGAAATCGGTCGAGTATTCGACCGAGACGAGTTTTTCCGGCGCGATACCGCGCTCCAGGATCGCCTTGGTGATCACGCCGGTCCCGGGACCGAGTTCGAGCACCGGCAGTCCTGACTGCGGATTGACCACGCTCGCCATCCGTCGCGCGGTGATCGAGGAGGTTGGGAGGATCGCTCCGACGGCACGGGTGTTGCTCATCCAGCCCCTGAAGAAGCGGATTTCCTCGTCGAACTTCCGGCCGAACCTTTCCTTCACCTTCAAGCGCAAACTCATCGAACCCCCTCGGAAAATCATTCTCATTTCGGTCGCGCGCGGCCCACGCTGCGTTCTGATTCGGCATGTCGCGCAAACGTATGGAGCATAATGTGCCCCCATCTGCGGCAAAAACAAGTCTGTCCGCGTCTAAAAGCGACAGATCATCCACAATGCGCGACCACAAATTTCATAAAAAACCCGCCGTCCAGTGCCGGCGGGTCAGCTTTTCATGCCGCGGTCGAAGAAAACCCTCAGACGCGCATCGGCATGAGGACGTAGAGCGCGTCCTCGGCGGCAAGATCACGCACCAGCGTCGGCGAACCGGGATCGGCGAGCATGAAGACCGCATCGTTGCCGGTGAGCTGGGCGGTGATATCGAGCAGGTATTTGGCGTTGAAGCCGATTTCCAGAGGATCGCTTTCGTAGCCGACCGGCAGTTCTTCCGTAGCACTGCCTGAATCCGGATTGTTGACCGTCAGCGTCATCTGTCCGTCCGTGAGCGCAAGCTTCACCGCGCGGCCACGCTCGGAGGAAATGGTCGAGACGCGATCGACGGCCTGGGCAAAGGACTGGCAATCGACGCGCAACTCCTTCTCGTTGTTGGCCGGAATCACCCGCTGATAGTCGGGGAAAGTGCCGTCGATCAGTTTCGAGGTCATGATGATCGAACCGATCGTCAGGCGGATCTTGGCGTCCGAGACTTCGACCGTCACGACGATGTCGGGATTGTCGAGCAGCTTCTGCAACTCGCTGACTGTCTTGCGCGGAATGATGATGCCCGGCATGCCTTCCGAACCCGCCGGAGCCTCGACGTCGGCGCGGGCAAGGCGATGGCCGTCGGTAGCAACGGCGCGCAGCTTCAGCTGTCCCTTGTTCTCGACCGTGTGCATGAAAATGCCGTTGAGATAGTACCGGGTCTCCTCCGTCGAGATCGCGAACTGCGTCCGGTCGATCAGCATCTTGAGGTCCGTCGCCTTCAGTCGGAAGGAATGCGAGAAGCTTCCGGCCGTCAGATCCGGAAAATCCGACTGCGGCAGGCACTGCAGCGAAAACTTCGAGCGGCCGGAGGCAACCGTCATCGCCGTGCCTTCGGCGTTGGTGGCAAGCAGCACTTCCGCCCCGTCAGGGAGCTTCCGGACGATATCGTAGAGGAGATGCGCCGGAACGGTGGTGGCGCCCGCCTGTTCCACTTGCGCCGGCGTCGCCTCGGTGATCTCGAGATCGAGGTCGGTTGCCTTCATTTCGAGGCTCGCTCCGTCGGAGCGCAGCAGCACGTTCGAGAGGATCGGGATCGTGTTTCGCCGTTCGACCACGCGGTGAACATGGTTCAGCGACTTCAGGAGATTGGACCGCTCGAGAGTAATGCGCATGGGATGCTACCGCTTTCAACCATTGCCCGGCGGGCGAACCCGCCGCGGCGTCAACTGCGAGTGTCCCGGCCGATCAGCCGGAAGGATGTGGACGGGCAAAATGGCAGAAAGAGAGCCGCAAAAGCAAGGGGTTTCGCCGGGAGTTTCCCCAATTGCACAAGGGCGCGGCCGCGACGCGTCCTTGCCTCACGCCATCAGCTCGCCCATAAAGGCTGAAGCCAGGACGACCGTCATAGCGGGTGGGAAGGTAAGCAATTGGAAAAACACGGATGACCGAAGCGGCGGACAGGGAGAAACAGCGCGGCTACCGGCTGCACAATGCGAGCATACCGGCGCGTCCGCTGGAGCCGGCGCTCTACCTCGTTGCGACACCGATAGGCAATCTCGCCGACATTACGCTTAGAGCCCTTGAGACGCTTGCCGGTGCCGACGTTCTCGCCTGCGAGGACACGCGCGTGACCCGCGTGCTGCTTGATCGTTACGGCATCGTCAATCGCCCCTTGTCCTATCACGAGCACAATGCCGACGAGACCGGTCCGCGGCTGCTGGCGGCGCTCGGCGAGGGCAAATCGGTGGCGCTCGTCTCCGATGCCGGTACGCCGCTCGTGTCAGATCCCGGCTATCGCTTGGCGCAGCTGGCGATCGAGGCCGGCCACCGGGTCGTGCCGATCCCGGGGCCTTCGGCTCCCCTTGCCGCCCTTGTCGGCTCGGGCCTTCCGAGCGATGCGTTCCTTTTTGCCGGATTCCTGCCGGTAAAGGACAAGGCGAGGCGCGATCGCCTCGGCGAGCTTGCCGCGGTGCCGGCGACGCTGCTCTTCTTCGAGTCGCCGCACCGGATCGCGGCAACGCTCGCCGCCGCCGCCGATGTTCTGGGCACGGAGAGGAAGGCGGCCGTCTGCCGCGAGCTGACCAAGGCCTTCGAGGAATTCCGTCGCGGCTCGCTCGGCGAGCTCCGCGCCTTCTACGCCGACGGCGCGAACGTAAAGGGCGAAATCGTTCTGGTCGTCGGTCCGCCGGATGCAAAACCGGTTCCAAAGGAAGCAGATGTCGAGGCTCTCTTGAGCGCGCTTGCGCAAGACATGCCGATGGGCAAGGCCGCGACCGAAGCCGCCCGCCGGACCGGACTGCCGCGCAAGGAACTCTACGACCGGCTTCTCGCTCGCAAGAAACGCGATGAGGGTTGAGCCGCCGGACAATCGCAAGCTGAAGGCCTTGAAGCGCGGTCATTTCGCCGAATACCGCGCGGCGCTCTGCCTGATGCTCAAAGGCTATCGCATCGTGGCGATGCGTTACCGCACCAGGCTCGGCGAGATCGACATCATCGCCCGTCGCGGCGATCTCATTGCCTGCGTCGAAGTGAAGGCTCGCCGCGGCTTCGACGAGGCGGTCTTCGCCGTCTCCGACACCGCGCAGCGGCGGATCAGGGCTGCGAGCGATATCTGGCTGTCGCGCCAGGCGGATTTTCACCGTCTCTCGGTCCGCTACGATATTGTCGCCGTGATGCCCTGGCGCTGGCCGCGGCATCTGCCGGATGCATTTTGACCAAGCGGGCAAAATTGTAATCTTGCCGACACAAAAGCGTTACCTCACTGTCATCGAAGGTCACTAGTCCACTGCCATTCCTAACGAAGGTGGAGAGGGCTATCGACCATGATCAGGACTTTCATCACTGCCGGTTTCATGCTGGCGCTTTCGGCATCCTCCTCGCTCGCTGCGACTGAAATCACGTGGTGGCATGCCATGGGCGCCGAACTCGGGCAGAAGCTCGAGGCGATCGCCGCGAAGTTCAACGAAAGCCAGACCGACTATGTTGTGAAGCCGGTCTACAAGGGAACCTATCCCGAGACGCTGACGGCGACGATCGCCGCCTTCCGCGCCGGACAGCAGCCGGCCATCGTGCAGGTCTTCGAAGTCGGCACCGGGACGATGATGGCTGCGAAGGGTGCGGTCTATCCGGTCTATAAGCTGATGGCCGATCAGGGCGAAGCCTTCGATCCCACGTCCTTCATCGCACCGGTCGTCGGCTATTACACCGATACCGAGGGCAACATCCTTTCGATGCCGTTCAACTCCTCGACGCCGATCCTTTATTACAACAAGGACGTGTTCAAGAAGGCCGGTCTCGACCCTGAAGTCGCTCCGAAGACCTGGGCCGAGGTCGAGGATTTTTCCCGCAAGATCGTCACCTCCGGCGCGGCGAAGTGCGGCTTCACCAGTGCGTGGATCACATGGATCCAGACGGAAAACCTTTCCGCCATCCACGACCAGCCCTTCGGCACCCTGGAAAACGGCTTCGGCGGCACCGGGACGGAATTCACCTTCAACGGCCCGGTCCAGGTCAAGCACTGGGGCAACCTGAAGAGATGGGCGGACGAGGGCCTGTTCCAGTACGGTGGCCCAGTCGGCGGCGACGATGCCGCCACGAAGTTCTACGCGCAGGAATGCGCGATGACGATGAACTCCTCGGCCGGCCGCGCCGGCGTCATCAAGAACGCCAAGGATTTCACGCCCGGTTTCGCGCCGCTTCCCTACTACGACGACGTGACGAAGGAGCCGAAGAACTCGATCATCGGCGGTGCGACCCTGTGGGTCCTGAACGGTCAGAGCGACGACGTCTACAAGGGCGTTGCGAAGTTCTTCACCTATCTGTCGCAGCCTGAGCTCCAGGCCGATTGGCATCAGTTCACCGGCTATCTGCCGGTCACCAACGCGGCCTACGAGCTTGGCCAGAAGCAGGGCTACTACGAGAAGAACCCCGGCTCCGACGTGGCGATCCAGCAGATCACCCGCGGCACGCCCTCGGCAAACTCGAAGGGTGTACGCTTCGGTAACCTGACCCAGGCGCGCGCCATCCTCGACGAGGAATTCCAGGCGCTGCTCGCCGGCACCAAGACCGCCCAGGAGGCGCTCGATTCCGCCGTCAAGCGCGGCAACGAACTGCTGCGCGAGTTCGAAGCTGCCAACTAAGGTTGCGCTTTATCGAGGGAGCCGGCTAGCGCCGGCTCCCTGCATTTTCGCCCTTTTGGCGAGCTGAAGCGAAAGTCTACGATGGACACGAAACGCACGATCTTTCCGAACCGGGTGCTGCCCTATCTGCTACTGGCGCCGCAACTCGTCATCACGCTCGTGTTCTTAATCTGGCCCGCTGGGCAGGCGGTGAAATCGTCCTTCGAGCGGGAGGACCCGTTCGGGCTATCGGCGAGCTTCGTCGGCTTTCAGCATTATGCGCGGCTTCTCACGGATCCGCTCTACCTCGACTCGCTCGGACGAACCGCCGTCTTCGCCGTTGCCGTGACGGCGCTGTCGATGGCCTTCGGTCTCGCCCTTGCGGTAGCGGTCAAACGTCTTATGAGAGGTGGGCGCATCTATACGACGCTTCTCGTCTGGCCCTATGCCGTGGCGCCGGTGATCGCAGGTTTGCTGTGGTGGTTCCTGTTCAATTCGACGACCGGCGTGCTTGCCTATTTCCTGGGTCAGCTCGGCATCCGCTGGGACCACAATCTCAACGGCACGCATGCGATGATCCTGATCATTATCGCGGCGGCCTGGAAGCAGGTTTCCTATAATTTCCTCTTCTTTCTCGCCGGTCTTCAATCCGTGCCGCATTCGCTGATCGAGGCCGCGGCGATCGATGGCTCCGGCCCGGCCAAGCGGTTCTTCACGATCGTCCTGCCGCTCCTGTCGCCCACCACCTTTTTTCTCTTCATCGTTAACGTCAACTACACGATGTTCGACACGTTCGGCATTGTCGACGCCACCACGGCGGGCGGCCCGGCCCAGGCGACCAATATCCTTGTCTACAAGGTCTATAACGACGGATATCTCGGTCTTAACCTCGGCTCATCCTCGGCCCAGTCGGTGTTGCTGATGCTCATCGTCGTGGTGCTTACCGTCATCCAGTTCCGCTATGTCGAGCGGCGCGTGCAGTATTGAGGCGATGGCGATGGTCGAAAACCGCCCGTTTCTCACCTTCTTGACGCATCTGGTCCTGATCGCCGGCGTCGTGCTCGTTGCCTTCCCGGTCTATGTCGCCTTCATCGCGTCCACCCACACGCGCGAAGTGCTGGTCGGCGGCATGATCCCGCTTCTGCCCGGTGGTCATCTCATCGAAAACTATAAGCAGGTGTTGAGCGCCAGCTCGGCAGCCAACGGCCTGCCGTCCTACATGCTGATGGTGCTGAATTCGCTCGGCATGGCGCTGATCATCACCTTCGGTAAGATCGCAATTTCGATCCTCTCGGCCTTCGCCATCGTCTATTTCCGGTTCCGCTTCCGGCTCCTTGCCTTCTGGATCATCTTCATCACGCTGATGCTTCCCGTCGAGGTGCGCATCATTCCGACCTACAAGGTGGTGGCCGATCTCGGCATGCTGAATTCCTATCCCGGTCTCACGGTGCCGCTGATCGCTTCGGCGACCGCCACCTTCCTCTTCCGGCAATTCTTCATGACGGTGCCGGACGAGCTCATGGAAGCTGCGCGCGTCGACGGGTCGGGGCCGCTCAAGTTCTTCCGCGACATCCTGCTGCCCTTGAGCCGCACCAACATCGCTGCGCTCTGCGTCATTCTCTTCATCTACGGCTGGATCCAGTATCTCTGGCCGCTGCTGGTCACGACCGATCCCGGCTACTACACGCTGATGATGGGCCTGAAGCGTATGGTCGCTGTCCAGGATGGCGAGGTTCAATGGCACCTGGTCATGGCCGGCACCATTCTTGCGATGCTGCCGCCCGTTTTCGTCGTCATCCTCATGCAGCGCCTCTTCATCCGGGGCCTCACCGAAACGGAGAAGTGACATGGCCGCTATCGAAATCCGCGATGTCCGCAAGATCTACGCCGGCGGCGTCGAGGCAGTGAAATCCGTCTCGATCGATATTGCCGACGGCGAGTTCATCGTGCTCGTCGGCCCCTCCGGCTGCGGCAAGTCCACGCTCTTGCGCATGGTCGCGGGACTGGAGACGGTCGGCGCAGGCACCGTTTCGATCGGCGGCCGTGTCGTCAACGCGATCGAACCCGCCGAACGCGACATCGCCATGGTCTTCCAGAACTATGCACTCTACCCGCACATGACGGTCTATGAGAACCTCGCCTACGGCCTGAAGAACCGGAAGACGCCGAAGGCCGAGATCGACGCACGCGTTGCCGAGGCGGCGCGCATGCTCGAGATCGAGCCCTATCTCGACCGCAAGCCGCGCGCGCTTTCCGGCGGTCAACGCCAGCGCGTCGCTATGGGGCGGGCGATCGTCCGCAAGCCCGCAGCCTTCCTCTTCGACGAGCCGCTGTCGAACCTCGATGCGAAGCTCCGGGTTTCTATGCGCGGCGAGATCAAGCGATTGCAGAAGCGTCTCGGCACCACCTCGCTCTATGTCACCCACGACCAGCTCGAGGCGATGACGCTCGCCGATCGTCTCGTCGTCTTGAACGGCGGTCGGATCGAACAGATCGGCCGCCCGCTCGACGTCTATCACACGCCGGCCTCGACCTTCGTCGCAAGCTTCATCGGTTCGCCGGCGATGAACCTCGTCAAAGGCACTCTCGAAGGCGGCCGGCTCCATATCGGCACGCAGTCGATCGACCTCGGCCATCCGGTTCCGACGGAAGGCCCGGTTACCGTCGGCATACGCGCGGAGGATCTGCGTCTCGCAAGCGCTGGCGAGCAGGCCCTTCTCTTTCGTGTCGACTATGTCGAGGAACTGGGAGCGCAACGCCTCGTCCACGGCGCAATCGACGATCAGATTGTCACTGTCGCGCTTGCGCCGGAGACGCCGCCTTCGGACTGTCTCGCCATCACCATCGCGCCCGAGCGCTTGCATTTCTTCTCGCCCGACCACGGCAGGAGGCTCGATCGCAAGCTGGAGCCGGCAACGGGCGCCGCATCCGTCGCTATGAAAAGCGTCAACCTGGAGCCGGCCGTGTGATCGAAGGGATAGTTTCGATCCGCGCCATGAACACGCGGCAGAAGCGCCGGCCTTGTCCAGATCTAGCGCGGATACTTTGTTCTATTATTGTTCTTGTTTTTGAGCGCGCTCCGTGCAAGATTTGATGCTGCAACCGGCGGCGGTTGTGGCGGCGCGAGGGCGGACCGCCGTGACTGGAGCGGGATGAGGAAAGTGTGAAGCGGCTTACGCGCACCTCCCGCTCTTATTCCAGGGGGCATCATGGTCGCGCGCGTCAGCACAGTCGCATTCCAGGGAATCGAAGGCGTTCCGGTCGACGTCCAGGTGATGGTGGCACCCGGCAAGGTCGGCATGCAGATCGTCGGCCTGCCGGACAAGGCGGTCGCAGAAAGCCGCGAGCGCGTCCAGGCGGCGCTGCATGCGTCCGGGCTGGCGCTGCCGGCAAAGCGGGTCACGGTCAATCTGGCGCCGGCCGACCTGCCGAAGGAAGGCAGCCATTTCGATCTCGCCATCGCGCTCGGGCTGATGGCGGCGCTGGGTGCCGTTCCGGCCGATGCGCTCAGCGGCTACGTCGTCATCGGCGAACTCAATCTGGACGGCACCATTGCCGCCGTCGCCGGCGCGCTGCCTGCCGCAATCGGCGCCAACGCGCTCGGCAAGGGCCTGATCTGCCCGGCGGAAAGCGGCCCCGAAGCGGCTTGGGCAGGGTCGGAAATCGACATCCTCGCCCCGCGCAGCCTGATCGCCATCGCCAATCATTTTCGCGGCACGCAGGTGCTCTCCCGTCCCGAGCCCGCAATCCGGGCTGCGGCCGCCAACCTGCCCGATCTCGCCGACATCAAGGGACAGGAAAGCGCCAAACGGGCGCTCGAGGTGGCCGCCGCCGGCAACCACAATCTGCTTATGGTTGGCCCGCCGGGCTCGGGTAAGTCGATGCTCGCCGCGCGGCTGCCGTCGATCCTCCCGCCACTCTCCCCCGCGGAATTACTCGAAGTTTCGATGGTCCATTCGATCGCGGGCCAGTTGCCGGGCGGCAAACTTTCCGATCGGCGGCCGTTCCGCGCGCCGCACCATTCAGCCACCATGGCCGCCCTGATCGGCGGCGGGCTCAGGGCGAAGCCCGGTGAGGCATCGCTCGCCCACCATGGCGTACTATTTCTCGACGAGTTTCCGGAATTTTCACCGCAGGTTCTCGACGCGCTGCGCCAGCCGCTCGAAACCTCGGAATGCATCATCGCGCGCGCCAATCACCGCGTCAGCTATCCGGCGGCGATCCAGCTCGTCGCGGCGATGAACCCGTGCCGTTGCGGCATGGCGGGCGAACCGGGGCGCACATGCGCCCGCGGCCCGCGCTGCATGGCCGACTACCAGGCGCGGATTTCCGGCCCCTTGATGGACCGTATCGATATCCGCATCGACGTTCCGGCCGTCAGCGCCGCCGACCTCCTCCGCCCGATAACGGCCGAAACGAGTGCAGCCGTTGCCAAGCGCGTCGCACGCGCCCGCGCGCTGCAGGCGGAGCGCTTCGCGGCGCTCGGCCACCCGGAGCTGACGAGCAATGCCCGGGCATCAACGACGATGATCGAGAAGATCGCGGAACCGGATGCCGCGGGCTTGCAGCTCTTGAGGGATGCGGCGGAGAAAATGAAGTTCTCGGCGCGCGGCTATCACCGGGTGCTGAAGGTGGCCCGCACCCTTGCCGATCTCGACGAAGCAGCGACCGTCGGCCGGATCCATCTCGCCGAGGCGATTTCCTATCGGGTCGCCGGGGAACGATTGCCGGTGGCGGCGTAGCCCGTGGTCCACTTACACACGATTCATTGTTTTTTCAGAAGGCCCGCATCGTGTTTTTCACGAACGATACCCGCCAGCCGAAGCGCCTCCTCGTGGCGGTTGCTATTGTGATAGGCATGCTCCCGATCCTGGCAGGCCGGTCCGCCGCGGCCGAGGACCTCGGTAAGCTTTTTTATGGAACGAGAGCGGGCCAGTCGTTGACCATCGTGTCGAAGGAGGGAATTGGCACCGCAAACGCGGTGATCCGTTTGAAGCACACGGCGCAAGACGCGAAAAGTTTCTGCGTCGGATACCTGCTCGATCATTCGATGCGCTGCGTCCGACAGGTGCTTGCAGAGAAAAAGTTTGCCGATCGTGTGACCGGCGATTGCGTGAAGCGCACCTGGACGGACATGTACGGCGACAACTATTCATTTCATGGCTCCGCAAAACAGCAGCCCGAGTTGATCAAGCAGGGTTACTTTTCGGAATCGGACTATCTCATCCGCCGCAATGGGGAGGAGCGCTTTTTCCCGTTCGATACCGAGGTCTTTCAAGCCCTTTGCCCCGGAATTGCGAAGTAGTGCCATGAAGGCCAAAGCGTGGTCGCTCTCATTGCCAGCGTCGTCCTCGGGAAAAGGTTGCTGCTTTTCCTGACTACCGATAGTCGTGTGAAGAAGAGCGCCCGGAGCGCCGTCGAGTTCGTGAATGTTGTGCTGCCGGATGACCGCCACACGCGGAGAGGAACTGGCGCTTTACGCCCCCAGCCCCTCGAACAGCACGGTCGAAAGATAACGCTCCGCAAACGAGGGAATGATCACGACGATATTCTTGCCGGCGTTCTCCTCGCGCTGGCCGACCTCGATCGCTGCCTGGAGCGCGGCGCCGGCGGAAATGCCGACCGGCACGCCTTCGAGCCTGGCGACGAGCCGCGCGGCTTCCACCGCTTCGCCCGCGTTCACAGTGATCACCTCGTCGTAGATGCCTGTGTCGAGGATCGCCGGCGCGAAGCCGGCGCCGATCCCCTGGATTTTGTGGGGACCGGGTTCGCCGCCAGAAAGGACAGGGGATTCCTCCGGCTCCACGGCAATAACCTTGACCGATGGCTTGCGCGCCTTCAGGACTTGGCCGGCGCCGGTGATCGTGCCGCCGGTGCCGATGCCCGAGACCAGGATGTCGACGCTGCCTTCGGTGTCGTTCCAGATTTCCTCGGCCGTCGTCTTGCGGTGGATCTCCGGATTGGCCGGATTTTCGAACTGCTGCGGGATGATTGCGTCGGGAAGCGTCTCGGTGAGCTCCTGCGCCTTGGCGATCGCCCCCTTCATACCCTTGGTGCCTTCCGTCAGGACCAGCTCCGCGCCAAGCAGATAGAGCATCTTGCGCCGCTCGACCGACATCGTCTCGGGCATGGTGAGGATCAGCTTGTATCCCTTGGCGGCTGCAACGAAGGCCAGCGCGATACCGGTGTTGCCCGAAGTCGGCTCGATGAGGGTCGTGCGGCCGGGCGCGATCTTGCCCTGGGCCTCGAGCGATTCGATCATGGAGACGCCGATACGGTCCTTGACCGAGGCGATCGGATTGAAGAATTCAAGCTTTGCGAGGAGGTTCGCCTTTACGCCCTTTTCTTTTGCGAGCTTGTCCAGGCGCACGATGGGGGTGTCACCGATCGTCTCGGTGATCGAGGAAAAGACGCGACCGCGGCCAGGCTTGCGTGCTTCAGGCATTTCGTTTCTCCCTTCGTTTGACGGTTATCGGACAATAGGAACAATGCCCGTTCCCTTCCAGAGCGTGAACGCCCACGGTTTGGCCCAGGCGAAGTAAAAAGCGATTGCGAAACCGTTGGCTGGAGAATCCTTTTTTCAGTTCGCCCGGATCGCGATGTAGGCTGCCGTTCCGGCGAGGATGCCAGCCGCTGCGCGGTTCAATGCCCGGAGCGCCTTCGGCTGCTTCAGGAGCGAACGGGCGCGGGCTGCGAGCAGCATATAGGGCACCAGCACAGTGAGAAGGACAAGGAAGGTTGCCGCCAACAGCAGGCTGTAATCCTCGGGACCGATCGCGGCGAGATCTATGAGCGTCGGCACGAGGGCAACATAGAACAGCATCGTCTTGGGATTGCCAAGCGTCACCATCAGTCCCGACAGGAAAGACATCGCCGCGCTCGCCGACTTTTTCGCCTGTATTTCCTGCGACAAAAGGCCGGCGGTCCAGAGCTTCCAGGCGATGTAACCGAGATAGAGTGCACCGGCGATCTTCACGATCAGAAAGGCTGTGGTGAAGGTCTGGGCGACGAAGGCGAGCCCGAGGACCACGGCAGTCAGATAGGCCATGTCGCCGAGAATTAGCCCAAGGCCCATGAAGAACGTTTCGCGGAATCCGGAACCGAGTGCCCGCGCAACCAGCGCCGTTATGCCCGGTCCGGGAATGGCCGCCGCGATGAAGAGGGCGCCGCTGTAAGCGAGAAGGGCCGCGAGTGTCACGATGGGTTTCCTCCTGAACGGGTGCTTGTTTAAACCAAGGCGCCGCCAACGAGAACCCGGCTTGGTCCCGATGACGAGGCTTTTCGTGGGAAAATTGATCGGGTGACAATAACGGCGTTGCTCCGATTCGGAGAGCCGTGCACCTTCCGGAAAAATCGCTGATGGCAATGCTCCATGCCCGAAATTCAGAACCTTGTAGGCTTTGCCTTGCTCGCGCTCGGCATGGTGCTGACGCCTGGGCCGAACATGATCTACCTGATCTCGCGTTCCATCTGCCAGGGACCGGCGGCGGGCCTCGTCTCGCTCGGCGGCGTGGCGCTCGGCTTTGTCTTCTACATGGTCTTCGCCGCGCTCGGCATCACCGCACTGCTGCTGGCGGTTCCTTTCGCCTATGACGCGCTGCGTTTCGCCGGCGCGCTCTATCTGCTCTATCTTGGCTGGCAAGCCGTGAGGCCCGGTGGCCGCTCGCCCTTCCAGGTGCGCGACCTGCCGAAGGACGGGCCTCGCAAGCTCTTCCTGATGGGGCTCGTCACCAATCTGCTCAACCCGAAGGTGGCAGTGCTCTACCTTTCACTGCTGCCGCAATTCATCCGCCTCGAACAGGGCGATGTCCTTCTCCAATCGCTCGTCTTTGGCAGTCTCCAAATCATGATCAGCGTCACCGTCTTGATCGCGGTGACGGCGGGCTCGATCGCCGCCTTCCTTGCCGGTCGCCCGCTCTTCATGCTCGTGCAGCGCTGGCTGATGAGCACCGTGCTTGCAAGCCTTGCCGTCAGCATGGCGGCGGAGGCGCGCAGATAAAGCGAGACAGGCAGGCCTGAACTTGCTTCCGGGTGCGTGTGCGCGATCCTCCCGGCCTGGTGGAGAGGATGACCATGCCCGGCACGCCAAGATCACTGAGCCTGACCCCGGCGCACGTTGCGCAGGTTCATCGGACGATCGCCGACGGCGGCCCGGGGCCGGGCGCAGTCCTTCATAGCGACGGGGATTACGACGAACGGGTGGAGCGGATGATAAGGAGCCATCCGGCTCCGGGGTCGCGAATAATGCTCTTTGCCTTTGGATCGTTGATCTGGAGGCCGGAGATCGAATATGTCGGCGAAAAGATCGCGCCTTCTGCTTCCGGATGATCCGCTTCCGGGGAACGCCCGAACAACCCGGACTCATGATGGCGCTCGATCGCGGAGGGCAGCGCCGGGGTGTTCTCTACGAATTGCCGGACGATGAGATCGAGGGGCAACTCGGAAAACTCTTCCGGCGTGAGTTCACCTATAAGCCGCCCAACAGCATGCCGCGCTGGATCAAGGTCGAGACAGCACACGGTTCCGTCGCAGCCTTGAGCTTCGTCATGAACCGCGCTTCGCCATTCTATGCCGGGAGCCTTTCCCCCGAAGCCGTCGCCGAAACCCTGGCGCGAGCGTGCGGCCACGTCGGTTCGGGCGCGGAGTATCTGCTCAACACCGTGACGCATGTCGAGGCCATGGGCATTCGAGACCGCAACCTTTGGCGTCTGCAAGCGCTCGTTGCCCAGTGCATCGAGCAAACGAGGCCTAGTCGAACAGAGGGCGCATGAAGCTGCGCTCGTAGCTCAAGATGCAGCGCGTCTCCTCGGCAAAAGCGAAGGCCGCCCGGCATTCAGGATCGGCCGCCATCTCTGCGCGATAGCTTTCATAAGCGGCAAGCGAAGGAAAGTTGAACAGCGCCAGAGCGATGTTGTTTGCGCCTTCATGCGGCAGGAAGTAACCGTGATGCGTGCCGCCGAGCCTATTGACCAGCGGGATCCAGAGCTTCGCATAATGTTCGAATTCCGCGAGTTTATAAGGGTCGATGACATATTTCAGGTAGCACGTGATCATGAAGCTCTCCCTTCGCGCACCCGCTGGATAGGCGAGTTCAGCCGCAGTTTCCAGCCGAGATTCATGCCGGCCGCGGCAAGCAGGATCGCCGCCGACCCGGCGATCTGTATCGCCTGCAATTCGTGGCCGAAAGCTACGCGATCGACGAGGATCGCGGCGATCGGATAGATGAACGAGAGCGCGCCCGTCATGTGCGTCGGCAGCCGCTGGATCGCTCCGTATAGCAGGATATACATGATGCCGGTATGAACGACGCCGACGGCGACGAGCAGCGTCCATTGCCAGGCGTCCTGCGGCAGCGGTGCGGAGAGCGCGAAGGGCGCCAGCATGATCGCCCCGGTGATCACCTGTATGAGCGCGATCAGATGCGGCGGAGTGCCCTTGAGCAGCTTGGTAAGGAGCGCGGCGACGGCATAGAAGAAGGCTGCGCCGATGGAAAGTGCGATGCCGGCCAGATAGTGGTCGGGATCGAAGCCGCCGCCAGGCTTGGCGGAAACGATCGCCATCATTCCGGCGAAGGAGACGGAAAGCCAGAAAAGCTTGGTGGCGGTGATCCGTTCGCCGAGAAACATGGCGCCGAGGCCGAGCAGCATGAAGGGCTGCGTGTTGTAGACCATCGTCGCGATCGAGATCGACGCGCGCGAATAGGCGGCAAAAAGCAGGAGCCAGTTGACGACGATGGCCACGCCGCCAATCGTTGAAAGAAAGATGACGCGCGGCTTTAGCTGGCGGAAGTCGATGAGCCCGAGCATTGCCGCGAGCGCAATCAGCGTCAGCCCCCCGAAGACGCAGCGCCAGAAAACGACACCCGTGACCGGCTGGCCGGACATCAGTACGAACCAGCCGATTGTCCCTGAAATCAGCATTGCCGCCGTCATCTCAACGCTTCCGCGCTTCAGTTCTCCGTCCATGACTGGTCTCCTTTTCCGATTGCACAACAATAATCGGTCGTTCAGCAGCTTTATATGGATTCAGGAAGGGGAATTGATTATGATGCCTAATTATGAAAGGTGAACGTGCTATTGTGGCTTTTCGAGGTATTTGATGCTGGATGATGTCGATTGCCACATTCTTGAGATTCTCGCGGCCAATGCGCGCGTGTCGCTGAAGGAGCTCGCGCAAGAAGCGGGCCTCTCCTCGCCGAGTGCGGCCGACAGGCTGCGCAAGCTCGAGGAACGTGGCGTCATCAATGGCTTCACCGTCTCGGTCAATCCGGCGCGACTTGGCTATCCGTTGCAGGCGGTCGTACGCGTCCGGCCGATGCCCGGCATGCTGCATATCGTCGAAAAACTCATTCAGGAAACGCCTGAGATCGTCGAATGCGACAAGATCACTGGCGACGACTGTTTCATTGCCAAGATGTTGGTGCGGGACATAGAGGAACTCGACACGATTCTCGACCGTATCGCCGAAAAGGCACAAACCAACACCTCGATCGTCAAGTCGACGCCGGTCAAACGGCGTCTGCCGCCGCTTTAGATTGTTGTTTCATGCATGTCGTGATCTCAAAACCGCTCAACGCTTTTTGGGCGACGTGGTAACAAGTTGGACCGGATGCAGGCGGAGGACCGTGCGCACTTCCTCATCCCGCTCTACTTCGATCCGGTAGAGCCGAAGCCGCCAGCGCCGCGCGCAGTCGTGCTGGCCCCGTCTACCTCACGGATTGCCACCTGTGTCACGGGTGCGATCACCATCTGGGCGATGCGCATGCCGCGCTCGACGACGAAATCCTCCTGGCCAAGATTGATGAGCAGCACTTTCACCTCTCCGCGGTAGTCGCTGTCGATCGTTCCCGGCGTGTTGAGGCAGGTGATGCCGTGCTTGAAGGCAAGGCCCGAGCGCGGCCGCACCTGGCCTTCGCAGCCGAGAGGAATCTCGAAGATGAAGCCGGTCGGCACCAAGGCGCGCTCACCCGGCTTGATAATCATAGGCCCGGCAGCGGGAACGGCCGCGCGCAAATCCATGCCTGCCGCCCCCGCCGTCTCGTAGGCGGGCAAGTCGAGATCCTGCGCGTGCGGCAGGCGGACAACAGTGAGGGCGGGGCGGTTTTCGGGGGTGTGCGTGATCATTCCGCTATAAGCGTCGCGAGGCTCTCCACAGTCAATTGCATATTGGCCTGCGAGCCTGTAAAGACGCGGCAACCCACAGGAACCTCAATCATGGCCGAAAGCATTGCCGAGGCGGTTTCCCGCCGCCGCACATTTGCGATCATTTCGCACCCGGACGCCGGTAAAACGACGCTCACCGAAAAGCTCCTGCTCTTCGGAGGCGCGATCCAGCTCGCAGGCGAAGTCAAGGCCAAGAAGGACCGCATCCAGACTCGCTCGGACTGGATGAAGATTGAGCGCGAACGCGGCATTTCCGTCGTCACCTCGGTGATGACCTTCGAATACAGCGACACCGTCTTCAACCTGCTCGACACGCCCGGCCACGAGGACTTCGCCGACGACACCTATCGCACGCTGACAGCGGTGGATGCGGCTGTCATGGTCATCGACGCCGCCAAGGGCATCGAGCCGCGCACGCTGAAACTCTTCGAGGTCTGCCGCCTGCGCGATATTCCGATCATCACTTTCGTCAACAAGATGGACCGCGAGAGCCGTGATCCCTTCGAGATCCTCGATGAGGTCGAGGAGAAGCTGGCGCTCGACTGCGCGCCGGTCACCTGGCCGATCGGCCGCTCGAAAACCTTCTGCGGCACCTATCACCTCGCGACCAACGAGGTGCGCGGCGCCGACACGCAGGAGCGGCTCACCAAGGTCAACGATCCCGAAATGGCTTCGCATCGCCTGCCGGAAAACGAGCGTGACGCCTTCATCGAGGAAACGACGCTGGCGATCGAGGCCTGCAAGCCCTTCGATCACAAGGCCTTTCTCGAGGGCCATCTGACGCCGGTATTCTTCGGCTCGGCGCTCAGGAATTTCGGCGTGCGCGATCTTATCAACGCGCTCAGCGAATTCGCGCCACCGCCGCGTGCGCAGGTTGCCGATATCCGCACGGTCGAGGCAACGGACGAGAAGATGACGGCGTTCGTCTTCAAGATCCAGGCGAACATGGATCCGAACCATCGTGACCGCATCGCTTTCGTCCGTGTCTGCTCGGGCAAGCTCGAGCGCGGCATGAAGGCGCGGTTGTCGCGCACCGGCAAGCAGATGGGGCTGACCGCGCCGCAGTTCTTCTTCGCCTCGCAGCGCCAGCTCGCCGACACGGCCTTTGCCGGCGATGTCGTCGGCATCCCGAACCACGGCACGCTCCGCATCGGCGATACACTCACCGAGGGCGAGCCGCTCGTCTTCCAGGGCGTCCCGAACTTCGCACCGGAAATTCTCCGCCGCGTCCGGCTTGAGGACGCGATGAAGGCGAAGAAGCTCAAGGAAGCGCTGCAGCAGATGGCGGAAGAGGGCGTAGTGCAGCTTTTCTCGCCGGACGACGGCTCACCGGCCATCGTCGGCGTCGTCGGCGCGCTGCAGCTCGACGTTCTGAAGGAGCGGCTGCAGGCGGAATACGGCTTGCCGGTCTCCTTCGAGATGTCGCGCTTCTCCGTCTGCCGCTGGGTTTCCGCCGATCACCCGGGCGAACTCGACAAGTTCATCACGGCGCGCCGCGGCGACATCGCGCGCGATCTCGATGGCGACCCGGTGTTCATGGCGCAGGACAGCTTCTCGCTGCGCTACGAGGCGGAACGCCATCCGGCGATCAGGATGGTGGCGATCAAGGAGTACCACGTCGCCAAGGCGGCGTGATCGAACCCATATCGTAGACGGCGCCCGCGCAGCGCCGCCTACGATGGCGTCATCCGGAGTGCCAGGATCAGCTGGGCGACACGGATGGTGATCAACACGTAGACGGCCACCAGCAGCAGTTGCGGGGCGACATGCCGCTTGATCTTTCCGAGCCGATGAAGCCCGTCTGCGAAGTTCAGAAAGAATAGTGCAATCCCGATCGAAAAGACGGTGTAGCCGGCGACCGGGATGCTCAAAAGCCCCTTTACATTGATGATGTCGGGATTCTCGACGGCATGCAGGCCGGCTGCGATGATCAGGGTCGCGACAACCAGATTGCGGACGTGGCGAAAGATTTCCTCGAGCCCGCCCCGATCGAGAAGCGCCTGCTTGAGGTTCAAAAACCATGGTGTGGCGCGCTCGTCGGGCATCGCGGCTGTCGTCTCGCATTGTGATTTGGCGCGGATGATATTGGGCTCGGCTTTGCGTCGTCAAAGAATTTCGGCCGTCGCATTGAGTCAGCGTGGTGACGCAAGTGCGCCCCGGCCTCAAATATCGAAGCGCGGGGTCGACCGGTCCAATACGGTGCTGCGCGGAGTGGCAGACCAGACCGCGCCCATGGCTCCCGCCAGTTCATGGACGAGCCGGCCAACGTCTGTCGCCGCGCCCGCGTGCAGCGCTTCGGCGACGACGAGCACGGCCGTCGTCTCGTCGCCCACCGCCGAATAGCCGCTCTGGCGGTTGGTCCAGCGGCGTGCATGGGCGCGGCCTTCCTCGTCCGCGAAGATCACTTCGTGCTGCTCGGGATATTCGGTTTCCCCGGAAAACGTGGTGTAGGTCTCACTGCCAGAGGCGTAACGAACCTCGAGATGGCCGGCGACCCTGGAGAGATCGAAAACGGCGATCGGAACGGCAAATGCGAGCGAAGCCGCATTGCAAAGGTCGATCACCGGATGGATTCGTGGCAGGGACCCCTCCTTGCGGAACCGCCGGAGCAGCGCCTCGGAGGCCGAACGGTATTGCGTCGGCTTCAATCCCATGCGCGAAAAGGCGCGGCGCCACGCCTGGATCTCCGGAAATTCGCCCTCCGAGCCTGCCGCGAGCCGTGTTTTCGCCGCGGCCTCGAAAGCAGCGATATGCGCATCGGCGGAGACATCTCGGTGAATGCCTTCGACATGAAGGATTCCGGCGGAAAGTCCGGGAAAGTCGCTCCAGATGTCGCTTGAATGGCGGAAATACATGGTTGCTGGCCTCTAGTTGTGAACGATGATCGCAGCGGTGACGGCATTGCAGCGGGAGTGCACGTTGCCTCATCCGGCCTCCGAACGGTTTCGCTGCGTGCCCGGCAACCGAAGACCCAGACTGAAGACGGCGGCGAGTACGCAGGCGATGCCGATCAGCTGATTGGCGGAAATAGGCTCTCCAAGTATGGCAAAGGCGAGGAGAACGGCTGAGACAGGGGCGAGCGCAGTGAACACCGAGACCTCCGTGCCGCTCACTCTTGCTAGTCCTGCATACCAGAGCAGGAAGCCGCCGACTGTCGGGACAAGAGCGTAGTAGGCGACCGCGGTGATCGACTGGATAGTTACCGCAGTCGTCTGTGGAATTTCGAGCAGGGCAACCGGTGCCGAGACAGCGACGCCCAGTCCGGCCATCAGCGTCGACAGGGCGAGGGGCGAAATCGCCGTTGTCAGGCGCTTGTTGATGAGAATGAAGAGGCCTTCGCAGATGACGGCGCCAAAGACCAGGATGTTGCCCTGCAGCGAATGCGCGCCAACGCTGTCTGCCTGGAAGACGATTGAAAGGACGCCCGCGGCGGCGAGTGCGATCGCCAGCAGTATGGAGCGATCCGGCCGTTCGCCGAGAACGACAATGGCAATCGCCGCTGAAACGATCGGCAGCGTACCGATGATGACGCCGGCATCGGCTGCGGGTGTCAGCCGCAGGCCGGAGATCAGCAGCGTCGTATAACCGACGCTGCCGGCGCCCGCTTGGATGAACAGGACGAGCCAGTCGCGTCGTTGCAACTTCGGCCATGCCGTCGCGGTCGCACGCATCAGGACGAGGAAGAGTGGAAGAGCGAGCGCGAAGCGCAGGGCCGTTGCGGTGAACGGCGGCAGGCCCGACGCTATGACCTTGCTTGCGATCACCGTGCTGCCGACGAGCGCCATCGCGAGCGACAGATAGATATAACCCTGAAAGTGCTTCGACATGATTGCCAACCCTCTTGTGAGGGCTGCAGAAAAACCGATCGGCGCCCCGCGGTCTTGAACAGAATTGCAGGCGTCAGATGACGATGATTTGGGTCGAATCGACCCAAAATCGATCGATTCTAATAGGTCGAGACGCGGGATGCGGGCGGAAAACCGCGCACACTTTTCCTCATCCCGCTAAGGCTGCGGCATAGGTACCCGGCGAAACGCCGTAGGTGCGCACGAATACGCGCGTCATATGGCTCTGGTCGGCGAAGCCGCCGGCGATTGCCGCTTCTGCGAGCGGGGTGCCTTCGGCAATCAGGCGCCGAACAATGTCGATCCGCCGCTGAACCAGGTAGGCGTGGGGCGTAAGGCCGGTCGCCTTCGCAAATCCCCGCACCAGCTGGAATCGGCTGAGGCTGCTTTCCCGCGCCAGATCAGCCAGTGTTATGGAAGCCAGCGGGTCGTCATCGATCAGGCTGCGCGCCGCGGCGATCGATTCCGGCATCTTGCGTGTGCCGCGTGGGACGACCTGCATCACCTCGGCAAAAAGCATCAGAACGAGCTCGTCCCAGCGAACGGTGGCGTCGCTCCCTTCCGAGGTGGTCGCGATTGCGAAGAGTTCGCGGAAACGCGCCGCAAGGGCGGCGTTCCGGATGACCGGGCTGGCGAACTCGCATATTCGCCGTCCGCCCTCGCTGATATCGCTGACGGCGGTTTCGACGACTGCTGGATCGAAATAGAGCATCCGCCAGGAGCGATCGGCATCGCCGATCGGCGAGCCGTCGTGGACCTCGTTAGGATTGACCGTGATCACGTCGCCGCGCGCGGCCTCTACGGGGCCGCGTCCGCTCAGCGACTTTTGCGCCCCTTGGCAGATAAGACCAATGCCGAACTGATCATGCGTGTGGCGCGGAAAGCTGTGGTTCGTGGCCGCCTCGACCGCATCCACGCCGGCGATCCGGCGAGGCAGCATTCTGAACTGGCGTTTCGTCATGCCTCTAGTCCCGCGGCTTGCCGGGCAGCTCGCCAATGTCCCCGATCCAGGGCAGGGCTGACGAGCACCAGATCTGCGACCGCGGTGCAAGCGCGCGCCGCTGGTTGATCGTACCGACGCGGATGCCGATCTCCTCGGCGTCTTCGTCCGTGCCAGTCGTATAGATCGGCGAGCCGCATTCGGGACAGAAGAATTGCAGGCGCCGTCGCCCGTTCTCGGCGATCTTGACGTAAAGTTTCGGCTCGGCGCCTGTCAGCCGGAAGGACGTCCGCCGCGTGCTCGCCGTTACCCGATAGGCGGAACCCGTCAGTTGCTGGCAATCGGTGCAATGGCAGATTGACACGTCGTCCGGGTCGATCTCCGCCTCGTAGGTGACATGGCCGCAATGGCACTGACCATCGATCCGCATCGGCCGCTCCTCGCACGGTTTTCGCTGCTGCATGTTCCTTAAATCGTGCTCGATTTAAGGAACGATATGCAGCAATTCAAAGCGCTACAGCGTCCTTTGCGCGTCTGATAAGACGCGCGGCGCTGAGAGGATTACGATAGACCAGCCGCGGCAAACGTCCAGAGTGTCTCCTCAGATGCCGGTGAACAGCCACTCGTGTTCCTTGGCGTTATGGAACTTCCAGATCCGCTTCGGTCCCGCCATTACATTCAGATAATAGACGTCGTAGCCGTGAACGGCGGCGACCGGGTGGTAGCCCTTCGGGACGAGCGTCACATCGCCGTCTTCCACCGCCATGGTTTCGTCGAGCGAGCGATCATCCGTGTAGACGCGCTGCATCGCAAAGCCCTGCGGAGGGTTGAGGCGGTGATAATAGGTTTCCTCGAGATAGCTTTCGGCCGGCAGGTTGTCCTGATCGTGCTTGTGCGGCGGGTAGGACGAGGTGTGCCCGCCCGGCGTAATGACCTCGACGACGAGCAACGACTGTGCCGATCCGTCGTCCTCCGGCATGATGTTGGTGACATATCGGGTATTGGTGCCCTTGCCGCGCGTCATCTGCGGGTGCGTGCCGGGACGGATGACCTTGGCCTTGAAGCCTTCCCCACCGGGCGCCGAACAGATCGCAAGGTCGAGATCGGTCGTCGCCTCGGCCTGCCACTTGCTGCCCTTCGGCACATAGACAGCGTAGGGCTGGCCCTCGAAGGGCGTCATGCGCTCGCCAAGTTCGCCGAAGTCTTCGCCGTCGACGGAAACCTTCGCCTTGCCGCTGACGAGAACAAGGCAGAGCTCCTTCTCACCGGCTTCGCCCCCTGTCCTCTCGCCGGGTTTCAAGCGGTTGAGCGCGAAACCGACATAGGTCCAGCCGGCGCTCTCGGGCGTGATCTCCTGCATCAGGCCGGTTTGTGCCTTCGGTTTGACGAGCAGTTTGGACATTTCTGCGGTCTCCTGATCTTGATGACTAGAGGCTGTGCCCCTCACCCTCACCCTCTCCCGCTCGCGGGGAGAGGGGGCTGGATTTCGTCGCTCTACCTTCTCGCCTTCGCTCAGAGGGTGCTTGGAGGGCGCGGCAAATCCCTTCTCCCCGCAAGCGGGGAGAAGGTGGCGGTAGCCGGATGAGGGGGCGAGCTATGCCCGGTCCAGCCCCGCTTCCTTCGCAAACGCCTTCAGCGATTTCAGCCCGAGCGACTGATATTCGAACGGATTGCGCACGGCCGCGTCCTGTTCGGCTTCGATCACCAACCAACCATTATAGCCGTGTTCGGCTGCGATTTTCAGGACGGGCAGAAAGTCGACGCCGCCTTCCTTGTCGCCCGGAACGGTGAAGACGCCGCGGCGCACGCCCTCGAGGAAGGAGAGGCCCTGGCTTTCCACTTCCTTGCGGATCGCCGGACGGACATTCTTGCAATGGATATGGCGAACGCGGTGCATGTATTTCTTCGCGACTTCCGCCGGGTCGGAGCCGCCGAACCAGGCGTGGCCGGTGTCGAGCAGGAGCTTCGTCGCCGGCCCCGTGTTCTGCATCAAGAGATCGATCTCCTCGCCGGTCTGGACGATCGTGCCCATGTGATGATGGTAGACGAGATCGATGCCCTGGTCGGCGCAATACTCAGCGATCGCTTCGAGGTCGGCGCCGAATTTCTTCCACTGGCCTGCCGGCAGCACCGGCTTGTCGTTGGCGACGGATTTCGAATCGTCGCCATGAATGGCATTGGAGGTTTCGCAGACGATCGCCACCTTGCAGCCATTGTGCTTTAAGAGGTCGAGATGCGGCTGGATCGCCTTCTTCTCGGCTTCGACATCATGCGTCAGCAGATTGGTGGAGTGCCAGCCGGAGACGAATACGAGGTCATAAGAGGCGAGCTTCTGTTTCAGCGCCTCCGGGTCGGTCGGCATCTTGTGGCCCTTCTCGATGCCGTCGAAGCCGATCTTCTGGCAATCGGAAAGGCAGTCCTCGAGCGTCAGATGCGCGCCGATCGAATGATCGTCGTCATTGCTCCAGGCAATCGGGTTGGTTCCGTAGCGGATCATGTCTTTCACTTTCTATTCGTCGTCTGCTTGAAGCGGATGCTTCGTGTCTCTCGTTCGGTGCGGGCGACAAGGCCCCTCATCCGGCTGCCGCCACCTTCTCCCCGCGTGCGGGGAGAAGGGATATGCCGCGCCCTCTCAAGTCCCCTCTCCCGCCTGCGGGGAGAGGGTTAGGGTGAGGGGCCAGTAGACGTAAAGCGGCGCCCGCGAGGAAGCGCGAGCGCAGCTCGTTGAACTCACCCGAACCGCTGCGATTGGAGCGCCTTTTCGTAGCCTTCGCGGGCCTCGTTTACCTGGCTGCGCTCCGACACTTCGGGGACAGCGACATCCCACCAATGACCGCCGGCTTCCGTCGTAATCAGCGGATCCGTGTCGATCACGATGACGGTCGTGCGCTGCTCTTGCGCCGTTTCGGCGAGCGCGGCCTCGAGTTCCGGAATCGAGGCGACCTTGCGGGTGACGGCGCCCATCGCCGCGGCATGAGCGGCAAAATCGATGCCTGGCAGCACCACGTGATGCGTGTCCTTCAACAGGTTGTTGAAGTTGGCACCGCCCGTTGCCATCTGCAGCCGGTTGATGCAGCCATAGCCGGCATTGTCTAGGAGCACGACTGTGATCTTGGCGCCAAGCATGATGGACGAGGCGATCTCGGAGTTCAGCATCATGTAGCTGCCGTCGCCGACCATGACGATTACGTCGCTGTCGGGCTTGGCGAGCTTGACGCCGAGGCCGCCGGCCACCTCATAGCCCATGGTCGAGAAACCGTATTCCATATGATAGCTGCCTGGCGCGTCGGCTTGCCACAGCTTGTGCAGTTCGCCAGGGAGCCCGCCGGCGGCGCAGACGAGCGTCGTCTTCTTGCCGCCACGCGCCCGCTGGACGGCGCCGATCACCTGGGCGTCCGAAGGAAGCGCCGCATTGGTGGTGGCCGTCGCCTTGTCGGCGGCGGCGAGCCACTCGGCCTTGCCGGTCGCCGCCTTCTCGGTCCAGGCGCTGTCGGCCTTGTAGCCGCCAAGGCCGCCGGAGATCCGGTTGAGGCCGGCCCGTGCATCCGCGATCAGCGGCAGGCCATTGTGCTTGCCGGCGTCGAATGGCTGGACGTTGAGGCCGATGATCTTCAGCGTTTCGTTCTTGAAGAGTGCCCAGGAACCGGTGGTGAAATCCTGGAGCCGTGAGCCGACGGCAAGCACCAGATCGGCCTCCTCAGCGAGCGCGTTGGAAGCGGACGTGCCGGTGACGCCGACCGATCCCATGTTGAGCGGATGGGAATGCGGCAGCGAGGATTTGCCGGCCTGGGTCTCGACGACGGGAATGTTGTGCTTTTCGGCAAAGTCCTTGAGTTCGTTGGACGCTTCCGAATAGAGCACGCCGCCGCCGGCAATAATGATCGGCTTCTTGGCGGACTTGAGCAACGCGATCGCCGCGGCCAGCTCGTCGAGATCGGGTTCGACGCGGCGCGGCACCCACACTTTCTCGTCGAAGAAGGATTCCGGATAGTCATAGGCTTCCGCCTGAACGTCCTGGCAGAGCGAGAGCGTGACGGGACCGCAATCGGCCGGGTCGGTCAGAACCTGCATGGCGCGACGCAGCGCCGGGATGATCTGTTCCGGCCGGGTGATGCGGTCGAAATAGCGCGAGACCGGGCGGAAGCAGTCATTTGCCGAGATCGTGCCGTCTCCAAAGCTTTCGACTTGCTGTAGCACCGGATCGGGCCGGCGATTGGCGAAGACATCGCCAGGCAGCAGAAGAACCGGCAGCCGGTTGACATGGGCGAGCGCAGCCGAGGTGACCATGTTCAGTGCGCCCGGGCCGATCGAGGTCGTACAGGCCATGAAGCGGCGGCGGAAGCTCGCCTTGGCAAACGCAATCGCCGAATTCGCCATGCCCTGCTCGTTCTGCGCGCGGTAGGTCGGCAATGTCTCCCGCACCGAGTAAAGCGCCTCGCCGACGCCGGCGACGTTGCCGTGGCCGAAGATCGCGAAGACGCCGCCGAAAATCGGCACGCGCTCGCCGTCGATGATCGTCATCTGTTTGGTCAGGAACCGCGCCACGGCCTGGGCCATGGTGAGGCGCACGGTTTTCTGGCTCATCGTCTGTTTCCTCCTCGCGGGCGAAGTTCCTGCTCGCCCTTTCCGCTGCATCGTCGACAGCGCGATCCTATGCAGCCTTTGTTTCACCCAGTTGCAGCCAGAGGTCCACCAACGCCTTGAACCTCGCCGCCATGTCGGCGATCGCCTGCTCGTCGGTCATGGTGCCGGCGAGCCAGGCCTTGCTGGCGTCGGCGAAGATCGTCCGGCCGACCGCAAAACCCTTGACCGTCTTCGACGTCCGCGCGGCGGCAAAGCCATCCTTCAGCGCCTCATAGGGCGCCTCGAGGCCAAGCAGGACGACGCCGCGGCAAAGCGGGTCGCGCGTTTCGATCACGGCGTCGATAGCCGCCCAGGCGCCGCGGCTCGCCTGCGGCTCCAGCTTCCACCAATCGGGCTTCAAACCGGCATCGTAAAGTTCGGTGAGCGCCCGCGGAACCGTCAGATCGTCAAGCGTGCCGTGTTTGCTGGCAATGATTTCGATCAAGATCTCGCGGCCCACTTTGCGCGCCGCTTCGAATGCGGAGCGAAGCTTGGCAATCTGTGCGGCCTTGAGCTCGGCCGGATCATCGGGATGGAAGAACGACAGCACCTTGATGCAATGATCGACCGGCCAGTCGATGAGGCGGCTGCCGAGGTCCTGGCTGAATTCGAACTGCAGCGGACGCGAGCCGGGAAGCTCGATCGGCTTGGCGATCCAGAAATCGCGGTGGGCGCCGGCGGCATAGAGCGCGTCGCGGCCATATTTGTCGTCGATCAGCATACCGAAGCCGGGCCGGCCGGCCGCGACCTGAGCGGCGGCCTTGACTGCGAGCACCTTGAAGGCCGGGATGCGTGCCAGAAGTTCCGGCTTGCCTTCCGCAATATCTTCCAGCTGGCTGCGGTGATCGATGGCAAGCGCCATCAGGAGCGGGATGTCGCGGCGGCGGGTCGTTGCCCAATGAACGTGGTTGATCGCCTCGTCCTTGCGGAGCGCCTTTTCGTTGCTGCCGTTTTCGAGGAAGAACGTGAGTTCGGTCCAGGTCGGGATTTCCGGCGCGCAGAGGAGGCGCGACACCGCGAAGGCGCCGCAGGCGTTGGCCCAGGTGGCAGACGTCGCATGCGGTTCGCCCGTCAGCCAGCCACGCAGGAAACCGGACATGAAGGCATCACCCGCGCCGAGCACGTTGTAGACCTCGATCGGAAAACCCTTGCCGACGATGCCGTCCTCGAGATTGTCGGAGATCGGGCCGTCATAGACGATGCAGCCCATCGGCCCGCGCTTCAGCACGATCGTGGCTTCGGACAGCGCGCGGATGGTTTTCAGGGCGTTGAGCAGATCGCTCTCGCCGGATGCGATCAGAACTTCTTCCTCGGTGCCGACGATCAGATCGCAGTCGCCGAGCACGGTTTTCAGGTGGGCGGAGACGCGGTCGGAGGCGATGTAGCGGCTTTCGCCAGCATCGTGCCCGGCAAGGCCCCAGAGATTGGGGCGATAATCGATATCGAAGACGACCTTCGCGCCGCTCTCCTTGGCGATGCGTATCGCCTTGCGCTGGGCGGCATCGGTGTTCGGCTTGGAGAAATGGGTGCCCGAAACGAGGATCGCGCGCGCGGAACGGATGAAATCTTCTGCGACGTCGTCCTCGCAGAGTGCGTTGTCTGCGCAATTGTCGCGGTAGAAGAGCAGCGGGAAGGACTTGTCGTTTTCGACGGCGAGGATCGCGAGCGCCGTCAGTCGCTCGGGATCGGTGACGATGCCCTGGGTTTCGACCCCCTCGCGTTCAAGCTGCTCGCGAATGAAGCGGCCCATCTGCTCGTCGCCGACACGAGTCAGCAGCGCCGATTTCAGTCCGAGGCGCGCGGTGCCGACCGAGATGTTGCAGGGGCAGCCGCCGACAGATTTCGCAAAGCTCCCGACGTCCTCGAGCCGTGTGCCGATCTGCTGGCCATAGAGATCGACCGAGGCGCGGCCGATGGTGATGAGGTCGAGGGGCTTGGCTCCCTTTGCCGACGGGCTTCGGGCCGATGGACTCTGGCTCACTGCTTCCTCCCCGCGGACGCCGCGCCGGCGCCGACAATCTTGATTATGTCATGGGCGATGAGGTTATGAAACATAAGTTCCGTCGTTCCGTCAATATGGAATTTTCATTCTATTGGCCCGCCGCCGTCAGCCAAACGCTGCCGCTTCTCGGCGATCGCCACCGTCAGAGCCATGGCAAAGGCCATGCTCGCAGAAAGGGAGCGGAAACCGGCATGGTCGGCCTCGACCAGTTCGAACCAGACCTTCGAGGATTCGGCGAGTGGCGAGAAAGCCGAATCGGTGAGTGAAACGACCGGCACCCTGCGGCTGGCGAGGGACCGCGCCTGGCTGGCGCTTTCAGAGGCATAGGGCGAAAAACTGACCGCGAAGGCCGCATCCTGTTTCGTTGCCATCGCCAGCATGTCGTCGTCTATGCCGGCCGCCGTCCCGACGTGCTGATACTTCACCTTCAGCTTGCCGAAGGCGTAGGCCATGTAACTGGAAATAGGATAGGAGCGGCGCTTGGCGATGAGATAGATCGTGTCGGCCTTGGCGAGGATATCGACGGCGCGCTCGAAGGCCTCCGGATCGACGGACGTGGCAACATTGTCCAGCGACCGATGGGCGGCCGCGACGAAGCCGTTGAAGATCGAGCCGCTTTCGAGCTTGCTGTGTTCGTTCTGACTCAGCGCTTTCAGCCGCTCTTCGTAGCCGGGCGTGCGTTCCCGAAGCCGCGCTCGAAAAATCTGCTGCAGGCTCGAAAAGCCCTCGAAACCGAAATGCTGCGCGAAGCGCACAAGCGTCGACGGCTGGACATCGGCGGATGTGGCGATGCTCGCAGCAGTGCCGAAGGCGATCTCGTCCGGATTGTCGAGCGAATAGGCGGCAACCTGTTTCAACCGCTTCGGCAGTTGCGCCTTGCGTTCGAGGATGACGGCCTTCAGCGCCTCGAAGTCCTGAGGGACATCTACGGTCCTTTCGGGCGTTGGCATCATTCAGAATCTCCGGGCTCTTCTTGTTCCGTGGCCTCATTCTAATCGATCGATGACGGTCGGGGTAGAATGGACGTTCCATTTTCCCGATCTCTGTTTCGGTAGTTTTCGGTCACGTCCGCCTTCACCGGCTGCCGAATACGCTCAGCCGATTTCGACCCATTCGTTCGTCCGCGCCGACTGGTACGTCGCCGACAGCACCTTCTGGACCTCGTAACCCTCGCGGAAATCGGTCGACGGCTTGCCGCCCTTGGCGATTGCCTCAAGAAATTCGTGGACCTCGATCGCCTTCAGGTCGTTGAAGCCAATTTGATGGCCGGGCGCGACGCAGAAGGCGCCGTAGGGCGGGTGCTCGGGTCCGGCCCAGATCGTGCGGAAGCCGCGACTGCGGATGTCGTCGCCCGCGTAATAGACCTTGATTTCGTTCAGCCGCTCCTGGGTGAAGAGAATGCTGCCCTTCGATCCATAGATTTCAAAGTCGTGCTGCATCTTGCGACCGGTGGCGATCCAGCTTGCCTCGAAGCTGCCCGTCGCGCCGTTCTCGAAGCGTACAAAGGCGCGGGTGATGTCATCGACTTCGACGGTGCGCGTCTCGGCGGCGCCGCGCGAGACCGGGCGTTCGGGGATCTGGATGACCGTCTCCGCGAGTACCGACTTGATCGGTCCGACGAGATGGCGCATGGACGCGATGATGTGGCTGCCGATATCGGCAAGCGCACCGCCGCCGCTGCGCGGATCGAGCCGCCAGCTCCACGGAACATTGGCATCCGCCATGAAGTCCTCAGCATGAATCCCGCGCATCGAACGGATTTCGCCGATCTCGCCGCTTTCGATGATGTCCTTGGCGAGGAAGATCAGCGGGTTCTTGAGATAGTTGAAGCCGACCTGGGTGACGATGCCGGCCTTCTCGGCCGCAGCGACCATTTCTGCGCAGTCGGCGACGGTTGGCGCCAGAGGCTTCTCGCAATAGACGTGTTTGCCGTGGACGATCGCCGCAAGCGCCATCTCCTTGTGCAAAAGGTTGGGCGTGGTGATGTCGATGATGTCGATGGCGGGATCGGTCAACAGCTCCCGCCAGTCCGCCGTCGCCTTGCGAAACCCGAGGCGCCCGCGCGCGGCCTCGGCGCTTTCCTCTGTCACGTCGGCCACCGAAACCAGATCCAGTTCGAAGGGAAGATCGAACACGCGCGCCGCTGTCGTGAAGCCAAGGGCGTGGGCCTTGCCCATGAAACCCGTGCCGATCAGGCCGACGCCCAGTTTGCGTTTGCCGCTCATGTCAATCCTCCCGGGCAAAGCCCCTTGCGCTTCGTGGAAATGAAATGAAATGTGCGAATGTTGTCAATATGGAATGTTTGTTCGAAATCTTCCGGCACGGGCAATGTGCCGCGAGAAACAGTGTCGGCACGGCGAATCCGCTACGAAGGATCGGGAGGGGCGAATTGTTAACGCATTTTTACCATGTTTCGTTGGAACATCGCCGGTAACGATGGTTAACGAATCGCCTCGAAGAGCCGGAGTGAAGGAAGCATGTGCCGTTGGGCAGCCTATCGCGGAGAACCGCTTTACCTCGAGGAACTCGTAACCTCTCCGGCGCACTCGCTGATCGAGCAGTCCCATTGTGCAACGCGCGCCAAAACCGCGACCAACGGCGATGGGTTCGGTATCGCCTGGTACGGCGATCGGCCGGAACCTGGCCGCTACCGCGACATCCTTCCCGCCTGGTCCGACTGCAATCTCAGGAGCATCGCCCGGCAGATCCGTTCGCCGCTGTTCCTAGCCCACGTCCGCGCGGCGACCGGCGGCGGCACGCGCCGCGACAATTGCCACCCCTTCGTCTTCGGGCGCTGGTCGTTCATGCATAACGGCCAGATCAGCGATTTCGAGCATCTGCGCCGGCCAATGGAAAGCATGCTCGACAATGATCTCTATGCGGCACGCACCGGCACCACGGACTCAGAGCTGCTCTTCCTCCTGGCCTTGCAGTTCGGCCTCGATCGCGATCCGCTAGGTGCCATTGCCGAGGCGCTCGCCTTCGTCGAGCGCCTTGCAGATCGTCTCGGTCGCCCGCCGCTCGTCCGCTTCACGGCCGCCTTGTCCGATGGCCGGAACCTCTACGCGGTACGCTACGCCACCGACTGGAAGGCGCCGACTCTTTATGCCGCGCCGATGGGGCCGAGCGGCGGCTACTGTCTGGTCTCCGAACCGCTCAACGACGACGACGGCGCCTGGGTCGAGATCCCGGACGGTGCAGCGGTCATTGTCGGCGAAAATGGCGTCGACGTGCGACTCTTCGGTACCGCCGAAATCGAGGTTCGGGAGGGCCCCTTAGTGCATGTCGCCCAGAAGTGTGCAGCGGTTTTGGGATGACGACATCCATAAAAGCAATGATCTAAAGCGCGTCGCATGAGCTCGATTGAGCGCGACGCGCTTTAGCAGATGCGCCAACCGCCGAATTGAGCGCATAGGCGCCGCAGTACACTAATCTAACGACAGGCTATTGCGAAAACGCCTCGGCAATGCGCGCGGCAAGCTTGGCAGCCACGTCTTCCTTTTCCATATCCGGCCAATCTTCGACGCCGTTGCGGCCGATCAGCTTCACCCGGTTGCGATCGCCGCCCATGATGCCGGTCGCGGGCGTGACGTCGTTCGCGAGAATGTAATCGGCCCCTTTCCGTTCCAGCTTTGCGCGGCCATTCTCGGCGACATTTTCTGTCTCGGCGGCAAAACCAATCACCAGCTTTGGGCGGGAGGGGTGATGGCCGATCGTTTTCAGAATATCGGGGTTCTCCGCAAGCTGGAGTGGAGGAGGGGCTTCGCCCGGCTTCTTCTTGATCTTGTTGCCGGCGGCGGAGGCAACGCGCCAGTCCGCAACCGCCGCCACCATGACGGCAACGTCGGCCGGAAGCGCCGCAAGCACCGCATCGCGCATTTCCTCGGCACGCTCGACATGGATGACGCGAACGCCCGCGGGATCCGGAATCGTCACAGGACCGGAAACAAGCGTGACCTCCGCCCCAAGTTTCGCGAGCGCCGCGGCAATCGCGTGGCCTTGCTTGCCGGAGGAGCGGTTGGCGATGTAGCGCACCGGATCGATTGGCTCGTGCGTCGGTCCGGACGTGACGATGGCTTTTCGCCCCGCCAAGGGCTTTTGCCCGCTATTCACGAGTTCCTCGACGGCGGCGACGATCTCGAGCGGCTCGGCCATCCGGCCTTCGCCGGCTTCTCCGCCTTCGGCCATTTCGCCCGCGGCCGGCCCGACGAAACGAACGCCGTCGCTGCTCAAGGTTTTGCGGTTGCGGCGCGTCGCCGGATGCGCCCACATTTTCGGGTTCATCGCTGGAGCGAGCAACACGGGCCGGTCGGTGGCGAGAAGGATGGTCGAGGCGAGGTCGTTGGCGAGGCCGTTCGCCATCTTGGCCATCAGGTCGGCGGTCGCCGGAGCAACGACGACGAGATCACATTCGCGCGCCAGTCGGATATGGCCGACATCCTGTTCATCCTCACGCGAGAAAAGGTCGGTGAAGACATGGGAGGCGGAAAGAGCGCCGACGGCCAGCGGCGTCACGAACTCCTGCGCAGCCGCCGTCATCACCGGCCGGACCTCGGCACCGCGCTCGCGCAGACGGCGGATGAGGTCGAGGCTCTTGTAGGCGGCGATGCCGCCTGAAATGATCAGCAGTATGCGCTTGCTGGAAAGAGTCATTCCGCTTCGGCTCTTGGCCGCTCCTGGTTCTTTGATCGCGACCCTACCCGACGGGCCTGCCGCACGCAATTGGAGCCCATGCAGCGGCTAACTTGTCTGTTGCCGCTTCTGCCACTCGGCGTAAAGCGGCACCGCTTCTTGCGCTTCGAGCGGCACATGGCGAAACCGCATGGCCTGTTCCGGGATCGGCCTGGCCAGCTCCGCGTAGATCGCCGAGGTGGACAATCCGTAAGGCTCCGCTTGCGTATTCGAATGGGCGTAAGCGATCTCACTGACGCCGGCCATGCGCATCGCGGCAAGGCACATCGGGCATGGCTGACCGCTGGCATAGACGGCGCAGCCCTCGAGCCGCAGCGACTGAAGAGCCTTGGCCGCCGCACGCAGCGCATTGAGTTCCGCATGCGAGGTCGGATCGCCCGTCTGACCCATCTCGTTGACGCCGGTCGCAATCACCTCGCCATCCTTCACCACGACGGCGCCGAAGGGGCGGCCGCCGTTTTCCATATTGCTGCGCGCGAGCGACACGGCCTCGCGCAGAAAGCGTTGTTCCTCTGGCATGATTCTCTCCGGGTTCAGTGGGCGCCGGCGGCGACAAGAATGCCTTCGATCTCGCCGAAGCCACGTCTCCGCGCGTGCACGAGAGGTGTAACGCCTTCGCCGTCGGCAAGATTGACGTCAGCGCCGGCATCGATCAGCAGCTTGACGATTTCCGTGTGCCTGTCACCGCCGCTGCCGAGGATGATCGCTTCAAGGAGCGCCGTCCAGCCAAGGCGATTGACATGGTCCACAGCGACGCCGGCCTGGATCAGGGTCTTCACCGTTTCGACATGGCCGCGCTCGGCCGCGGGAATAAGGGCTGTGCCGCCATAGCGGTTGGTGCTCTTGAGATCGGCCCCATGCGCGAGCGCCATCTTGAGGATTTCGAGATGGCCGCGCGCGCCGGCATAAAGGTAGGGGCTGTCCTCGATGTGGTCCTTGGCATTGACGTCGGCGCCAGCCGCGATGAGGGCTCGCGCCGCCTCGACGTTGTTTTCGTGCGTAGCGACGAGCAGCGCCGTGGCGCCCGTGTCGTCCCGCGCATCAATCGTAGCGCCCCGCTCAAGCAGGGCGCTGATTTCGGCGGCGTTGCCCAGTCGGGCGGCGGCAATCAGTTCCTTCTCCAGCATGGCGGCTCCGGCGACTTCCACGCTCAATAAAAACATGATGGCGGTGAGGAATCGGCACTGCAATGACTGTCCGGGCCTCATTCTCTCAAGCGACATGATGGCGCGCCAGCGTTCAAAGCATCGACCGGCTGAGACCGCCGTCGACCGGCAGCGCGATGCCGGTGACATAGGCCGCCTGGCGGCTCGCAAGGAAAGCGGCGGCCGCACCGAATTCCGCGGGCGTGCCGTAGCGGCCGATCGGGATTTCCGACTGGCTGCGCGCGGCGACGGTCTCGACCGTGACGCCTTCGCTTTCCGCGTCCATGCGGTCGAAGGAGAGCGTGCGATCAGTCGCCAGCCGCCCCGGCAGCAACATATTGACGGTGACGCCGTCGGCCGCAATCTCGCCCGCGAGCGTCTTCATCCAACCGGCAAGCGCGCTGCGCAAGGCATTGGAGGCGGTGAGGCCCGGGATCGGCTCGCGAATGCTGGTCGAGGCGACGGCGATGATGCGGCCGAAGCGACGCTCGCGCATCGCTGGCAGCAGGCGATGGGTGATGCGCATGCCTGCTAGCACCATCGCCTCGAATTGCGTCCGCCAGAAATCGGCATCGATGTCGGCGGCGCGTGTTGGCGGCGGTCCGCCGCCGTTCAGGACCAGAATGTCGATCAAGCCGAATTCGGCGGTCAGTCGATCCAGAAAAGCGTCGATCGTTTCCGGTTTCGTAAGATCGAGGGCAAACCCCGCAGCGGTGGACCCGATATCGGCCGCGACCTTGCCGGTTGCATGCGCGTCCCGGCCGGTGAGCGCGACGGCAACGCCTTCGCCCGCAAGCGCTTCGGCGATGCCGCGTCCAAGTCCTTTGCTTCCGCCGAGTACGAGCGCTTGTTTGCCCGCAATACCGAGATCCATGATCCGATCCTCCCACCTGATTGTCACCGCTCGCACTGTTGGAGCGCGCTTGAGTGATGTCGTCAATGGGGCCCGTGGCGGGAAATCCGCCGCGGGGCAGCGCAGATCAGCGCTCGTGCGTGACCTCGATCGTCGCTTGGTCCAGCGCATTGGCCCGGACAAAGAAACCAACCATGGCGGCGGGGGCGTTTTCATCGAGGGGGAGCTTGTCCTGAGACAAAGCGTAAACCGTGAACTGATAGTGGTGTGGTCCATGACCTTCAGGCGGGCATGCGCCACCGTAGCCGGACTTGCCGAAATCGGTGCGGCCCTCTACCGCGCCTGCGGGAAGAAGCTTCTTGTCTCCGCTTGCTCCGGTTGCGATCTCGGTGGCGTCGGCGGGCAGGTTAAACACCGTCCAGTGCCACCAGCCCGAACCGGTGGGGGCATCGGGATCATAGGCCATGACTGCGAAGCTCTTGGTGTCCGCCGGCGCACCCGACCATGCCAGGTGTGGTGAGATATTCTTCCCACTGCAGCCGAAGCCGTTGAAGACCTGCGCATTGGCCATCGGCTTGCCTGCTGCCAGGTCTTTCGAGATCAGTTTCATCTCGGCGTGCGCGGCGGTGGCGCCGAGAAAGTTTAAAGCGAGAAGTGTTGTGATGAGGCGCATAGGTATTTTCCTGCAGTTGCCAATGACGCAAGCCTACGTCAGGCAGAAATTTTGTCTGCCCCGATATGCGCAACTTCTGTCCCGATCCGCTCAAATATCGCGGGACCTCCACGCACGTCGCGCGGATTGACGCCAAACCGTTCTTTGAAGCGTGCCGCAAATTGGGACGGCGACTCGTAGCCCACGTCCTGGGCGATGCTGGCGACAGGCAAGATTGTCGTCTGCAGAAGCGCCAGCGCTCGCGTCATGCGCGTGTCGCTCAATGTCTCGGTGAAGCTGGTGTTCTCCGCCGCCAACTTGCGCCGGAGCGTGGCCTCGCTCATGTGGAAGGCGCGCGCGACATGGCCCAAACTCCAGTGGCGGGCGGGGTCGGTCTCGATCATCTGACGCAGGCGATCCTGGAGAAGCAGGTTTCCCCTGTTGCCCAACACGGCGCCACTGAGCGCAAACCAGGTTATGAGTTCCATCAAGCGGACCGTGGCGACGGCGGTGGGGAGTGTCGCGAGATTTTCCGGCGAGCAGCAGAAGTCAAACAGCGCGACCGCCTCGCCTGGCAGGTCCACGGCCTTCATCGCAAGTGGTGTCCGAGGAGGCGCGACGGAAGCCAGGCGGGCGTAGGTCTCCTCAAACAGGTGGCGTGGAATGGGCAGGGCGCGGGCTTCGTAGTGCTGCGGTGCCTTGGGAATGTTTTCGATCGTCATGGGCTGATGATCGGGCAACAGGCCAAAGTCGCCGGCTGTGAGGCGCAGAGGGGTGTCGCGGATGATCACGACCTTGGTTCCCGAACGCACCTGGACAAGCGCAGGGGTGGTGCTCACGAGCCGGTGAAAGCACGCCCGTCCCGCCTGTCGGATGAGGGCACCGGCCGGAAGAAGAGGGGTTTCGCGCTCCATGTGTTCCTCCCCGGTTTACGAATGACATGGCAGTTTCGGTGGTCGATCGCAAGCTCCTGGGAGGTCGTCGTCCGCGGCCGCCGGAGACCGCGTTCCGTTCATGGGCGCAGCCGCGCCATAACCAGCACGTCGGCAAGCGCGCCGTCCCGCAGTGCCCAGGATTTCAGCACGCCCTCGGTGACGAAACCCGCCTGCCGATAGAGCGCGATCGCCGCTTCGTTGTCGGTGAAGACCGTCAGCTCGATGCGGGAAATGCCGAGCCATCGGTCGGCCGCCTCGATGAGCGCCTCGAGCAGCGCTCTGCCGATGCCGCGCCGCCGGCAGTCGTCGTGCACCGACATGCCGAGGTCGGCGGCATGCTGCCGCCGACCTTGGTGGCGGTGCAGGCCGGCCAGGCCGACGATGCGCCCATCGAGTTCGGCGACAATGACCATGTCAGATTCGGCGAGGTTTTCGAGCCATTTCCGCGTCTGCTCCGGCCGCGCGAAGGGCAACCGCAATGTTCCCGCTCGAACGCCGGGCAAGTCACGCAAGGCGGCGAGAGCCTCCCAGTCGGTAGCGGACGCGGCGCGGATCAGCAATTCGGGTTGGTTAGCGGTCATCGTTTCCTCTATCGTCATGATCTAACACCGAGGAAACGGAGCCAGAACCCTGCTTGCCTCGGCAGGGTTGGCGTGGAGGCAGTCCGCTTACCGCAACAGGCTCCCCGCACATCCCCCTGCATGGTTCCTTAAATCGAATCGATTTGAGGACAAAATCATGCAGCAAATCAAAGTGCTACAGCGACCTTACCGCGTCCGATTGGACGCGCGGCGCTGTAGAGTCTGCGTGGTCACCATCATCACGAGCGCAAAACGACTGTCCATGGCCGGATGCTACTTCAGGATGCAAAGAATCGGAAGCGATTTTCGCTAGATGCAGCGACTGCTTCTTGCCTCTCACCCAAGCTGCCAGGCAATATAGACAAGCGTTGCCGCGATAATCCAGAGTGCGATGCGGCCGGAGCGCGTGTGGCGCGCCTCGGCCTTGCCGATCGCATGCGCGGTCTCGGCATCGAAGCGCAGCCCGTTTTCGCTCATGGCCATGAGTTCCGCGGAGAAGCGTTCGGTCCGGGCGGCGATCTCTGGTACCGCCTCGGCAACTCTCAGCGCCGCATGCAGGCCATCGCGAAGGTCCGCCACGATACGCTTCGGCCCGAGGTTGTCCCTGATCCACTTGCCGACGACCGGCTCCGACGCCTTCCACATGTTGAAACGCGGGTTGAGCGTACGGGCAACACCTTCGACGACGACCATGGTCTTCTGCAGCATGACGAGCTCCGGGCGCGTCTGCATGTCGAAAAGCTCGGTAACCTCGAAGAGCAGGGTCAAGAGCTTCGCCATCGAGATGGTCTCGGCCGGCTGGCCATGGATCGGCTCGCCGATGGCGCGGATCGCCTGGGCAAAGCTCGCGGCGTCATGATGCGAGGGCACGTAGCCGGCCTCGAAATGCACATCGGCGACGCGCTGGTAGTCGCGCATGATGAAGCCGTAGAGGATCTCGGCGAGGAAGCGGCGTTCCTTTCTGCCGAGCCGCCCGACAATGCCCATGTCGACGGCGACGATGTGGCCGGCGTCGTCGACGAACAGATTGCCCTGGTGCATGTCCGCGTGGAAAAAGCCGTCGCGCAGCGTGTGCCGCAGAAAGGACTGGATCAGCGTTTCGGCCAGCCGGTTGAGATCGTGGCCGGCCCGCTTCAGCCCTTCGATATCGGACATCTTCACGCCGTCGATCCACTCCATGGTGACGACGTCGCGGCCGGTGCGTTCCCAATCGACCTTGGGCACGCGAAAACCGGAGTCTTCCTTAGTGTTTTCTCCGAGTTCGGAAAGTGCCGCCGCCTCGAGCCTCAGGTCCATTTCGACCTTGGTCGTCTGCTCCAGCGTCTTTGTGACCTCGACGGGCCTCAGCCGCCGCGTATAGGGAAGAAACCGCTCCTGCATGCGGGAGACCAGGTACATGGCCTCGATGTCTGCGGCAAAGCGCTGGCGCACGCCCGGGCGGATGACTTTGACGGCCACCTTTTCGCGCTTGCCGTTGCGCAGCACGACGGCGGGATGGACCTGTGCGATCGAGGCGGCCGCCATCGGCTCCGAAAATTCGACAAAAAGCGCATCGACCGATCGGCCGAGCGAGCCTTCGATCGCGGCCCTCGCGTCGCTTTCGGGGAACGTCGCCATCCGATCCTGCAAGAGCGAGAGATCGGCGGCGAGCTCTGCACCGACGACATCCGGGCGCGTCGCCAGGAACTGGCCGATCTTGACATAGGAGGGGCCGAGTCGTTCGACGGCCCGGGCAAGCCGGCCGCTGCGCGCCTCGAGCCGGGCCCTGCGACGGGCAAGCAGCCCTGCGAGCCGCTGCACGAAACGCGCAAGCGGAGGAAGATGCTCGGACGGAACGGCAGAAAAGGCGTCCTCGCGCGCAAGAACCCAGCCGATCCGCACGAGGCGGAAATATGCTCCTGGCGTGCTCATTATGGTCAGATTTTCCAGCCGGAATGAAGCGCCGCGATACCGCCCGTATAGTTGGTGAACGAGACACGGGCAAAGCCGGCCTTGGTGATCATCGCGGCGAAATCCCGCTGGTTCGGGAACTTCCGGATGGATTCGACCAGATACTGATAGGGCGCATCGTCGCCTGTTATCAGCTTGCCGAACTTCGGAATCGCGTTGAACGACCAGGCATCGTAGAAACGATCGAGCAGCGGCATCTCGACCTCGGAAAACTCGAGCACCAACAGCCGCCCTCCGCGCTTCAACACGCGATAGGCCTCCTTGAGCGCCACGTCGATGCGCGGCACGTTGCGGATACCGAAGGCAATCGTGTAGGCATCGAAGGAATTCGAATCGAAAGGCAGATCCTCGGCATTGGCCTCGACGAAGTCGAGATTGGGCGCAAGCTTCTTCTTTCTTGCCCGTTCGGCGCCGACGGCGAGCATCGAGCCGTTGATATCGAGCACTGTCGCATGTGCCATGCGATCGGAGGCTTCGACGATGCGAAACGCGATATCGCCGGTACCGCCGGCCACATCGAGCACCCGATAGCCTTCCCGACGCGGCGGATTGAGTGCCGCGATCATCGCATCCTTCCAGACACGGTGAAGCCCGGCCGACATCACGTCGTTCATGATGTCGTAGCGCTTGGCGACTTTGTGGAAGACATCGTTGACAAGCGGCTGCTTTTCGCCCGTGCCGACCTCGCGAAAACCGAAGGAGGTTTCCATGCCCCCATTGGCCGATACGCGCTCATCCGTCATCACGAAAACTCCACTTCAACCAATTTTTCCGGCACCATAGCGAAATCGCCCCGTCCGCGCTATCTCAGCGGTGAGGATGGCTGCGGCCTACAGCGTCGTGCGTCTTTCGGACGCACAATGTCGCTGTAACACTTTGAATCGCTGCATCCCTATAGGACATCAATGCCGTGAAGGGAATGCCGCACACGACCGGTGCGCGAGCACAAGAAGGAAGACGAACTATGCCGGAATTGCCCGAGGTCGAGACGGTGAAGCGGGGTCTGGCGCCGACCATGGAGGGCGCGATTCTCGTGCGGGCGGAGTTGCGCCGACCGGACCTGCGCTTTCCCTTTCCCGACAACTTTTCAGCTTCCGTCTCCGGGCGCCGCATCGTTTCCCTGTCGCGCCGCGCCAAATATCTGATGATCGATCTCGAAGGCGGCGATGTGATCATCGCGCATCTCGGCATGTCCGGTTCTTTCCGGATCGAAGCCGGCGACGATCCGGCGAGGCCCGGCAAATTCCATCATCCGCGCGGTAAGGACGAGAAGCACGACCACGTGATTTTTCATCTCGACGGCCAATCCGGTCCCGCGCGCGTGATCTACAACGACCCGCGCCGCTTCGGTTTCATGGATCTCGCCCGGCGCGACAAGATCGCCGAACACGTGTACTTCCGCGACCTCGGCCAGGAGCCGACAGGCAACGCGCTCGATGCCGCCTACCTCGCCGCGCGCTTCGCCGGCAAGGCGCAGCCCATTAAGGCAGCGCTTCTCGATCAGAAGATCGTTGCCGGCCTTGGCAATATCTATGTTTGCGAAGCCCTCTGGCGGTCGGATCTGTCGCCCTCGCGTCCGGCCGGCTCGTTGGTGGAAAAGCGCGGCCGCGCGAAGCAAAGCTTGGTGACGTTGACCCGGGCGATCCGCGAGGTGATCGCCGACGCCATAGCCGCCGGCGGCTCATCCTTGAAGGACCACATCCAGGCGGATGGCTCGCTCGGCTATTTCCAGCATTCCTTTTCGGTCTACGATCGCGAAGGCGAGGCTTGCCGTAAGCCGGGCTGCGGCGGTACCGTCGCCCGCGTCGTTCATGCCGGGCGTTCGACCTTCTACTGCCCGCGCTGCCAGAAATAGGGCGCCCGGCCGGGGCGCCTCCGAACGGAGGAGATCTAGAATGAGTTACGAGACGTTGCTGGTCGAAATACGTGGACGCGTGGGCCTGATCACGCTCAACCGCCCGCAGGCGCTGAACGCGCTGAATTCGACCGTGATGCGGGAGCTCGATGCGGCGTTCAAGGCCTTCGACGCCGACAATGACATCGGCGCGACCGTTCTTACCGGCTCGGAGCGGGCATTCGCGGCCGGCGCCGATATCAAGGAGATGCAGGCGCTCGATTTCGTCGATTCGTATCTTGGCGACTTTCTCGGCGGCTGGGAGCGGGTGGCTGGCGCCCGCAAGCCGGTGATTGCCGCCGTTTCCGGCTTTGCGCTCGGCGGTGGCTGCGAACTCGCGATGATGTGCGACATCATCATTGCATCGGAGACGGCGAAATTCGGCCAGCCCGAGATTACCCTCGGCGTCATTCCGGGCATGGGCGGCTCACAGCGCCTCACCCGTGCCGTCGGCAAGGCGAAGGCCATGGATCTCGTGCTGACCGGGCGGATGATGGACGCGGCGGAAGCCGAGCGGTCGGGACTGGTTTCGCGTGTGGTGGCGCCTGAAAAACTGATGGAAGAAGCGCTCGCCACCGCCGAAAAGATCGCCGCCTTCTCGCTGCCGGCGGTGATGATGGCCAAGGAGGCGGTCAACCGCTCTTTGGAGCTTACCTTGACCGAAGGTCTGCGCTTCGAGCGGCGGCTTTTCCAGTCGCTCTTCGCGACCGAGGATCAGAAGGAGGGGATGGCCGCCTTCGTTGGAAAGCGCAAGGCCGACTTCAGGCACAAGTGAGGCGCAAAGCGCGCAGGTTTCTCAAATTTGCGCGTTGACGAGAGGGCGGTTTCCAGCTATACGCCGCCCTCAGTTTGGAACGCCGCTTTTTGAGGCTTTCCGATAATGCTCCCGAATTGCTTTGGATGACAGGTCGCAGTGACCCGGCACGGCGAAGGCGGAGTTCATGTCAGTTTTCGAAGAGAGGCATCAATGGCCAATACAACTTCGGCGAAAAAGGCGACCCGCAAGATCGCACGCCGCACCGCAGTGAACAAGGCCCGTCGTTCGCGTGTCCGCAACTTCATCCGCAAGGTGGAAGAAGCCATCGCCTCCGGCGATCAGGCAGTCGCCGCTGCCGCCCTCAAGGCAGCGCAGCCGGAACTGATGCGCGCCGCCACCAAGGGCGTGCTGCATGCCAACACGGCATCGCGCAAGGTTTCCCGCCTCGCACAACGCGTGAAGGCACTTTCGGCCTAATCCGGCTAAATAAAAATCTGTTGATGAAACGCCCGGCCCTTGCGCCGGGCTTTTCGGATTCATACTTCTGTCACGGCAATGGACAAATCTACGGCTTTGGCTTGTGTCATTGCGATGACAAATTTTCGAAGGCAATTTCAATGACTTACGCGAGGTCTTTGCGCGAGTGTCGCCGAAGATCGGGGACTGGTGGGGTCCAAGGCGAGTCAAGCGAATTTTTATTTTTTTTCTTTTTCGCCAGCTAAGCAAGCGTGAAAAAATCAAAACCCTTGATTCAACAGCGATTCTTGATGGACTCAGAATGCGGCAAGCAAAAGGCGGCGAGAGAGTCAACCGGCGGCGTTTAACGGTAGGTAAAATTCGCGATTGATCTTGGGGATCGATCCTGCCTAAATGCCTCCCACAGGGGACACAGATCATATCTGTAAAGGGAAGAACAGGGCCATTTCGATTGAGGTGGCTTCTAGCTTTCTGTTCTCTGTGGCGGGGTCATTCCACGTCGTTCAATCATACAAGTCGAGATAGAAAAACCGGACCGATGCTTCGTTCCGGAGCGAGGATCTTTCGTCTTTTGGTTGAGTGGGTGACCGGGCAATGTGAGGGCGCCGGGAGGCGTTCCGGGAAAGAAGGAGAAAGGTGGGCTGCCCGCTTCGTACGAGGGTGCGGCGCAGCCGGCGAGGAATGCGACTCCAACGTGGCTTGAAAGCAACCGGGTGGAGTCGGTAAAGGCGAGGCGCGAGGGGACATTCGTTCACGAAAGCGAGCGGATGAGCGCAGCGCGCACGGAAACGGGATATGAGGAGCCCGACTTCGGTGCGACAGGGCGCCTGTTGGACGCGGCATGGCTTTGAAGGCAGCCGTGGCAAACGGGCATAAGAGATGAGGCCGGCAGCAATGACGGCATCGGAGCATGAATTTGGAAGGCGGCAACATGCAGATGAATTTGGCGACGGCACCTGACGCGCATCAGGCCGGAAGCAATCAGTCTCAGGCGGCGGGGGAAAAACAAGACATGCGGCATGACGCAGTTTTTGAGCGGGTAAGTGCGCGTTTGAAAGCTCAAGTCGGTCCGGATGTCTTCGCAAGCTGGTTTGGACGTCTCAAGCTCCATTCGATTTCCAAGAGCGTTGTACGTCTTTCGGTGCCCACGACGTTTTTGAAGTCCTGGATCAACAACCGATATCTCGATCTCATTACCAGCCTGTTCCAGCAGGAAGACGGCGAAATTCTGAAAGTGGAAATCCTCGTCCGCACCGCAACACGCGGTGCGCGCCCGGTTGCCCACGAAGAAGCGATGCCGGCGGCAGCAGAAGCGGCTCCGGCGACTCCGGCACGCCGTCCGGCAGCGGCCCAGCCGATTGCCTCGGTCGCCGCGGCGGCGGTGGCAGCGGTCCAGAAACCGGCGCAGGCGCCGCTTTTCGGCTCGCCGCTTGATCAGCGCTATAACTTCGACAGTTTCGTCGAAGGTTCGTCGAACCGAGTGGCGCTCGCAGCCGCGCGCACCATCGCCGAGGCTGGCGCTGGCGCGGTGCGTTTCAATCCGCTCTTTATCCATTCGAGCGTTGGGCTCGGCAAGACGCATCTCCTGCAGGCGATCGCAATTGCTGCGCTGCAGAGCGCGCGGGCGCCACGTGTCGTCTACCTGACGGCGGAATACTTCATGTGGCGCTTCGCAACCGCGATCCGCGACAACGATGCCCTGTCTCTCAAGGAATCGCTGCGCAATATCGATCTGCTGGTGATCGACGACATGCAGTTCCTGCAGGGCAAGTCGATTCAACACGAGTTCTGCCACCTCCTGAACATGCTGCTCGACTCGGCCAAACAGGTCGTGGTCGCTGCCGACCGCGCGCCATGGGAACTGGAATCGCTCGACAGCCGGGTTCGCTCGCGGCTTCAGGGCGGTGTTGCGATCGAGATGGAAGGTCCGGACTACGAGATGCGTCTGGAGATGCTGAAGCGGCGGCTCGAGGCAGCCCGCCAGGATGACGCATCGCTGGATATTCCGACCGATATCCTGTGCCATGTCGCGCGCAATATCACCGCCAGCGGCCGCGAATTGGAGGGAGCTTTCAACCAGCTGCTCTTCCGCCGCTCCTTCGAGCCTCAGCTCTCGATCGAACGCGTAGACGAACTGCTCGGTCACCTGGTAAACGCCGGTGAACCGCGGCGGGTGCGCATCGAAGACATCCAGCGCGTCGTCGCCAAGCACTACAACGTTTCGCGCCAGGAACTGGTGTCAAACCGCCGCACGCGCGTCATCGTCAAGCCGCGCCAGATCGCCATGTATCTCTCGAAGACCCTTACGCCACGCTCCTTCCCGGAAATCGGCCGACGCTTCGGCGGTCGCGATCACACGACCGTCTTGCATGCGGTGCGCAAGATCGAGGAGATGATCTCCGCTGACACGAAGCTCAGCCATGAGATCGAACTCTTGAAGCGGCTGATCAACGAATAAGTCGCCCGTCTATGGTCGACTGACGCTTACGAACTGGCCTGGCTCTGCCGGGCCTTTTTGTTGCGCGTGTGCTGCAACGCAGGCTTCTTTGTCGCGCTGATTTTGGATCGAGCCGAACCGGAACCCTGAACTGACGTCCTGTTCACAAGGATTAGAGGGGATGCGGGCGCAAGACCATGCGCATTTTCCTCACCCGCCGGCGAGCCAATTCCACAATCGACACATTTTTTTCGCCTCGCTTGTCGGCTATCACTAGTTTCATTCGTCTTCAGACCAGCCGAGGAGTTTTCAATGCTTTATGCGGTGCTTTGCTACAACGATGAAAGTGTGACGAGTGCCTGGAGCAAGGAGGAGGACGACAAGGTCATGCGCGACCTTACCGCCGTCCAGCGCAAGCATGTCGAAGCCGGCAAGCTTGGACCGGTTGCGCGCCTCCTGCCGACGACGGCGGCTACCACGCTGCGCCACACCGCAGGCGAGACAATCGTCATCGACGGCCCTTTCGCCGAAACCAAGGAGCAACTGCTCGGCTTCTACCTGATCGATTGCGGATCGCTCGACGAGGCCCTCGATTTCGCCCGCGAGCTCAGTACCGCCAATCCGAGCGCGGGCTCCTACGAGATCCGGCCGCTCTCTCTCTATAAGCCCGGTGAGCTTCCCTCATGACAGACACTGCCTGGATAGACCTCGCTCTGGTATCCGCCCGGCCGCAGGCGATGGGCGCGCTTCTGCGCTATTTTCGCAATCTCGACATGGCGGAGGAAGCCTTCCAGGAGGCCTGCATCCGGGCATTGAAGGCCTGGCCGAAAAGTGGCCCGCCGCGGGATCCCGCGGCCTGGCTGATCTTCGTCGGTCGCAACAGCGGCATCGACAAGGTGCGGCGCCAAGCGCGCGAAACGGTGCTGCCGCCGGAGGAATTGCTGTCGGACCTCGAAGACCGGGAGAGCGAACTCGCCGACCGCCTCGACGGCTCGCATTATCGCGACGACATCCTGCGGCTGCTCTTCGTCTGCAGCAATCCGGCCTTGCCGGCGACCCAGCAGATCGCGCTGGCGCTCCGGGTCGTCTCCGGCCTCTCGGTCAGGCAGATCGCGCGCGCCTTTCTCGTCAGCGAAGCGGCGATGGAACAACGCATTACCCGGGCAAAGGCGCGCGTCGCGGCGGCGGGCATTCCCTTCGAGACGCCCGACGCAGCCGATCGCGCGGAGCGGCTCGCGGCCGTCGCGACGATGATTTACCTCGTCTTCAACGAAGGCTATTCGGCGATGAATGGCCCGGGGGGTGTGTCGGCAGATCTGTGCGACGAGGCGATCCGGCTCTCCCGCCTGCTCCTTAGGCTGTTTCCGGCCGAACCGGAAATCATGGGCCTGACGGCACTGCTGTTGCTTCAGCACTCGCGGGCGAGAGCCCGCTTCGATGCCCACGGCGCCATCGTTCTGCTCGAAGATCAGGACCGGCGGCTATGGAACAGGGGGATGATCACCGAGGCGCTCGCGATGATCGACAAGGCCATGCGGCACCGGCGTCCCGGCCCGTACCAGGTCCAGGCGGCCATCGCGGCGCTTCATGCGCGCGCCGAGCGTCCCGAACTGACGGACTGGGAGGAGATCGACCTCCTGTATCAGACGCTCGAACGTCTGCAACCGTCGCCCGTCGTCACCCTCAACCGTGCCGTCGCAGTGTCGAAGCGCGAGGGGCCGGAAGCGGCACTGGCACTTGTCGAGCCGCTTGGCGAAAGGCTTTCCGGCTATTTCTACTATCATGGTCTGCGCGGGGCCCTGCTGAAGCAGAGTGGGCGTGCCGGCGAGGCGCGCGTTGCGTTCGACCGCGCCATTGCGCTTGCGACGAACGCGGCGGAGGCCGCGTATATCCGCATGCAGCTCGATCATCTTGCGGCAGAAGCAGGTCGCCCGGACCTCATCGAGGAGAAACAGTAAAATTATCGGCCGTCGCTGTCGGACTCTGATTTCTCTATTCGTCCTTACTGCGTGTTCCCTTAAATCGTAGCCGATGTAAGGAGGAAAACATGCAGCAATTCAAAGTACTACAGCGTCCTTTTGCGCGTCTGAGTAGACGCGGCGCCGTAGCCTGAAACCACCACGGAGGAATTGGAAATGACTGCAGCGACCGACATCAAGCCCACCGACGAGCGCGAACTGGTGCTCACCCGCCTCATCGATGCGCCGCGCGAAAAGGTTTATCGCGCCTTCACCGATGCGGAACTCCTGAAGCAATGGTTTGCACCCTTGCCGTGGACGATTACGGAAGCGGAGCTTGATGTGAGGTCAGGCGGTACTAACCGGTTCGTCATGCGTTCCCCGGAGGGCGAGCTCTATCCCAATCAGGGCGTCTATCTGGAGGTTGTTCCGAACGAGAAGCTGGTCCTGACCGACGCATATACGGAGGCTTGGAAGCCTTCGGAAAAACCCTTCATGACTGCGATCCTGACTTTCGAGGACGAGGACGGCAAGACCCGCTACACGGCCCGCGCCCGCCACTGGAGCGCGTCGGACCGGGAAGCGCACGAAAAGATGGGTTTTCATGAGGGCTGGGGTCAATGCGCCGACCAGCTCGCCGCGCTTGTCGCAAAACTCTGACACCAGCGGGCGGTGGCCTACAGCCCTGTGCGTCTTCAGACAGGGTCGCTGTAGAGGCTTTCGCGCCCCATCGATCAAGGAGATGAACCATGTCCGACACCGGAACGAGAACAGCCGCCGTCGACGAGATCCGTGCGGTGATCGAGGATTGGGCTGAAGCGATGCGGGTCAAGGACGCCGCCCGTGTTCTTGCCCACGGCGCGGAAGACTGCCTTGTCTATTCGCTGGCGCCACCTCTTAAGGAAACAGCGGGAGGCGCCGACGGACTCGAGCAGTGGTTTTCGACCTGGAAAGGTCCGCTCGGTTACCGGCTTCAGGAGCTGGAAATCTCGGCAGGTGACGGCGTCGCCTTCGCGACGGCGCTCACCCATCTTGCTGGCGAGAAGCTGGACGGGGAAAAGGCGGCGCTCTGGTTTCGCCAGACGCTCGGTTTGAAGCGCACGGAGAACGGATGGAAGATCGCCCACCAGCACGAGTCGGTGCCCTTCTACATGGATGGCAGCTTCAAGGCGGCGATCGACCTGGATCCGACGTCAGAGGTCGATTGGCAGGCGCCGTCGCGCCCGCCGATGGCCGGCGTCATCGCCTATCTTAATGTCCAGGACGCGAATGCCACGGCGGAATTCTACGGCCGTGCCTTCGGCGCCAGAGAGGTGGATCGCAGATATGCCGAGGACGGCAAACGCCTCATCCACTGCCATCTGACGATCAATGGCGGCGCATTGATGCTGAACGATCCGTTCCCGGAATTCGGTTACTCGTGGAAGCCGCAGGAAGGCGTCGTTCTGCATCTCGTCGTCGACGACGCAGATTTCTGGTGGAAGCGTGCCGTCGCCGCGGGAGCGGAGGTGACGATGCCGTTGGCGCTCGCCTTCTGGGGCGACTATTACGGGCAGCTCCGCGATCCCTTCGGCATCAGTTGGGCGATCGTTGCGCCGGTCAAGAAGGATTGAGCGCAGCGGCCTGCCGAGTCTGGCCAACCAGCAGGCAACGTGCGGGACAAGCATCATTCTGGGCCCGCACGAAACAAACTTGCAACGTGCGCGCCGGAACAGAGCGCAACTTTCGCGATTCATGCATTATCCTCGCGGGCAACTCTCCGATCCGCGAGGCAATATGATCCTTTACTACCAAACCCACTCGCCCTTTGCGCGCAAGGCACTCGTTTTCGCCAACGAAGCCGGGCTTGCGGCCCGGATCGAGGTCATTCACCACGAAACGAGCCCGACACGACGCAATGAGCGGGTTTATGCCGAAAACCCACTCGGGAAGGTTCCCGTGCTGCTTCGTGCAGTCGGACCGGCGATCTTCGATTCCGATGTGATATGTGCCTACCTCGACACTCTTCACGACGGCAGGAGGCTCATTCCAGAAAGTGGCGATGCCCGCTGGAACGCCTTGGTTCTGCAGTCGGTCGCGCAAGGGCTGGCGCAAACCGGGATCAATCTGCGTTGGGAGACCGCCCGACGGCCGGAACAGTTGCGCTACGCGATACTGCGCGACGGTTTCGTCGAAAAAATCCAAGCTACATATGACTGGTTAGAAACGGCGCTGGACCCGACGGCGCCGCTTCATGTCGGTCATATCGCGCTGGCGACGACCCTCTCCTGGATGGAGTTCCGCGACTTGCCGTCGTTTCGGGCTCGAACGAGGCTAACGCGATGGTTCGACGAATTCGAGCAAAGGCCTTCGATGCTGGCGACGCCGCTCTTCGGCGAGACGCATGATTGACAGCGGCCGCGGATTCGGGCCGCTCGTGTCAGCAGGCGAGGTCGGCGACCACCGCGTCGAGGATCAGCATCCCGGTCGGCGTGCAACGCAGCCGTGAATTGCCGAGCCGCTCGATGAAGCCGTGCTCGATCAGAAACTGCTCGCGGGCGGGGTCGGGATCGCGGCCGGAAAGGCTCTGCCAGCGGGCCAGATCGACGCCTTCCTTGAGCCGAAGACCCATCAGCAGGAGTTCGTCGGCCTGGGCCTCAAGGTCCAGCAGTTCGCGCTCGATCATGCCGTGGCCCTGCTCTTCGACGAGGCGGAGCCATTCCTCGGGCTTGCGTTCCGTCGCTGTCGCCACCTTGGCACCGCGGAGCGTCAGCCGCCCGTGAGCGCCGGGACCGATGCCCACATAGTCGCCGTAGCGCCAATAGGTGAGATTGTGCCGGCTTTCCGCCCCCGGCCGTGCGTGATTGGACACTTCGTAGGCCGGCATGCCGATCGCCGCGGTGATCTCCTGCGTCGCCTCATAGAGCACGGCCGACTGTTCGCCGTCCGGAACGACGAGCTTGCCGGCTTTATGCAGCCCGTAGAAGGGCGTGCCTTCCTCGATCGTCAACTGATAGAGCGAGAGATGGTCGACCGCGTACGAGACCGCCTCCTTCAATTCCCGCTCCCAGTCCTCGACTGTCTGGTTCGGGCGGGCATAGATCAAGTCGAAGGACATGCGCGGGAAGATCTCGCGCGCCAGCCGGACCGCCTTCAACGCGTCCTCGACATTATGCAGCCGCCCCAAGAACTTCAGGTCATGGTCGTTCAACGCCTGTACGCCGAGCGAGACGCGGTTGACGCCGGCGGCACGATAGCCGTGGAAGCGCGTCGCCTCGACGCTCGATGGATTGGCCTCCATCGTGATCTCGATACCGTCCGGCACATGCCAGTGGTTGGCGATGCCGTTGAGGATTGCATCGACGGTCGTCGGATCCATCAGCGAAGGCGTGCCGCCACCCATGAAAATGCTCGTGACCGTCCGCGGACCGGAGAGTTCGCGGGCTTCCGCCATTTCCCGCAGGAAGGCTGTGACGAAGCGCGGCTGGTCCACGGGCTGATGGCGGACATGGCTGTTGAAGTCGCAATAGGGGCACTTCGCCGCGCAAAACGGCCAGTGCACATAGACCCCGAAGCCGGGGTCTATGCAGTCACCGATCGCGGAGAGCGGGGTCACATGCATTGTCTTTCGTCTTTCAGGCGCCGAGGCAGGTTTCGGCGAAGAGCTTGAAGGCGCGGGCGCGGTGCGAAAGCGCGCTCGCGTCGCCGGGCTTCCAGCCGTGCTTTTCTTCCGCCGTCATTTCGCCAAAGGTGGTGTCGTAGCCATTTGGTTGAAAGACCGGGTCGTAGCCGAAACCGCTTGTTCCGCGCGGCGGCCAGACGACTTGGCCTTCGACCTCGCCGCGAAAGAGCTCGACATGGCCATCCGGCCAAGCGAGGCAGAGCACGGAGACGAAGCGCGCGGTTCGGCTCTCGGGCGTCACCGCGCCTTTCTCCTTGAGCGCCATTTCCACCTTTTCCATCGCCATGGCGAAGTCGCGGCTGCCATCCTCGCGTTCGGCCCAATTGGCCGTGTAGACGCCCGGCGCGCCATCGAGGGCATCGATCGCGAGACCGGAATCGTCCGAAAGCGCCGGCAGGCCGGAGGCTCTTGCCGAGGCGAGCGCCTTGATCGTCGCGTTTTCCTCAAATGTCGTGCCGGTCTCCTCCGGCTCGACGAAGTTGAGATCGGCGGCCGACTTCGCCTCGAAACCGAGCGGACCGATCAGGTCGCGGATTTCGCGGATCTTGCCGGCATTGTGGCTCGCGACGACGAGCGTCTTATCATCCAGTTTGCGCATTCTCTTCTGTTCCATTAAGGCGGCTGCAGCCGCGTTCAATCAATCGACCAAAGGCCCGGCTCCGCGCATTCCAGGCTGTTGCCGGCCGGGTCGCGGAAGTAGAAGGAGCGGGCGCCGTTGGGCCAGCGGATGTCCGCTTCGATCGGAACGCCAGCAGCTTCGAGTTTTGCCTTCCATGCGTCGAGCGCCTGCGCCGCGACCCGGAAGCACATGTGCCCCTTTCCCGTCGTCCCGTGCGGCGGCACGGGGAGCGCTCCCGGCGCCGGCGGTTTGACCGTCTCGGCGGGATTGAAGATCAGGAGTATGCCTGCGCCGCAGCGGAAGAACACGTGTCGATTGCCGGCGCGGGTGATCCGCTGCAGGCCGAGCACCGTGCCGTAGAAGGCCTCGGCGCGATCGAGATCCTCCGCATAGAGCGCAGTTTCGAGAATGCCTTCGAGCGCCGAGGTCAAATTTCGTCCCTTCGATCAGCCGGCGATCGCCTGCTTCTGCAGCGCAATGAGCTCGGCGATGCCGTTCTTGGCGAGCGACATCAGGCTTGCGAATTCCTCTTCCGTGAAGGGCTTACCTTCGGCCGTCCCCTGGATCTCGACCAGGCCGCCGCTGCCGGTCATGACGAAATTGGCATCCGTCTCGGCGGCGGAGTCTTCGAGATAGTCGAGGTCGATCACCGCCTGGCTGGCGAAGATACCGCAGGAAATGGCGGCGACGTGGTCCCTGAGCACGCGCTCGACCTTGACCATGTTGCGCGCCTCCATCCACTTCAGACAGTCGTGGAGTGCGACCCAGGCGCCGGTAATCGAGGCGGTGCGCGTACCGCCGTCCGCCTGGATGACGTCGCAATCGATCGAAATCTGGCGCTCGCCGAGCGCTGGCAGATCGACGACAGCGCGGAGCGATCGTCCGATCAGCCGCTGGATCTCCTGCGTGCGGCCGCTCTGCTTTCCGCTCGCCGCCTCGCGCTTCATCCGCTCGCCGGTCGCACGCGGTAACATGCCGTATTCGGCCGTGACCCACCCCTTGCCGCCGTTGCGCAGCCATGCGGGGACCTTCTCCTCGAGACTCGCCGTGCACAGCACATGCGTGTCGCCGAAACGCACGAGGCAGGAACCTTCCGCATGCTTGGAAAAATTGCGCTCGAAGGAAACCTTGCGCATTTGGTCGGTTTTTCTGCCGGATGGCCGCATCGTCAACTCCTATCTTCTCTGCTGAGCCTTCTAGAGCATGGCGAACGCAAAGGGAACCGGCAGATATCGGCTGGGGGGATTGATTTTTCCCTTTTGCCATTACCGGCACGGGCCACTATATTTCAGCTTGATAGGAATGACTGCTGCACGGAGTGACATGGTACTGCGCAATTCCGGAGCGAACGAGATCGCGGCGGCGCTGGATGAGCGTTCCGGTGAAATCTTCCGCCGCATTGTGGAGACCTATCTGGAGAGCGGTGAGCCGCTCGGGTCGCGCAACCTTTCACGGCTGTTGCCGATGTCGCTGTCGCCGGCTTCCGTGCGCAATGTGATGAGCGACCTCGAACATCTTGGACTTATCTATTCGCCCCATGTAAGCGCCGGCCGTCTTCCGACCCAGACTGGCCTCCGCTTCTTCGTCGACGCCTTCATGCAGGTCGGCAATCTTTCGGCGGAGGAGCGGGCTTCGATCGAACGCCAGGTTCGCCGGGGCGATCGGGATCAGCCGGTGGAAAGTCTGCTGGCTGAGGCGAGCCAAATGCTTTCGGGCATGTCGCGCGGCGCCGGCCTCGTCATCACCACCAAGAGCGATCCGGTGCTCAAGCACGTCGAGTTCATCCGCCTGGCGCCGACCAAGGCGTTGGCCGTTCTCGTCGGCGAACATGATCAGGTCGAGAACCGCATCATCGAGCTGCCGGCAGGCGTCACGAGCGCGCAACTGACTGAGGCCGCCAATTTCCTCAATGCCCATCTTGGGGGGCAAACCATCGCCGAGGTGCGCGCGCAACTGCAAGAGCTGAAGGCAACGGTGCGCGGCGAGCTCGATCTCCTGTCGCAGGATCTGGTCGAGCGGGGGCTTGCGATCTGGTCCGGCAGTGAGGGCGACGAGAAGCCGACGCGCCTTATCGTTCGTGGCCGCGCCAACTTGCTCGAGGGGCTGGAGGGCGCCGAGGATATAGACCGCCTTCGGATGCTTTTCGACGACCTCGAAAAGAAGGACAGCCTGATCGAGCTTCTCGACCTCGCCGAGAGCGGTCCCGGCGTGCGCATCTTCATAGGATCGGAAAACAAGCTCTTTTCCCTTTCCGGCTCGTCGCTGATCGTCGCGCCCTATCGCGACACCGACGACCGCATCATAGGCGCGGTCGGCGTTATTGGCCCGACCCGGCTCAATTATTCGCGAATCGTCCCTATGGTGGATTACACCGCGCAGCTGATGTCGCGCCTGTCGCGTTGAAGCTGCAATTCCGCCACAGCGGCATTCCACCCTTGATTTTTCGGCCCCAAACCTCGATATCGGCTTCAAATCCAGACTAGACCAAGATCGAGCAGAGCGACTTGCGCTTGCTTGGCGATGTCGAAGACACAAAAGAGACATTCCGGAGAACGTCATGACCGACGACACGAACAAACACGGACCTGAGGCGACTGCGGCAGAAGAACCTGTGAACACCGCCGCCCCGGAGGCGGAGGTGCAGGAAGCCGAGGAGGCCGCGGCCACGCCGGATCCGCTGGAGCTCGCCAAGGCGGAGAATGCGGAACTGCGGGACAAATATCTTCGCTTGGCCGCCGAGATGGACAATCTTCGCCGCCGCACCGAGCGTGACGTCAAGGATGCCAAGTCCTACTCGGTCGCCGGCTTCGCGCGCGACATGTTGGCGGTGTCCGACAACCTGCGTCGCGCCCTCGAGGCGATCCCCCCCGAAGCGAAAGAAGCGGGCGAAGCGGGTCTTAATGCCCTGATCGAAGGCGTGGAAATGACCGAGCGCTCGATGCTCGCAGCGCTGGAGCGTCATGGTGTGAAGAAACTCGAGCCGGTCGGTCAGAAGTTCGATCCGAACTTCCATCAGGCGATGTTCGAAGTGCCGAACGCCGAGGTTCCGAACAACACCGTCGTTCAGGTCATCCAGGCCGGTTATGTCATCGGCGAGCGCGTGCTGCGCCCCGCGATGGTCGGCGTTTCCAAGGGCGGCCCCAAGGCAGCCGCGACCGAAAACGGGACGCCGGCGGCCTGATCGCTGCACCCTCAGCATGATTGCGGCGCCGCGCACTCCGAAGAGTGCGCGGCGTCTTCGTGCCTGCAAAGATGTGCAGCGGACTTGGCCAACGACACGCACCTAAGGCTTGAATCGTAACAGGACGGCGGGACTGCCCCTCACCCTCTCCCCGCACGCGGGGAGAGGGGACTTAGGAGCGTACCGCGGCGTCCCTTCGCCCCGCCTGCGCGGAGAAGGTGCCGGCAGGCGGATAAGGGGCCAACATGGCGCGGAAATACCTGCTTTTGTGCATGTTGTTGACCCAAATCCGCTGCACACTTTTGACCGATCGGCTCAGGCAAAGAGCTGCCGGAGATGATCGTTGAGAAAGCGGCCTTCGGGATCGACCCGGGCGCGGAGCGCGCGAAAATCGGCGGCGCGCGGATAAAGCGCCGTCACGTCTTCGGCACCCAGAAAGTGCAGCTTGCCCCAATGCGGGCGCGAGCCGTATTGGCGCAGGATCGTGTCGACGTCCTTCAGGTATTCCCAGTAGTCCGTGCCGGGCTCGCCCGAGACCGACAGCGTGATCGAATCCTGCTCATAGAAGGGACTGATCCAACCGGAATCGCCTGCCGTGAAGCGATACTCGATCGGATAAATGCAGGTCGGATGCTTTTCGAGCATCAGCTTGCGCACGGCCCGGACTGCATCCTTGCCGTGCGCGACCGGGACCGCATATTCGAGCTCGTGGAAGTTGGGTACGTATTCGATGGGGTAGATTTCGGAGGAATAGGCGATCTTTTCGAATGCCTGCTCCATCGGCGGCTGGTCGGTGATGTCGATCACCTTCATCTCGCAAACGTCGAAAGTCTTGCTGGTGGTCGAAACCGCCGACGTGTCCGGCAGGCAGTAGCAATGCCGGCTTTCGGGCACAGGGCACCAGAAGAAGCCGAAATGGCGGTGCTTGGCGGCGAGCTCGTCATGCTGTTGCATGCATTCGTCGAAGTCGCACCGCCAGAGCTTTTCATGCAGATTGTAGGCGTCCATCGTTTGAAGGGTGATTTCGGAGATCACCCCAAGCATGCCGACGGAGACGCGAGCCGCTTCCAACAGGTCTGGTGTTGTTTCGTCGACGACAAGAACGCTGCCGTCGGGCTGGACAAGGCGCATGCCGACGATCTGCGAGGCCATGTTGCCGAGTTTCGCGCCGGTGCCGTGCGTGCCGGTCGTCAGCGCACCGGCAAGAGCCTGGCTGTCGATATCGCCCTGGTTGATGAGTGAGAGCCCATTCGATTTCAAGACCTTGCCAAGCTGGTTGATCGTCGTCCCCGCCCTCACGGAGACCCGCTTGCGCGCCTGGTCGATGTTGACCACACCCTGCATGCCGGAAAGAGTGAGCAGGAGTCCGCTTGTTGCGACCACCGGGGTGAACGAGTGGCCCGATCCGGCGCAGCGCACATTGAGGCCAAGGGCCGTTGCCTCTTGGACCATTTCAGCGAGTGCCGCTTCGCTTTCCGGTGCACCCTTGTGGCGCACGATGCATGATTGGTTTCCGACCCAGTTTCGCCAGTGGCCGCCCGAATCCAGCATTCCTGTCTCCCTCCTTCAGACTGCCGTGAAGCAATTGTCGACGAACAGATGCGTACCGTTGATGAAGCTCGCCTCGTCGCTTGCGAGGAACAGGGCAGCGTTGGCGACCTCCATCGGATCGCACATCCGCCCCTGCTGGGCGGCGATCGCCGCCTCGGACACGTCAACGCCGTATTTGCTCAGGCCGGCGATCTCGCGTTTGCCGTGGTCGGTCGCGATGAAGCCGGGGCAAACGGCGTTGCAGCGGATGCCTCGGTCGCGGAATTCGACGGCGATCGCACGGGCGAACATGTGGCATGCGCCCTTGGTGGTGTCATAGAGCACCTCCATCGGCGTTGCCGCGACGGCGGAGATCGATGAGGTACAGATGATGCTGCCGCCGCCCGCCTTGAGCATGCCGGGGAGCACCGCCTTGGTCATCAGGAACATGCTCTTCACATTCACCGCCATCAGCCGGTCCCACTCCTCCTCTTCCGTTTCCAGAAATGGGCCGACCGCAAGTATGCCGGCATGATTGAAGAGCACGGTGACTGGACCGAAGGCGCTCTCCACGGCCTCGACCGCGGCGGTGACCTCAGCGGACACCGAAACGTCGGCGGCGGCGAAAACGGCTTGGCCGCCCTCGGCTCGGATGGCTGCCGCGACCTCTTCGCCCTTGCTCTTCGGCAGGTCGACGATGCCGACCTTGGCGCCTTCGCGGGCAAAGAGTTGTGACGCTGCCAGCCCGCACCCACCGGCGCCGCCGCTGATGAGAGCAATCTTGCCAGAAAGCCTGCCTGCCATCGCGCTTCCCCTTTCCGCCCGCCCTAAGCTCGCTGCAGGCGGGGCTGCCATTTGCTATTTCGGGGATTATTGTTGACGAAGCGGGGGCTGTCGATATCCCATGGGGGATACGGCGAGGGGAACGCTCAAGCGATGCTGGCAAGGGAATCGGCAGACATCTCCGCGATGATCAGCTTTATCGGCACGCCCGATTTCGGTGCCGCGCTCGACGCCATGCTGCGCGCGGTTACCCCTTTTGACCTGTCGGTCGTTTTCGCCTTTCCCTATGATGCGCGGCCGATCCTGCTGCACGACGGCTACACGCATGGTGTCTCGCCGCAAGCGTTGAACGTCTATCTCGGCGGCGCCTATCTGCTCGACCCGTTCTACGTCGCTTGCAACAACGGCCAGCCGGCGGGTCTGTGGCGAATGCGGGAACTTGCACCCGACCGCTTTTTCCAGTCGAACTTTTCGTCGTCGAGCGAAGTGCATCCCTGCGTGTCGATGGAGTCCGGATCACTGATCGAGGAGGTGGGCTTCGTCGTTCCGATCGAGGAATCGATGCAGGCGACCTATTCCCTGATGCGTTGCCGCGATGGTGCGCCATTCAGTGATCAGGAACTGGAGCGGCTGAGGCTCTACGAGCCGATCGTGCGTGAGGCGATCCGGTCGAACTGGCGTCAAAGGGGGATAGCGGTCGCGACAGGAAACGGATCCGACGCAATGGAGGGGGCTTTCGACAGTCTTTGCGCCGACCGGCTCACCAGGCAACAGCGCACGATCGTCCGACTGATCCTGCGCGGCCACAGCAATCTTTCGATCGGAAAGACGATGAACATCGCCGAAGGCACGGTTCGTATCCACCGCAAGAACATCTACCGTCGCCTCGGCATTTCCGGCCAAGGCGCATTGTTCCGGATTTTCATCGATCATTTGAACCGCCGTCAGCTTTATTGACGGCGGCCGTTCATGCCGCGTGCGAGGTCGTGTCTTCGTTGAGCAGCGTATAGATCGCGCTGGCGGAATCGCTCGCCCTGATCTTTGCGACCATGTCGTGATCGCGAAGCACACGGGCAATTCGCGACAACGCCTTCAGATGATCGGCACCGGCACCTTCAGGCGCCAGCAGCAGGAATACGAGGTCGACCGGCTGGTCGTCTAGCGCCTCGAAGTCGACGGGCGTGTCGAGTCGCGCGAAGATGCCGACAATCGACGGAAGGTTGTTGAGCTTTCCGTGCGGAATGGCGATGCCGTTACCGACGCCGGTGGAGCCGAGGCGTTCCCGCTGCAGAATGACGTCGAAGATATCACGCTCCGGAAGCCCGGTAAGTTTGGATGCTTTTGCCGCCAGTTCCTGAAGGAGTTGTTTTTTCGAGTTGGCCCTCATGGCCGGGATAATTGCATTTTGATGCAGCAAACCTGCCAATGCCATTCTTTTGTCCTCGTTCGCCGGTTAGAGCCTGACAACATCATCACAAATGTGTCTTGATGGCTCTAACCATCTTTATATTGGCGGTTACCATGCACAGAAAAGTCGGGCTTTTCCGGCTGTCCGCGTATCTGAGCGACGGGGAATGCCGGCTTCCCCGACAATCCCCTGTCCCACTCATGCCTTGATATTGGCGGCGTCAATCCAGCCAATATTCCCATCGTTACGCCGATAGACTATGTTCAGGTCTTCCTTGCCGGGGCTGCGGAACATCAGCACCGGTTCGTCCGTCATGTCGAGCGCCATGACGGCGCTCGCGACGGACATCGTCCTCAACTGTTTGGTGCTTTCGGCAACGATGGTTGGTGCATAATCCTCCGGGACCTCTTCGTCCTCATAGGGCACCGAGTCCATCACCGTGTAGGCCACTTCGGCGGCATTCTGTCCGTTGCCGCTGTGGTGATCCTTGAGCTTACGCTTGTAGCGCCGGAGCCGCTTCTCGATCCGGTCTGAAGCCGCATCAAAGGCCGCCTGCGGCTCATTCGCCTGGCCATTCGCCTGCAATACCACGCCCGTGTCGAGATGAAGTTTGCAGTCGGCGCTGAAACGCGATCCAGACTTTTCCACAGTGACCTGGCTTGAATATCCTCCATCGAAATATTTGGTAACCGCTTGGTCGATCTGCTCCCCGATTCGGGCGCGAAACGAATCGCCGATTTCCATATGTTTGCCGGATACACGCACACTCATGGAGTTTCCTCTCTCGTTCGTGATTTGCGCGTCCAGTCTATTCCAAGCGCCTTCGTCATCCAAGCTTTTCACGCAGGGGCGGCGCATCTGCGCCGCGGTTCGGCCGCTTGAGAACCGCCGAAATGGAGTAGGTCCTCGGCAATTGCGGCGCGCTCATATCGCTTGTGTCGCAGGGAGTCAATTGCGGGTCACAAAAAAATCCGCATCCGAGGTCAAAAGGCCCGCTCAGAAGCCGGCCGCCTTGGCAAGTGCTCGCTTTTCACGGCGTCGCTGGACCGAGGAGGGGATATTCATCGCCTCGCGATATTTGGCGACGGTGCGCCGGGCTATGTCGATGCCGGCCTGCTTGAGCAGATCGACGATGTCGTCGTCGGAAAGCACCGCGCCCGCGCTCTCCTGCTGGATCATTGTGCGGATGCGGTGACGGACGGACTCCGCCGAGTGGGCGTCGCCGTTCTCGGCCGAGCCGATGGAGACGGTGAAGAAGTATTTCAGTTCGAAAAGCCCGCGCGGCGTCAGCATGTACTTGTTCGAGGTGACGCGGCTGACTGTCGACTCATGCATCTTGATCGCGTCGGCCACCATCCTGAGATTGAGCGGGCGAAGATGATCAACGCCGTTGACGAAAAAGGCGTCCTGTTGGCGGACAATCTCGCTCGCCACCTTCATGATCGTGCGGGCCCGCTGGTCGAGACTGCGTGTCAGCCAGTTGGCATTTTGCAGGCAATCACTGAGAAACGCCTGGTCGGCACTGTTCTTCTGGGTCCCGCGCGAGATCGCAGCAAAATAGTCGTGGTTGACGAGAACCCGGGGAAGGGCGTCTGGATTGAGTTCGACGAGCCAGCTTCCATCAGGCCCGGCACGCACGATGACGTCCGGAACGATCGCCTCGGTGACGCTCGTCTCGAAGCTGGTGCCCGGCTTCGGATCGAGCTTGCGGATTTCGGCAAGCATATCGACGAGATCTTCCTCGTCGACACCGCAGATCTTTTTGAGGCTTGCAAAGTCGCGGCGTGCCAGGAGTTCGAGATGGTCGATCAACGCCTCCATCGCCGGATCGAAACGATCGCGTGCGCGCAACTGGATGGCAAGGCATTCGCTGAGTGTTCGTGCGAAGACGCCGGGCGGGTCGAATTGCTGCAGGCTGAGGAGCACGCGCATCACATCTTCGCTGGTCGTGCCGAGCCTGGCCGCCGTGTCGGCGAGGTCTGCGTGAAGGTAGCCCGCCCCGTCGAGCTGGTCGATAAGGTGTTGCGCGATAAGCCTGTCACCGGGGGCTGTCAGCGCGAGGGGTAGCTGTTCCAGGAGAACGTCCCTCAAAGTTTTTCGGCAGGCGACGAAATCGTCCAGGTCATAGTCCTCGCTGCCGTCACCTTCGCCGCCGGGCATCGACTTCCATTGACCGAGCAGTTCCGGCGCATCGGCGCGTTGCGGTGGCGTGTCGTCCGGAAAGACGTTGGCGAAATCGGCGTCGAGCTGTTCGCTGAGCCTCTCGCCCGGGCTCGACGTCGCGCTATCGTAAAGGTCGGTTTGGCCGACAACCTCATCCGGCCCCGCCTCGCCGGATGTCAGTGCGGGATCCTCGTGCGCGGAGCGATCCTGGGCCGTGATCGTTTCGTCGCCGGCCTGAAATTCGAGCAGTGGGTTCTTTTCGACTTCCTGAGCGATGAACTGGTTGAGCTCCAGGTGGGTCATCTGAAGCAGCTGGATGGACTGCATCAGTTGCGGCGTCATCACCAGCGACTGAGACTGGCGCAGATATAGGCTGGCAGACAAAGCCATGCTGACGCGTAACCCCCGTCACGATCTCCGAAGGCCGTGTCGCCAGGTGCTCTCGACAGGCCTTTTTATTAGTTGGCCCAAAAATTGCTTATTAGAGAGTTTTGGTCAAGCGCGGGTGCGGGCGAAAGCAGCAGATTCGCCCGCAATGCCGCCTACAGGCTGAAATTATCGCCCAGATAGAGCCGCCGGACATCCGGATTGGTAACGATGTCGTTGGCGCGGCCATGCGTCAGAACTTCGCCCGCATGGATGATATAGGCCCGGTCGATGAGACCGAGAGTCTCGCGCACATTGTGGTCGGTTATGAGCACACCAATGCCGCGCGAAGTCAGATGTCGCACCAGCGCCTGGATGTCCGCGACCGAGATCGGGTCAACGCCTGCGAAGGGCTCGTCGAGCAGCATGAAGGTCGGATCGGTGGCAAGCGCCCGCGCGATTTCCAGGCGCCGGCGCTCGCCGCCGGAAAGCGCGATGGCCGGCGATTTGCGCAGGTGCGTGATCGAAAATTCACCAAGCAGGTCGTCGAGCTTGCTTTCGCGCCGGTCGACGTTCTCGTCGTGGATCTCCAGCACTGCGCGGATGTTTTCCTCGACCGTCAGGCCGCGGAAGATCGACGCTTCCTGCGGCAAATAGCCGACGCCGAGGCGGGCCCGGCGGTACATCGGCATCGTCGTGACTTCGTTGCCGTTGATCTCGATTGAGCCCTCGTCGACCGGCACGAGACCGGTGATCATGTAGAAGCAAGTCGTCTTGCCGGCGCCGTTCGGACCGAGCAGGCCGACAGCCTCGCCGCGGCGCACGACGAGGGAGACCCCGTTGACTACGCAGCGCGAACGATAGGATTTCGTCAAGCCGCGGGCGATCAGGGTACCGTCGTAGCGCGCCTTGTCGACCGCATGAACGGCACCGGGGTTCGCCGACGGCTTCTTGACCCGTTTGCGTTTGTGAAGAAAAGGAATCTGCACGAGCGGTCTACGTCAGTTCTGCTTACGGGACTGCGGGTCAAGTTGAATCTGCACGCGACCGCCGCAGGCCTCGAGCTGCGCTTCGCCCGTATCCATCTGCACGTTCAACTGGCAGCCGACGAAGACATTGTTGCCTTCGGACAGGACCACCTTCTCGCCCTTGAGCACGATCGTCTGCTCGGTCATGTTGACGAGGCCGCTGTCGCCCGTCGCCTGTTGCGCTCCAGAACTGAGGAACACCTTGTTACTGACCTCGATCCGGTCAATATCGGCATTGCCGCTCGTGACCGTGGCGCCGCCTTCCGTCTTGTAGAAGACGGTCATGCTGCCGGCCTGCAGCGTCGTCGTGCCCTGAACCACCTTCACATTGCCGGTGAAGATCGCCTTGCTCTCGGGATCTTTGATCTCGAGCTTGTCGCTCTCGATCTGGATTGGCTTGTCGTTCGAAAGCTGGAGGCCCCTCATCCGGCTGGAGGTGGCCTGTGCCGAAGCGCTGGTAACAATCATCAGCGCACCGAGCCCGGCGACAGCAAGACTGGCTGAAATTCTAAAAAACACGGCAGGGTTGACCGACATGGGTGCACCAGGTCCTATTTTGCGTTCTTGCGGATGGTGCTCGGGTCGACATTGACCTTGACCATGCCCTCAAATGTTACAATACGTCCCTTATCTGTCATTCGCAGCGTCTGCGCAATGATCGATCCGCCGTTCATGCTGATAGCAATAGGGCGCTTCGTTTCCATCTCGCCGGCATTGATGTCCAGATAGGCCGACTGGAAATCGGCGTTGACACCATTATTCATGGAAATCGTGAACGGTGCGTTCATATCGAGCGTGTTGGCGCCGCGATCGTAGATGCCGCTTGCCGCATCCACCGTGGCGATCAACGTGTCGTTCACCGGCATCTCGGCGTGAATGGTTTCGAGCGTGATGAGGTCCGGGTTGGCTATGTCCTGAAGCGCGCGCTGCGCTTTCATGGAATAGCTGATGTCCTGCTTGTTGCGACCCGAGATCGCAGGATTCTGCATGACGATCTTGCCGTTCTCGATCGTTGCCGTCTCGAGTTGCAGCTCTTCCGGCAGGAAGGCGCGCACGAAGGAGACGGCCACAAAGATCATGGCGATGATGCTGGCGGCGAGGGGCAATAGGACCTTGAGGCGTTTCACCCGCGCAGAATGCCGCGCCGCCGAAGCATAGGCATCGGAAGAACTTGTGCCCGAATCTGCAAAGATTCCGGGGAATCGTGCTTCGTTCAGCATGGAGAGGCCTGTGGGTTCCCTTGAGTCTCGGCGGCCCCGGAGGATCCGCATTTACATACAATGGCGTAAGTCACCGCGAATATGGTTATTTTCCTGTCGTCCGGCAATGGAGCGACAAAAACTTTGAAAGGCTGCGAAAAAACGGTTGCGGCTTTCAACGGCCATCAACCGGCGCTATCTAATTTGCCGCGGCTCGCGCAGATAGCATGTTCCGTTGGAAACTGACAGAACCTCGAGCCAAGAAAAAGGGAGAGACCCATGGACGAACTTGCCATAGCCGATCGTCGCAGCCTGCGCCGGAAGCTGAGCTTCTGGCGTTGGGCGGCTGCCGCAATCCTCGTGGGCGTGGGCCTCGTTCTTTATGCCTTCTCGGGCTGGACCGAGGTAACCGGGCGCGCGCGCCACCACGTTGCCCGCGTGGCCGTTTCGGGCTTGATCCAGGATAACCGCGAACTGGTCGAGCGGCTGGAACGGATCGCCGACAACGATTCAGTAAAGGCGCTCATCGTGACGATCTCGTCGCCGGGCGGCACTACCTATGGCGGCGAGGTCATCTACAAGGCGATCCGTAAGGTCGCCGCGAAGAAGCCGGTCGTTTCGGACGTCCGCACGCTCGCCGCCTCGGCCGGTTACATGATCGCGCTTGCGGGTGACCACATTGTCGCCGGAGAGACCTCGATCACTGGTTCGATCGGCGTGATCTTCCAATACCCGCAGGTCAAAGCCCTCATGGACAAGCTTGGCGTGTCGCTCGAGTCGATAAAGTCGCGACCGCTCAAGGCCGAACCCTCTCCTTTCCATCCGCCGAGCGAGGAGGCGAGGGCAATGATCCAGGCGATGATCGATGACAGCTACGGCTGGTTCGTCGATCTTCTGGCTGAACGCCGCAAGATCCCGCGACCGGACGCGCTCGCCCTTGCCGATGGCCGCATCTTCACCGGACGCCAAGCGCTGAAGGACAGGCTCGTCGATACGCTTGGCGGCGATGACGAGATCAAGGCATTCCTCGCCAGCCGCAACGTCCCGAAGGACCTTCCGGTGGTGGACTGGGAATCGCCGAGCGGAACATTGCCTTTCGGCCTCGGCGGGGTCGTCTCCGAGTGGATCAAGGCTTTGGGATATGACGCTTTTCCGGCAATGAGGGGACTCGAAAAAATCGGTGGCGAGAAGTTGTTTCTTGACGGTCTTGTTTCGGTTTGGCAGGTTGAGGGGCAATAGGAGACGGCGCCATATTTTGTCCTGAGCCGGAGGCTCGGTTGGCTCAGAACGCGCGTTGTGACGCCTGTCGAAGCCACGAAACTGACAGAAAAAGCAAAAACCAAGGGGGCGACAGTGATCAAGTCAGAACTGGTGCAGATTGTGGCCGCACGCAATCCGCATCTCTACCACCGCGACGTCGAAAATATCGTCAATGCGGTTCTTGATGAGATCACCGATGCACTGGCCGCGGGAAATCGCGTCGAGTTGCGCGGCTTCGGCGCCTTCTCGGTCAAGAACAGGCCGTCGCGTTCGGGTCGCAATCCGCGCACGGGCGATTCCGTCTTTGTTGAGGAGAAATGGGTTCCCTTCTTCAAGACCGGCAAGGAACTGCGCGAGCGGCTCAATCCCGGTATGAATGGCAACGACGACTAGAGCATCCCGTCGGGTGGAATCAGAGAAAGCGGACAGATGCTCTCGAATCAATGTGCCAGAGCTCCTTTGTGCGTCCATTTGAACGCATGGCGCTCGAGATCACGATAAACAGGATCAATGGAGCGGGTGCTGTCTTTCCGGCGCACGAGGAATGGCTCCATGTCCTTGAACCTGGGCGTCGGGCCCTTGCGAGAATCGTCCAGATTTTTCGGACCGACGCGACAGCCGGAGCGGATGCATGCTCAAGAAACTGATCAATATCGTTGTACTGGTGCCTTTGGGTATCATCCTGATCGCACTGAGCGTTGCCAATCGTCAGGCAGTAACCCTTGCGTTTAATCCGTTCAATCCGGCCGACAGCGTACTTTCTGTTTCAGCCCCCTTTTTCGTGTTCCTGTTTCTCGCCGTCATCGTCGGGCTGATTCTTGGGGCCGGAGCGACCTGGTTCAGCCAAGGAAAATACCGTCGCCGCGCCCGCAACGAGGCCAATGAGGCATTGAAGTGGCACCGTGAGGCGGAAAAGCAGCGCAGCCAGGCGGAGAAACTGGCATCGCGAACAACGCTGCCAGCGCCGCAGAGTTGAGCCATCGCGCGTAATCGGCGTGTGATCGCCCGGGCAGCCTAGCTCGCCGCTTCCGCCGCTCCCCTGCTGACTGCAAGATTGAAATCCGCGAAGAATTGTTGCGCGAGCTTCTTCGCTGTCGAATCGATCAGGCGCGAGCCGAGCTGGGCGATTTTGCCGCCGACCTCAGCCTTGACGTTATAGCGCAGCACCGTTTCATCGCCCTCCTCCACGATCGCCACATCTGCGCCGCCCTTGGCAAATCCGGCAATACCGCCCTTGCCTTCGCCCGAGATCGTATAGCTCTGAGGCGGATTGAGGTTGGAAAGGACGACACTGCCGTTAAAGGTCGCCGAAACTGGCCCGATCTTCACCTTGACTACGGCCGTCAGCTCCGTCGGGGATATCATCTCGAGCGACTGGCAGCCGGGAATGCATCGCTTCAGGATCTCCGGATCGTTCAAGCCTTGCCAAACTGCGTCGCGCCGCGCCGCGATGCGTTCCTCGCCGGTCATCTCCATGCGTGTTCCTCCGTTCTGCTCCTAGCTTCGATCTTGGCAAATCGGAAACGGCTTTGCCAAGAGCATCGGCAGTGCTATTTGCACGGGCTGAAGCGTATCGCCCGCCGGACGGAGGGTGTGAAGGGGGCAGGCTGGATGCGGCTTCGGCTCCCGAGCGGATGCGCCGAGTGGTTTGATTGACGTCCAAGGATCAGCGCGTGAAGGAAAAAGATAGGCGGTCGAAGAACGCCTCGGTCACGGCGGCTAAAGGCCGGGGCGCTGAGGCGCGTGGTGGCCGCCACGAGCAACGGCACCCGCCCGTGAAGGGTGGCGGCTTCAAGACCAGGAGCGGTGGACCGGCCGCAAAAATCGCGCCCGAAAAAGGCGAGCGACAGCGTTCCGCCCAGGAGGCGCTCCCAACGCGTCCCCTGCCGCAAAGAACTGGCGACAAGCCGGCCGAGACCGTGCCGCTCATTCTCGAGACGGCGGCGACGGCAGGTTACCATCTGATCGACAGCGGCAACGGCGAGAAGCTCGAACAATACGGACCCTATCGCATCGTCCGCCCCGAAGCGCAGGCGCTTTGGCCGAAGGCGCTGCCGGCCTCGGTTTGGGAGAAGGCCGATGCAGTCTTCACGGGGGATACCGACGAGGACGGTATGGGGCGCTGGCGCTTCCCGCGCGAAGTGCTGGGCGAAACCTGGCCGATGCAGCTTCTCGACACCGATTTTCTCGGCCGCTTCACCTCGTTTCGCCACGTTGGCGTTTTCCCCGAGCAGCTTGCCCATTGGTCCTGGGTGAAGGATCAGGTGGCGACGGCCGGGCGGCCGCTCAAGGTTCTCAATCTCTTCGGTTACACCGGCGTCGCCTCGCTGATTGCCGCCAAGGCGGGCGCCGAGGTAACGCATGTCGACGCCTCCAAGAAGGCGATCGGCTGGGCGCGCGAAAACCAGACGCTGGCCCGCGCCGAAAAATTGCCCATCCGCTGGATCTGCGACGATGCGATGAAGTTCATTCAGCGCGAAGAACGACGCGGCAGCCGCTATGACATCATCCTGACCGACCCGCCCAAGTTCGGCCGTGGCCCGAACGGCGAGGTTTGGCAGCTCTTCGACCATCTGGCAGCAATGCTCGACATCTGCCGTGAGATCGTGTCTCCTGACGCGCGCGGTCTTGTCCTTACGGCCTATTCCATCCGCGCAAGCTTCTATTCGATTCACGAGCTCATGCGCGAAACGATGCGCGGGCGCGGCGGCCGGGTGGAGTCGGGAGAGCTCATCATCCGCGAGAGCGGTCTCGACGGCAAGGAGCCGGGGCGGGCGCTTTCCACTTCCCTCTTCAGCCGCTGGGTACCCGAATGAACACTGACAGAAGCGATCACGGCGCGCCGCGCGTCGGCCATGTGAAGGAAGTAACCAGCCTCACCAATCCGATCATCAAGGACATCCGCTCGCTTGCGCAGAAGAAGCATCGCGACGAGACGCGGTCCTTCATGGCGGAGGGCTTGAAGCTGGTGATCGATGCGCTCGATCTCGGCTGGAAGATCAAGATCCTCGTCTACGCCAAGGCGGCAAAAGACAAGCCGCAGGTCGAGCAGGTGGCTGCCAAGACCGTTGCCAAGGGCGGCCTGGTGCTCGAGGTCAGCGAAAAGGTGCTTTCAACGATCACCCGACGCGACAATCCGCAAATGGTGGTCGGTATTTTCGAACAGCGTTATCGCGCGCTGAAGGATCTTCGACCCGAGGAAGACGAGACCTATGTGGCGCTCGACCGCGTTCGCGATCCGGGCAATCTCGGCACAATCATCCGGACGGCGGACGCGGCCGGCGCCTCGGGCATCATCCTTGTCGGCGAGACCACCGATCCCTTCTCGCTCGAGACGGTGCGGGCGACGATGGGCTCGGTCTTCGCCATGCCCGTCGCGCGCGCCAGTGCCGAAGAGTTCGTCAAATGGCAGAAGGCAGCCGGCGTCAGGGTCGTGGCAACGCATCTGGCGGGCTCGGTCGACTACCGGACCGTCGATTACAAGTCGAAGCCTGTCGTGCTCCTGATGGGCAACGAACAGGCGGGTCTTCCCGAAGAGCTCGCCCGCGAAGCGGGCGCGCTCGCCCGCATCCCGCAGTCGGGCCGAGCGGACTCACTCAATCTCGCGGTCGCCACCGGGATCATGCTGTTCGAAGCGCGCCGCCACCTGTTGTCGTTGGATGCCGGCGCATGAGGGAGCGGCAGGTTTTGTTTTCGCGGCCGCTGCCGATCGCGGTCTTCATTCTGATGGCGATCGTTGCCGACCAGATAATCAAATATCTGGTCGAGATGTTCCTGCCCTTTCAGCAGGCGGTCGCGGTCATGCCGATGCTTGCGCTCTACCGGACCTACAATTACGGCGTGGCCTTCTCCATGCTTTCCGGGATGGAAGACTGGTTCATCGTCGGGATGCGTCTGACCGTCGTCGCCTTCGTGCTCTGGCTTTGGCGGCGCACGCCGAAAGATAGGTTCTTCGCTCACCTCGGCTATGCGATGATCATCGCGGGCGCGCTCGGCAACCTCGTCGACCGGCTGCTATTCGGCTATGTCATCGACTATATCCTGTTCCATACCGCCAATTGGTCCTTTGCGGTTTTCAATCTCGCGGACAGCTTCATCTCAGTCGGCGCGGGCGCGATCATCCTTGACGAGCTCATGCTCGCCAAAAGCCGCGATCGGTAAAACTTTAGAAACGGGCTGAAGGCATTCGGAAGGCTTGCCATGCTACTTCGGTGGCATGATCGAAGCGTCACGACTTAAGCAGCGGATAGATTCCGGTTTCGGCGCGGGAGCCCGCGCCGGCCGAGCCGGATATTGGCCGGCGCGCGCCGCCTGCGCCGTCGCAGGCATAGCCGCTGCGGCGATCCTCTTTGCGGTGGGCTCGGCAAACGGCTTTCCCCTCTTTTCGGCAATGGTCGCCGCCGGCGGCCTTGCAGGGGCCTTCCTGCTTCTCGCCGAGGGCATCGATTCGTCTGACGGGCGAGGGGGAGCGTTGCTTGAGGTCGCCTGTGATGAAGACTGGCAGCGGTTTGAAACCTCGGCGCTGCTTTCAACAATTCACGACGGACTGGGCGATCTTGCCATCGTGCGTACGATGGACGGCCAGATCGTCTATGCGAACAGCGTTTTTCACGAGGTTTGTGCCCGTGCCGACGTGCGCGGACTGACCTGCGCGGCGATAGGCCTAAGCTTCGAGCCGCAGGCTGAGTCAAACCACTATCTTGCGCGTATCCCGACGCCGGAGGGAATTCGCCTTTACGACTGGCACGACCTGATCGCCCGTGAGCCGGCAACCGGCAGGCTGATGCGTCACAGCATCGCCCGCGACGTGACCGAAGAGGCGCGCGCCGCGCGCGAACGGGAAGAAGCCCGCCGCCGCGCCGAGGAGGCAAGCCGCGCGAAGTCGCGCCTTCTTGCCACCGTCAGCCATGAGGTACGCACGCCACTCTCCGGTATTCTGGGCATGAGCCATCTCCTCGGCCAGACCCGGCTGTCGGCGGAGCAGAAAAGCTACCTCGCCGGCATGCAGCAATCCGGCCATGCATTGGTTCAACTGGTCGAGGATCTGATCGACTTTTCCTCGCTTTCGGCCGGGCGGTTTCAATTGCGGCCCTCGCAGCAGGACCTGCGCCTCGTCATCGAGAGCGTGGTGGAGATGCTCGCTCACCGCGCGCACGAGAAAGGCATAGAGATCGCCGCGACCGTTGCAGCCGACGTGCCCGCGGGGATGATGTTCGATGCCGCCCGTCTCAGGCAGGTGCTCTTTAACGTGATCGGCAATGCCGTGAAATTCACTGAGACTGGTGGCGTCCTCGTTGCAGCCGACGTTGCCGATGGCGGCGTCAGAATCCGGATCGACGACACCGGCCCCGGCATGTCGGCCGATGAACTCGGGCGTGTGTTCGAGGAATTCGAGCAGGCCGGGGACGATAGTCAGCGCGCCAAGGGAGCCGGCCTGGGTCTCGCGATTTCACGCAGGATCATGGAGGCCTTCGGCGGCAGCCTGACCGCTTCCAGCGCCTCCGGTCGGGGAAGCCGGTTCGAAGTCCGGTTTCCGGTGGTCGGAGGCGATCCGTCAGCCGCACGAGATGGCGTGCTATGTGGCGCCCACGTGCTGGCCCTGGCCCCCGACGGCCCCGTGCTGAACGCGCTCGCCGCGACGATTACGACCCTTGGCGGCGTGTGTCATCGCGCGCCGACGCTTGCCGCCGCCGAAGCCATCGCCGCCGCCGTTTTGTCAAACGACCTGCCACTGACCGACATCATCGTTGACCATCGCCATTCGGAGCAGTTTCGGCGTCTCCTCGCGCTGCGACCGGAAATCGCCAGCCTTAAGCTGCGCCGGACCTACCTCATCAACCCGGAGGAGCGCACCGCTCATCCAGTCAACCAGATCGACGGCTACGAGGCATGGCTTATCCGCCCTTTGCGCGAAAAGTCGTTGGTGGAGGTTCTGCTCGGGCGGCTGAAGGGCATCGAGAAGCGGGATGCGATCAACGACAACCGGCCGATGCTGCGGGAGGCATTGCCGCCGAGCGATGCAGATGAACAGGGCGATCACGATATTCTCCTTGCCGAGGACGATCCGGTCAATGCGCTCATCCTGCGGACGATACTTCGGCGAGCGGGCTATCTGGTTCGCCATGTTGAAGATTTCACGAGCCTGGCTCACGCGTTGCACGGGTCCGGCGAAGCTGCACATAAGACGCCACGCCTGATCCTTACCGACCTCAACATGCCTGGCGGCGATGGCCTCGCGATGCTGAAGCGCCTGCGCGAGCAGGAAGCAGCCGGGAACCGCCGCCACTTGCCCGTTATCGTGTTGACGTCCGATACACGCGGCGACCTGCACGAACTCCTGATCGCAGCCGGAGCGGACTTGGTATTGCCGAAGCCGGCGGAGCCAGGGCGCCTCACTGCCCAAATTACGCGCCTTCTCGAAGCCTGAAGACGGCTGCACGTTTCCTAAATCGGTACCGATTTAAGGACCAAAAAATGCAGCAATTCAAAGTGCAACAGCGTCCTTTTGGGCGTCTGACAAGACGCGCGCTGCGGTAGGGTTTAGCGCGCGGGCCATCCCGCGGTGCCGGGCTTGCAAGCCGCCTTCGTGTCACTATCTTGTTGCAGAAACGTGGTTTAAGCCCGGCAGGCACAAGCGATTCGGGATAACACGGGATGACGATCGAACTTCTGGATTCGGCGAACGTGATTGACACTTCACAGCCTTGCATCCGCAAGACGATTGCGACCCCGGCAACCGAGGTTCTCGGGCGGATCGGCAATCTCGAGACGCGGCTTGCGTGCTCCGCCGCTGAGGTCGATGCGGCACAGGCGGTACGCTACAAGGTTTTCGTCGAGGAGATGAAGGCAGAGGCGGGGCCGGATGCCGAGCGGCGCAAGCGCGACGTCGACAGCTGGGATTCGATTTGCGACCATCTGCTGGTTCTCGACAGGTCGATCGAAGGCGATACGGAAGACCAAATCGTCGGCACATACCGGCTGTTGCGGCAGGACGTCGCAGAGCGTGCCGGCGGCTTCTATTCGGCTTCCGAGTTTGCGATCGGCGAACTGCTTCAGCGCCACCCGGGCAAGCGGTTCATGGAACTCGGCCGTTCCTGCGTGCTGCCCGAATATCGGACGAAGCGAACCGTCGAACTGCTCTGGCAGGGCAATTGGGCCTATGCGCTGAAGCATAGCGTCGACGCCATGTTCGGATGCGGCTCGTTCCCGGGCGTCATCCCGGAAGAGCATGCGTTGGCGCTCTCTTTCTTGCACCACAATGTTCTCGCTGAAGGCGAGTGGGCGGTTTCCGCCCGGCCGGAGCTTCATCGGACCATGGACCTGATGCCCTCGGAAGCGATCAATCCGAAGAAGGCACTTTCTGCTCTTCCACCGCTGATCAAGGGTTACATGCGGCTCGGCGCGATGGTCGGCGATGGCGCTGTGGTCGATCACGCCTTCCGCACGACCGATGTGCTGATCGTGCTGCCGATCAGCAATATTTCCGGCCGCTATCTCAACTACTACGGCGCCGACGCCGGGCGGTTTGCCTCCACCGTGTCCTGAGTGGCGGATTGCAGTATTAACCAGTTGTTAAGGATATGTTTGACTTTCCTTAGTAAAAGGAAGAAGTGTATTTCCGTGGTTGATCTGGATTTCATGACGAAGGAATGTAGAAAATAAAGGGAAGGATTAGCAATGCGTCTGGGGCGCGTATATTGCAGTCAATTCCCTCTCATTTTTATGACCTAAGCGATGGATCTGCCATAAAGTATTGGGCCCACTTCCCTTGCCGGAGAAGTGGGCTCTTGTTTTATTGAGAATACGTGTGCCATTGCTGTACGTTTCGCCACGCAATGTTTGCCGCCGATATGGCGCCTGTCTCGAAACGGTGCACCGCTTCTTGCCCGTCAGGTCCCGGCGTTGTAGGCGGCGATTGCCGCCATGTTGACGATGTCTGAATCCTTGGCCGACATGGACGCGATCTGCACCGACTTGTCGAGGCCGACGAGCAGCGGGCCGATGACGGTCGAACCGCCGAGTTCCTGGAGCATCTTGGTTGAGATCGAGGCAGAGTGGAACGCCGGCATTACCAGCACGTTGGCCGTGCCGGAAAGCCGGCAGAACGGATATTGCTCCATCACGCGCTGATTGAGCGCCACGTCGGCCGCCATTTCGCCGTCGTATTCGAAATCGACGCGGCGCCTGTCGAGAATCTTCACCGCCTCGCGCACTCTCTCGGAGCGTTCGCCCGACGGGTGACCGAAGGTCGAATAGGCGAGCATGGCGACGCGTGGCACATAGCCAAGGCGCTTTGCGAGTCCGGCGGCCTCCTCGGCTATGTCGGCCAGTTCCTCGGCCGTCGGCATGTCGTGCACCGCGGTGTCGGCGACGAGAACCGTGCGGCCGCGGCAGAGTGCGAGCGATACGCCGATGACCCGGTGGCCGGGCTTGGCGTCGATGCAGCGGCGCACGTCTTCGAGTGCGGTCGAATAATTGCGCGTCAGGCCCGTCACCATGCCGTCGGCATCGCCGAGCGCCACCATGCAGGCGGCGAAGTGGTTGCGGTCGTTGTTGATCAGCCGCTGCACGTCGCGGAACAGATAGCCCTTGCGCTGGAGCCGAGCATAGAGGAAATCGGTGTAGGCGCCGACCCGCTTGGAAAGGCGTGCGTTGACGATTTGGATGCCGGCGCGGTTGAGGTCGATGCCTTCCCGCTCGGCGGTTTCGCGCATCTGTTCCTCGCGCCCGAGCAGGATTGCTGTCCCGAGCGCCTGGTTGGCATAGGCGATCGCGGAGCGCATCATCTGCACTTCCTCGCCTTCGGCAAAGACGATGCGCTTCGGCTGACGGCGGACGCGCTCGAAGATACGCTGCAGCGTCGAGGCGATCGGGTCGCGTCGCGCCGAAAGCTGCTGCGCGTAGTCGGCAAGATCGGTTATCGGTTTGCGCGCGACGCCCGTTTCCATGGCGGCCTTCGCAACAGCAATCGGAATCGCCGAGATGAGGCGCGGATCGAAGGGGACGGGAATGATGTATTGCGGCCCGAAGCGCGGCCGGTTGCCCTGGTAGGCGGCGGCGACGTCATCCGGCACGTCTTCCTTTGCGAGGCTCGCAAGAGCCTCTGCCGCGGCGATCTTCATGGCGTCGTTGATTGTCGAGGCGCGCACGTCGAGGGCGCCGCGGAAGATGTAGGGGAAGCCGAGAACGTTGTTGACCTGGTTCGGGTAGTCGGAGCGACCGGTCGCGACGATCGCGTCGTCGCGGATGCGGGCGACCTCCTCCGGCGTGATTTCGGGATCCGGATTGGCCATGGCGAAGATGATCGGTTTCGGCGCCATGGAAAGCACCATTTCCGTCGAAAGCGCACCCTTTGCCGACAGTCCGAAGAACACGTCAGCGCCGTCCAGCGCCTCGGCTAGGGTCCGGCGGTCGGTATCGACCGCGTGCGCCGACTTCCACTGGTTCATACCGTCCGTGCGCCCTTTGTAGATCACGCCCTTGGTATCGCAGAGAATGATGTTTTCCCCGTTGAAACCCATCGCCTTGATGAGCTCGATACAAGCGATGGCCGCGGCGCCCGCGCCGTTGCAGACGAGCCTGGTCGTCTTGAAGTCGCGCCCGGTGAGCGTCAGCGCATTGATGAGGCCCGCGGCGGCGATGATCGCGGTGCCATGCTGGTCGTCATGGAACACGGGAATGTCCATGACCTCGCGCAGCCGCTGTTCGATGATGAAGCAGTCCGGCGCCTTGATATCCTCGAGGTTGATGCCCCCGAAAGAGGGGCCGAGAAAGCGCACGCAGTTGACGAATTCGTCGACGTTCTCGGTATCGACTTCGAGATCGATCGAATCCACGTCCGCAAATCGCTTGAACAGTACCGACTTGCCTTCCATCACCGGCTTCGAGGCAAGCGCACCGAGATTGCCGAGGCCGAGGATCGCCGTGCCATTGGAAATCACCGCGACCATGTTGCCGCGCGTCGTGTAGTCATAAGCGGTTGCCGGGTCTTCGGCGATCGCCTTCACGGGCACGGCGACGCCGGGCGAGTAGGCGAGCGACAGATCGCGCTGAGTCGCCATCGCCTTTGTCGGGGCGATCTCCAGCTTTCCGGGCCGACCTTGTGAATGGAAGTCGAGCGCTTCCTGGGCGGTGACGCTTGTCATCGTGCGGTCGGTCTTGTCGGTAGCCGGCATGTTTTCCTCAACCTCCTGTGGGCGACCGCCGAGGTCAGCCTCTTTGTTATTGTCGTCTATAAATGCTTGCGGATAGTGTGACATCTCTTTTTTTGGAACAATCATGAATTTCGTGACAGACCCATCGAGCCGCACGGGCGATGTCCTTTCCGTGTCCGATCTGGCAAGTCAGGAGAGCCGCTCCACCGCGACTCCGATGATGGAGCAGTACATCGAGATCAAGGCGAACAATCCGGATTCGCTGTTGTTCTATCGGATGGGCGACTTCTACGAGTTGTTCTTCCAAGATGCGGTCGAAGCCTCGCGCGCGCTCGGGATCACGCTGACGAAGCGTGGTCAGCACTTAGGCCAGGAGATCCCGATGTGCGGCGTGCCGGTCCACGCGGCCGACGATTACCTGCAAAAGCTGATCGCCCTCGGTTTCCGGGTCGCCGTCTGCGAGCAGGTCGAGGATCCGGCCGAAGCGAAGAAGCGCGGCAGCAAGTCGGTCGTGCGCCGCGATGTTGTCCGGCTGGTGACGCCGGGAACGATCACCGAGGACAAGCTGCTTTCGCCGGCAGAATCGAATTATCTGATGGCGCTCGCCCGTATCCGCAGCGGCTCGGAACCGGCTTATGCGCTCGCCTGGATCGACATATCGACCGGCATTTTCCGCCTTGCCGAGACGGCCGAGGGCCGCTTGCTCGCCGATATATTGCGCATCGAACCGCGCGAACTGATCCTGCCTGATACCGTCTTTCACGATCCGGAGCTCCGGCCGATTTTCGACGTGCTCGGCCGGGTCGCTGTGCCGCAACCGGCCGTGCTGTTCGACAGTGCGACGGCGGAAGGTCGCATTGCCCGCTATTACGGCGTGAAGACCCTCGACGGCTTCGGCAGCTTTTCGCGCGCCGAACTTGCGGCCGCCTCGGCCGCGATCTCCTATGTCGAGAAGACCCAGCTTGCCGAACGCCCGGCGCTCGGGATTCCGGAGCGGGAAAGCGTCGCCTCGACACTCTTCATTGATCCGGCGACCCGCGCCAACCTCGAGCTGGTCAAGACGCTTTCCGGTGCGCGCGAGGGAACGTTGCTCAGAGCCCTCGACCGAACGGTGACGAGCGGCGGCGCACGGCTTCTCGCCGAGCGGCTGATGTCGCCACTGACCGATCCCGATAGGATCAATATCCGGCTCGATTCGATCGAAGTCCTCGCCGACCAGCCGAGTTTTGCGACGGACCTGCGCGACGCCTTACGGCGCGCGCCCGACATGCCGCGCGCGCTGTCGCGGCTGGCACTCGGCCGTGGCGGGCCGCGTGATCTTGGAGCGATCAAGGCTGGGCTTCGGGCCGCGGCGACGATATCGGCGCTGTTGTCGCGCGGCAGCCTCTCGACAGAACTGACCGAGGCGCACGCCGCAATCGACGCATTGCCGCAGGAGTTGCTGGCGAGACTCGAGTCGATGCTCGCGGAAGAACTCCCCCTCCTGAAACGTGACGGCGGGTTCGTGCGCGAAGGAGCGCATGGCGAACTCGATGAGATGCGGGCGCTGCGCGATCAGTCGCGTCGGGTGATTGCGGGCCTGCAACTGCAATATTGCGACGAAACCGGCATCAAATCGCTTAAAATCAAACACAACAATGTGCTTGGTTATTTCATCGAGGTGACGGCGGGAAATGCCGGCGCGATGACCGACACGGACGCGGGGCGCGCGCGTTTCATACATCGCCAGACCATGGCCAATGCCATGCGGTTCACGACGACCGAGCTCGCGGAGCTGGAAACCAAGATCGCCAATGCGGCCGACCGGGCTCTTGCGATCGAACTCGAAGCATTCGAGGCGATGACTGGCGAGGTCGTCGCGCATGCCGAGGCGATCAAGGCCGCGGCGCTGGCGCTCGCAACGCTCGATGTCTCGACCGGCCTCGCCGTCCTTGCTGAAGAGCAGAACTATGCACGCCCCGTCGTCGACCGTTCACGGATGTTCGCGATCGATGGCGGGCGTCATCCGGTCGTCGAGCAGGCGCTCCGGCGTCAGGCGGCCAACGCCTTCGTTGCCAACGGCTGTGACCTGTCGCCTCCGGAAGGTCACGAGGGCGGGGCGATCTGGCTGCTCACCGGTCCCAACATGGGCGGTAAATCGACGTTCCTGCGCCAGAATGCGCTGATTGCCATCATGGCGCAGATGGGGTCGTTTGTCCCGGCAGCGGCGGCGCACATCGGCGTTGTCGACCGGTTGTTTTCACGCGTCGGTGCATCCGATGATCTCGCCCGTGGCCGCTCGACCTTCATGGTCGAGATGGTCGAAACCGCGGCGATCCTCAATCAGGCGACGGACCGCTCGCTGGTGATCCTCGACGAGATCGGTCGCGGCACCGCGACCTTCGACGGCCTTTCGATCGCCTGGGCCGCGGTCGAGCACCTGCACGAGGTCAATGGTTGCCGTGGGCTCTTCGCCACCCATTTCCACGAGCTGACGGTGCTTTCCGAGAAGCTTGGTCGGCTCTCGAACGCGACGATGCGGGTCAAGGAATGGGACGGTGACGTGATTTTTCTCCACGAGGTCGGTCCCGGCGCCGCCGACAGGTCCTATGGGATCCAGGTTGCCCGGCTTGCGGGCCTCCCGCCATCGGTCGTGGTGCGTGCCAAGGATGTGCTTGCCAAGCTTGAGGACGCAGACCGCAAAAACCCGGCGAGCCAACTGATCGACGACCTGCCGCTTTTCCAGGTGGCGATACGGCGCGAGGAATCGGCGAGGTTCGGGCCTTCGAAGGTCGAGGAGGCGTTGAAGGCGCTCAATCCCGACGACATGACGCCGCGCGACGCCCTCGACGCCCTCTATTCGCTGAAGAAACAACTGGCCGCCCGCTGACCTTGCTCGAAGATGGCATCGACGGATTATTGCATGCGCCGATTGAAAGTGCTGCAGCGTCCTTTGCGCGTCTGAAAAGACGCGCGGCGTTGCAAGCCGATTTTTCCTGTTATTCGCGGGATAGAACGGCTATACAGCGCCGCGTGTCTTCTACAACGCGGTGCGTCTTTCGGACGCTCAAAGGTCGCTTTAGCAGTAGACGCGCAAAGGACGTGGCTTTTGAAAAGCTGCATGTTTCCGGCCGGTCCACGGCGACATGCAGGAGCGCTGGCAAATGCAGCGGATTACTCAACCAGTCGGACAGGACGCCCCTCGGCACTTCATGGCCAGACACGAAACTTCCTTTCCCGAAATTCTCGATGTTGCGGCGCTCAGAGCGAAATGCAGCTTCATCGCCTCCGCTCATGCGGAGCAGCGAGAGCCGATGCGCCAAGCCCTGCTTGGTGCATTCAAGCAGGCCAATCTTGCAGGCCGCGCTAAGGCGCGCGAGTTGCTTGCTGCCGACGGCGCCGGGATCAAATGCGCCGAACGCATCTCCTGGCTCCAGGACCAGCTCATCACTCTTCTGCATGATTTCGTGCTGAACGAGGTTTTCGACGCGGCGAATGCGCTGCCGGCATCTCGGATCGCGGTGACGGCCGTCGGCGGCTACGGACGCGGAACGTTGGCGCCGGGATCGGACGTCGACCTTCTCTTCCTGCTGCCTGCAAAAAAGGCGGTCTGGGCGGAGCCGGCGATCGAGTTTATGCTCTATGTCCTCTGGGATCTGGGCTTCAAGGTCGGTCATGCGACCCGCACGATCGAGGAATGCATCCGGCTGTCACGCGCCGATATGACAATTCGCACGGCGATCCTCGAATGCCGCTACATCTGCGGTTCCGAGGCGCTGGCGAACGAACTCGAAACGCGCTTCGATCACGAGATCGTTCGCAACACCGGTCCCGATTTCATTGCCGCCAAGCTTGCCGAGCGCGACCAGCGCCATCGCAAGGCGGGCGACACGCGCTATCTCGTCGAGCCGAACATCAAGGAAGGCAAGGGTGGGCTTCGCGATCTGCACACGCTGTTCTGGATCGCCAAATACTTCTACCGGGTCAAGGACTCGGCCGATCTCGTCAAGCTCGGCGTCCTATCGCGGCAGGAATACAGACTTTTCCAGAAATCGGAGGATTTTCTCTGGGCAGTGCGTTGCCACATGCATTTCCTGACGGGCAAGGCGGAAGAGCGGCTCTCCTTCGACATACAGCGCGAGATCGCCGAGGCGCTCGGTTACCACGATCATCCCGGCCTCTCGGCCGTCGAGCGCTTCATGAAGCACTACTTCCTCGTCGCCAAGGACGTGGGTGATTTGACGCGCATCCTCTGCGCCGCGCTCGAGGACCAGCAGGCGAAGGATGCGCCGGGGCTTTCCGGCGTGATCAGCCGTTTCAAGCATCGCACGCGCAAGATCGCGGGCACGCTCGACTTCGTCGATGATGGCGGACGCATCACTCTTTCGAGCCCCGATGTCTTCAAGCGCGATCCTGTAAACCTTCTGCGGCTCTTCCACGTCGCCGACATAAATGGCCTGGAGTTCCATCCGGCCGCGCTGAAGCAGGTGACCCGGTCGCTGAGCCTGATCACGCCGCAACTGCGTGAAGATGAAGAAGCCAACAGGCTGTTCCTCTCGATCCTGACGTCCAGGCGCAATCCGGAACTGATCCTGAGGCGCATGAACGAGTCCGGCGTCCTCGGCCGCTTCATCCCTGATTTCGGCAAGATCGTGTCGATGATGCAGTTCAACATGTATCATCACTACACGGTCGACGAGCATCTGCTGCGCACGGTCGATATTCTCTCGCGGGTCGAGCGCGGCATCGAGGAGGAGGCACATCCGCTTTCGGCGACGCTGATGCCAGGCATCGAAGATCGCGAGGCGCTCTATGTCGCCGTGCTGCTGCACGACATTGCCAAGGGCCGACCGGAGGACCACTCGGTCGCCGGCGCCAAGGTGGCCCGCAGGCTCTGCCCGCGTTTGGGGCTTTCTCCGAAGCAGACCGAAACCGTGGCGTGGCTGGTCGAGGAGCATCTCACCATGTCCCTGGTGGCCCAGACACGCGACCTCAACGATCGCAAGACCATCGTCGATTTCGCTGAGCGCGTGCAGTCGCTCGATCGTCTGAAAATGCTGCTCATCCTGACGGTCTGCGACATCCGGGCGGTGGGGCCGGGCGTATGGAACGGCTGGAAGGGGCAGTTGCTGCGCACGCTCTACTATGAGACCGAACTTCTGCTCTCCGGCGGCTTCTCGGAGTTGTCGCGAAAAGAACGGGCAAGACATGCCGCCCACATGCTGGAGGAGGCGCTGACCGATTGGTCGAAGGCGGACCGCGAGGCTTATGTTCGGCTGCATTATCAGCCCTATCTTCTTTCGGTGGCGCTCGAGGATCAGGTTCGGCACGCGGAGTTCATTCGCGATGCGGACCAGGCCGGCAAGACGCTTGCGACCATGGTGCGCACGCACCAGTTCCACGCCATCACCGAAATCACCGTGCTTTCCCCGGACCATCCGCGCCTGCTGACGGTAATTGCGGGAGCCTGCGCCGCGGCCGGCGCCAACATCGTTGACGCCCAGATCTTCACGACGGCTGACGGACGGGCGCTGGACACGATTCTGGTCAACCGGGAATTTCAAGTCGACGAAGACGAGATGCGCCGGGCGGCGAGCATCGGCAAATTGATCGAGGATGTGCTTTCCGGCCGCAAGCGCCTGCCCGAAGTGATCGCCAGCCGCGCGCGCGTGAAGAAGCGCAGCAAGGCCTTCACGGTCACGCCGGAAGTGACGATCAGCAACACGCTGTCGAACAAGTTCACAGTTATCGAGGTTGAGGGCCTCGATAGACCCGGTCTTCTTTCCGAGGTGACCGCGGTGCTTTCCGACCTCTCGCTTGATATCGCCTCGGCTCATATCACCACATTCGGCGAGAAGGTGATCGACACCTTCTACGTTACCGATCTGGTCGGCGCGAAGATCACGAACGAGAACCGGCAGTCCAATATCGCCGCGCGCCTCAAGCCCGTTTTGGCAGGCGAGGTGGACGAGGCGCGCGAGCGCATGCCCTCCGGCATCATCGCGCCGGGCCCGGTGCCGCGCACGTCCCACGCCTCCAAAACGACAAAAGCCGAAACATGAGTCTGGTCAAGAAATTTGCAACCGTCGGCGGTGCGACGCTCGGAAGCCGCGTCTTCGGCTTCGTCCGCGAAACTTTCATGGCGGCAGCACTCGGCACCGGACCGGTTGCCGACGCCTTCAACACCGCCTTCCGCCTGCCGAACACCTTCCGCCGGCTTTTCGCCGAAGGCGCCTTCAACTCCGCCTTCGTGCCGCTCTTTGCAAAGGAGATCGAAGCGCGCGGCATGGATGGCGCGCGGCGCTTTTCGGAAGAGGTTTTCGGTGTGCTCTTCACCGTTCTCCTGTTTCTCACGATCGCCATGGAGCTGGCGATGCCCTTCATCGTCAGGGAGTTGATAGCCCCGGGCTTTGCCGACGATCCGGCGAAATTTGCGAGCACCGTATCTTTCGCGACGATCATGTTCCCGTATCTCGCCTGCATGTCGCTGGCGGCGATGATGGCGGGCATGCTGAACTCGCTGCACCGTTATTTCGCCGCCGCGATCGCGCCGGTGTTCCTGAACGTCATCCTGATCGGCGTTCTTGCCTATGCCTGGTATGATGGGCATGACGCGGTTGCCGTCGGCTACAGCCTTTCCTGGGGCGTCCTGGCCGCAGGGCTGGTGCAGCTCGCGATCGTCTGGTTCGCCGTGCGCGATGCCGGGATCCGGATCGGGCTTCGCCGTCCGCGGATGACGGCGAATGTGAGGCGGCTTCTCATACTGGCGCTGCCCGCGGCGATCACCGGCGGCATCACGCAGATCAACCTTCTGATCAACACCAATATCGCTTCGGCAAAAGCGGGGGCCGTGTCGTCCCTCGTCTATGCTGATCGCATTTACCAGCTTCCCCTCGGCGTCGTCGGCATCGCGGTCGCGACCGTGCTGCTGCCGGAACTTTCACGGGCGCTGCGTGCCGGCAATCTCAACGAAGCGTCGAACCTGCAGAACCGCTCCGTCGAATTCACGCTGTTCCTGACGCTGCCGGCCGCTGCAGCGCTCCTTGTCATGTCGGAACCGATCGTCCGGCTGCTCTTCGAGCGCGGCAAGTTTTCACCGGAATCGACGGTTGTGGTCGGCCAGATCCTGGCGATCTACGGCCTTGGCCTACCGGCCTTCGTGCTGATCAAGGCCTTCATTCCGGGTTTTTTCGCGCGCGAGGATACCCGCACGCCGATGATCTTCGCCGCCATTTCCGTGGTGGTGAACGTGTCGCTGGCCTTGACGCTGTTTCCGTCACTCGCCGCGAGCGGCATCGCTATCGCCGAGATCGTTGCCGGGTGGGTGAATGCCATACTGTTGTTCGCAACCCTCGTCTGGCGTGGCCATTGGGGACGCGACATTCCGCTGTTGACCCGGATCCCACGCTTGACCGTCGCGGCGGCGATCATGGCGGTGGCGCTGCATTTTGCGGTCCAGTGGCTGGCGTTCCCGCTTTCGTCCGCCGCACCGCTTTTGACGCGTGCCATGACCCTCTGTGGGCTGGTGGCGGCGGCGATGGTGATCTATTTCGCATTCGCCTTCGGTCTCGGCGGAGCGAGCCTCGGTATGATCCGTCGCAATCTGAAGCGCAGGGCCGCTGGCGCCCCGGTTGAAGCGGCGGGCCAAGAGCCCGACGCGTCATGAAACAGACGGTCGCGCGCATCACCATCGTCGTGCCGGATTATGACGACGGCATCGCCTTCTATTGCGGCAAGCTCGGTTTCGACCTGATCGAGGATACGGACCTCGGCGGCGGCAAGCGCTGGGTACTCGTTCGGCCGAAAGGCGCCGCTGAGACGGCCTTGCTTCTCGCCAGGGCGGCGGACGAACGGCAGCGGGCCGCGATTGGCAACCAGACCGGTGGACGGGTCGGTTTCTTCCTTTTCACCGACGACTTTGCCCGTGATCACGCCGCGATGCTGGCGGCCGGCGTCGAATTCCGCGAGGCGCCGCGTCACGAGGCCTACGGTTCGGTCGCGGTGTTTGCAGACCCGTTCGGAAACCTCTGGGATCTGTTGCAACCGGCGTCGTGATCTGCCGCACCCCCTTGATTGCACTTTGCCTGCCGTGCATAAGCGCGGCGGATATCAACTGGAGACGGGCCCTCCACAAGCCCGATGAGGACGACATGAACGAATTCAAGCCGCTCGTATTTTCCGGCGTACAACCGACCGGCAATCTGCATCTCGGCAATTATCTCGGCGCGATCCGCAAGTTCGTCGCCCTGCAGGAAAACAACGACTGCATCTATTGCGTCGTCGACCTGCACTCGATCACCGCGCAGCTCGTGCATGAAGACCTGCCGAACCAGATCCGCTCGATCGCGGCCGCCTTCATTGCCTCAGGCATCGACCCGGAAAAACATATCGTCTTCAACCAGTCGGCCGTGCCGCAGCACGCCGAGCTTGCCTGGATCTTCAACTGCGTCGCCCGCATCGGCTGGATGAACCGGATGACCCAGTTCAAGGACAAGGCCGGCAAGGACCGCGAAAACGCCTCGCTCGGGCTGCTCGCCTATCCGAGCCTGATGGCGGCCGACATCCTTGTCTACCGTGCCACGCATGTCCCGGTCGGCGACGACCAGAAGCAGCATCTGGAGCTGACGCGCGACATTGCCCAGAAGTTCAACATCGACTTCATGGAGCACATCCGGGCACGCGGCTACGGCGTCGATATCGTCGTCGGCGAAGAGCCGATCCATGCCTATTTCCCGCCCGTCGAGCCCTTGATCGGCGGACCGGCGCCGCGCGTCATGTCGCTGCGCGACGGCACGAAGAAGATGTCGAAGTCCGATCCGTCCGATCTGTCGCGCATCAATCTGATGGATGATGCCGAGACGATCTCGAAGAAGATCCGCAAGGCCAAGACCGATCCGGATGCGCTTCCGAGCGAAGTCGACGGCCTCGCCGGCCGTCCGGAGGCGGAAAACCTCGTCGGCATCTACGCGGCGCTTTCCGACAAGACGAAGGGTGAGGTTCTCGCCGAGTTCGGCGGCCAGCAGTTCTCGGTCTTCAAGCCGGCTCTGGTCGATCTTGCCGTCAACGTGTTGTCGCCGATCACCGGCGAGATGCGTCGCCTGATGGATGACACCGCGCACATCGACGCAATCCTGAGGGGTGGCGGCGAGCGGGCGAGGGCGCGTACCGAAAAGACGATGCGCGAGGTTCGCGAAATCATCGGGTTTTTGCAATAGCGCGCAAAAATGAGATCTTGCGGGCGGCGAACGGCAATGTAATGTTCGCCGCATGGTTTCCACCCGACTCTCACGATTGGAAGGTCATCGCCGCAAGTTCATGGCGGTGATCGACGACACGCCCGAATGCGGCCGCGCCGTGCATTATGCCGGCATGCGCGCGAAGAACTCCAACGGCGGCCTGGTGCTGCTCTACGTGATCGCTGACAGCGACTTCCAGCAGTGGCTGGGAGTCGAGGAGATCATGCGGGCGGAAGCACGCGAAGAGGCCGAGGCGACGCTCGCAAAGGTGGCTCAGACGGTGCGCGAAAGCATCGGCATCGAACCGGAAGTCGTCATTCGCGAAGGGATCGCCACGGAGCAGATCCATGCCGTGATCGAGGATGACCGCGACATAGCCATTCTGGTGCTTGCAGCGGGATCGGCGAAGGAAGGGCCGGGACCGTTGGTGTCGTCCATCGCCGGAAAGGCCGCGGCCTTTCCGATCCCCGTAACCGTCATTCCCGACATGCTGACTGACGAGGAAATAGACGCACTGAGTTAGAGCACTATTCCTTGCGGCATCGCGCCGTCTCGACGTCGGAAGATGCGATCTTCCACATGCCTTCCCTTCCCGATCTTCGCGGCCCACGTGCGACGGGATGCGCCCTTGCGAGGGCGGCGCGAAACACCTATATTTTTGAACAATTCTAAAAAGCCGGTCGGTAAGCGCTTCCGGCGAAACGGAGAGAGAGATGTTCATCCAGACGGAAGCCACGCCAAATCCGGCCACGCTCAAGTTCCTGCCGGGCAAGGTGGTGATGGAGAACGGCACGGCCGAATTCCGGAGCGAAGAAGAAGCCCGTGCAGAATCGCCCCTGGCGGCCCGGCTCTTCTCAATCCCGGGGGTAACCGGCGTCTATTTCGGTTATGACTTCATCACTGTCAGCAAGGAAGGGCAGGAGTGGCAACACCTGAAGCCCGCCATCCTTGGCTCGATCATGGAACATTTCATGTCCGGCCAGCCGGTCATGTCGGGCGCCGGGCGCGCCGAGGAAGCGGACCAGGAAGGCGAGTTCTTCGACGAGGGCGACGAAGCAATCGTTGCCACGATCAAGGAATTGCTTGAAACGCGCGTTCGCCCGGCCGTTGCCCAGGACGGCGGCGACATTACCTTCCGCGGCTTCAAGGATGGCACCGTGTTTCTGAACATGAAAGGCGCGTGCTCCGGGTGCCCGTCCTCGACCGCGACGTTGAGGCACGGTGTCCAGAATCTGCTGCGCCACTTCGTTCCAGAAGTCGAAGCAGTCGAATCCGTCTGATCCGGGCGTCCTGTCTCGTCGTCATTTGTTACGCGCAATAGCGGGTGGCACTTCGCGCCGGATCTGCGCGCGAAGCAATGGAGGGAGGCCATTGCGGCTGACATGTTAGTGCTTGCCATCGATACATCAGGCAGCGGTTGCTCGGCGGCGGTTTACGACAGCGCCTCCGCCGAGGTTCTGGCCCGCGCGGGTGCGAACATTGGACGCGGCCACGCCGAGCGTCTGATGGAGTTTGTCGACGAGGCGCTGCTCGCCGCCGACAGGCAACTTGCAGACATCGATCGCATCGCAGTCACCGTCGGCCCCGGATCCTTTACCGGAATTCGTGTCGGCGTTGCGGCCGCACGCGGCCTGGCGCTCGCCCTCGGCAAGCCGGCAGTTGGGATCACCACGCTCGAGGTCGCCGCCGAAACGGCCAGGCTGACGACACCCGGCCAGCCGGTTCTTGTCATCATCGACGCGAAGCGGGATGAAGTCTACGCCCAGCTTTTCGACGCCTCCGGTGTGGCCAAGTGCCAGCCCGAAGTTCTGTCGGTCACAGCGGCGCGCGAGCGGTTTTCCGGCTTCGAAGACACGGTTTGCGGCTCCGGCGCGTCGCTCGTCGGACAGGTGCAGACGGACGGAATGTCGGAGGATATCGACATTGCTGTCGTTGGCCGATTGGGTGCCGGCGCCGATCCAGCCTCAGCCAAGCCGAAACCGCTATACTTGCGTGGACCGGATGCGAAGCCTCAGGCAGGCTTTGCCGTAACCCGAGCCTAGACCGCGATGAGTTTGACCGATTATTTCACCCGTCGGACGGAGTTCGATATCTTCCCGCTCGAGGAGGGCGACCTCGTTGCCGCCGCGGAGCTGCATCGCCAACGCTTCGCTTCTCCTTGGAGCGACGGTGAGATTCACGCATTGCTGTCGCAGGATACCGTCTTCGGTTTTGTGGCGCGCCAGACGAACGGCAGCTTTCGTCCTGCGTTCGGGGGTTTTGTGCTCTCGCGCGCCGTGGCCGGAGAGGCCGAAATCCTGACGATCGGCGTCGACCCGCGTTTCACCCGGTCCGGCCTCGGTTGGCGCCTGATGCAGGCGGCCATGCGGGAGGCGCTCGTCAAAGGTTCCGAGGCGCTTTTCCTCGAAGTCGATGAAACGAACCAGGCCGCACTCGGTCTCTATCAAAAACTCGGCTTCCTCAAAGTCGGCGAACGCCGCGCCTACTACCAGGGCTCGACAGGAGCACGCACGGCGGCGCTTGTCATGCGACTCGATCTTCGCTAGTCCGATTCACCACATGGTCTGTCTCTGTGCGTTTCCCGTTCGGATGCGCATCGCCGCGTTTCGAACGTGGCGCGGGGGCGAACGATGAAGGAAAGATGAGCGGCTTGGAAAGCCTTCGCGGATGATCAATTGGGTCCGGGTTGCCCTGTGTGGGGCGCTGCTGGTGCTGGTCTCGCTGGTGTTGATGCCGGTGCAGATCTTTTGCTTGTGGCTGGATTTGAAGCCGCGGCGTTGGCTGCCGCGGCTCTGGCACCGCGTGGCATGCCTGTTGCTCGGTCTTCGCGTTCGCGTGCATGGAGAGCCCGAGCGCCGGCGTCCGTTGCTGCTTAGCGCCAATCACGTGTCCTGGAAGGACATTCTGGTTCTGTCCTCCGTGGCCGACGTCGTGTTTGTCGCCAAATCCGAGGTGAAGACCTGGCCGATCTTCGGGCTTCTCGCCCGCCTGCAGGCCTCCGTTTTTATCGAGCGCGACCAGAAGCGCGCGACCGGCCATCAGGTGAACGAGATCGGCCGAAGGCTTGCCGATGGAGAGATCGTCGTGCTCTTCCCGGAAGGCACGACCTCGGACGGCAACCGATTGCTGGACATCAAGACGTCGCTCTTCGGTGCCGCCGCTTCTGCGGTTCCACACTCGCCGACCGGGGTGGTCCATGTTCAGCCGCTCGCCATTTCCTACACCGGTATCCACGGCATGCCGATGGGGCGGTACAACAGGCCGATTGCCGCATGGCCGGGCGACATCGGACTACTGCCGCACCTGCTTGGCGTGCTGCGGGAAGGCGCACTCGACGTGGATGTCGATTTCGGCGAGGCGGTGGACTATGACCGCCATGCCAATCGGAAAGACGTGAGCCGCACGATCGAGCAGCGCATTCGCAGTATGCTGTCGGACCGTCTACGAGGGCGGCCGAGGCTGCACCGGGGCCTCGTGCGGGCCGAACGATAGCGGTCGGCGCCGAAAATGCTTCAACTTTGGGCCGCCATGCACTAAAGAACCGCGCATGACCCAGGAAACAGCTCTTCTGTCGAAAACGCCGGTGCCGGGCGAGGAACACGCACCCTCGCGCAAGGTCTTCGTCAAGACCTATGGCTGCCAGATGAACGTCTACGATTCCGACCGCATGTCGGATGCGCTTTCGCGCGACGGCTATGTTTCGACCGACGTCCTGGAGGAAGCGGATTTCGTCCTGCTCAACACCTGTCATATTCGCGAGAAGGCGGCTGAAAAGGTCTATTCCGAGCTAGGCAGGCTGCGCGAGTTGAAGAAGGAGAAGGCGCGCGAAGGCCGCGAAATGGTCATCGGCGTCGCCGGCTGCGTCGCGCAGGCTGAAGGGGACGAAATCCTTCGCCGCGCGCCGGCAGTCGACCTCGTCATCGGTCCGCAGACCTATCACCGCCTTCCCGAAGCGTTGAAGCGGGCGCGGGGCGGCGAGCGTGTGGTCGAAACCGATTATGCGATCGAGGACAAGTTTGAGCACCTGCCCGCGCCGGACAGGGCGAAGACACGCGCCCGTGGCGTAACCGCCTTCCTCACGGTGCAGGAGGGTTGCGACAAGTTCTGCACCTTCTGCGTCGTGCCCTATACGCGCGGCTCGGAAGTGTCGCGACCGGTGGCTCAGATCGTGGCCGAGGCCGAAAAGCTGGTCGAAGGCGGGGTGCGCGAAATCACTTTGCTTGGGCAGAACGTCAATGCCTGGCATGGCGCGGGCCCGGATGGCCGCGACTGGGGACTGGGCGATCTTCTCGTCCGTCTTGAGGAAATCGAGGGCCTTGCGCGCCTGCGTTATACGACCAGCCATCCACGCGACATGGATGACAGCCTGATCGAGGCGCATCGGTCGATGGCGAAGCTGATGCCCTATCTGCATCTGCCGGTCCAATCGGGATCGGACCGCATCCTGAGGGCGATGAACCGGCGTCATACGGCCGCCGAATATCTCGCCCTGATAGATCGCATCCGTGTGGCACAGCCCGACCTTGCCCTATCCGGCGATTTCATCGTAGGCTTCCCGGGTGAAACCGACGAGGACTTCGAGGATACCCTGCGACTCGTGGAGGCGGTGGGTTATGCACAGGCATTTTCCTTCAAGTATTCGACCCGCCCGGGCACGCCGGGGGCAGAACTCAAGGATCAGGTTCCTGAGGACGTGAAGGCCAAACGATTGGAAAGGTTGCAGACTTTGCTCATGAAGCAGCAGCGCGAATTCGCTCAAGCCTGCATCGGACGCGAGATCGATCTGCTGCTGGAAAAACCCGGACGCATGCCCGGTCAACTCGTCGGTCGTTCACCTTGGCTGCAGCCAGTGAATGTTGATGCAAAAACATCGCAAATCGGTGACATTATCAAAGTACGAATCATCAAAGCAGGCCCCAATAGCCTCTTTGCCGAGATGATCCGGTAGACACCGAGAGCGAGGAGCCTAACCGCTTGAATGGACACGAATTGATTTCTTCATCATCGCGCCAGTCAAAAACATCTGCGACAGACGCCAATCACTTCGTGCTTACTTTCGAGAACAACCGCTTTGCCAGCGAGCTCTTCGGCCAATTCGACCAGAATCTGAAGTTGCTTGAAGAGCGCCTGCGCATCGATGCGAGGCCGCGTGGAAATTCCGTTGCGATCTCGGGCGATGTGGTGGCGACAAACCAGGCGCGACGCGCCCTCGACTATCTCTACGGAAGATTGCAGAGTGGGGGATCGATCGATACGTCCGATGTCGAGGGAGCGATCCGTATGGCGGTCGCTGCTGACGACCAGTTACAGTTGCCGACCATGGAGCGCAAAGCCAAACTGACGATGGCGCAGATTTCGACGCGCAAGAAGACCATCGCTGCGCGGACGCCCATGCAGGATGCCTATATCCGCGCGATGGAGCGGGCGGAACTCGTCTTCGGCATCGGCCCGGCGGGTACCGGCAAGACCTATCTTGCCGTTGCTCATGCCGCCCAGCTTCTCGAGCGAGGCGCGGTCGATCGCATCATTCTCTCGAGGCCGGCGGTCGAAGCCGGTGAGCGCCTGGGCTTCCTGCCGGGCGACATGAAGGAAAAGGTCGACCCCTATTTGAGGCCGCTCTACGACGCGCTCTACGACATGATGCCCGGCGACAGGGTCGAGCGGGCGATCACTGCGGGCGTGATCGAGATAGCGCCGCTCGCATTTATGCGTGGCCGCACCCTCGCCAATGCCGCCGTAATCCTCGACGAGGCCCAGAACACGACATCGATGCAGATGAAGATGTTCCTGACCCGTCTCGGCGAAAACGGCCGGATGATCGTCACTGGCGATCCCAGCCAGATCGACCTGCCCCGCGGCGTCAAGTCGGGGCTCGTGGAGGCGCTGCAGATCCTCAATGGCGTGGAAGGCGTTTCGGTAATCCGCTTTAAGGATGCCGATGTCGTCCGCCATCCGATGGTGGCGAGGATCGTCAGGGCCTACGAAGCCCACACCGCGGTTCACGACGAGAGCGAGCAGAGCGATCGTTAGTCCTTGTTTATCGCGTGATTTTCCCGCAAACCGGTTTCCACTTTTCGGATCACGCTATAGAGCGGGATGAGGAAAGGTGTATGCGGCTTCCGCCCGCATGCCGCTCTATTTTGTTGGAATCGATCACGTTTATGATTTTGGGTCGAATCGACCCAAACTCATCGTGATCTAACGGCGGTTCGTTGCGACCATGACGGCTTTGGATATTCAGATCAGCGTCGCGGAGGGCGATTGGCCATCGCAAGATGAGCTGCAATCCTTCTCGGCACGCATTCTCGAGGCGGCCGCCGATTTCCTTGTGCGCGAGGAAAAGCAGCCTTTTCCGCCGAACGCGCCGGAAGTCTCACTGGTCTTCACCGATGATGCGTCGATGCGGGCGATCAACGCGGAATGGCGAAACCAGGACAAGCCGACCAACGTGCTGTCTTTCCCGGCCTTTCCTGTAACCCCGGGCAAAATGCCGGGACCGATGCTCGGCGATATTATCGTCGCCTATGAAACGCTGCAGCGCGAGGCGGCCGAAATGGAGAAGCCGTTTGACGCGCATCTGACGCATCTTCTCGTACATGGATTCCTCCATCTTTTCGGGTATGATCACCTGGAAGACACAGAGGCGGAAAGAATGGAAGGCCTGGAGACTCGCATTTTGGCGCGTCTTGGCCTATCTGATCCATACGGGGACCGGTCCCCGGATTAATAGTTTGGAACGATGAGCGACACCAACACACAGCCGGCTGCCGTCGCAGCCGAGGAAGCGGAAGCTTCCGGAGAGGCCGAGGCGGGCAGTAGTAGCACCGCCGCTCCCCGACAGGAGAGCAGCAAATCCACCACCTCCTTCTGGAGCCGTGCCGCACGCCTTCTGCGCGGGGCGAGTCCGTCGAGCCTGCGTGAAGATCTCGCCGACGCTCTGATGACGGATGCGGACAGCAACGCCGCGTTCTCGCCCGAAGAGCGGGCAATGCTGAACAACATCCTGCGTTTTCGCGAGGTTCGCGTCGAGGACGTGATGGTGCCGCGCGCCGATATCGAGGCCGTGGACCAGAGCATCACGATCGGCGAACTCATGGTCATCTTCGAGGAGTCGGGACGCTCGCGCATGCCGGTCTACAACGAGGGCCTGGATGACCCGCGTGGCATGGTGCATATCCGCGACCTTCTTGCCTATGTCACGAAGCAGGCCCGCAACCGGCGCCGCAACGGCAAGGCACAGCCCACGGTCGCGGCCGGCGTGGAAAAGATGCCGCGCCAGCAGAGAGCGGGTTTCGATCTCTCGCGCGTCGATCTTAGCAAGACCGTGGAAGAGGCAGGCATCGTTCGCCAGCTCCTGTTCGTGCCGCCGTCCATGCTGGCCTCGGACCTGATGCAGCGCATGCAGGCGGCGCGCATCCAGATGGCTCTCGTCATCGATGAATACGGCGGCACGGACGGTCTCGTGTCGCTGGAGGACATCGTCGAGATGGTCGTCGGCGATATCGAGGACGAGCATGATGACGAGGAGGTTATGTTCGCGCGCAGCTCGGATGACGTCTTCGTCGCCGATGCCCGTGTCGAACTCGAAGAGATCGCCGAAGCGATCGGGCCGGATTTCGACGTGCGTGAGCAGCTCGAGGATGTCGACACGCTCGGCGGACTGGTTTTCGCTTCGCTCGGACGCATTCCGGTTCGCGGCGAGGTGGTCCAGGCCATCCCCGGTTTTGAGTTTCAGATCCTTGATGCCGACCCGCGGCGCGTCAAACGGGTGCGCATCATGCGCAAGCGCCCGCTCGCCCGTCGCCGAGTGCTGAAGCCGGAGCGGGAGGCGCCCGCCGGCCGCGACACCGAGGTCGGCGGCGGACCACAGCCGGCATCCGAACAATAGCCGTTCCGGTGCCCGTCTTTCCTGGAGCTTCCAGAAAAGCATGCGGCCAGATTGCGCAATTTCAAAGATTAGATCGTTCCATCGTTCCAGCGAAACCGTGAAAACGATGTGGCGCAGAACCTCTTCCGATTCCTTGCGCGACGCCATGCTGTGCAACGTATGCGATCGGGACAAGCAGCCGCTTTTTTGGAAGACTGCCGCGCAATGATTCGGTCGTTTTTCCCGCGCAGGGTCGAGCCGTGATCCTGCGTCTATTGGAGGCTGTATGACAAGGCTGGCAGGCAGGATTATGCTCCTCTCCGGGGTGTCGCGGTTATTTTTGGCCTTCCTCGCGGGACTCTTAGCCGTTCTCACCCAGCCGCCCTTCGGCATCTTCGCGGCAGCCTTCGTCTCGTTTCCTGTCCTCGTCTGGCTGATCGATGGCGCGCCGGGGGATCCTGAGAAAGGCCGGCTCGCAAGGCTTTGGCCGGCCTTGTCGATCGGCTGGAGCTTCGGCTTCGGCTACTTCCTGGGCGGCCTCTGGTGGCTTGGCAATGCCTTGCTGATCGAGGCGGATCTTTTTGCCTGGGCGCTGCCGCTCGCCGTTGTCGGCCTGCCTGCCTTTCTTGCGCTCTTTTACGCCTTTGCAGTCGCGCTTGCGCGCTGTCTCTGGTCCGACGGCCTGGGCAGGATCGCCGCCCTTGCACTCGGCTTCGGGATCGCGGAGTGGCTCCGCGGGTTTCTGTTCACGGGCTTTCCCTGGAATGCCATCGGCTACGCCCTGATGCCGATGCCCCTGATGATGCAGTCGGCGAGCGTCGTGAACCTTGCAACGATCAACATGCTCGCCGTCTTCGTCTTTGCGGCCCCCGCCCTCATCGCCACCGGAAAGGGCGCGCGTGCGGGCCTCGCAATTGCGATCGTGCTCTTTGGCTCGCACCTGGCGTTCGGCTTCTATCGCCTTGCCCAGCCGGCACCCCGGCCGCCGGCGCCTGAGTTGACGGTGCGCCTGGTCCAACCGGTGGTCGACCAAGCGAAAAAGCTCGATGATCGCGAACGCTCATCGGTTTTCGAGGAGCATCTCGCACTCACGACCGCACCGGCCAAAGACGGCGGAAAGCGTCCGGACATCATTGTTTGGCCGGAAACGTCGATCCCGTTCATACTCACCGACAACCCGGACGCACTGGTCCGGATCGCAGAGGTCTTGGACGACGGTCAGGTCCTCATTGCCGGTGCCGTCCGCGTCGAGGATGCCGGGACCGGCCTGCCGCGGCGTTTTTACAACTCGATTTATGTTATCGACGATCGCGGCCAGATCGTTGGTGCGGCAGACAAGGTTCACCTCGTCCCCTTCGGCGAATATCTGCCGTTCGAAGATGTGCTTGCTTCCTGGGGGCTAAGCGCTGTCGCTGCCTCGATGCCCGGCGGCTTTTCGCCTGCCCAGAGCCGTGCGCTTCTTACCTTGCCTGGCGGCAAGACGGCCTATCCGCTCATCTGCTACGAAGCGATCTTCCCCGAAGAGATCGATGGCAACGGCCCTTTGGCCGATTTCCTGCTCAACATAACCAACGACGCCTGGTTCGGCGATACGCCCGGTCCGCGCCAGCATTTTCACCAGGCGCAGTTGCGCGCAGTCGAGACCGGAACGCCGATGATCCGGGCAGCCAACAGCGGTATATCAGCAATTGTTGATGCACGTGGCGTTTTAGTGGTAGGATTGGGATACAATTACAAGGGGGTTACAGACACAATTCTGCCGGGAAAAATGCTTAGCTTAACCAATACCGCCACGCGCGGCCGCATTTTCTGGTTAACAGCCGGAATACTCTTTTTGGTTGCAGTATTTTCGCGCGTTGGTTTTAATATTAGGAAGAATTGACCTAAAACCCCTAAAATTGCATAGTGGCCGAATCCCTCAACCTTCACCTACAGGTGGGGCTCTTGGTTGCCGGTAAGGTTGTGACAGAGCGATCTGCGCGATGCCAGGTTGCGGGCACCCGAAACAGCGTGTTTAGGAACGCGGACATGATTGAAAACAAGAAGAAGCCGAACCCGATCGACATCCATGTCGGGAGCAGGATTCGCCTCCGCCGGACGATGCTGGGTATGAGCCAGGAAAAGCTCGGCGAAGCCCTGGGGATCACCTTCCAGCAGATCCAGAAATACGAGAAGGGAACGAACCGCGTTGGCGCGAGCCGATTGCAGAATATTTCTGCTATTCTCAACGTCCCTGTGTCGTTCTTCTTCGAGGATGCTCCGGGGGAAGGCGCCGGCGGCGCATCCGGCATGGCTGAAGCCTCCAGCTCCAACTACGTGGTTGATTTCTTGTCCTCCTCCGAAGGACTTCAGCTCAACCGTGCCTTCGTCAAGATTTCCGACCCGAAGGTGCGCCGGAAGTTGGTGGATCTGGTAAAGGCATTGGCCGCCGAGGCTGAAGCCGAATAATCAGAGCGGTTCACCGACCACAAAAACAAAGCGGCCTGAGTGCCGCTTTTTTTGCGCGCTTCCCTTCGCCCTTACGAGATGCGCAAACAACTCTGTAGCACCCTTAAATTGGGTACGATTTAAGAAACTGCACGTGCAGATTTCAGGTGGCAATATCGATATAAAGATATATTTATGTCGTTGTTCGCTTGTTTTTCGGCGGCAAAACCACTAACACGTTCGCACCGCTTTTTTCATTGAGGGGACTTCCCGCATGCGCGCAAACTACCTGTTCACGAGTGAATCCGTAGCCGAAGGTCATCCGGACAAGGTGTGTGACCGTATTTCCGACGAGATCGTGGATCTGGTCTACCGCGAGGCGGCGAAGACGGGCGTCGACCCGTGGGGTGTGCGCATTGCCTGCGAGACACTGGCAACGACGAACCGCGTCGTAATCGCCGGCGAAGTCCGCCTGCCGCCGAGCCTCCTGAAGAAGGACAAGAACGGCAACGAAGTCATCAACCCCTCGAAGTTCAAGTCCGCCGCCCGCAAGGCGATCCGCGACATCGGCTATGAACAGGATGGTTTCCACTGGAAGACAGCGAAGATCGACGTGCTCTTGCACTTCCAATCGGCGCACATCGCGCAAGGCGTCGACAACGCTTCGGACAAGCAGGGCGAGGAAGGTGCCGGCGACCAGGGCATCATGTTCGGCTATGCATGCCGCGAGACATCCGAACTGATGCCGGCGCCCCTCTACTACTCGCACCGTATCCTGCAGACGCTCGCCGCTGCCCGTAAGAAGGGCGAGGGCGAGGTCGCCAAGCTCGGCCCCGATGCCAAGAGTCAGGTGACTGTGCGCTACGTCGACGGCAAGCCGAGCGAGGTCACCTCCATCGTTCTTTCGACGCAGCATCTTGATGAGAGCTGGGATTCCGCCAAGGTCCGCTCCGTCGTAGAGCCCTACATCCGCGAAGCGCTCGCCGATCTGAAGATCTCCGACGATTGCACCTGGTACATCAACCCGACCGGCAAGTTCGTCATCGGTGGACCGGACGGTGACGCCGGCCTGACAGGCCGCAAGATCATCGTCGACACCTATGGTGGCGCAGCCCCGCATGGTGGCGGCGCCTTCTCGGGCAAGGATACGACCAAGGTCGACCGCTCGGCGGCTTACGCCGCGCGCTACCTGGCGAAGAACGTCGTTGCCGCCGGCCTTTCCGATCGTTGCACGATCCAGCTGTCCTATGCGATCGGTGTCGCCCAGCCGCTGTCGATCTACGTCGATCTGCACGGCACCGGCAAGGTCACGGAAGACCAGGTCGAAAATGCCATCCGGAAGACGATGGATCTCTCGCCGACGGGCATCCGCCGTCACCTCGACCTCAACAGGCCGATTTATGCCAAGACCGCCGCCTACGGCCATTTCGGCCGCAAGGCCGGCCGCGATGGTTCGTTCTCTTGGGAGAAGCTCGATCTCGTCAAGCCGCTCAAAGAAGCGATCGAGCTTGATGCGGCTGACTACTCCGAACCGAGGGCATCCGGCCGCGCTGCCTGACGCTGCCGTTGACGGGGCATCTACAGCGCCGCGAAGCCATGGGGCGTTGAAAAATATTGCAATGGTCCGGTGCGCTGCTATTCAGGCGCATCACATTGCGGGATCAAGAGCGGATGCTCCCGGTGGAGTGTCCGCTTTGCTGTTTGAAGGAAGATCGTGATGACCGAACTGCGCCGCGCCAGAGCGACGGAGGCCTTTTTTGGTCGCCGCAAGGGCAAGCCCTTGCGCGAACGCCAGGCTGCCCACCTCGAGCATCTGCTGCCGACGCTGCGGCTCGATCTCGCCGCGCCTGCGCCGACCGAGCTGGCGATGCTCTTCCCAGAGCCGGTGAAGCGCATTCGCCTGGAAATCGGTTTCGGTGGTGGGGAGCATCTCGTCCACCGAGCCGCGGAGGACCCCGCAACCGGCTTCATCGGCGTCGAGCCCTTCGTCAACTCGATGGCGAAATTGCTCGGACAGATCGAGGCGCGAGAGCTCGCCAATGTCCGGCTCTATGACGACGACGCGACGCAGGTGCTGGACTGGCTGCCGACGGCTTCCGTTGACCAGATCGATCTGCTCTATCCCGATCCCTGGCCGAAGCGAAAGCACTGGAAGCGGCGCTTTGTTTCCAAGATCAACCTGGATCGGTTTGCGCGCATCCTGAAACCCGGCGGCCTCTTCTGCTTCGCCTCGGATATCGACACTTATGTTAATTGGACGCTGCTGCACTGCCGCGACCACGCGGCCTTCGAGTGGACGGCGGAAAAATCCGCTGACTGGCTTACCCCTTTCACGGGTTGGCCGAGCACGCGCTACGAGGCCAAGGCGCGCCGGGAAGGGCGAAGCTCCGCCTATCTCACCTTCCGGCGCGTTTAAAAACTTGGATTTAGGCCCTCATCCTCTCCCGCGCGCTAGGGGCCGAGGCGGCTCCGCGAACCACCCTTCGCCCTACTGGCGGGAAGGTGGCTGGCAGGCCGGATCAGGGGCGTTCAAGCGCCCGTACGCCTGGGCAAAGAGAATATTCGCCGGCCGCTCAGTGCAGGCTAACGGTACGAAGATCGTCCTCGGCCGCCTTGAAGAAGGTGCTGGAACGATTGTCGGTCAAAAGGATCGGCGTGCCGTCGGCGCCGAACAGGGCCCACAGGTCGATTCCGGGCCCCATCTCGGGAGCTTCCGGGAAACAACGGGAGACCTCCTCCGAACGCATCTTGCGGATATAGCCGACTTCGCCCTCGCCTAGATGCGCGAGGTCGCTCTTCGACAGCGATGTGTTGATGGCTTTCAGTCCCATGGTGACACTCCGTGGTCGCCGGACAGGGGAGAATCCCGCCGGTTATCCTACTCTGGGACGGAAATGTTAATTTTCTTTACCATACGGACCGGTTCGGGCCGCACGAGATCGACTGAGAGAAGGCCGTTGCGCAATTCGGCTCCTAGGACCCTCATGCCGTCGGCGAGTACAAAGGTGCGCTGGAACTGTCGAGCGGCAATGCCGCGGTGGAGATATTCCCGCTCGCCCACATCGACCTGGCGGCCGCGAATGACCAGCTGATTTTCTTCCGTCGTGACGTCCAGGTCCTCCTCGGAGAAGCCTGCGACGGCGAGCGTTATCCTGAGCCGCTCCGGCGCATCCGAAGATGCGTCGCCCCGAATGCGCTCGATATTGTAGGGTGGATATCCGTCGTTGCCCTTGGCGATGCGCTCAAGGGTCTTTTCCATCGTGTCAAAGCCCAGCAGTAGCGGGCTGGTAAAGGGCGTTATCCTGCTCATTTCCCAAGTCCTTGCAGCTCAAGCGACTATCTTTGTGGACCTGCCAAGCAGCATCCACGCCGCAATATGGTAGCTGTGAGCAACGAGTGCAAGCCGCTTGCCTCGGCTGCGCACGCAAATCATAGTTCGCTGCGCCAAATCAGAGCGGGAAGAGGAAGTGCGAAGTGATTTTGCGTCCGAATCCAGCTTCAGTATCTTTGAGAATTGGCCATGTTCTCGGATCAAAAAGATCCGCTATCATCGTGGCCCAGGAGGATCGAGAAAGTGTCAAATGCGAGAAAGATAATCATCGACACCGATCCCGGGCAGGACGACGCAGCCGCCATCATGCTCGCTTTCGGTAGTCCGGAGGAGATCGACCTCCTCGGCATCACCACTGTCGCCGGCAACGTGCCGCTTTCACTGACAGCCCGCAATGCGCGCATCATTTGCGAGCTTTGCAACAGGACGGACGTGAAGGTCTTCGCGGGGGCGGAGCGGCCGGTCGCGCGCCCGCTGGTCACGGCCGAGCATGTCCATGGCAAGTCGGGGCTCGACGGGCCGGCACTGGCGGAGCCGACGATGCCATTGCAGGAGCAGGACGCCGTCGACTTCATCATCGAGACGCTGCTGGCCGAAAACGCGGGCGCGGTTACGCTCTGCACCCTCGGCCCGTTGACCAATATCGCGCTTGCCCTGACGAAGGCACCGGAGATTGCGCCACGGGTGCGCGAGCTGGTTATGATGGGCGGCGGATTTTTCGAGGGCGGCAACATCACGCCGGCGGCGGAATTTAATATTTATGTCGATCCGGAAGCCGCCGAGATTGTCTTCCACTCCGGCATCCCGATCGTGATGATGCCGCTTGACGTGACCCATCGCGTCCTGACCCACAGAGCCCGCGTCCAGAAGATTCGCGAGATCGGCAGTCCCGCGGCAATCGCGATGGCCGAGATGCTGGAGTTCTTCGAGCGTTTCGACATCGAAAAATATGGCACGGACGGCGGGCCGCTGCATGATCCGACCGTCATTGCCTATCTCCTGCGTCCGGAACTGTTCACCGGGCGCGACTGCAATGTCGAGATCGAGACGACGTCCGCGCTGACGGCCGGCATGACCGTCGTCGACTGGTGGCAGGTGACCGGCCGCGAGCACAATGCCAAGGTGATGCGCCACATCGACGACGAGGGCTTTTTCGATCTTCTGACGGAGCGCCTGGCGCGCATCTGACCTCCGCGTCGTGGTCTCGGCCAATCCGTTGCTTCAAATGAAGACGGCGCCTCTCGGGCGCCGTCTTGTTTTCATTCTATCGCCGGCTCAGAACTCTTCCCAATTGTCCTGGGAGAGCGCGTTGGCACCGGATGTCTGGGCAAGCACCCGCTGCGTCGGTGCCGAATAGCCGCCGCTGCGTGCCGTGGCCGGCCGGCTGTCTTTAGAGGCAGGCGGAGGAGAGACGGTGCGTTCCGCCGCGCGCATCCGCTCGGCTGCACCACGCAACATCTCGGACGAGGACGGGGCCGGCGCCTGCTGCGCGACGCGGAAACGGGAGACCAGCGCGCTCAGGGCGCCGGCTTCGTCGTTCAGCGCCATGCTGGCGGCCGTCGTTTCTTCGACCATCGCCGCGTTCTGCTGGGTCACCTGATCCATCTGGTTGACGGCGGAATTGATCTCCTTCAGCCCGACCGCCTGCTCCGACGCGGAACTCGAGATCTGGCGGATTAGGCCGTTGATCTGCACCACCTGCTCGGCGATCTTCTCGAGCGCACTGCCCGCCTTGCCGACGAGGTCCACGCCCTCGCGGACCTGACCCGCGGAGGTGTTGATCAGCGTCTTGATTTCCTTTGCAGCGTTTGCCGAGCGCTGGGCAAGCTCGCGGACTTCCTGGGCGACGACCGCGAACCCCTTGCCGGCGTCACCGGCGCGCGCTGCCTCGACGCCCGCGTTTAGCGCCAAGAGGTTCGTCTGGAAGGCGATCTCATCGATTACGCCGATGATCCGGCTGACTTCGTGCGAGGATTGTTCGATGCCCTGCATGGCCGCGATTGCCTTCTGCACGACTTCGCCGGATTGTTCGGCATCGCTGCTCGCCACCTCGACCGATTTTGCCGCGACTTTGGCATTCTCGGCGCTGGCATTCACCTGCGAAGTAAGCTGGTCAAGGGCGGCAGCGGTTTCTTCGAGGCTCGCAGCCTGCTGTTCCGTCCGGTGCGACAGATCGTTGGCGGCATTGCTGATCTCAGAGGTGCCGCTGCCGATATTGACGACCGAGTGGTTGAGTGTCCGGATGGTCTCCTCGAGGCTCTCCATGGCCGCGTTGAAGTCACGCTTCAGCTGCGCGTATTCACCGGGGAATTCGTCGGTGATGCGGAAGGCGAGGTCACCGGCCGAGAGATGCGACAGGCCCTTGCCAAGGCGGGCGACGATGTCGCGCTGGAGCGCGCTGCTCTCGGCGCGCTCGGTTTCCGAACGGCTGCGTTGCAGTTCCGCCTGTTCACGCTCGTGGCGGGCTTCTCCCTCGAGGCGCTTGGTGTCGGCGAGCTGATGGCGGAAGCCTTCCAGCGCCTTGGCAACGGAACCGGTCTCGTCGGAGCGGTCCTGGCCGGCGATTGGCTGGGCATAATCGCCGTTGCTGAGCGTCTGAACATCGCTGACAAGGGTGGCCAGCGGTTTCTGAACGAAGCCGCGAACTGCGTAGTAGAGGCCGGCGAGCACGGCACCAAGGACGATAAGACCGCCGAAGATCATCATATAGGTCTGATCGCGGACCGGCGCGTTGATTACAGCATGCGGCACATCGACGAGCACGACCCAGTTGGCATTCACGTTGGGCAGCTTGAAGGGATAGACCACACGATCAAAGGGCTCGTTTCCGTCATAGGTGAGGTCCTTGATCACGCCGGATGTCGCCGACGACAGGGCATTCTTGACGATATCGGCCCCTTCGCCCTCATAGTCCTTCATCAACAGATCGGGGATCGGCGATACGAGCCATTTGCCGTTCTGCGACAGCAGATAGACGCGGCCCGAGCCGAAAGGCTTGACCTTTGCGAGGTCGTCGGCGAGCGAGGCGAGCGAAATATCGACGCCGGAAATACCGATCATCTTGCCGTTGGACATTACCGGATAGGCGATCGAGCTCATCGTCGTGGGAACGTCGGTGCCTTCGGCAAGGTAGGGCTGGGTGATTGCCCCCTTGCCGCTCTTCGCCGCGAGGGCGTACCATTCGGCGGCATAATCGGCCTTGAAGGTCGAGAGCTGGGCCTTGCCGTTGCGGTCCTTCGACCAATAGGGCGTGAATGCGCCCTCTGCGTTACCGCCAAGTTCCGTATTGTTGACAACGTCCTTCCCGTCGAAGGACTTCGGTTCCTCGGCAAACCAGCTTCCGAAGGCGAACTCGTGCTGCTCGAGGTTCGCCTTCAACAGATTGATGGCGCCGGCGCGATCAATGGACTGTCCGGCGTGGCCGCGCCCGAGAACGCCTGACATCGTACGCGCGGCGGCAGCAAGTTCGCCGACGCTGCCCGCGATCTCGGAGGCGATGGCGTGCGCTTCGCTGTCCGCGTCGGCGAGGACCAGCGTCTCGACGCGGTTCTGTGTCTGCGAGATGAGAACGAAATTCGAGGCGAGCAGCACGAGTGCGATCGTACCGCCGGTCACAGCGATCAGTTTGGTCGCCAGTGATTTGGCTTGGAACTTGAACATGAAATCCTCACATACTGAGAGGTCCGCAGGTTTGCCGCCCACGGCGTGACGCATTCCGAATTGTGGGGTGAAACTCCATCATGGAGCGCCAGATGCCAACCGGCACGAAGGAGGCAGCCAAACCCTGCTGCATGGTTCCTTAAATCGTACACGATTTAAGGATAAACATGCAGCACTTCAAAGTGCTACAGCGTCCTTTGCGCGTCTGATAAGACGCCCGGCGCTGTAGGTACGGTCGACCTTCTCATGCGTCTGAATAGAGGATCAAATCTTAAGATCCAGCCAACGCCGCCGCTAAATCATGGTCGCGACACGCAATTTTCCCGGCCGAGTTTAACCGGAGCGACATAAGCTGTCGGGTTTGCGAAGCGGGCGCGACAAGGTAAAAACGCGGCGTTGTCACTTAGAGGCGAGCCGCGACCTCTGACGCAAGCGGTATCGCCGGTTGTGCACCGGGCTTGAGGCATGCAAGCGACCCGGCAACTGCCGCTTGCCGCAGCGCGTCGGAAAAGGGGAGGCCGGCGTCCAGGCCCGCGGCGAGATAGCCGCAGAAGGTGTCGCCGGCGCCGACGGTGTCGACGGGTTCGATGGCCAAGCCCTTGGCGCGATGAACGGCACCGTCATGGATGGCGATCACGCCGTCGGCCCCAAGCGTCACGATCACGGTCCGGCCAGTTTCCTCGTGCAGCTGCCTCATCGCCGCCTCGCGTTCGGTGCCGTCGATGCCTGTCTTGCCGGCCAGCAGTTCGAATTCGGTTTCGTTGGCGATCACGATATCGGCCATCCGGCCGAGACGGGCCGCCTCGAGCGTCAGCGGAGCGATGTTGATGATCGAGCGGATACCGCGGCGTTTGGCTTCCATAAGCGCCTTCTCGACCGAAGTTGCGGGAATTTCGAGCTGCAGCATCAGCGTATCGCCGGGCTGCATCTGATCAAGCGCCGCCGTTGCGTCGCTCTCGCTCACCGTCGCATTGGCGCTCGCGACGACAACGATGACATTTTCGCCGTCGCCGCTGACGACGATGTGCGCCGTGCCGGTCGGGGCATCGACCGTCTTGATCAGGCTGAGGTCGGCGCCGGCGCCCTTCAGCAGCGCCAGCGCGCCTTCGGCGAAACTGTCCCAGCCGACGGCACCTGCCATGCGCACCGACGCACCGGCGCGGCGGGCAGCCAGCGCCTGGTTTGCACCCTTGCCGCCGGCGGCGGTCGAGAAGCCGGTCCCGGCAACGGTTTCGCCGGGCTTCGGCAGGCGCGCGGTCGTGGCGATCAGATCCATGTTGATGGACCCAAGGACAGTGATCATGTGGAGTATCCCGTCGGATTATTGATTTTCGCGAAGAGTGCCCGACCGGGTCAGTCCTCGTCAACCACCCGCAGCTTCAATTGCCCCATTCGGTTGTCGAGCGGCCGTCCGCCTTCCTCGCCCTCTCCGGGCACGGCGTCGGCCGCCAACTCCAGCGCCTCGATTTTGGCGCCGCGCCTCGTCAGCTTGTCCGACGAGATGAGGATGTCCTCGACGTCCTTCTGCGTCATGGCGAAATGGCCCTGAAGCTTGCGCACACGCTCGTCGAGCCGTGAAAGGTCGTCCATCAGGCGCGCAACTTCGCCTTGGATCAGGTGCGCCTGCTCGCGCATGCGGGCATCCTTCAGGATCGCCTGGATCACCTGGATCGACAAAAGCAGCAGAGACGGCGAGACGATGACAATGCGCTGGCGATGTGCCTTCTGGACGATCGCCTCGAAGTGTTCGTGGATCTCTGCGAAGATCGACTCGGAAGGGACAAAGAGGAAGGCCGTCTCCTGCGTCTCCCCCGGCAAGAGATACTTGCCGGCGATATCGCGGATATGGACATCCATATCGCGGCGGAAGGCCTGCGCCGCCTGCTGCCGTCGTTCGGCGGTCGCAGCGTCGCGCATTGCGTTCCACCCTTCGAGCGGAAACTTCGCGTCGATGACAAGCGGCGGCTGGCCGTTCGGCATGCGGATCGTGCAGTCGGGACGTGCGCCGTTTGAAAGCGTTGCCTGGAAGGCGAAGGCGCCCATCGGCAACCCGTCGGCAACGATCGCTTCCATGCGTGACTGACCGAAAGCCCCGCGCGTCTGCTTGTTTGCCAGAATGTTCTGCAGCCCGGCCATGTCCTTTGCCAGCGATTGAATGTTGTTCTGGGCGCTGTCGATCACGGCAAGCCGTTCCTGCAGGCGCCGAAGGTTCTCGTGGGTCGCTTTCGTCTGCTCGCTGATGGAGGCGCCGAGCCTGTGCGTCATTCCGTCGATGCGCTGGCTGATGGACTGGTTGAGTTCCGCTTGCCGGGTGCCGAAAACATCCGTCATCGCCGCGATTCGGCCCTGCAATTCCGTCTGCGCGGCCAGAAGCGTCGCCATCTGCTCGTCTCGCTCCCCGGCGCGGGCAGAGCTCGCCCGGCGCGCAAACATGAGGCAGGCGAGCGTCATGAGAAGCGCGGTGGCCGTGACGAGATGACCGGCCGTCACAGGCAGGGCGCCGAGCTGCAACAACGGCTGGTCGAAGGAAAAGGCGATGGGCTCCATGGCGGCAGCCTAACAGATTCGCGCTCGAAGACCAGATCAAAACAAGAACAAACATATTCCGGGCCTGGCAAGCCGCAAGTGCCGCGTGTGTGACCTTGGCTGGAGGCAATGTTCTTGCGCGCAAGCGGAAAGATCGGCTATGGGATCAGCATGACGATCAAGCCGCTAATCATCCTTCCCGATCCCGTTCTGCGCCAGGTGTCCAAGCCGGTGGAGACCATTGACGACGAAATCCGCCGCCTCGCCGACGACATGCTGGAAACCATGTACGACGCGCCGGGCATCGGCCTTGCGGCAATCCAGATTGGGGTGCCGAAGCGCCTCCTGGTTCTCGACGTGTCGAAGGAAGGCGAGGAGAGGACGCCGCTCGTCTTCATCAACCCGAAAATCGTCAGATCCTTGGATGAGCGCTCGGTCTACGAGGAAGGCTGCCTGTCGATCCCGGACTACTACGCCGAAGTGGAGCGGCCGGCGGCCGTCACTGTCGAATATCTCGACCGCCACGGCAAGGAGCAGACACTCGAAGCGGATGGCCTGCTTGCCACCTGCCTGCAGCACGAGATCGATCATCTGAACGGCGTGCTGTTCATCGACCATATCTCCAAGCTGAAACGCGATATGGTGATCCGCAAGTTCGCCAAGGCGGCCAAGACCCGCGGCGCCAAGGCGATCTGACACAGAACGCCCGCTCGGTGCCGGAAATCGCAGGCATAGCCTGATTTCAAGAGACGGAGTTTGCCGCCTTGCCGCTTCGCATCATTTTTATGGGAACGCCCGAATTCTCCGTGCCGACGCTTGTGGCACTCGCCGAGGCAGGCCACGAGATCGCCGCCGTCTACACACAGCCGCCGCGTCCTGGCGGGCGGCGCGGGTTAGACCTGCAAAAATCTCCGGTCCACCAGGCCGCCGAGCTTCTCGGCATCCCCGTTCTGACCCCGCCGAACTTCAAGGACGTCGGCGATCGCGAGACTTTCACGAACTTCAATGCCGACGTCGCCGTCGTCGTCGCTTACGGCTTGCTGCTGCCTGAGGAGATTCTCCAGGGAACAAGGCACGGCTGCTACAACGGGCACGCGTCGCTCCTGCCCCGCTGGCGGGGGGCGGCGCCGATTCAGCGCGCGATCATGGCGGGCGACCACGAGACCGGCATGATGGTGATGAAGATGGACAAGGGGCTCGACACTGGTCCGGTCGCGCTCAGCAAGGCCGTTGCGATCGGCGAGACAATGACGGCTGGAGAACTGCACGACAAGCTGATGCAGGTCGGGGCGGTTTTGATGAAAGAGGCGATGGCTAAGCTCGAAGCGGGCGATCTGCCGCTGACGCCGCAGCCGGAAGAAGGCGCGGTCTACGCTGCCAAGATCAGCAAGGCGGAGACCCGGATCGACTTCACCAAGCCGGCCTCCGAGGTACACAATCGTATTCGCGGCCTTTCGCCTTTTCCCGGAGCCTGGTTCGAACTGACGATCGCCGGAAAGCCGGAACGAATAAAGGTGCTGAATTCCGAAAAGGCTGCCGGAGCCGGCGAAGCCGGTACCGTCCTGGACGCATTGACCATTGCCTGCGGCGAGGGCGCGGTGCGGCCGACCCGCCTGCAGAGGGCGGGCGGCAAGCCGCTCGCTGTCGCCGAGTTTCTGCGCGGAACGCTCGTCGCCCGCGGCACGAGGATCGCCTGATGCCGCGCTATCGTCTCACCGTCGAGTACGACGGCTCAGACTATGTTGGCTGGCAACGCCAGGAAAACGGTCCGTCCGTCCAGGGCGCGATCGAGAAGGCAATCCTGTCGCTGACCGGAGAGACGGTGTCCGTCCGCGGGGCGGGGCGCACCGATTCCGGCGTCCATGCGATGGGCCAGGTGGCACATGCGGATCTCACGCGCGAATGGAAGACGCACACGTTGCGCAACGCACTCAATGCCCACCTGACGCTTGCCGGCGAACGTGTGTCGATTCTCGATGCAGCTGAAGCGCCGCCGGATTTCGACGCGCGTTTCTCGGCGGTGCGCCGCCACTATCTCTATCGCATCATCTCCCGCCGTTCGCCGCTGGCGCTCGAAGCAAAGCGCGCCTGGTGGGTGCCGAAAATGCTCGACCATGACGCCATGCATGAGGCCGCACAACGATTGGTCGGCTACCACGACTTCACGACCTTCCGTTCGGCCCATTGCCAGGCGACGAGCCCGCTACGCACGCTTGATCGGCTCGACGTGACGCGAGCGGGGGATCTCATCGAGATCCGCGCGACGGCCCAGAGCTTTCTGCACAACCAGATTCGCTCCTTCGCCGGCTCGCTGAAGCTGGTGGGCGAGGGCAAGTGGACGCCGGACGATTTGCAGACGGCGCTCGAGGCGCGTGATCGAAAGGCCTGCGGGCCGGTCGCGCCCCCGGATGGCCTCTACTTCATGCAAGTCGATTATTGACCGTCGCCGAGGCGAGCCTGAAACGCATCGCTAAAGCGCGTTGCGTTCAAACGGACTCATGCGACGCGCTTTAGGTCCTTGTTTTCTATGCATGTCGTTGTCCCAAAACCGTTGCACGCCTTTGGGCGACATGCATTAGCCTGGAACAAGACCAAAGAAACGCTGCAGAAACTCGCCGATCATCATCGACGGCAGCAGGAAAAGTGCCGTCAGCGCAGTTGCCAGCAAGGTCTGATTGCCGGTGACCGTGCGCAGAAGCCGGAAGAGCAAGCCGATGCTGACGACCAGTAACAAGAGCCAGATCAGGCTGGTCAGCCCCTGACTGCCCGGGACCAGTAGACGGATCGCGGCAGGCAGTGCCATGGCGTAGGAGAGCGGCACCGAGAGCCAATTGGTGGTAACGATCACCGGCACTACAAAAATCGTAAAACCCAGCGGCCGGGACAGGATGACGACCAGAATGATCGGCAGCAGCCAGCTCGCGAGATCGACGACAAGCAGCTTCACGATGAAGCCGAAGCCGATCGTTGTGCCGGCCGGCATGGCCGAAAGGTAATAGAGGCGCCAGGATGCCCAAGTCACGGCGATCGCGGGCAGAGACCAGAGTATTGCCGCGAACGAGCGCCACAGGCCGCTTTCGCTGATGTCCAGCCAGCGAAAGCCCTCGCGATTGCCCTGGATGAGCAGCCATAGCCCCTTGACGTAGGTGAGGACCTCCTCAAGCAGCGGCATGACCGAACCAGCGGGCAATGAAGGTCTCGTAGATCCCGGTCAAGGTCTCGAGATCGGCGACGGCAACGCGCTCGTCGACCATATGCATAGTCTGCCCGACGAGGCCGAATTCGACGACGGGGCAATAGTCCTTGATGAAGCGCGCATCCGAGGTGCCGCCGGTGGTCGATAGCCTCGGCTGGCGCCCCACGACGGCCTCGACCGCGCCGGAAAGCGAATCGATGAGGGCGTTGTTGCGCGTGAGGAATACGTGGCTCGGGCGCTCATTCCAGACGATGTCGTAGCGGACCGGCGCGCGGTCGGGCCTGAGCTTGTCACTCGCGGCGGCACGATCAAGCCGCGCGATGATCTCGGCCATGAGGCTTTCGGCGGTCCAGGTGTCGTTGAAGCGAATGTTGAAGCTGGCGCTCGCCTTCGCCGGAATGACGTTAACGGCCGGATTGCCGACATCGATGGTCGTGACCTCGAGGTTCGATGGCTGGAAGCTCTCGGTGCCGCTATCGAAGGGCGGGTCCATCAGGGCCTCAGTGAGCTGCAGGATGCCGCGCACGGGATTGTCGGCGAGATGCGGATAGGCCGCATGTCCCTGGACACCGTGGACGGTGATCCGGCCGGAGAGTGAGCCGCGCCGACCGATCTTGATCATGTCGCCGAGCGCATCGGGGTTGGTGGGTTCGCCGACGAGGCAGGCATCCCAGCGTTCGCCTTTCGCCGCCGCCCACTCAAGAAGCTTCACGGTGCCATTGATGGCCGGGCCCTCCTCGTCGCCGGTGATCAGAAACGAGATCGAACCTTTCGGCGCTCCATGCTTGTCGATGTGGCGCGCGACCGCAGCCACGAAGCAGGCGATACCGCCCTTCATGTCGACGGCGCCGCGGCCATACATTTCGCCGCCGGCAATCGTCGCGGAGAAGGGCGGGTGGGTCCAAGCGGCTTCGTCGCCGACTGGCACAACGTCGGTATGCCCGGCAAACATCAAGTGCGGTCCATCGCTGCCAAGGCGGGCGTAGAGGTTTTCGATGTCCGGAGTCCCGGTGTCCTTCGCCACCATTCGGTCCACGGTGAAGCCGAGCGGCTTCAGCATCGCTTCGAGAGCAGCTAGCGCGCCGCCTTCGGCGGGGGTGACGGAGGGGCAGCGTATAAGGGTGGCAAGATTGGTAATCGGATCGGTGGAGGTCATCTATCGGAATGCCATCTGCGGGGCACGCAGGCCGGTGAGGTCGGAGGCTGCTGGTTTATCCGATCGAGTGTCGGCTGTCACGCGCGATGGCTGCGCTAGAGCGCCGCGCTGCGATCCAAGGAAACGTGCAGAAGGCTCGCGACGCAATTCCAGGAATAGTATGAGCGGTTTTCCGTCCCGGATTGCGCTGTCTCAAAGGGCCAGATGATTTTCCCTGTTGAAACAATGAAATGATCTAACGTGAGCGGGCCGGACGATTTTTCGTCCGGCCCGCTTGAGGCGCCATGGGGCAGGGGAATCCCGTTCACTCGCCCGGGGCGAGGTGAGGCGCTTCGATGTGTGCTCCGGCGTGCTTCAGCGGCCGCTCGCCGGCGAGCTTGCGGATCAGCACGTAGAAGACCGGCGTCATGAAGATGCCGAAGGCGGTAACGCCAATCATGCCGGCAAAAACCGCGACGCCCATGGCCGAGCGCATTTCCGCGCCGGCGCCGGTGGAGGTGACGAGCGGCACGACGCCCATGATGAATGCCATTGAGGTCATCAAAATCGGCCTCAGGCGCAGCCGGCTTGCCTCGATCGCGGCAGAGACCGGGCTGCTGCCGGAAAGTTCGAGCTCGCGGGCGAACTCGACGATCAGGATCGCGTTCTTGGCGGACAGCCCGACGAGCACGATCAGGCCGATCTGGGTGAAGACGTTGTTGTCCCCGCCGGTCAGCCAGACGCCCGCGAGCGCCGCCATGATGCCCATCGGCACGATAAGTATGATCGCGATCGGGAGCGTCAGGCTTTCATACTGGGCCGCCAACACGAGATAGACGAGCAGCAGAGCCAACGGGAACACCAGAATGCCCGAGTTGCCGGCGAGGATCTGCTGATAGGTGAGGTCCGTCCACTCGAAGCTGATGCCAGGCGGCAGCGTCTCGGCGGCGATCCTTTCGATGGCGGCCTGCGCCTGGCCCGAAGAGTAGCCCGGTGCCGGACCGCCGTTGATATCGGCTGACAGGAAGCCGTTGTACCGGATTGCCCGTTCCGCGCCGACGGTCTGCTCGACTTTCAACAGCGCCGAGAGCGGAATCATTTCCCCCGTCTGCGAGCGGACCTTCAGCCGGCCGATGTCGTCGGCATGGCTGCGGTAGCTCGCATCGGCCTGTACGCGCACGCTGTAGGTTCGGCCGAAGGCGTTGAAGTCGTTGACATAGAGCGAGCCCAGATAGATCTGCAGCGTTTCGAACACGTCGGTGACGGCCACGCCGAGCTGCCGCGCCTTGACGCGGTCGAGGTCGGCATAGAGCTGCGGCACATTGATCTGATAGCTCGAATAGAGCCCCGCGAGTTCCGGTGTTGCCATCGCTTTCGCGAGGAATGCCTTGGCCGCATCGTCGAGTGCGCGGTAGCCGAGTCCGTTCCGGTCTTCGATCTGCAGCTTGAAGCCGCCGGTCGTACCGAGACCCTGCACGGGCGGCGGCGGGAACATGGCGATGAACGCATCCTGGATCGCGCCGAACTCCTGGTTCAGTTGCATGGCGATCGCCCCGCCGGAGAGTTCCGGCGTCGTGCGCTCTTCGAAAGGCTTCAGCGACACGAAGACAATGCCGGAGTTCGACGAGTTGGTGAAACCGTTGATCGACAGGCCCGGGAAGGCGATGGCATGTTCGACGCCCGGATGCTTGAGCGCGATCTCGCTCATGCGCCGGATGACGTCTTCCGAGCGGTCGAGCGTTGCCGCATCCGGCAATTGCGCAAAGCCGATCAGGTATTGCTTGTCCTGGGCCGGCACGAAACCACCGGGAACGGCCCGGAACAGGGTGAAGGTGACACCGATCAGGACGACGTAGACGCCCATGATCAGCGACTTGCGCGAGAGAATGCCGCCGACACCGCGGCCATAGGCCTCCGAGCTCTTTCCGAAGAAGCGGTTGAAACCGCGGAAGAACCAGCCGAACAGCTTGTCCATCACGCGCGTCAGGAGGTCCTTCGGCGCGTGGTGATCCTTCAAGAGAAGGGCGGCGAGCGCCGGAGAAAGCGTAAGCGAATTGAAGGCGGAGATCACCGTCGAGATCGCGATCGTGAGCGCGAACTGGCGGTAGAACTGTCCCGTCAGGCCGGTGATGAAGGCGAGCGGCACGAAGACCGCAACCAGCACCAGCGCGATCGCGATAATCGGGCCGGAAACTTCCGACATGGCGCGATAAGTCGCCTGCACCGGCGAGAGTCCCTGCGCGATATTGCGCTCGACGTTCTCGACGACGACGATGGCGTCATCGACGACGATGCCGATCGCCAGCACCAGGCCGAAGAGGCTGAGCGCATTGATCGAAAAGCCGAAGACATACATCACGGCGAAGGTGCCGACGATCGACACGGGCACGGCGACGAGCGGGATGATCGAGGCGCGCCAGGTCTGCAGGAAGACAATGACGACGAGCACCACCAGCGCGATCGCTTCGAGCAGCGTATGAACGACCGACTCGATCGAGGCTCTGACGAACTGTGTCGTATCGTAGACGATCTCGTAGTCGACTCCCTCAGGCATGGTCTGCTTAAGCTCGGCCATGGCCTTGTGCACGTTTTCCGAAATCTGGATGGCGTTTGAACCCGGTGCCTGGAAGACGCCCATGCCGACGGCAGCCTTGTTGTCGAGGAGCGAGCGCAGCGAGTAGTCCGCGGCCCCCATTTCGACGCGCGCGACGTCGCCAAGACGGGTGATCTCTCCATCGGCGCCGGATTTGACGACGATGTCGGCAAAGTCTTCCGGTGTTCTCAGCCGCCCTTGGGCGTTGACGGACAGTTGCAGGTCGAGCCCCGCAACCGAGGGCGACGCGCCGATGACGCCGGCGGCCGCCTGTACGTTCTGTCCGCGGATGGCATTGGCGATATCGCTTGCCGCAAGCCCGCGCTCGGCGGCCTTTTCCGGGTCGATCCAGACACGCATCGAATAGTCGCCGCCGCCGAAGATCTGCACTTGGCCGACGCCCTCGACGCGGGCCAGCCGGTCCTTGACGTTCAAGACGCCGTAGTTGCGCAGGTAGTTGATATCGTATTGCCCGTTCGGCGAGATCAGGTGCACGACGAGCGTCAGGTCGGGCGAGCTCTTGACCGTCGTGACGCCTAGACGGCGCACCTCTTCCGGGAGGCGGGGTTCGGCCTGCGAGACGCGGTTCTGCACGAGCTGCTGGGCGTGGTCCGGATCGGTGCCGAGTTCGAAGGTGACGGTCAGCGTCATCAGGCCGTCGGCGGTTGCCTGGCTCTGCATGTAGAGCATGCCTTCGACACCGTTGATCTGTTCTTCAAGCGGGGTCGCAACGGTTTCCGCGATCACCGACGGGTTGGCGCCGGGATACTGGGCGCGCACGACGATCTGCGGTGGCACGACTTCCGGATATTCCGAGATCGGCAGACCGGTCATGCCGATCAGGCCCGCGACGAATATGAGTACTGAAAGAACGCCCGCGAAGACCGGGCGGTCGACGAAAAAGCGTGAGAAATTCATAACGATCCCCCTTGGGACAAAAGCCAGGCATCCGCGGCGAGGATGTTCGCCGCGAGCGCGGAGGCATGCAGTTAGGTGTTCGGTCGGCGCCGCCGCGTGTCCCCTCAAGGAAGCCGAGGCGGCGCGTTCGACTATCGCTTGGCGATCGAGGCGGTGGCCTCTTCGGCCGGCTGTGGGGCAACCAGGACGCCGGGCCGGACGCGCTGCAGCCCGTTGACGACGATGCTCTCGCCCGGCTTCAGCCCGGCTTCAACGATCCGCAGGCCATCCGCAGTCGGTCCGAGGGTCACTTGGCGATACTCGACCTTGTTGTCGGCGCCGACGACCAGCACGAACTTCTTGTCCTGATCCGAGCCGATGGCGCGATCGCTGATCACAAGCTTCTCCGTTGGAGCCGGATCGCCGATGCGGATGCGGACGAACTGACCAGGGATCAGCCGGCCGTCGGCGTTGTTGAGCGCCGCCCGCACGCGGATCGTACCGGTCGTGGCGTCGACCTCGTTGTTGATGAGCTGGATGTGCCCGGTGATCGGCGTGCCCGCGTCCGCGGCGGTGCCGATCTCGACCGGAATGCGCTCGATTGCGTTGCTGCCGGCGGAGGCGGAAAGCTTCGCCAAGGCCGCGGCGACCACCTCCTCATTGACGTTGAAACTCGCATAGATCGGATCGATCGAGACGAGCGTCGTCAGGACTGGCGAGGCGGAGCCGGCGGCCACCAGGTTGCCTGCCGTCACCTCGAGCCTGCCGACCCGACCCGAGATCGGCGCGCGGACTTCGGTATATTGAAGGTCCAGCCGGGCGGAACGCAACGCCGCCTTCGCGGAGCGGACGTTCGCCTGTGCTTCGTCATAGACGCTCAGGCGCTGATCGACTCCGCTTTGCGGGATCGCACTGGTGGTGACCAGCTTGCGGCCACGTTCGAGCTCGGTTTTCGCCAGCGCGACGCGCGCTTCGGCCGCCGCAACCTGGGCTTCTGCACGCTCGACGGCGGCGGCGTAAGGTTCGGGATCGATGGTGACAAGAAGGTCACCCTTTTCCACCAGCGCGCCTTCGCGGAAATGCGCCTCGAGAACGGCGCCGCCGACGCGGGGACGCACCTCGACGCGCTCGATCGCCTCAAGTCGCCCGGAGAAATTCTCCCAGGTCGTAATCCGGCGCGATTCTGCCTTCGCAACCGAAACGGGCACGGCCGGCGGCGGCGCGGCCGCGTCGGTCGCGGCGTCGGCCGTGAACCGATAGGGCACGCCGAGGAAAACAGCGGTTCCGCCGGCAATAGACAACAGGATACTCAGGCCGGCGCCCCAAAGGACCCGGCGGGTAACGGTCGATGTCATGTTTTCTCCTTGCCGGTTGGGAGCCGGCCTAGTTCGTCTTCATTTGCGATTTTGGCTTCGCCCCCGCTTCCTGGAAGAAGCGGGAGAAAATGCCGGAAATTGTTTGTTCCTGCGCAGGCCAGTATTCCTGCGACGAGGTGTTGGCAGGCAGCCAGGAAGCGCCCCCTGGAAGGACGTGCATTTTTACCGGGACGCCGGCCTTGCGAAGCCGCTCTGCATAGGCTTCTGTTTCATCGCGCATCGGACATTGCTCGCTGGTAATGACCAGGGCGGGGACGAGCCCGCCCAGTCGCGTACAATGGCCGGGCGCCGCATAAGGATGCGTCAGTCCACTCCGTTCCCCGAGGTACCGTTGCCAGCCATCGGCGATCGACTGCACCGAAGTCTGTGGGCAGTACTTCCTGAACGATGCGGTCGCCATGCAGGGATCAAGCAGGGGCGACAGCAGGATCTGCCCCTTGAGATCCGGGAGGAATTGGTCGCGTGCCATCAGTGCCAGGCCGGCCGCGAGATTCCCACCCGCTTCCTCGCCGGCCACGAACAACATGGACTTCTTGTGCGCAAACTGCGGACAGCGGCTGCGCATGGACGACAGCATGGCGTACGAGGCCTCAAGCGCCGCTGGAAACGGGCTGAGGCATGCCGAGGGGTATTCCGGCGAAATGACCACGGCCCCGGCGGCGGCAAGTGCGCTCGCAACTTTCTCGCCGGCCGCGACCGATTCCCCGACGAAGGAGCCGCCGTGAAAATGAAGCACGACCGGAGGCGGAACGAGCAAAGACGCGCCGCGGTAGACGCGCGCGCGGCACGCCCCATGGCCCGTCTGCATCGTCTCTTCGGTAAAATGCGCGTTCATCTCTCTTGTCTCACCCATGGTGCAATCCCTAGATGAGGGACAGCCCGCGATGTTTGCAGCATAACATTGTCTTTCGTCTGGAATAGTCAGCGGGTTCTGACTACACTATTCGGTATTTCGAACAATTCGGTTATTGAAAATGGACCAGCTCACGGCCATGCGCGCCTTTCTTCGTGTGGTGGAGACCGGCAATTTCACCCGGGCATCCGCCTCGCTCAACATGCCGAAAGCAACGGTGACCAACCTCATCCAGGGGTTGGAGGCGCACCTGAGCACCAAATTGCTCAATCGCACGACGCGGCGCGTCCTAGTGACGCCGGACGGCGCACTCTACTACGAGCGTGCCGCACGCCTGGTTTCCGATCTCGACGAACTGGACGGCAGCCTGTCGAGCGCGCAGAGCCTGCCGAAGGGGCGGCTGCGCGTCGAAACGGCCAGCGCCTTTGCCAACCTGATCATCATTCCGGCCTTGCCGGAATTTCATAAGAAATACCCGGACATACAGATCGATCTTGGCGTCTCGGACCGCACGATCGACTACCTTGCCGAGAACGTCGATTGCGCCGTCCGCGGTGGCACTTTGACGGACCAGTCGCTGATCGCCCGGCGCATCACCGAGATGAAATTCATCACCTGTGCCTCGCGGGACTTCCTCGAGCGGCACCCGGTGCCGCGACACCCATCGGACCTCGAGAAGAATTGTAATGCCGTCGGTTACTTCATGCCGAAGTCAGGGCAGCAGATGCCCTTCCATTTCCGGCGGGGGAATGAGGAGATCGAGGTCAATAGCCGCTATACCGTCGCCGCAAACGAATCAACGACCTATATCGCCGCCGCGCGCGCGGGAATGGGTGTCATCCAGGCGCCGTTCTTCATGGTTCGCGACGATCTTCGCGCCGGCACCATGGTCCCGGTATTGCCCGATTGGCAGGTCGATTCGATGCCGATCTATCTGGTCTACCCGCCGAACCGGCACTTGAGCAGCCGTCTGCGCGTCTTTGCAGACTGGGTAGTGAAGGTCATGGCGCAGTCGCAGATCGACGGAGATTGATCGGCAGGCGGGACGCGCTGAACCGGTCGGTGCAGTTCAGCCGTCGTGCTCCGCGTCGTAACGCTCGCACGCTGCATCGAGTTCGCCGAAATGGGTTTCAGCCCAGCGGTCGGGGACCACAAGCGTGTCGCTCAACGACCGCCCGACCGCGCTTAGGTGGTATTCGACATGCGGCGGCACGGTCTGCTTGTCGTCGCGGATCACCAGTCCGTTGCGCTCTAGTTCTTTGAGCGTCTGCGTCAGCATCTTCTGCGATACGCCGCCGAGCTTGCGCATCAGCGCGGCAGTGCGCATCGCCCTCTGATCGAGGGCTGAGATGATCAGCATCGCCATGATCATCGTTGCGGTGGCAGGGCTGCGGTTTCTGGAGGCTTGAGTCTTGGACTTAGATAGCCCGTGGCCCATGAAACGCCGAGCGCTTCATGGGCCACATGTTCGAACGCCGCTGCGTGTCTCTGATGTTAGGCGGTCGGCTGCTTCGTTTTCCGGAGATAGGGCAGGATCGTATCGAAGGAACCGAAGCGCTGGATCGCATCCTCGTTGGATACCGCCGCGGTAATAATGACGTCCTCACCCTGCTGCCAGTTCGCGGGCGTCGCAACCTGGTGCTTGGCCGTCAGCTGAATCGAATCGATCGCACGCAGGATCTCGTTGAAATTGCGGCCGGTCGTCATCGGATAGGTGAGGATCAGCTTGATCTTCTTGTCTGGACCAATGACGTAGACCGAGCGCACGGTGGCGTTGTCGGCCGGCGTGCGGCCCTCCGACGTATCGCCGGCGTCGGCCGGCAGCATGTCGTAGAGCTTGGCCACCTTGAGATCCCGGTCGCCGATCAGCGGATATTCGACGTCAAAACCGGTTGCGACCTTGATGTCGTTCTTCCACTTGCTGTGGCTTTCGACCGGATCGACCGAGATGCCGATAATTTTGACGCCGCGCTTGCGGAATTCGTTTTCGATCCCGGCCATGGCGCCAAGTTCGGTGGTGCAGACGGGCGTGAAATTCTTCGGATGCGAGAAGAGAACGGCCCAGCCGTCGCCGATCCATTCATGGAAATTGATCGAGCCTTGCGTGGTGTCGGCGGTGAAGTCGGGCGCTGTTTGGTTGATACGGAGGCTCATGGTCTGCTCCTTTGTGGCTGGCGATTGAAGTTTGCGCAGGATAGCGCAATCGTGGCGCTTTTCGAGGAGGAAACGTGCGGGAACGATCCACAAAAAGAATGTCCGCAGCGTGATTTACCGCTTTTGGAGAATAAAATCGCTGAGGCACTCGCAGCGCTGGTATTCATCGAAGGGTGCTCGAAGAAAGCAAATGCGTTCGTGCCACACGAAGCGCCCTAGCCAACGCTCCGGGCGGTTTTCCGCCCGGGCGCGTCTCAACTTATTGGAGTCGATCACGTTTGTGATTTTGGATCGAGACGACCCAAAATCATCGTGATTAATATTGCCTGCTCTTGGCGTTGGCGCGTTTCGCTTTGGGTTTGAAGCCACCAGCATCTTTTTGCGCGCCTGGCTTGCCCTTCTTTCCCCGGGGTTTTTCGTTTCCCTTGTCAGGACGTGCGCCGTCGGCAAAGGCCTGGTTCTTTTCGAACTTGCGCTTCGGTTTGAAATCCTCGCGTGCTGCGTCGCCGGTCCGTTTCTTCGCGAGTGCGGGCTTTTCCTGTCGCGACCGGGAGGAATCCGGGGTGCCCGCGAGCGGCTTGACGCGAATGCCCTTTTCGAGCGTCCGGTTCGGGCCGATGGCCGAGAGGAAACGTTCGGCGCCTTCGGCCGTCAGTTCGACATAGGTCTCCTCCGGCTGCATCCGGATCGCGCCGATATCGCGCTTGGAAAGCTTGCCGTGGCGGCACAGCATCGGAATCAGCCAGCGCGGTTCGGCATTCTGCTTGCGGCCGACCGAGAGCGAAAACCAGCTGCCGTCGGTGAAGTCGGCGCGCGGTGCGCTGAAATCTTCGCGCGTCGTTGCGGCGGCATCGCGCCGCCCCTTCCTGCGCTCGTCGGCAAGGGATACATCGGCGAGTTCTTCCGGTGCCGAGCGACCGGTACGGAACTGCCGCACGAAGGCTGCCGCCAGCTTCTCTGCGCCGTGACGGTCGATCAGCGCCCGCACGATCGCCTGTTCGTCCTCGCGCGGCGGTTCGTCGAACGCCGGATCGGCGACGATGCGCTCGTCGTCACGGCTCGCAACCTCGTCCGCTGAGGGCGGTTTCGCCCAGATCGCGGTGATGCGTGCGTTTTCCAAGAGCCTTTCGGCCTTGCGGCGTGCGTTGACCGGGACGATCAGCGCACTGACGCCCTTCTGACCTGCTCGACCCGTGCGTCCGCTTCGATGCAGCAAAGTCTCGGGGTTAGTCGGCAGATCGGCATGGATCACCAGTTCCAGTCCGGGCAGGTCGATGCCGCGCGCCGCAACATCCGTCGCGATGCAGACGCGGGCGCGGCCGTCGCGCATGGCCTGCAGCGCGTGGGTGCGCTCGTTCTGGCTGAGTTCGCCGGAGAGCGCCACAACCGAGAAGCCGCGATTGTTGAAGCGGGCCGTCAGGTGATTGACCGCGGCACGGGTGGAACAGAAGACGATCGCGTTTCGTGCCTCGTAGTAGCGAAGCACGTTGATGATTGCGTTTTCGCGGTCGCTCGGCGCGACAACGAGCGATCGATATTCGATATCGCCATGCTGCTTCTCTTCGGAAGCGGTGCTGATGCGTATGGCATCCCGCTGGTAATTCTTCGCAAGGGTTGCGATCGAGCGCGGCACGGTCGCCGAAAACATCAGCGTGCGCCGGTCTTGAGGCGCCGCTTCGAGGATGAATTCCAGATCCTCGCGAAAGCCGAGGTCCAGCATCTCGTCCGCTTCATCCAGCACGACGGCGCGGAGCGCCGATATGTCGAGCGAATCCCGGCGGATGTGGTCGCAAAGGCGTCCCGGTGTGCCGACGACGATGTGGGCACCGCGTTCGAGCGCGCGCCGTTCGTTGCGCATATCCATGCCGCCGACGCAGGAGGCGATAGTGGCGCCAGCCATCTCGTAGAGCCATTCGAGTTCACGCTTGACCTGCAGCGCCAGTTCGCGTGTGGGTGCAATGACGAGGGCGAGCGGTGCGGCGGCCGCGCCGAAACGCTCTGTGCCGAGCAGTGTCGGGGCAAGCGCCAGCCCAAAGGCCACCGTCTTGCCGGACCCGGTCTGGGCGGAAACGAGGGCGTCGGCGCCATCGAGCGCCGGATCGAGCATCGCTTTCTGCACCGGCGTCAGCTCGTTGTAACCCCGTCTTGCCAACGCCTCGGCGATCGCGGGCGCGATCCCTTCGAACTCATTCATATCTTGTCTTTCGGATTTCGGTCTTCACGCCGACGGACGAGCGACTTGGATCAGGTCGTCATCAAGCGTCGATTGCCGCGGCCAACACGTCGCGGGCCTGTTCATGGCGCGCTACATACGCGGCGGGAACGCTAATGTACAGGCGAAATCTTTAGCGGCTCGGGCCGTCGTTGGGGCCGCCGAATTCGTTCTCGCCCCTCATGCCCGGCCACAGACAAAGCGCGATGAACACGATCGGGCTCAGCACCGGAATGAAAAGACAGAGTGCCAGCGGGCCGGGATAGCCGATGTCATGCAGGCGCTTGATTGCCAGCATGGCGATGGAAACGGTCGAAAGGACGCCGGAGACGATGAGCGCCAGTGTCCAAAGCGCCAATGCGGCGTCCTCGTTTTCGTTCTTCAGCATTTGCATGAGGAAGACGCAGCCGACGAGGAACCAGAAAAGCCAGGAGAGGAAGAAGGGCAGGCGGCCGATGCGGCCGGAGGGGCTGAAGAACAGCCAGGTCATACTCGGCTGCCGCCCCTCCTCGGCCATCGCATCAGTCTCTGAGCAGTTCGTTGATGCCGGTTTTGGCGCGGGTCTTCTCGTCGACACGCTTCACGATGACCGCGCAATAGAGGTTCGGGGCCGGCTGGCCGTTTGCCATGGTCGAGGCGGACGGCATCGAGCCTGCCACCACGACGGAATACGGCGGCACTTCACCGTATGTCACTTCGCCGGTCGCGCGATCGACGATCTTGGTCGACTTGCCGATGAAGACGCCCATGCCGAGAACCGAGCCTTCGCGCACGATGCAGCCTTCGACGACCTCCGAGCGGGCGCCAATGAAGCAGTTGTCCTCGATGATCGTCGGTCCCGCCTGCATCGGCTCCAGCACGCCGCCGATGCCGACGCCACCGGAAAGGTGCACGTTCTTGCCGATCTGCGCGCAGGAACCGACAGTTGCCCAGGTATCGACCATCGTGCCCTCGCCGACATAGGCGCCGAGATTGACAAAGGACGGCATCAGAATCGCGTTCGGCGCTATATAGGCCGAGCGGCGGACGACGCAGTTCGGAACGGCGCGGAAGCCGGCCTTCTCGAATTCGTTGACGCTCCAACCGTCGAACTTGGAGGGAACCTTATCCCACCAGACCGACTCGCCGGGTCCGCCCCTGACAAGCTCCATCGGGTTCAGCCGGAAGGACAGAAGAACGGCTTTCTTCAGCCACTGATTGACGGTCCAGGTGCCGTCCTCACCGCGTACGGCGACGCGGGCCTTGCCGCTGTCGAGCAGGTTCAGCGCCGCTTCGACCGCGTCGCGGACGGCGCCGCGGGTACCGGTATTGACGGCTTCGCGATTGTCGAAGGCGGTCTCGATGGTCTGCGACAGGGAGGCAAGGTCGTGGGTCGTCATCGGAATTCCTTAGGTTCGGCGTTGTCGTGCAAGCTCTACTGCATAATTCCTTAAATCGGAACCGATTTGAGGACAAAGTTATGCAGCAATTCAAAGTGCTCCAGCGGCCTCACGCGTCTCGATGACGCGTTGCGCTGCAGAGGCATAAATCTGAAAAAGTTGAAGCGCTTTTGGCTCCGACATCTCAGCAGGACTTGGCAAACTTCCGTGTTTCCGGCAGTAGGGACGCCTCTATGACCGAGGAAACACGACAGGGCGCGTCCGGACGAGATGCCATCTGTTCGCAACGCGACGGGAAGATGAAATATGGCACGCATGAAGAAGCGCAATCTGCGCCGCAAGGATGGAGTCTGGGATCCGCTGGCCGACAGCTCGCAAAGCAGGTTGCGCGCCTCGACCGTGCCGCTGACGCCGCAGTCGGCATCGCCGACCTATCGTCTCGCCTATGTCGATGATGATTTTCTCTGCCGCGAAGAATTGAGGCCGGTACGTCTGCAGCTCGAGCTCTTGAAGACGGAGATGATGCTTGAGGAGCGGGGAATCAACTCGACCGTGGTGATGTTCGGCGGCGCGCGCATTCCGGAGCCGGGCGGCGAAGCCTGGGCGGCCAAGAACGATACGCAGCGCAAGAACCTAGAAGCGGCATCGATCTACTACGACGAAGCGCGCAAATTCGCGCGGATCTGCTCGGAGCAGTCCGCAAAGCTCGGCTTCAAGGAATATGTCATCGTCACTGGCGGCGGTCCCGGAGTGATGGAGGCAGGAAACCGCGGCGCGGCGGATGCCGGCGCTCCTTCGATCGGCCTCAACATCGTGCTACCGCACGAACAGGCGCCAAACCGCTTCGTGACGCCAGAGCTCTCGTTCAATTTCCACTATTTCGCCATTCGCAAGATGCACTTTCTGCTGCGCGCGAAGGCGGTCACCGTGTTTCCAGGCGGCTTCGGCACGCTCGACGAATTGTTCGAAACGCTGACGCTGATGCAGACGGGCCGTCTGGCCTTGGTGCCGCTCATTCTCTTCGGCGAAAAGTTCTGGCGCACCATCATCAACTTTGAGGCACTGGCCGACTTCGGCACGATCGCGCCGAACGACGTCGATCTCGTGCATTTTGTCGAGACCGCGGAAGAGGCCTGGGAGATCATCGCCCGGTTCTACGAGAGCATCGATCCGCGATCGATACCGATGGCATCGGGCCGCCGGTAGAACTGCGGCCCTCGCACCCTCTTTCATGACAAAGACGGCGAGACGGATCGCGTCAGGCCTTTCTGGTAAAGTCGGTGGCGTCGATCATTCCATCGCCATTCCGGTCGCGGCGCTTGAACATTCGTTCCGCCGCACCTGCCACTTCGGCTGCGCTGAGAGCGCCGTTGCCGTCGGCATCGATGCGGGCGAAGGCACGCGGCCGCATCCCTGGCAGCATGGCAGGGCGAGCCTCGCGGAGCTTGGCGAGCGCCTGGTTCCGCTCTGCGTCGGTCTTCGTCCGAGCGTCGCGCCATGCTTTGCGCGCCTCGCGGAATGCTTGGCGCTTTGCCGCGATCTCGTCGCGGCTGATCTCACCATTGCCGTTAGTGTCGAAGCTCTTGAAATTGGACGAGACGCGCGCCTGGAGCTCCTGAAGGGAGATCTTGGAATCGCCGCTCGCGTCGAGGTACTTGATCATGCGCTCCGCGCGCTGTTCGGGCGTGAGTTTGTTTTTGGCTGCAAATGACGGTGCTGAAGGGCCGGCGACCGCCACGGCAAGGACGGTGGCGCCGAGAATGAAAGTCCTGTTGCGCATCATGCTTCCCTCGATCAGTTATCCTGAGCAAAGGATAGGTAGGCCCGGTGCCGGCGCCAGTTAAACTTTGGTAATTTGAACCTTTGGCGAAACAGCGGTGGGTCAATCGTGTCGCGTCAGGTGTGCGCCACGGCTCGCCGCAGGAACCCGACGAGGTTTTCGGTGACGTAGTCGATCTGCTCGTCCGCGTCGCTCGACGTCTCCCATGCTTCCGCGAATTCGTATTCGAGATTGCGCGGCACGAGCAGCACGGTCTTCATGCCGAGCGCTTTCGGGATCACAAGATTGCGCGGCAAGTCCTCGAACATGACGGCGTTGCGGGTGTCGACGCGGTGAAGGCTCATGAACTTGTCATAGGTGTCGCCGGCAGGCTTAGGCACGAAATTGGCGGCGACGATGTCGAAGATGTCGTCGAAGTGGTCGAGAATGCCGAGTGCGCGCGCCGTCATCTGCGCATGGGCGACGCTGCCATTGGTGAAGATGAATTTGCGTCCCGGCAGCGCCTTGATCGCTTCGCCAAGCGCCGGGTCGGCCGGAACCACGCTGTAGTCGATCGCGTGCGCCCTCTCAAGGAAGTCGTTCGGATCGACGCCATGGTGGATCATAAGCCCCTGCAGCGTCGTGCCGTGGTCGCGGTAATATTCCTTCTGTAACTTCTTCGCTTCGGCCGGCTCGAGCGACAGGAGCTCGGCGACATAGGCCGTCATGTTGCGGTCGATCTGCGCGAACAGGTTGACGTGGTGCGGATAGAGCGTGTTGTCGAGATCGAAGACCCAGTCTGTAACGTGGGCGAACTCGGCATAGGTCGGAAGGCGATCGAGCTTTTTCATGGCCGGGTTATGACATGGCAGGCCTACGAAAGAAAACGGATTATTTTAACTCGCGCCGCGCGCACCAATGGATTGTCCGTCGCTCGCGTGCTAGCTCGCGAAGATGGAAACATGGGTTCTCATCACCGTCGCCGCGGCCTTTCTTCAGAATGTCCGCTCCGCGATGCAGAAGCACTTGAAGGGCGTCATGGGCACCACCGGCGCGACCTTCGTGCGCTTCGGCTTCGGCTTGCCTTTTGCGCTGTTCTACCTTGTGATCCTCTGGCGCGGCGCCGGACATCCCCTGCCAGTCCCGAACGCCACCTTTTTTCTCTGGGCAGTCGTCGGGGGACTGGCGCAGATCGCGGCGACTTTCCTGCTCGTCCATCTCTTCTCCTTCCGAAACTTCGCCGTGGGCACGGCCTATTCTCGTACCGAACCGGCGCAGGCGGCACTTTTCGGCCTGATCTTCCTCGGCGAGAAAGCGAGCCAGGGCACGCTGGTGGCGATCGCCATTTCGGTGGTCGGTGTCATGCTGATCTCCGTCGCCCGCACCACGTTCAGCGCGCGATCTCTGATAATCTCTGTTTTCACCCGCACTGCCGGCATCGGTCTCATGTCCGGCACCTTCTTCGGGCTTTCGGCCGTCTCCTATCGCTCCGCATCGCTGGCGCTGGCGCCCAGCCTGCCGGCACCGGACTACATCATGCAGGCGAGTTTCACGCTCGGCTTCGTGATCCTGCTGCAGACCGTCGTGATGCTTGCCTGGATCATGGTCCGCGAGCCGGGGGAACTGCAACGCATCGGCACCGCATGGCGACCGGCCATAGTCGTCGGCTTTGTCGGCGCCTCAGCATCCTTCGGCTGGTTCATGGCGATGACCTTGCAGCAGGCCGCCATCGTTAAGGTGGTGGCGCAGGTCGAGATGCTCTTCACCTTCGCTTCGTCCTTCTTCGTCTTTCGCGAGTGGATTAACCGTCTCGAACTGCTCGGCTGCCTGCTGATCGTAGCCGGCGTCGTGATGCTCATCGTTCTTTAAACCGCCCGAAAATAGACGCCCGAATTTCGGCGGACGAGTCGGCCCTCGAGTGTTAAAAGAGCGGCATGCTTTTCGACCTACCGAACGACGACATCCTTTACGACGCGCTTCTGGCCCGAAGCGTGGATTACGAAGGCCAAGCCTTTGTCTGCGTCAAGAGCACCGGCATCTTTTGCCGGCTCTCCTGCCCCGCCCGCAAGCCGAAGCGCGAAAACACCCTGTTTTTCGACAGCATCGCCGCCTGCGTCAACTCCGGCTTCCGGCCCTGCGAGCGGTGCCGTCCGCTCAACCAGCCCTCTGACAAAGAGCCGCTGGTCAACGACCTTCTGAAACTGCTTGACCGCGCTCCGGACCGTCGCTGGACCGAGGACGACCTTGTTCAGCGCGGATTCGATCCTTCGACCGTGCGTCGCGCCTTTAAGCGGGCGTTCGGCGTCACCTTCCTCGACCTCGCCCGTCAGCGGCGGATGGGTGAGGCCGCTCGTCAACTTTCGGCCGGCGCCAGTGTCATCGAGGCGCAGATCGATGCCGGTTATGATTCGCCGAGCGGGTTTCGCGCCGCCTTCGCGAAGTTGATCGGGGAGGCGCCTGCCATGTCGCAGGGCCGGCAACTGCTTTTTGCCGATACGATCGAAACGCCGCTCGGGCCGATGGTAGCGGTCGCCGACAAGACGCATCTTCAGTTGCTTGAATTCCATGACCGCAAGGCCCTGCCGACCGAAATGGAAAGCCTGAAACGTAAGGCGCGATCCGCGGTTGCACCCGGAAGGGTGCCGCCGATCGATCAGATCGAGGCGGAACTGAAAGCCTACTTCGCTGGCGACTCGAGCGAATTCCGGACGCCCTTGGCGCTCGACGGCAGCGTCTTCGAACGGGAGGTGTGGGCGCAGCTTTTAAAAATACCGGTGGGCGAGACGCGGTCTTACAGCGATATCGCGCGGGACGTCGCTACACTGCAGGCGGTGCGTGCCGTGGCCAAGGCAAATGGCGCCAATCGCATCGCGATCGTTGTCCCTTGTCACCGTTGCATCGGCTCGGACGGATCGCTGACCGGCTATGGCGGCGGTCTCTGGCGAAAGCAATGGCTGCTGCGTCATGAGGGAAAGATGAAACCCGTTGGATTGTTTGCGGAGGATATTCGATGAATCAGCAGGAAAGGGCGCTCGCTTTCGGAGCCTTGCATCGCAAGGGCGACCCGATCGTTCTGTACAACATCTGGGATGCCGGCAGCGCCCGCTGCGTGGCCGAGGCCGGTGCAAAGGCGCTGGCAACCGGAAGCTGGTCGGTCGCGGCGGCGCAGGGTTTTGGCGATGGGCAAAAGATACCGCTTGCGCTCCTGCTCGAAATCGTCCGGCTGATCGTCGGCGCCACGGACCTTCCGCTTTCGGTGGATTTCGAGGGTGCCTATTCCGAGGATCCTGCTGGCGGCGCGGCGAACGTCGCGCAACTCATCGATGCCGGGGCAATCGGTATCAATTTCGAGGATCAGGTGGTCGGCAACGGTGGTGTCCATGCAATTGACAAGCAGGCGTCACGCATCCGGGCGATCCGCGAAATGGCGGAGCGGCGTGGCATAGCGCTCTTCATCAACGCGCGAACCGACCTCTTCCTCCAGGAAAGCGATGCGACACGCCATGCGCAATTGCTCGACGAGGCGATCGCCCGCGCCAAGGCCTATGCCGAGGCCGGTGGCAGCGGCTTCTTTGTGCCGGGATTGGCCGATGCGGAGCTGATCGGCAAACTTTGCGCAGCGTCGCCGTTGCCGGTGAATGTCATGATGAAGCCGGGCGCGCCGGATCTGGCGACGCTTGCAGCGGCAGGTGTTGGCCGGGTCAGCTACGGACCGTTTCCCTATCGCGCCATGATTGAGCGCCTGCGCGAGGACGCGCAGAAGGTCTACGGGAGCGCCGCTACATAATATTCGCGGCGCTCTCGCGCCAGATCACGGTACGATCAGCGTGCCAGCGCCGCGTTCGGTGAAGATCTCGAGCAGGACCGAATGGGCGGTCTTGCCGTTCAGAATGACCACGCCCTGCACGCCGGCCTTGATGGCGTCGATGCAGGTCTCGACCTTCGGGATCATGCCGCCGGAAATCGTGCCGTCGGCGATCAGAGCGCGCGCCTGCGCCACCGACAGTTCCTTGATGAGTTCGCCCTGCTTGTTGAGCACCCCGGGCACGTCGGTCAGGAAGAGCAGGCGGGTGGCGTTCAGCGCTCCAGCGATGGCACCCGCAAAGGTATCGGCATTGATGTTGTAGGTGTGACCATCACGGCCGGGCGCCACCGGCGCGATCACAGGAATCATCTCAGAACGCGCAAGCAGATCGAGCAGGGTGCGGTCCACCTCGACCACGTCGCCGACGAAACCGAGATCGAGAACGCGTTCGATGTTGGAGTCCGGATCGCGAATGGTTTTCTTGGCCTTTTCGGCGAACACCATGTTGCCGTCCTTGCCGCAAAGGCCGATTGCCCATTCGCCGGTCTGGTTGATGAGAGCGACAATTTCCTTGTTGATCGAGCCGGCGAGCACCATCTCGACGATCTCGACGGTCTTCTCGTCGGTGACGCGCAACCCGCCTTCGAATTTCGATTCGATGCCCATCTTCGAGAGCATCGCGCCGATCTGGGGTCCGCCGCCGTGGACCACGATCGGGTTGACGCCGGACTGTTTCAGAAGCGCGATGTCGCTGGCGAACGCACGCCCCAGTTCCGGATTGCCCATGGCATGGCCGCCATATTTGACGACAATCGTTTTGTTCTCGTAGCGCTGCATGTAGGGCAGTGCTTGGGTGAGCAGACGTGCCTGGATTTCACTCTCTGATGCGGACATGGCGGACCCTCGAAGAATATCGGCTGCTGTTTAGAGCCTTTCATGGCGAAAACGCAAGTTCCGAAAGGATGGAATGATCGGGGCGCAACATAAAGCCTTCATGACACTGCTGCTGGCTCTGCCGGTCTCTCTATCCTATGGTGATGCTTTGAAGCCGTAAGGGGCGCAATCGCCATGGTCGATGAGGAGATCTCCGCGCTGCTCGGCCGCGTGGTCCTGAGAGACCGCGATGCCTTCGCGGCGCTCTATCGCCAGACGAGCCCGAAACTATTCGGCGTCTGTCTGCGTATCCTCAAGGATCGCAGTGAAGCGGAAGAAGCGCTACAGGAAATTTATGTCAAGGTCTGGCAACGCGCCGACCGTTTCGCGACAGGCCAGGCAAGCCCCATGTCCTGGCTGACGGCAATCGCACGCAATCATGCAATTGATCTCATCCGGTCGCGAAAACCCGTCGCAAACGCAATTGACGAGATCTATGATTTGGCTGATCCTGCTCCAGATCCGGAACGATCGGCAGCAGTCCGGTCGGAAGGCAGGCGGATCGACGCTTGCATGGAGGAGCTCGAGAAGGACCGCGCTGAGGCAGTGCGCCGAGCCTATGTCGAAGGATTGAGCTACCAGGAACTGGCCGAGATGTTCGCGGTACCGCTCAATACGATGCGGACCTGGTTGAGACGCAGCCTCTTGAAGCTGAGAGAGTGCATGGAGCGATGACGACGCAGAATCCCGAAAGCGGAGATTTTCGGCGCGATGAGGTGATCGCAGGGGAATATGTGCTCGGCGTTCTGTCGGCGGAGGACCGCCGCAAGGTCGAGGCGCGCATGGCGTCGGACCAGAATTTCGCCGCCATGGTCGATCGCTGGCAGCACAATCTCGCCTCTTTCGACGATGCCTATGAAGCGGTTCGCCCTTCAGCCCACGTATTTGCCGCCGTTGAGCGCAGCATCTTTCCACCGCCGCCGGCGGCCAGCCCTCGGGTCGGGTTCTGGAACTCGCTTCTTCTCTGGCGCAGCCTCGCCTTCGCTTCGCTCGCCGCCGTCGCAATCATGGGCGCGTCCATGGCTGGCCTCTTCAGCGAGCCGCAAAGCCAGCCGCTGGTTGCGGAACTTACCGGCGAAGGCAGTGCCATCAATCTCGTGGCCCGCTTCGACAGAGCGTCCGGGAGTCTGAAGCTGACGCCGGTGGCGGCGCGGCAGACGGAGGAAAAGTCTCTCGAACTCTGGCTGATCGAGGGCGACAACCCGGCCGTCTCGCTGGGCGTACTGCCGCAGTCCGGCGAAGGCGAAATCCTGGTGCCGCCCGCAATGCGGACTAGATTCGGCAAGGGATCGACCCTTGCCATCAGTGTCGAGCCGCTTGGCGGTTCGCCGACCGGCGCGCCCACCGGCGCGGTTGTCGCCCAGGGCACGGCCCGAAATCTGTAAGGGTGGCCCGCAGGAATAACGGCGTGTTTTCAGATCGTTACGAGCAATACGTATGACCTGAAACTCTTTCTCCGCGCCTTCCGTTGCTTGTGATGTTCCCTTGGAGGAACAGCAATCGCCCGAGCGGACACTTTCGAGGGTCGTCTCAGCGGGCAAGCGCAACAGGAAGGAAGAGAGATGTTCAAGTTTGTGATCCGTCCGGCACTTGTCGCCTCCATGTTTACGACAGGTGCGGTCGTCGCCTACGCCGAGAACCCGATGGTCGGCGGCGCGCCGATGTATGCCAACAAGAATATTGTCGAGAATGCCATCAACTCGAAGGATCACACGACGCTGGTCGCGGCCGTGAAGGCTGCCGGTCTTGTCGAGACCCTTGAGGGCGAGGGGCCGTTCACCGTCTTCGCGCCGACGAACGAAGCCTTCGCGGCCCTGCCGGCCGGCACCGTCGACACACTGTTGAAGCCCGAGAACAAGGACAAGCTCACGACTGTGCTGACCTGCCATGTCGTCGCCGCCAACGCGATGTCGTCGGCGATCGCCGAGATGATCAAGGATGATGGCGGGGAACACGACGTCAAGACGGTCGGCGGTTGCATCCTGAAGGCAAAGGCCGATGGCGGCAAGATCAGTCTGACCGACGAAACCGGCGGCACCGCCTGGGTGACGATTGCCGACGTGAGGCAGTCGAACGGCGTCATTCATGTCATCAACAAGGTGCTGCTGCCGAAGGGGTGATCCGCTTTGCGGGGTGGCGGGCGTCGGCCCGCCGCCTAAGCTGCGTGCTTTGCCGCGGGTCGGCGCTCTCACGGCGGTTTGATGGACTTTGTTTTGTCCTGGTTCTATCGGGCCGCTAAGCTCCAAGTTGAGCACCAACGGCGAAAGTGCCTGCTGCATGTCTCCTCAAATAGAGCATAGGGCGAGCGGCTGTAGGACCGGAGGTTCCCATGACGAACCGTCGCAATTTCCTGATGACGGGCGCCGCGCTAGCCGCATGGGCGGTGGCGCGTGGCTTCGCGCCTCCCGCGCGTGCGGCCGGCGGCGAGACTTTCGAAGTGGTGAAGACGGATGAGGAGTGGCGCGCGATCCTGACCCCGGACCAGTATGGCATACTGCGGGAGGAGGACACGGAGCGGCCCTTCACGAGCGCGCTCAACAACGAGAAACGCAAGGGGATATTCCACTGCGCTGGATGTGGGCTAGCCCTCTATTCCTCCGAGGCGAAGTACGACAGCGGCACCGGCTGGCCGAGCTTCTGGCAATCGCTTCCAGACGCAGTCCGCACACGCGAGGACAACTCCCTCTTCATGACAAGGATCGAATGCCACTGCCGCCGCTGCGGCGGGCATCTCGGCCACATTTTCGACGACGGCCCGCCGCCGACCGGCAAGCGGCACTGCATCAATGGACTGGCGCTGACATTTGCGCCGGCCGCCGCATGAAGGCAGACGAGGCTTTTTGCCCCTTACCTTGACACCTTCTCCCCATCAAATGGGGAGAAGGTGGCCGGCTGGCCGCGTGCGGGGCCATCCCGGGATTTAGGACGCGGTGGCCTGCGGCGGAGTCTGTACGTCGGACAGCGCAGCCTGCAGCCTCTGCTCCTGCTCGGGCGAGAGCGACGTTTTCAACACGCGGCCGCGCAGCCCCGAAAACTCAGCGAGTACTCTTTCCGGTTGCACTTTGCGCACCAGAACAAAGAGTGCGGAAGAATTGTTCGGGATTGTATTGCCGAGCGACTTGATGAACTCGTCGTCGATGCCGTAGTCGGCAAGTGAGCCGGAGAGGGCCCCGGCACCCGCGCCGAGTGCTCCGCCGATCGCGAAGCCCGCAAGCGGATTGAGGAAGAGCAAGCCGACAAGGCCGCCCCACAGCGAACCCGAAAGGAGGCCAGAGGTGGCGCCGACGGCGGTGAGATTGAGGCTCTGCTTCAGGTGCACCTTGCCTTCGCCGTCGCGCACGACCACGACCGCATCCTCAAGGTCGATCAGATATTCTTTCTTCAGGCTGTTCAGCTTCAAGAGGACCTTGTCGGCCTCTTCCGTCGAATCGAATCCCACGACAATCAAATCAGACATGTCTCTCTCCTGCATCTTGGCCCGGTCGGCAAAGAGTGCCGCCGCTCGCAGAAATAGAGCGCTTTTCGTGTCAGAGTAGTGACGAAGATCAAAGACTTTGTCTTCGTGCGGGAGACATACCGGTCAGCGGGCGACGGCGAGATCGATCGCCGCCCGCAATTCTTCTATTCCGGCACCCTTTTCAGAAGAAGTCGACAGTACTTCGGGAAAGGCGGCCGGGCGCTTTTTGATCTTCTCGATCGTTTCAGCGATGAGCCGCGGTACGCCCGCCGCTTTGATCTTGTCCGTCTTGGTGAGCACGATCTGATAGGAAACGGCAGCCTTGTCGAGCAGCGCGAGCACCTCTTCGTCATTCTTCTTGATGCCGTGACGGGCGTCGATCAGCACATAGACACGCTTCAGGGTGGAGCGGCCGCGCAGATAGTCGAAGACGAGCTTCGTCCAGGCGTCGACCTGTTCTTTCGGTGCCTGCGCATAGCCGTAGCCCGGCATGTCGACGAGCGCCATCGGCGGCAGGTCGCCGGCCTCGCCGGAGTAGCCGTCCGGCACGAAATAATTGAGTTCCTGGGTGCGGCCCGGCGTGTTCGATGTACGCGCGAGACCCTTCTGTCCGACAAGGGCGTTGATCAGCGACGACTTGCCGACATTCGAGCGACCGGCAAAGGCGATCTCGAGCGGACCCTCGGGCGGCAGGAACTTCATGGCCGGAACGCCGCGGATGAAGATCCACGGGCGGCCGAAGGCGGAGGAATCGTTCTGGTTTTTGTTCTTCCCGGTCATCGCTCGCTTTTTCCCGTTGCCCGGTCGGCTTCAATGTTTTGCGCCGTCTTGTCAAGCGCGAGCTTCAGTGCGCAGCCGGCGTTGCCGCCAGAGCTCGACTGCGAGATAGGCAAAGAGGGCGAAGAGCACGATCGACCCGCCTATGATGGTGTTGGTGCGGGGAATTTCATCATGGATGACGGCAACCCAAAGGGGCGCGAGAACGGTTTCGACTGTGCCGAGCAATGCTGCGAGCGCTGAAGGAAGCAGCCGCGCGCCGGTGACGAACAGCGCCAATCCGAGCCCGAAATTCAGCGCCCCGAAGGCTATGAGGATGCCAAGTTCGGAAGGGGTAACGGAAAATCCCGACGCCTGCGTCGCGGCGATCGTTGCGGCAATGAGTGTGCCCAGGCAGGCTGCAGGCGTCATGCGGACATCGGCATAGCGGCGGGTGATGACCGTGGCGCAGGCGAAGGCAAACGCGATCAGGAGAGCAAGCGCATCGCCTACGGGCGAGACCGCGCCGGTAATCGAATCCGAAACCATCACAAGCACGCCGGCAATGACTGCGGCGATTGCCAGCCAAGTAAGCTGCGAGACGCCTTCGCGGAATAGGACCCAGCTCATAAGGGCCGCGATCAGCGGCACGCCCGCTTGAACGAGCAGGATGTTGGCGACAGTCGTGTAGGCAAGGGCCAGCACGAAGCTCGTCGATGCTGTCGCGAAGCAGCAGCCGACGGCCACACCCGGCCAGCCCATATCGCGGAAGAGCCGCCCCATATTCGAGGCGCCGTCGCGCACCAGCATGAAACCGAGCAGGAAAGCCGCGGCGAAGAACGACCGCCAGAAAACGATGATCCAGCTATCGTCGATCTCGAGGAAGCGCGCCAAGGTGCCGCCGAAGCTCCACACTACCGCGGACCCCAGAACGAGCGCGACCCCGGTTGCACGGCCTTGCGTTGGCACCGCGGTTCTCGGCAGGACGGTTGGCTGCGACATGATCGGACCCCGGATCGAAGCCAGCCGACGATAGGGCGCTCGACGGTTGCGGGCGTGGGCGTCTGCGACAGGCGGTTGTCGCAAAGCGGAAGGACAAAAGAAAAAACCCCGGATCGTTCGATCCGGGGCCTTTGAAGCGGACGAGAGCCGGCGGCTATTCCGCCGGTTTGGGTTTCTTCGCGAACAGCGATTTCAGGTTGTCGAAGAGCTCGATCTTCACGCCCTGACGCTTCATGATGATCCCCTGCTGGAGGATCGACAGCGTGTTGTTCCAGGCCCAATAGATGACCAGGCCTGCCGGGAAGGACGCCAGCATGAAGGTGAAGACCACCGGCATCCAGGTAAACAGCATCGCCTGGGTCGGATCCGGCGGCGTCGGGTTCATGCGCATCTGCAGGAACATGGTGATGCCCATGATGAGCGGCCAGACACCAAGGTGCAGGAACACCGGTACGTCGAAAGGCAGCAGTCCGAACAGGTTGAAGATCGTCGTCGGATCCGGAGCAGAAAGGTCCTGGATCCAGCCGAAGAACGGCGCGTGGCGCATCTCGATGGTGATGTAGATCACCTTGTAAAGCGCGAAGAACACCGGGATTTGGATGAGGATCGGCCAGCAGCCCGCCAGCGGATTGATCTTCTCGTCCTTGTAGAGCTGCATCATCGCCTGCTGCAGACCCATGCGGTCGTCGCCGAACTTCTTCTTCAGTTCCTCCATTTTCGGCTGGACCTTCTTCATGTTCGCCATCGACGCATATTGCTTGTTGGCGAGCGGGAAGAAGACCAGTTTAACGACGATCGTGGTGATCAGGATCGCGATGCCGAAATTGCCGAACAGACGGAAGAAGAAATCCATCATTTTGAACATCGGCTTGGTGATGAAGTAGAACCAGCCCCAGTCGATCAGCTTGTCGAAGTTCGGGATCGAGTAGGCTACCTCGTAGTTGTCGACGACGGGAACTTCCTTGGCGCCGGCAAAGACGAGATTCTTGACCTCCGAGGTCTGGCCGGGTGCAATGGTGATCGCATCGGCCTTGTAGTCGCTCTGAAAGCGAGCGCGGCCATCGGTGAAGTGTGAGAAGCGGATGTCGAAGGGCGTCTCCTGCGGCGGAACGACCGCGGTCGCCCAGTATTTGTCAGTTATGCCGAGCCAGCCGCCGGTCGCTTTGCCGGGTTCTACCGTCTTCTCGTCCTCGACATCCGAATATCCATATTCCTGTAGGCCATTGTCGCCGGCAACGCCGATGAAGCCCTCGTGTAGGACATAGATGCTCGGCGTGGTCGGCTTATTGAAGCGGGTGACGCGGCCGTAGGAGGAGAGCGAAATCGGTGCCGAGGTCTCGTTCTTGATGCTGTCGACCACCTGGAACATGTAGCGGTCGTCGACCGAGATCGTCCTGGTGAAGGTGATCCCCTTGTCGTTCGTGTATGTCAGCGTCACCGGCGTGGAAGTGGTGAGCTTGTCGCCGCCTGAAAGCGTCCACACGGTCTGCGGCCCCGGCACCGTTCCGGTCGCATCGGAGCCGATATAGCCGATTTCGGTGAAATAGCCGTCAGTGGTATCCGCCGGGCTCAAGAGGGTGATGATGGGGCTCTTTGGGTCTACGGTTTCGCGGTAGCCCTTGAGCTTCAGGTCGTCGAAGCGTGCGCCGGTCAGGTTGATGGAGCCGGAAAGCGCCGGCGTATCGATCGCAACGCGTGCAGACTTGGCAATTGCCTGGTCGCGGCTTTCGCCGGCGCCCGGGATGGCACCGCCAGGCGCCTGGCCCGGTGTCGCTTGCTGCGTACCGCCCTGAGGTTGAGCCTGTTGCGACTGCTGGGCTTGTTCCGCAGCGATGCGGTCCTTCTCGATCCTCGGATTGACATAGAAAAATTGCCAAGCGACGAGGATCAGCACGGACAGTGCAATCGCTACGAAATAATTGCGGTTGTTTTCCATCATGGTTTCCTGGAACCGGCCGGAGGCCGCTTCTGTTTCGGCTTGTTTTCGATGCGATCGCACAGCGCCCGGGTCAATGTGTCGAAGGGGGCATGCAGCAGATCGCGTCGGGCGACAATCACATAGTCGTGTCCGGGTTTCATTGCAAACCCGGCTGAAAGCCGCACTGCTTCTTTGAGGCGTCGGCGCATTCGGTTGCGCTCTACGGCATTGCCGTGCTTCTTGGTGACTGTGAAGCCGACGCGGGCATCACCTTCCAGATCGTTACGGTCGAGAACTTCGAGGAGAAATAGTGGGCCTTTGCGGCTTTCTCCAGCTCTGACGGCCAAAAACTGCGGACGGCTTTTCAGCCGCCCGACAGTCGTCTTGTCTTTATCTGACGTCATATGCCCGGACATAGGTTTCGGGCAGGCTCGGCTTAAGCCGAGAGACGCTTGCGGCCACGAGCCCGGCGGGCTGCGAGGACCTTGCGGCCACCCTTGGTGGACATGCGTGCACGGAAGCCGTGACGGCGCTTGCGAACAAGCTTGGACGGTTGGTAGGTACGCTTCATTTATTTAAATACCGCGGTGTGCGGCCCTTCTTGAGTTTGCATAGTGCAAGAGCGTTTACGTAACCGGGCACAGCTCCGCCTCACGGGCAGGATGGCTTGACCGGACGTGCGCGGCTTATAAGAACAAATCTCCGGCAAAGTCAATTCCCGACGGGCTTTGCGCTGTGCGACCACTTGGATAGCGGCGGTCAACGGCGTTCCCTCAAAGATCACGCATCGAGATCTGTGACTATTGACGTCCTGCGCCGCGACAACTCGACAGCCGGGCCTATAGCGTTCTATCGGGCGCGCCGCGCGTACTGCAGATTGTTGAACAAACGCCTAATCCGGGCTCGCTAGAAGTCGGTCGGATCGATGAGGTCTTTTGTTAACCACAGGTATTTTAGAATTTAATCAAATACGTGTGGTTCGCGAACTAATTCCCGTTTTGGGCGAGTACGCGGTGGGGGCAGGAAATGAAAATTCGTGGGAAAATCTACTTGATCGTCGGCATCATGAGTCTGCTTGCGATCGTCATTACCGGCATGTCGTTGTTGATCGTGTCGCAGTACAATGACAAGCTTCATCAATTCCAGAACGCGTCCGACCGGGCGTTCAAGGGCGAACGGCTCAACCGCCTGGTGACCGGAGTCGTCATGGAATCGCGCGGTATCTACGCCGCGCCGACGATCGAAAAGGCAAGGCCCTTCGCAGAGGGCCTCCTCAAGAACCTCGACAAGATCGACGCACTGCTCAAAGACTGGCGTCCGCTGGTTCCTGCCGACAAGCTCTCGTCCTTCGATGCGCTGACGAAACGCGCGGAAGAATTCAAGACCTTCCGCACCGAGACGGCCCGTCTCGGTCGAGAGGTTTCCCCGCAGGCTGCCAACGAGCAGGGCAACAACGACGCCAATCGGGCCAACCGCAAGGCTTTCCAGGCCGAGATAGACGTGGTCGTGGACGCCAATCTCAAGTCGCTTGAAGCGATTACGGATGAGATCGCAGCCTTTGAGCGCTCCATTGTTCTCGTTGTGCTCGGCATTGCCGGGCTCGGTCTGGTCGCTGGCATCGGTACAGCTTTCTACATTGGCACCAATCAGCTCAGCCGGCCGATCCTCGAGCTGACGGGCGTTATGAAACAGCTTGCCGGAGGTGATCTCTCCGCCGACGTGCCCTTCGCCGGCCGCAAGGACGAGATCGGCGACATGGCTGCCGCCGTGGGCATCTTCAAACAGAACGGTCTCGCTGTGCGTGAACTCAACGCCCAGGAAGCGGCGCTCAGAGAAAAGAGCGCCGATCTTCAGTCGAGCATCGGCGTTGTCGTTTCGGCGGCCGCGGCGGGTGATTTCACCAAGCGCATCAGCAAGGACTACGGCAACGACGACCTCAACCGCTTTGCCGCGAGCGTCAACGAGCTCGTCGGCAGCGTCGACAGCGGCATATCCGAAACGCGGCGCGTCATCGCAAGCCTTGCCGCGGGCGACCTCACGCAAAGCATGAACGGCCAATTCCAGGGCGCCTTCGCGGAGTTGCAGAAGAACGTCAACGACACACTCACGAC